>DATJBS010000069.1:0-74727 GCA_035515235.1 Chitinophagales bacterium
CCATTAGCCAAAAAATCTAATGGCGGTTATAGCATGGGTGTTCACCTCTTACCTTTCCGAACAGAGAAGTTAAGCCCCATTGCGCTGATGGTACTGCCCCATGCGGGTGGGAGAGTAAGTCGCCGCCAACTCATACATAAAGCCCCTTCATCACACAAGATGAAGGGGCTTTCTTGTTTAAGGCCATATCCCAAATTGAATACATTTCTTCCAATAGGGTATATTATGATTCATTTCAAAAGGATTCTTTAATCAAACGGATAACTAAATCCGTTAAGACGGAGCATTCCGTCATTGTGAAACAAACCGTCACTCTGAACTTGATTCAGAGTCTCTAATTATTTCGTTATTCTGAACCAGCTCGTCATCCTATGTTTGCAATTAGAAAAAATACTTGATTAAATTGTATTTATTTACCAAGATTGGGGTAAAGATAAAATCTATTTCTCCTCATTTGTCCATTTAGAGACCGCTCAGAATTTTGACTATTTGTTGAAATAATCCATTAGTTCAGGACCAAAGCAACTTGTAATAATAATTATTGCTATAAAATGTAATACTAAGATTGCTGATGATATATTTCTCAATAAACAAATTCTTTTTAAATCAGGAGTATCATAATCGTTTGAAAAACATGGATAAGGTAATGCTGTAACGGGAAGTGTATTTCCACTAAATTTATCATAACAAAATAAATATTTAAAAAATGATACTTTTTTGTCTTTTAACTCTCCATCTAATTTTTCTGAATAATACATATTCAAATTAGTAAGTAGTATAAATACAAAAATCATGAACAACACAAATATTAGTCCCAAATACATAGTATAGTTAGTTATGTTTAAGTTATTTGAATTCTCTTTTTTTACGCTTTCTAAGCATATCGTATATCTATTAATTATTGAAAGAATATACTATGTATCCAACCATACTTATAAAAAGAGATCATCAATCACCTATTTTAATCACAATTTTCCCAAAACCAAGACCATCTTTCATTCTATCGAATGCATCTATCGATTTTTCTAATGGGTATATTTTATCGATGATTGGATGGATTTTGTGTTGATTTACAAACTCCAACATCTTTTCAAAGTCTTGATCGCTTCCCATAGTATTCCCTATTAGTGAAAGTTGATTCCCAAAAATATTTCTTAAGTTTAAAGTTTTAGGTAAACCTTTTGTTGCGCCATAAAGAACTAATTTACCTCCAGATGCTAAAGATCCCATTAGAGTATTCAATCCATCACCACCAGCACCATCTATAATAATATCAAAGCCTTGGATACTTTTTGATAGTGATTTAATTTCTTCAGGGTTCTGATAGTTGACGCCACCTTGAGCACCAAATTTCATACATTGATTGATTACCTCCTCTTTACTAGAGGTCACCCAAGTTGGAGCACCAAGTGCTAAAGAAAACTGAAATGCAAATTGTGCAACTCCACCTCCTACACCTGATATTAATACTTTTTTATGTGCGTTGAGTTCTCCTTTATTAATAAGCGCATTATAAGCAGTTAGACCTGCTAATGGTAAAGCTGCTGAGGATTCATCATTCAAGTGATTTGGAGCCTCCTGTAATCTATCTATCGGTACAACTATGTACTCTGCTAATGTACCATTAGTGGGCATTCCAAGGATTAAATAATCTTTACTTTGAATTTTATTATTTTCACCCCAATCGATATTTGGATTAATGACGATCCTTTTACCTATCCAATGTGAATCAATATCGTCTTGAACTTTTACAACCGTCCCGCATGCATCAGAACCTAATATTACTGGCAATTGAATTTTAGGATATAAACCTTCTCGTATCCATTGATCTCTTCTATTTAAAGCAGCTGCAGAGATTTTAATCATTGCTTGACCGCTTTGAAGTTTTGGAAGTTCAACTTCTTTCAATATTAATCCGTTTTCCTCTAATACTATTGCTTTCATCATAGCACTAAGTTTTACTTTTTAATTTGATGAAATAGACTTCTAAATATTTATAACTCAAATGTGCTACTAAAATTAATAGTGCAAGATAGAATAGGTACATTCCTAATTCCACCCAGAAATTTCCTATATACTTGACGTGACTTCCCATTATAGGATGTAGCAATCCTGCAGCTAAAAGCATAACGAAATAATGCCAAACATAAATACCATAGGATATTCTACCTAAAAATATTGCTGGCTTATTGGTAAAAAGTCTCGTAATTGCTGTATTATTTACAACAGTTACGACCAATAATGCACACATAAAATTGGTCAAAGTGAAGTAGAATACATAGTTCATATGATAAGTCATAAAGGTGTATTCCTTAATAGCAGCATGAATATTTTTCGCACTTCCTGCTTCGACTATATAATGAGCACTGACGAAGGTATAAATGATCCAAAAGATGAAAACTCCTAAAAATATTTTTACAGAATTCCTGATTTTCGAAGTATCAAATACAGCTACTGCCATACCGTACGCTAAAGTATCTAATTGAAAAAAGGTATTTCTTACAGAGATTAATCCTAGCCAATTCGGGTCAGAGTTCATTTCGTTTAGAAAATAATAGGTTAAAAGCCTAACTATCGGCGCACCAATAATAATAGCAATAACAAACTTCCTAAGAAATTTAAAAGGTAGAAATACTATGGCAACAGGAAAGATAAAATAAAATTGTTCCTCTAAAGACAAAGACCATAAATGTGAAAATAATGGAGCAGGTATATAGTTGATGTCTCTAAAATAATTACCTATTTCTGCAAAATTGTAGGTATAGGTAAATAGATAACCCCAGTTTTGTTTAAAATAAATAACATCTGGGTTTAGTGCTCCTTGTTCTGTCGTACCAGCTAATAGCAATAATCCTCCTATGAGAATGACATAGAAAAAGTATAAGGGAAAGATTCTTAAGATCCGTCTAGTATAAAATCTTTTGAATAAAGCCTTCGAGTCCATTCTTGTTTTATCAAATAGAAGTATTCTCGTAATCAAGTATGCTGATAGCATAAAAAATACTTGCAGCAACCACCACATAAAAGTAAAAGGTCCTTGTAAATAAGGCATTACCCAATGATGGGATATGATGAGAATACAAAAAAGACCTCTAACACCATCAAATGCTGGGAAATATTTTAAAGGTTTAATATTTGACATATTTATTTTTTTGTAATTAATTCGTAAAAATAGGAATAATGTTGTTCAGCACATTTCTCCCAACTAAAATCCTGCGCTCTTTGTAAAGATTTCCGATGCAATTCATTCCATAAAATCGTATCACTTGAAATTTTCTCAATTGCCTTCGACCAATCCTCTACTTTATTGGGTTGACATAAGATTCCATAACCTTTGGTGATTTCTTCACATGCAGATCCCAATGAAGTGATTACTGGCGTTCCTACAGCCATGGCTTCTATGATAGGAAGCCCAAAACTTTCTCTCACAGATGGCAAAATAAATGCTTTTGCATGTTGCATATATTGTGCAATTTCTTTTTGACTGACAGGTTTTTTAAGAAGAGTGACTCCCTTAATATCAATTTTATGTGGATATCCTGGAATCAATAAAATAAGAGGTAATCTTTTGGATTCCTCTAATTTTTGATAAGCTTTTAATAAAACAGGGATATTTTTAACTGGTTGGAAAACTGAAACATGAAATAGATAATCATTGCTTCTCTCAACTATTGGAACAAAATAACTCGAATCGTATCCGTGATAAATGGTACGGATTTTATCAGCATCTAATTGAAGCTCTTGTATAATTTCGGCTTTTGCAAAATTGGAAACAGTGATGATGCCTTCTATATTTTTTCTAAAAGACTTCCAATAAAACTTTCTTTTTGCATTGATATAATATCCTTTCAGTTGTTGTTTCCAACCATTATAAGTATAGTGATGAGGCAATGCAAAGTTAGAGGCACCATGTACTGTGGCTACTAATGGTTGTGTCCTTTTAAGAAATCTTTTATTTGGATTTTTTCCTCCTGTGCATGTAGGATCCCAATAAAGATCTACATCGACGGGCAGAGCATCGCTTGGTCCAAATGGAATAAATTCTACTCCTTTCTGACATAAAATTCTAGAGACCTGTTCGTAGTATATGCGAACACTATGTAAATATTTCTCTGGAACCCAGACACCTATTCTCATTTTTTAGGAATATAGTTTTTATTCAAATTTACGAAAGGAAGATAAGCTATATAATAACCAAATTTTTTCTTAATATATAAAGTCCCAATCAAATTCCATGCAGCCATGCTGACAGCATTCCCAATAGCAGCGCCTTCTATTCCCCATTTTGGTATGAGGTAAAAGATAAGTGCTAAATTGAGAAAAGCACCAATTAAAGAAATGTTTCTAAATTGTTTGTGATATCCTGTAACATTCAATAATTGAGCGACAGGTCCACAACCCACATTGAAGATTTGACCTATTGCTAAAATACTTAAAGCCAAAGAGCCTGGTAAAAACTTAGGTCCATAAGCGAAAAGAATCATGAGTTTGGATCCAAAAATAATCATAGCGAATATTGGAATATTCATCAGAAAAATTAATCGTGCGAATTTGACACACAATTTCATCACTTCTTCATTTTTCCCTTGGTGGTATAGTTGACTGATTTTAGGTTGAATTGTAGTATTCATGGCCACAAGTGCCATCGCTGCTATTGAGGCTACATTTGCACAGGTTTTATAGATACCCACCATTTCGGTAGAAGTATAAAAAGGCAACATGTAAGCATCTGCAAAATTATTAATGAAGAATCCTAAATAAGTAAATAGCATAGGAAATGCTACTGCTAAAATCATTGAATAATTCACTTGAGCCAAGACTTCTTGACCCTTACTAGGCTTATTGAAATGATTGTAAATGGAAATTTGAGAAATCAACCAAGCTATAAAACATCCTGATGCAAATTGTAGATATAATGGATTGTAATCGTTGAAAAAGAATAAAGTTAAAAATCCAATAATTAATACTCTTGAAGCAAGAGTGGCGATGTTATTATAATTGGCTGTTTGAATTTTTAAGATAGATCGGAGAACAAAATTATTGTATTCAGAAAGCAAAAGAAAAATCAGAAATACTCCAGAAGCCTGAAAAAAGATTTTTAAATTAGGAACACCCCAAGCCTTGGTTTGCCAATCTGATAGAGCATACATCAAAACCATCGATATTATCCAAAAGAATAAAATCAAATGAATACTTTTCTTATAAATTTCCCAAGCAGTTTTTAGATTGAATTTCTCTTTGTATTCAGGAATCAATTTTAGCATAGCGTCTTTGATACCAAAATTTCCAAGAATAATAAACGCCGCCATAAACGTCATTAAGTTGGTCAACCAACCTGATACTTCAGGGCCATAAAATCTAGCGATGATTACACCAGATAAAAATCTGAGAAAAAATACTGCCCCCATCGATATTAATGTATGGATGCTCCCTTTTGCTACAAATGCATAGTTGGGGTCTTGGAGGGCTTGATTGATTTTCTCCCGAATAGAATGTATTGACAATTGGATGGGTTTATTCTGTATTTAAAGGCTTATTTGTTCAAATATGACTTAGGCTTCTATTGCTTCTATAAATTGATCATAAAGCTCTATAGCACTAATCCCTGGACTTTCTTCAGGTTGAGTTGGAATCTCAATTCCTATTTTATCAAATTGCTTGAATTGTGATTTAATATTATCAAAATTATATGGCAATTGAAGAAATACTAAGCTATTTTTTTCTAGTTTTTTAATTTTTTCTATTTCAAAATCTGATAATGTATCATTTATGGAAATAATTAAAGCAAATGGTCTTTTAGATAATTGTAAAATTACATCTAATTGTGAGAGATCTATTTTCAAAAATGCTATTGCTAAAAAATCTTGATCTTTTACTAATTCGTGATTAATAGAAATGGCTGCATATTCAATTTTGACTTCACTTAATATAAAATGAATTTCCTCTGGAGATTGATGAGAGCCAAAAGAAGCAACTATTTGGGGTTCGTATAGCCATTCTTTAATAGCTTTTGCTTTTTCAATAGTTATAGCTCTGTCTTCTAAAGCATCAAAACTGAACTCCATCCATGCGTTTTCTAATGCATTAAAAAATCTTGCGTCGGTAAGATGATCAATAAAAGATGCTTTCCAATAAAACTGATTCATGGTACAAATGTAATTACTTGTAATTAAATGTAGATTATTAAGTAACATTTACTTCTAAACCGTATTTTTGAGTTTAGACTATTGAAAAAAATGAAATTAGAACATATATTAACTCAACTTTCGGTATCGCCAGTCATGGGTGAACCTTTTAATAAAGAAAATACTTTCGCTATAAAAGTAGATGATTTCAAAACAGAATTATTACATCTGAAAGATCAATCTAAAACTTCCTTGTTTCAGATATATATGGATGAGGTGAGAAAAGTTAGAAAGAAAAAATATGCTTATGGTGGATATATGGAAGACCGCTCTTGGTATGCAAGAAGTCCATTATTTGGTAAGCAAAGAAGTATTCATTTAGCTGTAGACATTTGGGCAGAAGAAGGTTCTGCGATTTTTGCCCCAATTGAAGGTAAGATTCACAGCTTCGCTGATAACAGTGGTTTTGGAAATTATGGACCTACTTTAATACTAGAACACCAAGTTGAAGGCGAAGTCTTCTATACTTTGTACGGACATTTATCTAAAAACAATATGGCTAATTGGCAAATAGGAAGAAGTGTTCAGCAAGGAGAACAAATTGGAGAATTAGGTTCTATGAATGAAAATGGAGATTGGCCAGCTCATTTACATTTTCAAATTATCAAAGATTTACAAGGTAAAGAAGGGGACTACCCAGGAGTTTCTTCTAATGAAGATGTTCAGTTTTATCAATCGAATTGCCCAGATCCAAAATATCTATTAAGGTTTTAGTACTTTAGTGTACAATTGTAAGTCTCTAATTATCAATACAATTTATGAAAAAAACATTTTCTGCTATTTTATTTATAATAGCTACAGTATTTTCTATTCATGCTAATACCAATATCGACTTAACAAAAAGTCAAATAGAATGGACAGGAAAGAAAGTTACAGGAAGCCATCACGGCACTGTTAGCCTTCTCTCTGGAAATCTTGAAATGGTGAATAATGAAATCAGTAGTGGTTCTTTTGTAATAGATATGAACAGTATTGTTTGTACTGATATTGAAAACAAAGATTCTAATTTGAGATTAATCAACCATTTAAAAAATGATGACTTCTTTAGTGTAGAGAAATTCCCTACATCCAATATTACAATTAATAAAGTAATACTGCTCAAGGATAATAATCAAGGATGGACACATAATATTTATGCTGATTTGACGATCAAAGGAATAACTAAAGAAATCATCTTCCCGAGCAAAATAAAAAGCGAATCAAGGGGAAAATCATCGGTGTATGCTGAGATAACTGTAGACCGTACACAATACGACATTCGATATATGTCTTCGTCTTTCTTTTCTGACCTCGCTAATAAAGCGATTGATAATGATTTGTATTTTAAAGTAAAACTTTTTACAAAATAGTATAATGCAAAAAATCAATTATTTTTACCCACTTGGCAACCATACCAATATTATTCTGTACTAATAGAGTAATAATTTAGAAGAATATAGGTTTTAAACTAAGAATGAGAATATTACTAATAATTGCTGTCACTCTTTTAACTGTGGTACGTTCGTATTCGCAAGATTTTCTTGGGTTGCGATTGGGCAATTATGCAGGTGTTCACGGTTTATCGATTAATCCGGCCATTAACGTCAATGGTCCAAAACAAATAGATCTTAATTTTCTGTCTTTTGGAATGTCCTTTGAATCTAGCTATATCTATTTACAAAAATCGAATATCTTCTTAGCAGGTTTGAAAATCACCAAACTTAGACCGAATCCTGCTATTCAAATGGATAGAAAGCCTATAGAAAATCCTTTGTACTATAATTACTTTGATAGAAAAAGAGAAAGTGCTACTTATAACTTTTATAGCAATGCCTTTGTGAATTTTCCGAGTGGGATTATGAACTTCAAAAACAACTCCATTGGTTTGACTTTCACCAATAAGTTTTTAGGATATGCTAATAGAATTTCTCACGATTATGGATATTATTACTATCAAGATAGCTCTACTACAGAAATGTGGTTAGACCCTATGAAAGTAGGCTTATTGCACTTCGGAGAAATAGCGATTAATTATGCCCTTCAATTACCTTCTACCGGTAGAATAGATTATAATTTTGGAGTGACAGCTAAATATATTATGCCTTGGGACGCTGTTTTCTTAAGAAATAATATTAGAAAGGAAACGATCAAGATTGATAATGGTGTGAAATTGCCAGAAGGATCTGACGTAGATTTTAACTGGGCCAGTAGCTATTATTACGATTATGAAAATGACAAGCCAGTTTATAAGCTCAAGAAACATGGAAATGGAGTAACTATGGATATTGGCTTTACGGCCGTAAATACTTTAGGGTCAGAAGATCAGCCGACTAAATGGAAGGTGGGAGTTTCTGTCATGGATATTGGGAAAGTATTTATTAATGGAGAAGTCAATAGTTTTAAAACTATTGACACTGCGATATTAAGAGATGAATATTATACAAATGTAAAAGACTTAGACAGTTTTAGAGCAGTATCTAATTATCATGCTTTTGATGGAGATATGACTCATTCTGTTACCGGAAGCAAATTCTCCGCATGGATGCCCATGTCATTGTCACTTTTTGGAGACCTCAATGTCTACAATAATCTTTATTTATCTCTGCATACAATATTTAGAGTGCCTATGAAGGCCGTAGGGTTGGAGAAGAGTAATACTATAGCATTCACAGCGCGAATAGAAAAGGAGAAATTTGAAGTCGCATTTCCTGTTATTCTACATGATTATAAATATCCAAGAGCCGGCTTCTTTATAAGAAAGGGAGTGTTTTTTGCTGGTTCAGATAATATGACTGCATGGCTCATTCCTCAGAGGTTGAATGGTATAGAATTTTATATGGGATTTAAATGGTCAGGAGAGCGAGATTATAAAAATAAAAAACGACCAAGTAATAGAAGATTGACTGTGAAATGTCCAGTTTGGTAGTAAAATAAACTCTCACGAATTTAATTTTCTTCATTGAAAAAAGACTAGAACTTAAGCTTTTTTATTCCGTACTATCAAAAGTTAATAAATGATAGAAGACCTAAATTGATTTGCTTTTTAAATCATTAGTGGGTATATTTGACAGGTAACGGCACGTCCAGAGATGGACGTGTCATTTTTTTTATTCAAAAATGTCATCAGATGGCAGATAAAGTATATGTAACCAAAGAAGGACTGGAAAAATTGATGGAGGAATTGAATCAATTAACTTCAGTTGAGCGTCACAAGGCATCACAAGCTATCGGAGAAGCTCGCGAGAAGGGAGACTTGTCTGAGAATGCAGAGTACGATGCTGCTAAAGAAGCTCAAGGTCTATTGGAATTAAGAATTTCTAAATTGCAAGAGGCTATTGGGCAATCAAGAGTGATAGATCCGAGCCAAATTGACACCTCCAAAGTTTCTGTACTTTCAAAAGTGAAAGTGAGAAATATTAAGATGAAAAAAGAGTTTGAATATACTTTAGTATCTGAAAAAGAAGCTGACTTAAAGCAAATGAAAATTTCTGTGCAGTCACCTATCGGAAAAGCTCTTTTAGGTAAAGAGAGAGGAGAAAAAGTAGATGTCATTACTCCAGGTGGAGTGATTCCTTTTGAAGTATTGGATATCTCAATTTAATAAAAGATGAGTAGTATTTTTTCTAAAATAATCCAAGGCGAGATTCCCAGCTATAAAGTAGCTGAAGATGATCAATTCTTTGCTTTTTTAGATATTAGACCTTTACAAAAAGGTCATGTATTAGTAGTTCCTAAAGTAGAAGTAGATTATATCTTCGATTTAGACGACACCACATTGAGTGGGTTGATGCTTTTCTCCAAGAGAGTAGCTAAAGCTATTGAAGCTAGCATTCCTTGTGAAAGAATAGGCGTGGCTGTGATTGGATTGGAGGTGCCTCACTGTCATGTGCACTTATCTCCTATCAATTCTATACATGATTTGAATTTCGCAAAGGTCAAAGAAATTCCCGCAGAAGAAATGCAAGAAATAGCATCAGCTATTCGTTCGCATTTTAATTAATTGACAAATCCGTAGTTAGGTAGTTAAAAGATTCATGTGCTTTCTGCAATATGTAGAAAGTATATGGATCTTTTTTCTTTTATTTAACGATTTTAGAAGGATTGTTTTTTGCAAAATTAGACCAAGAGTTTTTCTTACTTCCTCCCACAGATTCTATTCCATGTCTGACTTTAAAATGATGACACACTGCAGCTGCCAATCCATCTGTTGCATCTAATTGTTTAGGTAAATCTTTCGTGTTTAAAATATGTTGAAGCATTTGAGCAACTTGCTCTTTGGAGGCATTCCCGTTTCCAGTGACAGCTTGTTTTATGGATTTTGGAGCATATTCAAAAACAGGGATTTTATGAGTTAAAGCTGCTGCCATAGCTACGCCTTGTGCTCTTCCTAACTTGAGCATGGATTGGACATTTTGAGCATAAAAAGGAGCTTCAATAGATAAACAATCAGGCTTATAATTTTGTATCAATTCTAAAACTCTATCAAAAATACAAGCTAGTCGATCGTAGTGGTCGTCATATTTTTCCATGAATATGGAACCAGTAACAATGAGCTCAGCTTTTTGTCCATCTGAAGTAATGATACCATATCCCGTAACTTGTGTTCCAGGGTCAATACCAATAATTGTTTGTTTTTTTGCCACAGTGCTGAATTTGTCTATTTTTGATATTTAAACTATTTCTTGAAAGAATTCCGAAAATACCTAAATCCTTTTATAAAGCTAATCATCTTTGCAGGATTAGGTTACGCACTTTATAAACAAGTATTTACAAATGCTGATGTGAAGTCTGCATTGAGTGCTTTGCAAACTAATCTGATACACGGGAGAGGATTGTTTTTTATAGTCTTGATTTTGACTGGATTGAATTGGACAGTTGAAGCCATAAAGTGGAGATTTTTAGTTAATAAATTAGATCAGATCACTTTTAAAAGAGCTGTAGTAGGAATTTTGTTTGGAATTTCTTTTTCGTTATTCACTCCAAATAGACTCGGAGAATATGGAGGAAGAGTATTGGTATTAAAGCATCATAGAATTGCAGCTATTGTTTCGACACTTATTGGAAGCTTTAGTCAAATCGTCATCAATATGTCTATTGGTGGTTTCTTTTGTATTATTTATTTAAGTCAATATTTGCAAATCAATACCTATTTAGTATTTTCTGTCGGATTGCTCTATTTATTATTAGCGGCTTTTCTTTGGGTCAGTTATTTCAATGTAGAAATCGTAACAGTATTATTTAAAAAGTACAGCATTTTTAAAAAGATGGCTCCGTATGTAGATATCGTAAAAAAATATAGTGCACAAGATTTAAGAAAATTATTGATTTATTCTACTTGGAGATATGGCATTTATTGCATGCAGTTTTTTTTATTGCTCAAGGTATTTAGAACAGGTGTGAAATTTATGGATGGGTTGGTACTCATTCCAAATGTGTTTTTCATTCAAGGGATATTGCCGACTATGGCCATTTTTGATGTTTCATTAAGAAGTCAAGTGGCTCTGCAAATTATTAGCGAACATGCAAGTGGTGCAATGTTTCAAGTTGTTGCAGCTTCTTTAGTCTTGTGGTTTGTCAATTTAATTATTCCGGCATGTATCGGAGGCATATTAGCATTATTCATAAAATTGGATGAATAATTCTATTTTTAATTTAGATTTGATTTAATTTTTATTAAAATATTCAGTTTGGAAAATAATATCGCTAGAGAAAGAACTTTGATGGGACACCCTGTCGGCTTGTTCGTACTATTTTTTACAGAGATGTGGGAAAGGTTCAGTTATTATGGAATGAAAGCTTTATTGGTTCTATTCTTAGTGACTAAATTATCTGATGGTGGCTGGGAATGGTCGAGAGAGTCAGCGATGCAACTCATGGGATATTATTCAGGATTAGTTTATTTGACTCCATTATTGGGGGGATTTATTGCAGATAAATTTACTGGATATAAAAAAGCAATTTTAATAGGAGCTTTTGTGATGACTTTAGGGCACTTATGTATGGCTCTAGAATTATTTCACGATAATTTCTTTTTTCTAGGTTTGGTCTTAATGATATTAGGAAACGGGATGTTCAAGCCCAATATTTCTACTATGGTAGGACAGTTATATCCAGACACAAGTGACAAAAAAGATGCAGGTTATACCATATTCTATATGGGTATTAATGCAGGAGCTTTCTTAGGGATGCTACTGTGCGGATATATCGGAGAGAAAGTCAATTGGCATTATGGATTTGGCTTAGCTGGGATTTTCATGCTTTTTGGTATGTTACAATTCTATTTCGGGCAAGGCATATTCGGAAAAATGGGAGATAAAATATCTCAAGAAGAATTGATAGAAGAGGAATTGGAAGATCATATTACTCCTGAAGTAAGAAAAGATAGATTATTTGTAATAGCTGTCTTAATGATTTTCAGCATTTTCTTCTTTTGGGCATTCGAGCAATCTAGTGGTTCTATGACCATTTTTGCAAAAGATTATACTCAAAGAGCGCTTACTGGCGACTCTGCTTTAATATTTAAATGGGTAGATGCAGCATTGACTATTTTCCCTATGGCTATTGTTACATGGGTATTGGCATCTCTTGCAAAAAAAATATACAAAGACTTCCCTTTGACAATTATATTTACGGCAATCAGCTTTTTAATTATATGGGTATTAGGGATATGGAAAGTTTATAGAGAATTCTTTTCTATTGAAACTGAAGTACAAGCTTCATGGTTTTTAATTTTAAACTCTTTTTTCATCATCACCTTCGCTTCTGGATTTAGTAAGTTTTTTGAGAAAGTATATAACCCAACAGGTCCTATCAAGTTTTCTATTGGATTGATTTTAGTTGGTATAGGATTTGGGAGTTTAGCTTTTGGAAGTTTGACTATACCTTCTGGCGCAGCTACTGCATCAGTCAGTATGATTTGGTTGATATTAGCATATTTCTTTCATACTATGGGAGAATTGTGTTTATCTCCAGTTGGATTATCATATGTCAGTAAATTATCTCCTAAAAATTTATTAGGAATGATTTTCGGATTTTGGTTTTTAGCTAGTGCTATTGCTGGATGGCTTGCAGGGTGGTCAGGTAGTTTAATAGACAAAATTATGAGCGAATATTCCTTGTCCTTCTTTTTTATGATATTCACTATTCTACCGATTATATTTGGCATTATATTGATTATGATGAACAAAATGTTAGTCAAAAAAATGCATGGCATACATTAGATTTCTTTCACTATTAGGATTTTTTCTTTCAATGAGTCTACTCAAAGCTCAAAATATAGATTCGTTAAAAATAAAGTTTCCTAGAGTTCAACAAGCTGCTCTTAATACTCAATCTGCATTGGAGGAATTATGTAAAGATCAAGGATTGAGTTTTCCACCTAAGCACCTTTTTTTTAGAGCTTTCAAAGAAGAGAAGATTTTAGAAGTTTGGGGAAATGAATCCTCTGATTGGAAATTAATCAAGAAATATCCGATTTGTTTTGTCCCGGGAAAATTAGGGCCAAAAATAAAACAAGGAGACAAACAAGTTCCAGAAGGTTGGTACAAAATCGATTCTATCAATCCCGAAAGTGACTTTCATCTTTCTTTAAGAATCAATTATCCCAATCAAGCGGATAGTATAAGAAGTCAAAATGAATTAGATCCAGGAGGAGACATTTTCATACATGGAGATTGCTTTTCTGTTGGTTGTATTCCAATTGAAGATGCGCCGATGGAAGAGGTTTTTTGGTTGGTAATTCAAAATCTGAATACAAATTTAATACAAAATATTCCAGTTTTGATTTTGCCTTTTGATTTAATGGATGAGCAGAAGTATCAGAAACACGTTTCCAATCTTCCAAAATTTCAACCTCTTTGGGAACAACTCAAAAGTATTCAGTTGTACTTTGATGATTTAAGTCAAATTCCGGAAATTTTTGTCAGCGAACAAGGAGAATATCTCATCAATTATTAAATGAACAAAATAGATTACTCTCATTTTTTTATTTTAAAGGCTAAGTTTTTACTGATGCATCTTTAAAATCAGTGAGTGTTTTGAGTTTTTTGCTTGCCCATCTAGCGAGTTCAGGTCTTTCTATTTTAGAATTATGTCTAGGGTCTACAGGTAGCTTTTCTACAAATAATACATGTTGGATTGCTTGGGTTGATGGATGAGATGCAGCCATTTCTAACAAGCTTTTGCGAATATCTTTTTCAGAGACATTCATTGCTTGATTTAGTTGAACACAGATTACAGGAACTTCAACTCCATTATAAAGAACTCCAACTAGTCCACTACGATTCACTTGTGGATGTGAATCGAAAATAGGTTCTGTAAGTAAAGGTAAAATAGATTCTCCTTCTTTTGATTTTACACGTTGACCTACACGACCACATGTCCATAAACGATTTTTTTCATCTATGTAACCAGTGTCGCCAAGTCGATGCCATTGTCCTTTAGGGTCAGGGACCTTGTTTTTGATGTCGCTTTGAGGGTCTAAATAATAGCCAGGACTTATATGTTGACCACGCACAAGGATTTCTCCTATTTCTCCATTAGGTAATTTTTCTGTTTGATTAATAGAAGATATTGGGCCATCCACAATACGTATTATACGGATTTCTACTCCATCAAATGGACGGCCAACACATAAACCAGCACCTTTATCTGTAAGAGGAAAGGTCTCAGCTAAGGCTTCTTGTGCTCCCATTTCTGTAGAGGGTAAAGCTTCCGTGGCTCCATAGTTAGCAAATACTTGACCTTCTGCTCCCATCATTTCTAAGAGTGTTTTTTTTACACCTGAGAATATAGGTGCACCTCCTCCGATTATTCTTTTGAGAGTTGGTGTTTTGATATGATTATTGACAGCATATTTAGCCATGTTTTCGAGTAAAATAGGAGATGCAAAACAAGTTTGTACATTACAGTCATTAATCACTTCGAGTAGTGCTTTAGGATTTGATTTTGCTGGAGACTCTCCTATTGGTTTAATAGGAGGGACTACTACAGTACCTCCAGCACTAAGTGCTATAAAGAAAAAGGCTGGAAATATAGCCATGTCTACGGGTGGAATTTCTGGATCAAACCTCCAGCTTTGATGCGCTATGCGATATACATGGGAGTAATTTCGGTGTAAATATAAAGTCGGCTTTGCAGGGCCTGTACTTCCTGTAGTATAAAGAACAGTTACTGGGTCATTAGGTGTGACATCAGGTTTTGGAGGATTTTTAGGTTCTTTTCTTCGAAGGGATTTAATAGTACGAGAGCCAGGGAAAAAACCATCTATAACAATGGATTTTTTAGGAAATCGAGGACCCCATCCAAAAAATGTTCGGCCAAGAAGAGCCGCAGGAATTCCTACAAATGCTTCAGGCTGAATACGTCGCAAACGTTTACCAACATTAATGTATCCAACCGCTGGGTCTATCCATATTGTCATTGCACCTACACGTTGCAATGCAAGACCTATTACACAGGATTCGTATCCTGGAGGAGTCATGCACACTACTCGAGTACGTTCTATGATACCCATTTCTCTAAGACCAGGAGCTACAGATTCTGTATCAGCTGAAAGTTGAGCATAAGTGTGTTTTTTATACTTGCGTTTACCATCTGATTCGAAACCATTTGGTTCAATTACCGCAATACGATTAGGGTGCTTTTTGGCCGTATCAAAAATAATATCCGCGAGGTTAAATATATCGTCTTTTAGAAAACTCATGGATGGGTTAAGTTAAAGTTAGAAATTCACGAATAGCTTCTGCAATTTCAAGAGGCTTCTCAAGCATGACCAAATGCCCACCTCCTGCTATCCATTCTTCTCTCTTGGGTTTTAAGGTCGTATTGAGTTGTTGACCCGCTTTTGCGGATAAAATTTTATTTTCAAGTCCCCAAATTGTGAATATTGGAGGGAAGTCTTCTAGTGGAGTGAATTTGTCAAATACTTCATAGTTAACTAAATCATCTAGAGTCAATAGGAGTGCGTTCATCTGACCTTCTCGAGTGAAACAAGCGCACAAATTTTCTGCCGTGTATAATTTCTTAGTTCTCCCAATAGCTCCAAATTGCATTTTAAGAGATTGCTTACTGATTAATTTATTGAGAGGAAGTCGACCTAAACCTTTATAGATTGTTTTGGAAAATTCTGGTGCTGCCTTTCTCAAACGTAAGAAAGAACCTAATTGCCCTGCAGTAAATGTGTTTTCAGTAAGAGGATTAAATAAAACAAGTGATTTGACTTTTTCTTGATTGTTCATCGCATATCTAATCGAGATAGCACTCCCCATGCAATTACCTACCAGTATTATATTTTCAAGTTGATGATGTTCGATGAATTCTGATAGGATATTTACATGAGTATCTAGTTTGTATTCTTTTTCTGGCTTGGACGAAGATCCGTAGCCAAGTAGATCAAGTGCAAATGTCTCGTTTGAATTTGAGAGTTCATTCATTATGTCTTTCCAAATAACATGAGAAGTTCCACCATTGTGTAAAAAAATAATAGGTTTGCCATGCCCGGATTGTATGTACTTGATATATAAATTTCGATACTTAAATGTCTTCATAATTTTAAGAGATATATGAGTGATAAAAAAGCGATAGATATTGTCAATGAAATCGTTTTGTATATATTAAATGCTTATTTATCGAGCAACAATAAAATGAGTACTAAGATATGTTTGGTCATATTGGGCGATAATTAGATATATTCCATTAGGAAGCTGCGTACAATCGAATTGATATATTCCAGATTCATTTTGTTTAATAGATTGTACTTCCTTTCCAGAATAATCGAAAATTCCTAAGTTAAGCTGATGATGCTTCTCAATATATTTTAATTCTATTTTTATGATATCCATTGTTGGATTTGGATATATATTAATTTTGCTTTCTTGTTGAGTATGTATATTTACAGTGATTGCGGTATCTTTTTTATATGTAAAAAAGCGCCACATTTCTTCTGGATAGCTAATGTCATTTTGAGCTTTATTTAACAATATATGAGCGGCATTATTAATTCTGAAAAGTTCCAGCCTTTCATCGCAGTCCTTGTACAAATAGCGTTCGACTGTGTAGCCGTCTGACATGATGTTATTTAGTGTTGTAATCTCTCTACCAGAGCAATTGTAATTTTCTGACCATAACCTCATTAGAGAACTGACGGATTTGCCCATTGGAGGATTATAGTAATGTACATTTATATCGGCAGTTCCGTGAAAGTGTATAATTGGTACTTTTCGTTCTGGGTTACAATCTTTTATTTTATTTCCTATTGTGCCAGCTATCGATGCTATTGCAGCATATCGGTTATTTGCTTCGCATGCAATTTTTTGTACCATAAAGCCACCATTTGAAAAGCCAAAAAGGTAGGTTTGTTCTTTTACAATAGGATAGTTGGCCTGAATAGAATCTGTGAGAGCATTGATAAATCCTACATCATTTATATTTTCACTTGGATATAATCCTAACATGCCAGCACTTGAATTCCAGCCTGTACCTAACGGAGCGGGATTGTCAAGACCTTGTGGATATACTAAGATAATATTAGCTGTATCTGCAATTTTTTGGAAGTCGGAAACAGCGTTGGGAAAATCGTACATGCTGCCCCATAAACCATGTATTCCTATAACTAATGAATAGGATTTAGCAGGAGAATAGTCTGGTGGAGTGTATATTCTATATTCTCGATTGTGTCCTTCAAATTCAAATGATTGATGTACCCAGTTAGCAAATAGCATCACAGGGGAAATTGATATTGTTATCACAATAACTAGTAGCTTTTTGAACATATCCCAAAGTTTTACGTGTTCTAAATATGAAGACTTCTGCTACCAAAGTTATTGACCTAGGACCTGTTTGGAAATATCAAAAGATAATTAATGTTTTTTACCAGAAATTCGTTTTTTAATCCTACTTAGAGAAACGGGAGTAATGCCTAAAAAACTAGCGAGGTATCGATCTTGAACTCGATGGATAATATCTGGCTTTTCATTGATGATTTTTAGATATCTTTTTTCAGGAGATAACAAAACGAAGGATTCTAAATGCTCCAAAGTCTCAAAAAGAATACTCTTCAATACTTCACTGTATTTTTTAGAATATATTGGATGTTCTTCTATGTAATTTTGAATGATTTGAAAATCCAATTCGATTATTTTTGTGACCTCTAAGGCTTGGAAATAATATTTAGAAGGTTGTTTTAGTAAGGATTCATATGGTCTAAAAAACTGATTTTCCCACCTTAATAAGAAAGTAATCTCTCTGCCCTCATCATCATAGGTATACGCTCTAACCAAGCCCTCTTGAATAAATCGGGCTTTATTAGTGATGTCTCCTTTGGAAATAAATATTTCGTTAGGTTTTAAATTAACTTCTTGAATGTGTGCTTTTATTCGAAAAACATCATCTAGTGGTATGTCTTTTAACAAATACTCAATTGATTTCATTGTTAAATTGAATTAGAACAAATAATTAATTTTAATATTTCTTTTTTTTATAAAAAATAACAAAAGATAATTAATACTGATTTTATTTATAATTGGTCTTTTGATCTTACCTTTTAATTTGTAAGATCAAAACTTTATGGTAAATATACTGATGAATATTCAAGTATAATTTTTTTATGGAACAGTTGAAAAGTATTCAGTTGTACTTTGATGATTTAAGTCAAATTCCAGAAATTTTTGTCAATGATCAAGGAGAATATCTCATCAATTATTAATTTAGTATACAATATAAATTGTAGCTTTGCCAACTAAATTTTTTTAAATGGAATTGATAAATAACCAATACGTTATAGACGGTGTGCCAGTTTTGGATATTTGCAAAGAATTCGGGACGCCTCTATATGTATATAACAGCAAAACTATTGAGCGTCAATACAATAGATTGTTAGATGCATTTAAAGATTCTAATATAAAGATCAAGTATGCTTGCAAAGCTCTTACTAATGTCAGCATATTGAAATACATCAAAAGCTTAGGTGCTGGTTTAGATACGGTATCTATTCAAGAAGTACAATTAGGCTTGAAAGCAGGATTTGAACCTCAAGATATTATCTATACGCCCAACGGTGTAAATATTGACGAGATAAAAAAAGCTGTTGATTTTGGCGTAATGATCAATATTGACAATATCTCTATTTTAGAACAATTTGGTCATTTATATGGCAATACTTACCCTGTATGTGTGAGATTGAATCCACATATTATGGCAGGTGGAAATAGCAAAATTTCTGTTGGACATATAGATTCTAAATTTGGTATTTCAGTTTATCAAATTAGACACTTACAAAGAGTAATTAAGACGTATGATATCAAAGTGACTGGTCTGCATATGCATACAGGTTCTGATATTTTAGATGTTGACGTATTCTTAAGAGGTGCTGATGTATTATTGGATAATATTGAAGGGTTTAATGATTTAGAATTTATCGATTTAGGTAGTGGATTTAAAGTAAAATACACTCCAGAAGATATGACTACTGATGTTGAATTATTAGGTAAAAAACTCAGTAAACGATTCAATGACTTTTGTAAAGAATATGGTAAAGATTTACAACTCATGTTTGAGCCGGGTAAATTTTTAGTGAGTGAATCGGGATATCTTTTTGTCAAAACTAATGTCATTAAACAAACTATCTCTACTGTTTTTGCAAGTGTAGATTCAGGTCAAAACCATTTGATCAGACCGATGATGTATGATGCATATCACCACATCACCAATGTTTCAAATCCTTCAGGTACCAATAGAATTTATACCATTGTCGGATATATCTGCGAAACGGATACATTTGGTTGGGATAGAAAATTGAGTGAAGTAAAAGAAGGCGATATTTTAGCTCTGCATAATGCAGGAGCTTACGGATATTCAATGTCATCTAACTATAATTCCAGATACAGACCTGCTGAAGTTTTAGTGCATGATGGAGAAGCCAAATTAATTAGAAGAAGAGAAAATATGGATGACTTATTAAGTTCTCAAGTCATTCTAGATTTTTAGATAAATAGTAATAAATCAGGTCATATTTAGCCAATCTTACAAGGATTGGCTTTTTTATTGTCTAAACATTAAGATTTTAACGTTTTTGTTAAGAAATAATATAATTATTTCAAAAATATTGTTAATATTCGCAGATATAATTTTTAAACTCTACGAAAACATGAAACACTTTTACACGCTGTTGTTTCTGATGGTAGTACTATCACTAAATGCGCAAGACTTTAGTATTACCAATCCAGGCTCTTACAACATGTCTAATGACCGAGTCAGAAACGGAACATTAGATGATTTAGCAGACTTTGCTCAAAGGATAGAGGTGCCGTTTGAGATGCCTGACGGTACAATACTTAGGACGGATGTATTCCTGCCAATCTTTGAGGATAGTATGACTTTTGAGTTCGAAATTCCTGTGATTAACACTAAGTTGAAGCTAGTGGCTATCCCTAGAGGAACTCAATATATTAGATATGATTCACTGAATGGTGAAGTCAATCCAAATCCATATCGCTTACCTATGATTATGAGTAGAACGCCTTATAATAAGAAGGATCCTACTTTAGGTTCAGCGATGGCTCTTTTAGGTTATGTTGGATTGAATCAAGATATGAGAGGTCGTTATCGCTCAGATGGTGTTTATTTCCCTTTGTACTCAGATAGCTGGGACAAAAATGAATATCACCCAGAATATTCTCACGTGTTAGATAAAACCTCATTGGATCATCCTATGAACTCTAACAAGCATGAAGATGGTTACAATACGGTAGAGTACATTAAAACTAAGTTGAAGAGAATGTATGATACCAATAATGATGGTATTCCTGATACTGAAGACTTAGTATACAATGGTTCTATTGGTATGTTTGGTGCATCTGCATTGGCATACAATCAATTACAAGCAGCTGCTACACATAAAATTGACCCTACCAAGCCAGGTTTAAAATCTCTTTTCCCTATTGTTGGTCCATTAGAGTTTTTCAAAAGCACAGGATTCCAAAATGGTGTGTTTAGAGAATTATTAGTGTGTGGATGGTTGAGAGGACAGATAGCTGATACGGAAGACGAGAAAATGGATATAGATTTTGACATGTTCAATAATATCCATACTTCATTCGACTATGGTACACAAGATAAATTTGAAGCAGCTAACTTAGCTATTGACCACTTTAGCGTAGTGAAATACAATAATGGTCCTGCAGGATATTATCCAAATTCAATTGGAAGAGCTGATATGGATGCCACAAGAGCTCCAGTTGACTCAACAGGAGAAAGTGACAGAAATGGTCAATACAGTAGATATTCTAATATGGAAGTTCCAGCATTCCACGTTGGTGGTTGGTGGGATATTTTCGTAGATGGAATAATTGAAACTTTTAATCTTCAAAGAAGTAATGTAAGCGAAACTCATGGTAATAAAGATTTGATCAAAGTCGTCATGGGACCTTGGGCGCATCAGACTATAGCTTCTACAAGTACAGGAGATATGGATTATCCAAAAAATGTTACAGATATCACAAAAATTGATATTAGCTCTTTTGAAGACGACTTAAATATTGCTGACGTAGCAAAATCAGAACTTTTAGGATGGTTTAGATATACATTGAATTATAATGAATTGAATAATGTTGGAGAGCCAACTATAGTATTACCAGAATCAAAAAGATTTCAAAAAGTAATCGATGGTATTGAAATTAGATTTCCTGCCAAAGAATATACAATGAAGCACGTAGACTTGATTAACTTCTTAGGAGGTGCCGAAGGCTTATCAAAAATACCTGTAGAATTAAGATTGTTCAAACAAATCAAAACTTCTTTTGACTTAGACTTGCCAAAAGTTCCACCATTGATTGAAGGATTCAATACAGACAAGTTAGATAAAATTGAAGTGGCGAATTTCAAAGAAGTTCCTCCAGTTAGATTTTATGTAATAGGTCCCAATCCAAATTTAGATGCAGAAAATCCAAATGTAGGAAACTATTGGTTCTCAGCAGACACATTCCCTATTGTAGATGATATTGCTTGGAGAAGCTTTTACTTAAGAGAAGGGGGTAGATTATCTACTAGCGCTCCTGCTACTGATGAAGGATTCGGAATCTATGTACACGATCCTGATAATCCTATCTATACTGTAGGTGGTGCTAACATGCTTGCAAAAACACCTCAAGGTGACAGAGATAGCCAAGGTCAAATGAAATTGTCTGATCCCTTATTTGCTCCATACACTATGGATAGAGAAGGAGTATTGAAATTCCAAACTAGTGTATTAGAAGATTCTATCTCAATAATAGGATATCCTAAAGCAAGACTTTTTGCTAAATCTAATCCAGCAGGAGCAGCGACAGGTGATCCTACAGATACAGACTTCATGATTAGAATTGTAGACGTTTATCCTAACGGCGATGAGTACTTCGTTCAAGAAGGAGTAGTGAATGCAAGAGCTAGAGAGTGGTCAAAATTATTGGCAGATGGTATTCAAGACGACGAAGCTCCTTATAGCAATATTGAAGCAGGTAAAATCTATGAGTACTATTTCCAGTTCTTACCTATTGGTTATACTTTTGGTAAAGGTCACAGAGTGAAAATCTTATTGAGCAGTAGTAATAATCCACGTTACCAAGCCAATCCAAATTTACCTATCAATGATGGTGAATTTTTCAGAAGACAGCCTGGAGATGGAAAAACTTATGTGTACAAAGGAGTAGAGATGACACCGAGAAAAGCAATTCAAAGAGTAGCTTTCTCACCAGAGCATCCTTCACAAATCATCCTGCCAGTATACGGTGATTCTAAAGTAATTAGTGTAAAAAACAATTTGTCTAAACCAACTTGGGATGTTCAGATATATCCGAACCCTTCAGATGGAATTATGACATTATACACTACACAATCAGGACAATTTGTTGCGACGGTATTCAATACTGTAGGTCAGCAAGTTAAAACTGAGACTTTTGATAATCAATTGAATTTGGATTTGTCCAAGTTTGCTAAAGGTCAATATTTTATCGAAATCCAAGAGAAAAATACACCTACAAACAAATTGACTAAAGCCATCTCAATTTTTTAAACCTCACCACTCAATTTAGAAATCAATGAAACTTTTAAAATATAAAAGTGTAGCAATACTGCTATGTTTAATTATAAGTGTATTGAATACACAAATAGCTTTCGCACAGAAAACTACACTTAAAGGAACCATCATCGACAAAGACTATAAAGAGCCTTTAATTGGTTGTAGTGTCGTGATTAAAGACACGGACATGGGTGTAATTACAGATTTTGATGGTAATTTCTCAATAGATGCTCCACAATTACCTGTTACAGTGATTATATCTTATGTGGGATATACTTCTCAAGAGATTTTAGTAAAAGACGGTTCAGAATTGAAGCAAGTCCAATTGTCCGAAGCGGTATTGATAGGACAAGAAGTAGTTGTTACAGGATCTAGAGTAAGTGAGCGTATCATTGAATCTCCTGTATCCATTCAAAAAATAAATGCTACTCAAATTGCAAACGCTGCATCAGGTAGTTTTTATCAAAGTATGGGTAACCTTGCAGATGTAGATATTACAACTTCATCTTTAGGGTTTCAAGTAATCAATACAAGAGGATTTAATACGACTGCGCCAGTAAGGATGGTTCAGTTTGTAGATGGAATTGATAATCAAGCTCCAGGTTTAAACTTTCCAATAGGGAACTTAGTAGGAGCAAGTGATATCGACCTTGCAAGTGTGGAGTTGATCTCTGGAGCAGCTTCTGCACTTTATGGAGCGAATGCCTTCCAAGGTGTAGTCAGTATGATTTCAAAAGATCCATTCAATTATCCTGGACTTCAAGTTAAAGTAAAAGGAGGTTCTAGAGCATTATTTGATGGTCAAGTTCGTTATGCAAATTCATTCGGTAAAGAAAGAGAAGGCAGAAAGATGTTTGGTTACAAATTTACTGCGTCTTACATGAGAGCTAAAGATTGGGTTGCGAATGATCCTGAAATGAATAGATATGGAAATGTTGAAACTGACTTAAGAATTAGTGACGTTGTTAGAGGTCTTCAATTCAGTGATGATGAAGAGCAAGCTAATACATTCAGAAAACTAAACGCTTATTTAGACTTTTATCCTTCAGCATTACCTGGAGTATTGACAGTACAAGCTCCTGGATATATGGAAAGTGAGCTTTCTGATAACAATACCGAAAGTTTGAAATTAGGAGCAGCTGCATATTATAATATCACACCTAATATTGAGCTTTCTTATTTATACAAATTCGGTAGAGGTTCTGCGATTTACCAAGGAGCGAATAGATACAACATCAATAACATCTTATTCAACCAACATAAAGTAGAATTAAAAGGAAAGCAGTTCTTCTTGAAAGCATATACTACGATTGAAGAAGCAGGAGACTCTTATGACATCGTATTTACTGGAATCGGTTTAGCAAGAAAAGGATTTGTCAATTTTGTTGGTGACTATATTGAAGATTATTTCAATATTTTGAAGTCTAAAACAAACGAATTTAAAGATAGCCCAAGATTTCAAGATGTTCAAATGGCTAAAGACTCCGCATATAAAACAGCTTATGCTTCAGGTTTCTTGAAACCAGGTACTCCAGAGTTTGATGAAGTATATAATGAAGTAGTACAAAATCCTGACTTGAAAGAAGGTTCTAAATTTAAAGACAATTCTAAAATTCAACATGTAGAAGGTCAATATAACTTAGATTTTAAAAAGGTGGCTAGCTTCAACTTCGGTGCTTCTTACAGAAATTACTCGCCAAAATCTTATGGTAGTATCTTTAGAGATACTTTATTGTCAGATGGTACTTATGAAAATTTAAATACTTGGGAGACAGGTGGGTACATTCAAGGGACTTTTGATATCATCAAAGAAAAGTTGAAATTGATTGGATCTGTTCGTGCAGACAAGCATATGAACTTTGACTTACAGTGGTCTCCAAGAGTTTCAGCAATCTTCAGTCACAAGAATCATGTGTTTAGATTCTCTGCTCAGTCAGCATTTAGATCTCCAACATTACAAAATCAGTACATCTTATTGGACTTAGGAGTCATTACTTTGAAAGGAAACTTAGACGGCGTGCCTTTGAGCTATACTTTAGAATCTGTTAACGACTTTAGAGATCATTACGAAGCTACATTAGAAGTAGATCCTACGATTTTAAAAACGACTTCTTTTGAAAAATTAAAACAAGAACAAGTAAGATCTTTAGAAGGAGGATATCGTGGAATCTTTAAAAACAAAATATTTGTTGATTTGACAGGATATTTCAATGAGTACTCTAACTTCATTGGAGACGTAAGACTAGTATCACCTAAAGTTCCAGGAGAAACTGGAAAAGAAACAGGAGTGGATCAAGTTCTTTTAGGAGAGTATGATGCATACCAATACTCAGTCAATGCAAGCCAAAAAGTGAGAACTTATGGAGCATCAATTGCTCTAAACTATTACATCTATAAAGGACTGTCAGCTTATGCTAACTATACTTATTCAAAAATAGATACTAAAGACTTAACAGATCCGATTTTGCCAGGATACAATACGCCACGTAATAAAGCAAATATTGGTATCGGCGGTCAAAGAATCGTGAAAGGATTTGGATTTAATGTCAACGTGAAATGGGTAGAATCATTCAGATGGGAAAGTCCATTTGGTGATGGTAAAATCCCTTCATACGCAACTTTGGATTTAAACGCATCTTACGAGTTTGATAAATTCCTTACAGTTCAGGTAGGTGGATCTAACGTTACTAATAATAAACATATCGAAGCTTATGGCTCTCCAAAAGTAGGAGGGATGGTTTATGCCTCTTTATTATTTGATTTAGAGAGAAATAAGAAAAGATAATATCTCACATTTAAAAATTACGAAGGGGCTTAATTGCCCCTTTTTTTATGCAAATAGAACTCCTATATTTTTTGTAAATAACTTGATAGCTATAGATAATAGTACAATACCAAATACTCTTCTTAATACTTCTATTCCTCCGTCTCCTAATAATTTTTCTATTCTTGGAATGAGATGAATTACCGCAAAAATAAATATCAAGTTAATAATAATGCTCACGATAATATTGATGAGTGAATATTCAGAACGAAGAGAAAGTAAAGTAGTTAATGTTCCAGCTCCAGCGATAACTGGGAATGCCAAAGGAACTATTGTGGAGGTCTTTGGGTCATTATGCGGTTTGAATATGTCTCTATTTAGAACCATTTCTAAGCCTAATAAAAAGATAACCAAAGCACCGGCTATTGAGAAAGATGCCAAGTCCAATCCAATCATGATTAAAATCTGATTTCCTACAAATAGAAACACAAACATGATAAGACCTGAAATTAAAGTAGTTTGACGAGCATCAATATGCCCTGCTTTAGCTTTGAGGTCCAATATGATTGGAATAGAACCTAAGATGTCTATTACTGCAAATAGAATCAGAGATATAGTTAATATATCCTTTAAATTAATTTCTTGTAGTATATCCATCAGTTAGTTTTTATGAAGATAAATTATTAAAAAAAACTTTTTTAAGTTGTTTTTAGTTCAAAATTAGGCTTAATTTAAAAATGAATCAAATTTAGCTGGAAATAGGGTGTTTTTAAATCTATAAAATATTGTATTTTTGTGTTAAATATAAATTGTTATATAGATGAAGAAATATTTTTTATTAGCAAGTTTAGTTGGATTATTTCTAACTACTAATGTAAAAGCTCAAGAAGCTAACTCAGAAGAGTTTACTAAATGGATAATTGATTTAAATGTTTCGGCATTTGATTTCTATTCTCCTAAAAATGATAAGTTCTCTTCCTTTAAGGAAAACATGGCAATTGGTCCAGATTTTAGTTTGACTAGACAATGGTCAAAAACAGGACTTGGAATTACTGCAAACATTGCATCTCCATCTATTTCTTTCTTGCAAGATGCAGATGGAAAATCTACGGTAAATAGATATCTAGCTTTTGCTGGCCCTGGTTTAGCGTATAATTTCCAAAATCAGTATTTAATTAAATCTAAATCTCCTGTTGCGCCTTTTGTATTTGCAAATGCAATGGCATCAGTAGCTCAATTAGATGATAAAGGTGGTGATGTTAAATTCGGTTTTGGTATACCTGTAGGAGCTGGAGTACGTTTTAAAGTCGCTGACAAAGTTGGCTTGAATCTTAAAGCAGGTTACTCTTTCGGTATCACAGAATATTATGAAAGTAATATTTTCTGGAGTGCAGGAGTTTCATTAGGAATGAATAAAAAATCTATTGAAGAAGAAGCAGTTCTTTTTGTACCAGTAGATACAGATGGTGATGGTATTCCAGACGAATTAGACGAGTGTCCAGATGAAGCTGGTTTAGCGGAATTCAACGGATGTCCTGATACTGATGGTGATGGTATTGCTGATAAAGATGATGAATGTCCTGACGTTTTCGGCCTTGCTGAGTTTAACGGATGTCCTGATACAGACGGTGATGGTATTCCTGATCATAAAGATGAATGTCCAGAAGTAGCTGGTCTTGCTAAATTCAATGGCTGTCCAGATACTGACGGTGACGGTGTGCCTGATCATAAAGACGAATGTCCAGAAGTCGCAGGTCCTATAGAAAATAAAGGTTGTCCTTTTGAAGAAGTTAAAGTGGATGATGTTCAAAAAGGTATTCAGTCAGTACATTTTGAAACTGGCAAAGCAGAATTAAGTGCAATATCATATCCAATTTTGGATAGAGTTGTAGCTTTATTAACTGACAATCCTAATTTCAATATTAGCATCGAAGGACATACTGATAATACAGGAACTGATACAATCAATGATAATTTATCATTAGAAAGAGCAAATAGTTGTTCTGAATATATCATCTCTAAAGGCATTGAAGCTGATAGAGTTTCTTCAGTAGGTTTTGGTTCTAAAAACCCAATAGCTGATAATAATACAGTAGAAGGAAGAGCAGAAAATAGAAGAACAATTTTTAAATTGTTGTTAGCAAACTAATTTGAATTTTTAATATTTATCAAGGGTGGTGATTAATTTGCCACCCTTTTTTATTTTCATCACATGAAATGGTATCCATTTTGGAAAGCATGGTATTTCTCTAGAGAACAAAGGCTTGGTTTAGGCCTATTGGTAGTTTTGATTCTAACAATCACTATTATCAAAAATCCTATTCTCAATTATTTAAGTAAGAAAAACGAGAAGGAAATTGCGGCTCAGAGTGAGCAACATTGGACAGCATTAAAAGCACAAATTGATAGCTCAAAAGCACTTGCTAAAACAGAACGAGATGCTAAACAACAGAAAAAGTATCCTAAGAATAATGTGGTTTATAAAGATTCTAAACCTACCTTCAACAAAATAGATTATTCAAATATCACAATAGATATTAATCAAGCTGAAGCAAATGATTTTGCAAAGTTAAAAGGAATAGGACCAGTACTTTCAGAACGCATTTTAAAATATCGTTCTAAATTAGGCGGGTTCTCCAAAGCTGAACAAGTCAAAGAAGTCTATGGAATTTCAGATTCTTTATATCTTTCTATCAAGAAAAATTTAAAAGTAAATCCATCTAAAATTCAAAAATTAGATATCAATAATGAAAACTTTGAAAATCTTAAAAGTCATCCATACATTTCCGAAAAGTTGGCAAATCAGATGATTAACTACCGAGAAAAGATAAAACCATTTGAATCTGTAGAAGAAATGAAAAAATTATATGTTATGACCGATAGCATATACAATAAATTATATCCTTACCTAACAATTTATTAAATTCGCACCGCAAAACACTTCATAATGAATTTCGAATATACCGATAACCAAAAAATGATTGCCCAAACCGTAAGAGACTTTGCTGAAAAGAATATCAGACCTTACGTGATGGAGTGGGATGAATCCCAACATTTCCCTGTAGAGACACTAAAAGCTTTAGGCGAATTAGGTTTGATGGGAATATTAATCCCAGAAGAATATGGAGGGGCAGGTTTAGGATATTTCGAATATATCACCGCTCTTATAGAAATAGGAAGAGTAGACAGCGCATTGACTTTATCAGTTGCTGCTCATAATTCACTTTGTACTAATCATATTTATAAATTCGGTAACGAAGAGCAAAAACAAAGATGGCTACCAAAATTAGCTACAGCAGAATGGATAGGAGCTTGGGGCTTGACAGAGCCTAATACCGGTTCAGATGCAGGTAGGATGAAATGTGTGGCCAAGCAAGATGGAGACCATTGGGTCATTAATGGCACTAAAAACTTCATTACGCACGGTATTTCAGGCGACGTAGCAGTAGTGATTGTTCGTACAGGCGAGCTGTTAGATAGTCACGGAATGACCGCTTTCGTAGTAGAAAGAGGAACTCCAGGATTCTCAGGAGGCAAGAAAGAAAACAAACTCGGCATGCGTTGTTCAGAAACAGCAGAAATGATTTTTGAC
The DNA here is from genome assembly GCA_035515235.1 of Chitinophagales bacterium. GTDB lineage: Bacteria > Bacteroidota > Bacteroidia > Chitinophagales > JADIYW01 > JAMLHH01. Next base: position 29,571 of record DATJBS010000069.1, read on the forward strand.
AATTGTAGAGTGCCAGCAGAAAATATGTTAGGGAATGTTGGAGATGGCTTTATTCAAGCGATGAAAATCTTAGACGGCGGTAGAATTTCTATTGCAGCACTAAGCTTAAGCATTGCACAAGGCTCATTAGACGCATCCCTAGAATACTCTAAACAAAGAGAACAGTTCGGAAAACCAATCTCTGAATTTCAAGGAGTGTCCTTCAAGTTGGCAGATATGGCTACAGAATTAGAAGCCGCTAAATTATTGACTTTCCAAGCAGCAGATTTGTTGATGAGAGGTGAAGTTTGCACTAAAGAATCAGCATTTGCTAAATATTATGCTTCAGAAGTTTGCGTGAGAGCAGCTAATGATGCAGTTCAGATTTTCGGGGGATACGGATATATCAAAGAATTCCCTGTAGAGAAATTCTATAGAGATTCTAAACTTTGTACTATCGGAGAAGGAACATCAGAAATACAAAAAATGGTGATAGCCAGACAGATTTTGAAATAATTAAAAACTATCAAAAAGACATATCCCTCCTTGAAGTCATTCAGCGAGGGATATTTTATTTTGGGCACAACCCTTCGGGTCGGGTGTTCTTCCCGGCTTTCCTGCTTCGGGCAATGCCCTCATCAGGATGATCCTCCCTTCACCCCCTTGTGCAAAAAGCAGAGCGATATATATTAAGTCGCTTGAAGATATTCTTTGCTTTAAGAGTAGGAGCACTAATCAAACCTCGAAGAGCAAATATCCATTTTTTAATATTTTACATAAATTTACAACTTTACCTTTTGTGCAAAAAGAAGAATTGACCGCTTTCATATAGAGCTCAGGTTAAAGATTCTTTCCTCAACTTTCGTTTTAATAAAATAATTAGTATATTTGCACTCCTTTTAAAAATAAAAAGTTTATAATATGCTCATCATAGACGCAAGAGAATCAGATTCATTAGACAAAGCACTCAGAGTGTACAAAAAAAAGTTTGAAAAAGCTGGAGTAATGAAAGAACTACGTAGAAGACAAGCTTTTGCTAAACCATCTATCACTAACCGTACTCAGACATTGAAAGCAATCTACCGCGATAAAGTCAGAAGATTAGAAGATTAGAATCTTTGATTCCTTAATTATAATTTCTATCTTGATACTTCCCTGTTGATGGATATAAATGGTAATAGAAGATTTTAAAGAATATTTAATATACGAGAAACGCTTCTCCAATCATACCGTAGAAGCCTACTTAAAAGACATAGCTCAATTCTCAAATTTTTTAAATGATTTGGGGATTGAGCATATTTATTTGGTCCAAACCCAACACGTGAGATTGTGGGTGGTGGATATGGTAGAAAATCATCTCAAATCATCTTCTATTCATAGAAAGCTCTCTTCTATCAATACCTTTTATAAATTCTCTTTGAGAAAAGGTAAAACCACCTTGAATCCTGCAAAAGGAATTCAGCTCCCAAAAATACCACAACGACTTCCTAAGTACATAGAACAAGCTTCTGTTCAAAAACTTTTTGAAAATTTGGAAACAAATCAAGAGGATTTTGTGTCTTTTAGAGATAGAATAGTATTCGAAATCTTATATGCTACAGGCATAAGGAGGCAAGAGCTCATTCTGCTCAAATGGAAAGATATTGATATGTCCTTGAATCAAATTAGAGTGCTAGGAAAAGGAGGAAAAGATCGATTCATTCCAATCAGTGAAGAATTCATAAAATTATTACAATCATATCTAAAAATCTGTAAAAAAGACTTTGACATTAGCGATGTGTTAGAAGGAAATGTGATATTGACAGTACGAGGAGAAAAAGCATATCCAGAATTAATTTATCGCATTGTTCATCAAAAATTGAAAGAGATTGAAATCAAAACACAAAAGAGCCCACATGTATTAAGACATACATTCGCTACGCATTTATCTAATAAAGGCGCTCCGCTCAATGATATTAAGGCATTACTTGGACATGCTTCTTTGGCATCTACACAAGTATATACTCACAACTCTATTGAGCAACTAAAAGAAATATTTAAACATTCACACCCAAAAGCTTAAGACTATGAAAGTTCAAATTCAAACAGTACATTTTACTGCAGATCAAAAATTATTAAGTTTCATCGAAAAAAAAATCAACAAGTTACCATTGCTTTATGATAAAATAATTGATTCAAGCGTAGTGTTGAGTATGGAAAATTTGAATACTCAAGTCAAAGATAAAGTCGTAGTTATCAAAACAAACATCCCTGGAAATACCTTAGTAGCAAAGGAAAAAGCCAAGGCTTTTGAAGAGTCTGTAGATCTTGCAATTGACTCACTTAGAAGACAACTTGAAAAGATCAAAAATAAAAATTAATTTTTTCCCAAAATTTACTTTGTATTGTAAAAATTAGTAGTAAATTTGCGTCCTCAAAGTTTAACAGAGGATGTTAGATTTCGAAAGTTCTTGCATATAATGCAAAGTTGAGGCCAGCATAGCTCAGTTGGTAGAGCTACTGATTTGTAATCAGTAGGTCGGCGGTTCGAGTCCGTCTGCTGGCTCAATTTAAAGTGGTAATGGGGAGATACTCAAGTGGCTAACGAGGACAGACTGTAAATCTGTTGGTTTACACCTTCACAGGTTCGAATCCTGTTCTCCCCACCATTTTATTAAAGGAAAAATTGCGGATGTAGCTCAGTTGGTAGAGCATCAGCCTTCCAAGCTGAGGGTCGCGGGTTCGAGTCTCGTCATCCGCTCAAAAAACTAAGCCGATGTAGCTCAGAGGTAGAGCACTTCCTTGGTAAGGAAGAGGTCACGGGTTCAATCCCCGTCATTGGCTCTGTCAGAAAGAAATTGAATTAAATTCCTAACTATATTTAAACCATTTTGTCATGGCTAAAGAAAAATTTATTAAAGATAAGCCGCACGTAAATATCGGTACTATTGGTCACGTTGACCACGGTAAAACTACTTTAACTGCTGCAATTACTTACACTCTTTCTAAAAGAGGATTGGCTGATAAAAAAGATTACGATTCTATCGATGCTGCTCCAGAAGAAAAAGAAAGAGGTATTACAATTAATACTTCACACGTTGAGTACCAAACAGACTCACGTCACTATGCACACGTTGACTGTCCAGGTCACGCTGACTATGTAAAAAACATGGTAACAGGTGCTGCTCAGATGGACGGTGCTATTATAGTAGTAGCTTCTACTGATGGACCAATGCCACAAACTCGTGAGCACATCTTATTAGCTCGTCAGGTAGGTGTTCCTAAGTTAGTTGTTTTCATGAACAAAGTTGATTTAGTGGATGACCCTGAGTTATTAGAACTAGTAGAAATGGAAATCAGAGAATTGTTAAGCTTCTACGGTTATGATGGTGACAACACTCCAGTAATCCAAGGTTCTGCACTTTCTGCATTAAACGACGAAGATTCAGGTGTTGAAGCAATCACTAACTTAATGAATGCTGTTGACGAATGGATTCCAGTTCCACCAAGAGCAATCGACAAACCATTCTTGATGCCAGTAGAGGACGTATTCTCTATCACAGGACGTGGTACTGTTGCTACAGGTAGAATCGAAAGAGGTATTATCCATACAGGTGATCCAGTAGAAATCGTTGGTCTTCAAGAAAAACCAACAACTTCAACTGTAACAGGTGTAGAGATGTTCCGTAAGATTTTGGATATCGGTGAAGCAGGTGATAACGTAGGTATCTTATTACGTGGTATCGACAAAGAAAGCATCAAACGTGGTCAAGTAATCTGCAAACCAGGTTCAATCACTCCTCATACTGAATTCCAATGTGAAGTTTACGTTCTTTCAAAAGAAGAAGGTGGCCGTCACACTCCATTCTTTAACAAATATCGTCCACAGTTCTATTTAAGAACAACTGACGTTACTGGTGAGATTACTATGCCAGAAGGAGTTGAGATGATTATGCCAGGTGATAACGTAAGATTGACTGTTAAGTTGATCTACCCAGTTGCTCTTGAGAAAGGTCTTAAGTTTGCTATCCGTGAGGGTGGTAGAACAGTAGGTGCTGGTCAGGTTACTGAAATCATTAAATAATAATTGAATAAATCAGTAATGGCTAGTGGACTATTGTGCCATTAGCCATTACTATTCTTATTTACGGGCATAGTTCAATGGTAGAATAGAGGTCTCCAAAACCTTTGATCAGGGTTCGAATCCTTGTGCCCGTGCATAGAAAACTTTGAAGATGAATAATATATTAGGATATTTCAGAGAGTCATATGATGAGTTGGTTCATAGAGTAACATGGCCGACAATGAAAGAGCTACAAAAAAGTGCGGTAATAGTTGCTATAGCTTCTATCATCATTGCGTTGATAATTGGATTAATGGATATGTCTGGAAATATTCTTTTCAATGATTTCATTTATAAGCTCATAAACTAATAGGACATCTCATGGCTGAAGAAAAAAAATGGTACGTCCTTAGGGTGATCAGTGGTAAGGAAAAGAAACTGAAAGATCAAATTGAAGTGGAGATATCTCGTTCAAATTGGTCTGAAGCTATTACACAAATTCTTGTTCCTACTGAAAAAGTATACAAATTAAAAAATGGAAAAAAGGTAATTACAGAAAAGAACCTTTATCCTGGATATATCTTAATAGAAGCGGATCCCAAAAAATTAAGTGGTGATATCGTTTCTACGATTAATTCAACAACTGGTGTTATCCATTTCTTAGGAAAGGATAATCCTTTTCCACTCCCAAAATCTGAGGTGAATAGGATTTTAGGTAAAGTGGATGAAATGACTGAAACCGGTGATTCAGCTTCCGAACCATTCTTAGTAGGGGAATCAGTCAAAATTATTGATGGTCCTTTTAATGACTTCTTAGGTTCAGTAGAAGAAGTATTCGAAGACAAAAAGAAATTAAGAGTGACTGTAAAAATATTTGGCAGGAAAACACCTGTCGAATTGAATTTTATGCAAGTCGAAAAACAACTATAAGCGATGGCTAAAGAAATCGAAACGTTTATCAAACTTCAAGTGAAGGGTGGTCAAGCTAACCCTGCACCCCCAATCGGTCCTGCATTGGGTTCTAAAGGTGTTAACATTATGGAGTTCTGCAAACAATTCAATGCAGCAACTCAGGATAAAATGGGTAAAATTTGCCCAGTGGTTATCACAGTTTACAAAGATAAGTCTTTCACATTTATCGTGAAAACTCCTCCAGCAACAGCGTTGTTGAAAGAATTTTCAAATGTAAAAACTGGATCAGACCAATCAAACAGAAACAAAGTCGGTTCTGTTACTTGGGATCAAGTAAAAGAAGTTGCAGAAGTGAAAATGCCAGATTTAAACTGCTTTACAATTGAAGCAGCTATGAAAATGGTAGCAGGCTCTGCAAGAAGCATAGGAATTACTGTTACGGGTAATGCTCCTTGGCAAGACTAATTATTAATTATTAAATTTTTTTAGAGGTGAAAGTAGCAAAAAGAAGAAGTGCTGTTGAGTCTAAAATTGAGAAAGGGAAACTTTACTCACTAGAACAAGCAGCTCAGTTGGTTAAAGAAATCAACACTACTAAATTCAACTCATCTGTTGACTTACACGTAAGACTCGGAGTTGACCCTCGTAAACCTGATCAAGCCTTAAGAGGTACAGTTAGTTTGCCACATGGTACTGGTAAATCAAAAACTGTCCTTGTACTTTGCCCTGCTGATAAAGAAGCAGAAGCAAAAGCAGCTGGAGCAGACTACGTTGGTTTAGAAGAGTATATCGATAAAATCAATAGTGGTTGGACAGATATTGATGTCATTATCGCTACACCAAGCGTAATGCCAAAAATTGGTAGATTAGGTCGTGTATTAGGTCCTCGTAACTTAATGCCAAACCCAAAATCAGGAACAGTAACCGATAACGTTGGTGACGCTGTAACTGAAGTAAAAAAAGGTAAAATTTCTTTCAAAATTGACAAGTTCGGTATTATACATGCTTCCATCGGACGAGTTGAGTTTACACCTGAGCAACTTCAGGATAACGCAACAGAAGTTTTATCTACTTTGTCTCGTATGAAACCATCTGCAGCAAAGGGCATTTACTTCAAAAGTGTTTATTTAGCAACGACTATGAGTCCATCAATCCAATTAGATATCAAAACAGTATCTGGCTTGTAATTCTAGTACAATTAAAAATCAAAGATGAAAAAAGCAGATAAACAAAGTATATTAGAAGGTTTAGTAGAATCTTTCAATTCAGGAGATTTCTTCTACTTTACAGATACATCTGGTTTGACTGTTGAGCATGTTAATAATCTACGTAGAGAGTGTTTTAAACAAGGAGTTAAAATCCAAGTTGCAAAAAACACATTGATTAAGAAAGCTCTTCAAGAAACTGGTAAGTATTCTGATCAATTAGACGGAATCTTAGCGGGACCTACTGCAGTGATGTTTTCAGATACTGCAAACCTACCAGGTAAATTGATTACACAATTTCGTAAATCATATCCAAAACCTCTTCTTAAAGGTGCTTACATAGATAGCGCAATTTTTGAAGGTGACGATCAATTGAAAACATTGGCGTCTCTTAAATCTAAAGAAGAATTGGTTGGTGAGATTATCGGCCTTCTACAATCACCAGCGAAAAACCTTATTTCCGCACTTCAATCAGGCGGCAATACAATAGCTGGATTGGTAAAAACATTAGAAGAAAGAGCGGCATAGTCCAATTTACTTCCAAGCAATCATTATAAAAATAACAAATTCCTACAAAATTAAAAAAACGCTGAAATGGCAGATTTAAAACAATTAGCAGAAACTCTAGTAAACCTTACTGTAAAAGAAGTAAATGAGCTTGCTACAATCTTAAAAGATGAATACGGTATCGAACCTGCTGCTGCTGCTGTAGCTGCTGCTGCTCCTGCAGAAGGAGGCGCTGCTGCTGCTGAAGAAAAATCATCATTTGATGTAATTCTTAAAGAAGCTGGTGCTCAAAAATTAGCAGTAGTTAAAGTTGTAAAAGAAATTACAGGTTTAGGACTTAAAGAAGCTAAAGACTTAGTGGACGGAGCTCCTAAAGCAGTAAAAGAAGGTACTTCTAAAGAAGATGCTGAAGCTATAAAAGCTAAATTAGAAGAAGCTGGTGCTTCTGTAGAATTGAAATAATTCTATACCTTTTTTAAAGGTCTAACCTTATAAGTTAAGTGTCTGGCAATACTATTTTGCTTAGACACTTAACCATTTAATACTATCAACATTCTTTGTTTATGACCAAAACCGCGGCAAACGGGCGTATCAGTTTCAGTAAAATTCAACAGAGCTTTGATTACCCAAATTTATTGGACATACAAATCCAATCATTCCAAGATTTCTTTCAATTAGAAACTACTCCTGATAATCGTGCGAATGAAGGATTATATAATGTATTTCAAGATAACTTCCCAATAACAGATACTAGAAATATCTTCTTGTTGGAGTTCTTGGACTATTTTATTGATCCTCCTAGATATTCAGAAGAAGAGTGTATTGCAAGGGGCTTGACTTATAGTGTGCCTCTCAAAGCAAAAATGAGATTATCTTGTAATGATGAGGAGCATATAGACTTTCAAACTATTGTACAAGATGTATTCTTAGGTAATATACCATATATGACCGATAAGGGTACGTTCATCATCAATGGTGCAGAACGTGTTGTCGTTTCTCAATTACATCGTTCTCCGGGAGTGTTTTTCGGATTAAGTTATCATCCTAATGGGACGAAAATTTTCTCTGCAAGAGTTATTCCTTTCAAAGGAGCATGGATGGAGTTTGCAACTGACATCAATAATGTCATGTATGCATACATCGATAGAAAGAAAAAGTTCCCTGTAACGACTCTACTTAGAGCTATTGGTTATGATTCTGATCGTCAAATACTTGAGTTATTTGATTTAGCTGATACAATCGAAGTTACTAAAAAGAGCTTGGAAAAATGTGTAGGTAGAAAACTAGCTGCTCGTGTATTGAAAACATGGAATGAAGATTTCGTGGATGAAGATACAGGTGAAGTAGTATCTATCGAAAGAAATGAAATATTAGTAGAAAGAGATACTTATTTAGATGAAGACTATGTAGCTCTCATCTTAGAAAGTGGTGTCAAATCTATTATTTTACAAAAAGAGAATACTGACGAAGATTATTCAATCATCTTCAATACTCTACAAAAGGATCAATCTAACTCTGAGTTAGAAGCATTACAAACGATCTATCGTCAATTAAGAGGTTCAGATCCACCTGACGAAGATACAGCAAGAGGTATTATTGAGAAATTATTCTTTTCTGATAAAAGATATGATCTTGGGGAAGTAGGTAGATATAAAATCAACCGTAAGCTCGAGTTAACTATACCAGAAGAAGATAGAGTCTTAACAAAAGAAGATATCGTTGCAATTATAAAATATTTAATCCGCTTAGTGAATCAAAAAGCGGAGATTGATGATATCGATCACTTAAGCAATAGAAGAGTAAGAACAGTAGGCGAACAGCTTTATGCTCAGTTCGGCGTGGGACTTGCACGTATGGCTCGTACGATCAGAGAACGTATGAATGTGAGAGATAATGAAGTATTTACTCCAATTGACTTGATCAATGCGAGAACTTTATCTTCAGTTATCAATTCATTTTTTGGAACTAGCCAATTATCGCAATTCTTAGATCAAACCAACCCTTTATCTGAAATCACTCACAAGAGAAGAGTTTCAGCTTTAGGCCCTGGGGGTCTTTCAAGAGAGCGCGCTGGTTTCGAGGTGCGTGACGTTCACTATTCGCACTACGGTCGTCTTTGTACGATCGAAACACCTGAGGGGCCAAATATTGGTTTGATATCTACACTATGTGTGCATGCCAAAATCAATAAAATGGGCTTTATCGAAACTCCATATAGACGAGTTACGGAAGGCGTAATTGATACTAGTAATACAGGAGTAAAGTTCTTGACAGCTGAGGAAGAAGATGATAAATTAATTGCTCAAGCTAATACTACTTTTAACGATAAAGGTGAATTCACAGAAAAAAGAATCAAATGTCGTCAACAAGGAGATTTCCCTATCATCGAATCTGATGAGCAGGCTTCTTTAGACACATTAGAATATATGGACGTTGCTCCTAACCAAATTGTAGGGGTTTCTGCATCAATGATTCCATTCTTGGAAAATGATGATGCTAACCGTGCATTGATGGGATCAAACATGCAGCGTCAAGCAGTTCCACTGATGAGACCGGAAGCACCTATTGTAGGTACTGGTCTTGAAGGTAAAGTAGCACAAGACTCTATGGTACTTGTGAATGCTGAAAGAGCTGGTATAGTAGAATATGTAGATGCGGTAGAAATTCGTGTTCGTTATGAAAGATCAGAAAATGAGAAATTAGTTTCTTTTACTGACGATCTTAAAGTATATAACTTAACGAAATTCAAACGTACTAACCAAGGATCTTGTATCAACTTAAGACCTATTGTAAGGAAAGGTGATTACATTCAAAAAGGACAAATTCTATGTGAAGGTTATGCTACCCAAAACGGTGAATTAGCATTAGGTAGAAACTTGAAAGTGGCATTTATGCCATGGAAAGGGTACAACTTTGAGGATGCTATCGTGATTTCTGAAAAAGTAGTTAGAGATGACTGGTTTACTTCTATTCACATTACAGAATACGAATTAGACGTAAGAGATACTAAATTAGGAGAAGAGGAATTAACAAATGATATTCCTAACGTGAGTGAAGATGCAACTCGTCAATTAGACGAAAACGGTATTATCCGTGTTGGAGCTCATATCAAAGAAGGTGATATTATCATTGGTAAAATTACTCCTAAAGGTGAATCTGATCCAACTCCTGAAGAAAAACTCTTGAGAGCAATCTTTGGTGACAAAGCAGGTGACGTAAAAGATGCTTCTTATAAAGCACCTCCAAGTACTAATGCAATTGTAATCAATACTAGATTATTCCAAAAAGCTCGTAAAGATAAAGTTAGCAAGCTGAAAGAAAAAGAAGAGCTGGAGAAATTAGAGAAAGAACATTTTAAACTTCTTGACGCAATCAAAAGAGTGCTGATGGATAAATTAATGATCTTAATCGGTGGAAAAGCTACTCAAGGTGTGAAAAACGTATACGGAGAAGAAGTAATTCCTAAAGGAACTAAATTCTCTGAAAGAGTTTTATCGTCTATCAATTTCAATGATGTAGATGCTAGAGAATGGGTGAAAGACCCTGAAGTGAATGATCTTCTTAAACGTTTGTTGCATAATTACAACATCAAAGCGAATGAGGAAATCGGTCGTTACAAGCGTGAAAAATTCAATGTAAGTATAGGAGATGAATTACCAACAGGTGTTTTAAAACTTGCTAAAGTATATGTTGCTAAAAAACGTAAGCTTAAAGTAGGAGATAAAATGGCAGGTCGTCACGGTAATAAGGGTATTGTGTCTAGAATCGTAAGAGAGGAAGACATGCCTTATACTGAAGATGGTGAACCAGTAGATATCGTATTGAATCCACTTGGAGTACCTTCTCGTATGAATATCGGTCAGATTTATGAAACAGTATTAGGCTGGGCAGGTAAAGAATTGGGAGTGAATTTCGCTACACCAATTTTTGACGGAGCCACAGTAGAAGAAATTGACAACTATGTCACTAATGCTGGATTACCTAAGTTTGGTCACACTTATTTGTTTGACGGTGAAACTGGAGACAGATTCCATCAAAAAACAACTGTAGGTGTTATTTATATGCTGAAACTATCGCATATGATTGATGACAAAATGCACGCACGTTCTATAGGTCCGTACTCACTAATTACTCAACAACCATTAGGAGGTAAAGCTCAGTTTGGTGGTCAGCGTTTAGGAGAGATGGAAGTATGGGCACTTGAGGCATATGGCGCATCTAACATTTTGCAAGAGTTATTGACAGTGAAATCTGATGATATCTTCGGTAGAGCTAAAGCTTATGAAGCTATTGTAAAAGGAGACAATTTGCCAGAACCAAGCATCCCTGAATCATTTAACGTTCTTGTACATGAATTAAGAGGTTTAGCTCTTGATCTTGACTTCGAATAAATTCTTAACGGTAAAAAATCTCGCTTATGCCTTTTAAAAAGGATATAAAAATAAAAAGTGATTTTAAATCAATCACTATAAAACTCGCCTCTCCGAACAGTATTTTGGAGCGTTCTTATGGTGAAGTGAAGAAACCTGAAACCATCAACTACAGGACATATAAGCCTGAGATGGAGGGTCTATTCTGCGAACGTATCTTTGGTCCAACTAAAGATTACGAATGCTATTGCGGTAAATACAAAAGAATCCGTTATAAAGGAATCGTTTGTGACCGTTGCGGTGTAGAAGTGACTGAAAAGAAAGTTCGCCGTGAGAGAATGGGTCATATCAAGTTAGTAGTTCCTATAGTACATATTTGGTATTTCAAATCATTACCTAACAAAATTGGATACCTTCTAGGATTATCTTCTAAAAACTTAGAAACGATTGTATACTATGAGCGTTTTGTAGTAATTCAAGCAGGAGTTTTATCTGAAGGTGTACAAGTAGGAAATGAAGTGAAAGCTCATACTTATCTAGATCTTCTTACAGAAGAAGAATATTTAGATATTTTGGAAAATCTTCCTGCAGGTAACCAAAATTTAGAAGATACAGATCCTAACAAATTCATCGCTAAAATGGGTGGTGAAGCTGTAAAAGATTTATTAGCTAGATTAGACTTGCCTACTTTGGCAGCTCACTTAAGACATAAGGCGTCTACAGAAACTTCTCAGCAGAGAAAATCTGAAGCTCTAAAACGTTTGAGTGTTGTAGAAGCTTTCAGAGATGCTAACAAGCGTACTGAAAACATGCCAGAATGGACTGTAGTACAATATTTACCAGTTATTCCACCAGAATTGCGCCCATTAGTGCCGTTGGATGGAGGTAGATTTGCTTCTTCAGACTTGAATGACTTGTATAGAAGAGTGATCATTAGAAACAATCGTCTGAAAAGATTGATTGAAATTAAAGCTCCAGAAGTAATCTTGAGAAATGAGAAAAGAATGCTTCAAGAAGCAGTCGACTCTTTATTTGACAACTCAAGAAAAACTAATGCTGTAAAAGCTGAAGGTGGTCGTCCATTAAAATCTCTTTCTGATGTATTGAAAGGTAAACAAGGTCGTTTCCGTCAGAACTTATTAGGTAAACGTGTAGACTATTCTGGTCGTTCGGTTATTGTAGTAGGTCCTGAATTGAAATTACACGAATGTGGTCTTCCAAAAGATATGGCTGCTGAGTTGTTCAAACCATTCATTATCAGAAAATTAATCGAAAGAGGTATTGTAAAAACTGTGAAATCCGCTAAGAAATTAGTAGACAAAAAAGAAGCAGTAATTTGGGATATCTTGGAAAATGTGTTGAAAGGTCATCCGGTAATGTTAAACCGTGCTCCTACTCTTCACAGATTATCTATGCAGGCTTTCCAGCCTAAGATGATTGAAGGAAAAGCCATCCAATTGCACCCATTAGTATGTTCTGCCTTTAACGCGGATTTCGATGGTGACCAAATGGCTGTTCACGTTCCTTTGAGTAATGCATCTATATTAGAAGCACAGCTATTGATGTTGGCTTCTCATAATATTTTGAACCCACAGAATGGTACTCCGGTAACTATTCCTTCTCAAGACATGATCTTAGGTCTTTATTATATGACTAAAGGCAAAAGATCAAATGAAGGTGATAAAATTACTGGTGAAGGTCTTTCATTCTATTCTCCAGAAGAAGCAATTATAGCTTATAACGAGAGAAGAGCAGACTTACATGCTTGGGTAAAATGTAAAGTGAATGTTCGTGAAAACGGTGCTATCGTTAATAAATTATTAGAAACTACTGTTGGTAGAATATTATTTAACGAGGTAGTTCCTTCGAATGTTGGGTACGTTAACCAATTGTTGACTAAGAAAAGTTTGAAAAACGTAATTGGAGATGTATTAACTCTTACAGATAATCCAACTACAGTTCGATTCTTAGATGATATTAAAGATATTGGTTTCCGTTGGGCATTCAAGGGTGGTCTTTCATTCAACATTGACGACTTAATCATTCCTGAAATCAAGCCAGAATTACTAGAAAGTGCACAAACAGAAGTAGATGAAGTGACCGTGAATTATAACATGGGTCTTATCACTAACAATGAGCGTTACAATCAGGTAATTGATATTTGGACACGTGTAGATACAAGAATTACTGAAACTTTGATGAATGAAATTTCTTCAGACAAACAAGGTTTCAACTCTGTATATATGATGTTAGATTCAGGTGCAAGGGGTTCTAAACAACAAATTAAACAGCTTGCAGGTATCAGAGGATTGATGGCTAAGCCACGTAAATCTGGTTCTACAGGCGGTGAGATTATTGAAAACCCAATCTTATCAAACTTCAAAGACGGTCTATCCGTTTTAGAATACTTTATATCTACTCACGGTGCTCGTAAAGGTTTGGCCGATACAGCATTGAAAACTGCAGATGCTGGTTATTTGACTCGTCGTTTAGTAGACGTAGCTCAAGACGTAGTGATTGCAGAAGAAGATTGCGGTACTTTAAGAGGTTTGATGGTTTCTGCATTAAAAGATAATGAAGAAGAAGTGGAGCCATTATTCGATAGAATAGTAGGTCGTACTTCATTAAATGATGTTTTTCATCCAATTACCAATGAATTAATCATTGAGTCAGGTGAAATGATCAACGAAGCTGTAGCCCAAGTAATAGAAGATTCTCCTATTGACTCAGTGGAAATTAGATCAGTATTGACTTGTGAGAGAAGAAGAGGTGTTTGTGTGAAATGCTATGGTAGAAACTTAGCTACTAACAGAACTGCCGAATTAGGTGATGCTGTTGGTATTATTGCTGCACAATCTATTGGTGAGCCGGGTACACAGTTGACACTTCGTACGTTCCACACAGGTGGTACGGCATCAAGTATCGCTGCAGGTTCTCAAATGATTGCTAAGTTTGACGGTAAAATCGAGTTTGACAGTGTAAAAACTGCTAAACAAGAAGGAGAAGATGGTGAGCTAAGAAAAGTAGTCATCGGACGTACTGGAGAATTTAGAATCATTGATAAGGATAGCGGTAAAGTAGTCATGAATAACAATATTCCTTATGGTGCTATATTGTCTGTAAAAGATAATCAAAACGTCAAAAAAGGTGATATTATCTGTTCATGGGACCCTTATAATGCGGTCATCATCTCTGAGTACAAAGGAACTTCTAAGTACGATAACGTAATAGAAGGTATCACTTTCCGTGAAGAGCTTGATGAGCAAACTGGTCACAGAGAAAAAGTTACTATAGAATCAAGAGATAAGAAAAAAGCTCCTTCTATATTGATTGTAGATGCAAATGGAAAAGAAGTATATAGTTATTCTATTCCAGTAGGATCTCACATCTCTATGGGTGACGGACAAGAAGTAATTCCAGGTCAAATTATCGCGAAATTACCACGTACTTTATCTAAAGTTCGAGATATCACGGGAGGTTTACCTAGAGTTACAGAGTTGTTTGAAGCTCGTAACCCTTCTAATCCAGCTAGAGTTTCAGAAATTGATGGTGTAGCTTCTTTTGGTAAAATTAAAAGAGGTAACCGTGAAATCGCTGTAGAAGGTAAAGATGGAACAATCAGAAAATACTTAGTACCATTGACCAAACATATCTTGGTTCAAGATGGAGACTTCGTAAAAGCAGGTATGCCATTATCTGATGGGTCTATTACTCCAAATGATATTTTAGATATTAAAGGACCTTTTGCATTGCAAGAGTACTTAGTGAATGAAATTCAAGAGGTGTATCGTCTTCAAGGGGTGAAAATTAATGATAAGCATATTGAAACAATTGTTCGTCAAATGTTGAGAGATGTTTACATTGAAGATCCAGGAGATACTAGATTCTTAGAGAAAACTTCAGTAGATAAGTTTGAATTCATCGAAGAGAATGACTTGATTTATGATAAGAAAGTCGTTACTGATGGTGGAGATTCAGAAACTTTGAAACCGGGTAGTATTGTAACACTTCGTCAGATTAGAGAAGAGAATTCAATTCTAAAAAGAAATGATAAAACTCTAGTTGGATTTAGAGATGCTCTTCCTGCTACATCTAGACCATTGTTACAAGGTATTACAAGATCATCATTGTCTACTGGTAGCTGGATTTCAGCAGCATCTTTCCAGGAAACTACAAAAGTATTGAACCTCGCAGCTATTTCTGCATCAAGAGACTTCATGCAAGGATTGAAAGAAAACGTGATCGTAGGTCACAGAATCCCTGCAGGAACTGGTGTAAGAGACTTTGAGGAAATTACAGTAGGATCTAAAAAAGAGATGAATGCTTTATCAGCTAAAGTACATCAAGATATAGATTAGTTAAATTTAACAGTTTATTTGAAGCGACCTTAATTATTAAGGTCGCTTTTTTTTATATTAGTAAGAAATTGAACAGAATGGAAAAGGCAAACAATAATCAAATCAATATTGAACTTCCTGAAGATATAGCAGAGGGAGAATACAGTAATTTAGCTATTATCACTCACTCTAATCAAGAATTCATATTGGATTTTGTGAGAATGACTCCGGGAACTCCTAAGGCAAAGGTGAAATCTAGAATCATCATAACTCCTCAACATGCTAAAAGATTCATGAGAGCTCTAGCAGATAATGTAAGGAAATTTGAACAAGCTCATGGAGAGATTCAAGATATGGAAGCTCCTACAATGCCTATTCAATTTGGCGGGCCTACCACAAAAGCATAAGATTAATCATTTTTAATGTCGAGCATAGGAGAAGAGATTCATCAGAAAGAGTTTAAATCTGTTTATGTAAAAACAGAGGTGAACATATTGTTTACTGCTGGATGGATAGAAAATAATAATAACAAGTTTTTTAAACTGTATGATATTTCTATGCAACAGTTTAATGTATTGCGCATTTTAAGAGGACAATATCCTCAACCTGTCATGCTTAGTTTAATTACTGAGAGAATGATAGATAAAATGTCTAATGCCACGCGATTAGTAGAAAAATTACGTATCAAAGGATATGTTTCCAGAGAATTAAATACAAGCAATCGTCGACAAGTTGATATTTTAATCACTGAAAGCGGATTAGAATTATTAGCTCAAATAGATCTGAACTTCTCAGGTCTAGAAGATAAGTATAAGAAACTTTCACTCGAAGAAGCAGAAATACTCAATCAACTTTTAGATAAATTGAGAGGAGAAGAAAACGTACATCCAATTTAAAATCATCAAAAATTTACATTAAACTAAGCATTCATTGCGCAATCTCCTATTTATGAAATTCAAATATTTTATTCCATTATTGACTTGGCTAATTCCTACAATAATCATTTCAATAATCATGTTTCAATCAGAACCATTAACTAAGATACAGTACTATGGTTTTACTGCTTTAATAATATCTTCTTGCTTGACTTATCTTACAGGGTTGAAATTAGCTTTGAAAGATAAAGAGTAAGAGCTTTTTAATTCTCAATATTCTTCAGTAAACTCATAAATTCTTGAGCATCTTCTAATGTATTCATGATTCCTAGACTGATACGAATAGTATGATGTGCTTGTTCTTTAGTTAATCCCATTGCAAGTAATACATGAGAAGGTTGTGGATCAGCACTGCTACAAGCTGAACCGGTAGAAATTCCTATGCGGTGCTTAATGCATTTAATTACAGTTTCAGCTTTAATGTGATAAAGTTGTACATTGATAGTATTGGGTAATCTGTTGACATCTTGTGCTATAATTTTACCGATATTGTTTTTGACAATTTCCTCTTCTAAATATTTCCTAATAGGAAGTATTTTTTCCTCATAATCTTTAATGAATTCGGGAACAAGCTCGCTCGCTTTGCCCAAGCCTACAATTCCTGGAACATTCAAAGTTCCTGATCTATTGCCGCGTTCATGACCACCACCATGTAATAATGCGTCTATGGTGACTCTAGGACTTCTACGTCTGAGATATAAAGCTCCAACACCTTTTGGTCCATAAAACTTATGTGCGCTCAATGCCATGACATCTATCCCTAATTCTTGAACATCTACTTTGATTTTGCCGACAGCTTGAGTTGCATCGCAAATTAAAATTGAATTTTTATCGTGGACAATTTTCGCAATCTCTTGAATGGGTTGAAGAACACCCGTCTCATTATTAGCCAACATTGTAATGACAGCCACCGTATCTGTACGTATTGCAAGAGTTAATTCTTCTAAATCAATTAATCCATTTTTATCAACATTCAGATAAGTGATTTCAGCACCTTGAGTTGCTATCCATTTTAAAGTATCTAAAACTGCTTTGTGTTCTGTAGGCAGAGTCACAAAATGCTTTCCTTTAACGTGATAGCGCCAAAAGATTCCTTTAATAGTTGTGTTAAGCGCTTCTGTAGCACCGGAAGTAAAAGAAATTTCTTGCTCAATACAATTGATAATCTGAGCTACATTTTCTTTGGCTTGATCTACCGCATGTTTTGCTTGTAATCCCAAACCATAAGTGATACTTGCTGCGTTACCAAAGCTTTCGCTGAAGTAAGGAAGCATAGTTTCTAATACTTTTGGATGTACAGGAGTCGTAGCATTATTGTCAAAATATATAAATCGAGAATTTTCGGACATGATAAGAAATACTGTTCTAGTTAAAAATACACACAAACGATGTATTTTGTGCAGTAAGATGAAACAGATTGATCATATAGGCATTGCAGTCAATAATACAGAAGAAGGAATTCAGATGTTTAATGCGATTTTGGGAATAGAGCCTTTCCATAAAGAGGAAATCGTAAGTCAAAAATTGATTGCTACTTTTTACAAGATAGGTCCTACAAAAATTGAATTATTAGAACCTACGTCTCCCGATAGTTCGGTTGGTAAATTTTTAGCTTCCAAAGGTTCTGGAGTTCATCATGTAGCTTTTGAAGTAGAAAATATTGTGGAGGAAATGGAAAGAATGAAATCTGAAGGTTTCAAGCCATTGACTGAAAAACCATATGTTGGAGCTTTGGGGAAATTGGTGTGCTTTTTTCATCCTAAATCTACAGGAGGCACTTTGATAGAGTTGTGTCAGAAGCAGTAATAGAGTGATGAGTATTAAAAAAGTGATGAATTATAAGTGATGAGATATGAGTTCTTTTTAACGAAAAGCAATTAAAATCTTAAAGATTTAAATTTTAATAAATACCTAGAGATTCTTCACTTCGACAGGCTCAGTGACCACACTTCGTCAGAACGTCATTTTTCAATAGTTAAATGACAATGGTCAAAACGGTCTACTGTCTGCGGTCTTTCTGTCTAACGTCTTTTTATATATTGCCTAAATTATCTTAATTTCTAAATGGTTTACAATACGCTTTTGTACTTTTAACATTGCACTTACAATTATTATGAATACTAACATTTTATCTCAATTATATACTTCTTTCTTTCATCAATCTCCCAAAGAGATTATAAAACTACCTCAAGCTGGTTCAGATAGGACGTATTACAGATTATCTGATGATTTAAATACAGCTGTCGGTGTAGTCAATCACGATCAAAGAGAAAATGAAATTTTTATACATTTAGCTCAGCATTTTAAATCGAAAGGAGTTAATGTTCCAGAAATTTATGGTGTTTCTGAAGATGGATTATTGTATTTACAAGAAGACTTAGGGAGTACAGCATTATATGATTTAGTGAAAGGACAACCTTTTACAGAAGAAATTGAAAGCTTATACAAAGACACTTTATCAGCATTAATCGATTTGCAAATAGATGGAGCAAAAGACTTTGATTTTAATATTTGTTATCCAGTTCAGGAATTTGATAGAACGAGTATGTTTTGGGATTTGAATTCTTTTAAATATTATTTCGTCAGACCTTTGCGAGTTTTGTTTAATGAGACCAATTTGCAAAAAGATTTTCATCATTTGACACAATGGTTATTGGAAGAGCCTCATCAGTATTTTATGATGAGAGATTGCCAATCCAGAAACGTAATGATAAAAGGCGAGGTTCCGTATTTTATAGATTTTCAAGGAGGAAGAAAAGGTGCTTTGCAATATGATGTAGCGTCCTTGTTATGGCAAGCTGGTGCACAAATCCCTATGGATAAACGAGCTGATTTGTTAGAGTTTTATCTGCAACAAGTGTCAGAGAAAATTTCAATTACAGATGCAGAAGAATTTAGAAACAGATATTATGGTTTTCTGCTCATCAGAATGTTGCAAGTTTTAGGAGCGTATGGTTTTAGAGGATTGTTTGAAGGAAGAAGTCATTTTATAGAAAGTATTCCTCCAGCTTTGAAAAATATCGATTGGTTCATGAAGAATATTCAACTACCGATTGAGTTGCCCGAAATCTATAAAGTGTTATCGAATATTGTTCAACATGAAAGATTCCAAACTCCAGCTTGGCAAAAGAAAGATAAAAAGCTAAAAATAGCTGTCAATAGTTTTTCTTTCAAAAGAGGACTTCCAAAAGACTTAAGTGGAAATGGAGGTGGATTTATTTTTGATTGTAGAGGAATTCACAATCCTGGCAGATACGAACCGTATAAAAAATTGACTGGAAAAGATCCTGAAGTGATTAGTTTTCTCAAGTCTAAAAGTAAAATTCAAGAATTTTTAGATGTCATTTTCAAAACAATAGACATCAACGTTCAAGATTATTTGGAAAGAGATTTTGAAAATCTACAAATCAATTTTGGTTGTACTGGCGGCCAACATCGTTCTGTTTATAGTGCCGAAGCTACGAAACAGTATATTGAAAGCAAGTACGGTATTCCTGTAGAAATTCATCATGTAGAACAAGAACTAAAAGGAAATTTTATCTAATGAAAGCGATGATTTTTGCTGCTGGTTTAGGCACGAGATTGAGACCTATTACTGATACTGTTCCGAAAGCGATGGTGGAAGTAGGTCATCAACCTATGTTAAAACTTGTTTTGGATAGATGTCATCAATCAGGAATCACTCAAGTCGTGGTCAATGTTCATTATCTACCAGAAGTGATTACAGATTTCTTGAAAACATATTACAGTCCAGGAATGCAAGTTTTCATCTCTGACGAATCAGATGAAATATTAGAAACAGGTGGCGGCTTATTGAAAGCAAAAGATTTTTTTAATGATGGTCAACCTTTTTTAATTGCGAATGCTGATGTTTTGACGAATATTGATATTCCAATGTTTTTTGAAGCACATCAAAGATTAGGAGGAGTAGCTACACTAGCTGTTAGAGATAGAAATACAAGCAGAAAGCTTTTGTTTGGACTAGATGGAAGGCTGCAAGGCCGAGCTAATGGAGAAGACGGTGTAGAGCTGGCTTTTAGCGGATATCATATCGTCAGCCCAGAAATATTTAACTATATCACTAGAACTGGAAAGTTTTCTATTATGGAGGCATATTTAGATATCTGTCAAGAGCATTCCATTTTTGCATATCCTCATCAAGATGATATTTGGATAGATATTGGTACGGTAGATAAATTGAAGGAAGCCAATTTAGTGTATGAAAAGAATAAGGGTTTGTTTTGAAATTAAAATTTAAACGAACTCATCATTTTCTTAATAATTGGAGAAAGTATTTCTGCTTCATTTTGATTATATGAAGCATTAATAGCATACTCATATTTACCAGAGCTGTAAATATATAATTCTGAAATAAGAAATTTTCCTGTGCTAAGTAGAGATTTCATTTTTATATAATAACATTCTTTGTTATTTAATGAACGTCGTTCTTTTAATAATATATCAACACTTTTAAAGTTAGAATTTTTAAAACCATTGGCTAATTGAGTTGTAGATAGTTTTTCGATTTCTTTTATATAACCTTCTGTAGAAAATTGCGTAGAACTAACGGAAACAATAAAGGAATTTCCATTTCCATCTATTAATTTGAAATCTATGTTGGGCATATAATAGACATCCTTTATCTTCCAGATTTCAGGATAACTTAATGTATATCCGTATTTAGAACTTTTAAATGTATTCTGTGCATTTAATTGAAAGGTCATAAAGCACATCAAAGCCAAAAATAAAATTTTAATATTTTTATTCATTTTAGAATGATTTTAGTTTGAAAAAATATCAGCTAATGGAAATATTCGATAACTCATTTTTAAAATTAGTTCTAATAAAAATAATCATTTAAACTATTAATTCCATCTCCATTTATGAGCAATATCACGCGCAAAGGATAGTAGTGATATCGTAACGAAGTGGAGATACAAACGGATAGCCTGACCCGCAACGAAGTAGAGGGATGCGCCCAAATTTTAAAAAAAGAAGAGATCTCTAAGTTTTCCTTTCTTTTTTCTTAGCTGCAGGGAAAAGAATATTATTCAAAATCAATCTGTATCCTGGAGAATTTGGATGAAGATTTAAATCTGTTGGAGGGTCACCTACTAAGTGCCTATAATCTTCGGGATCATGGCCACCGTAGAAAGTCCATGTTCCTTTTCCAATATTGCCATGAATATATCTCGCTTCATTAAATGCTTTGTTCTCTCCTAGAATTAAAACGTCCTTTTTAATCAATGGCTTTTTGAAAGCTGTCGTTTGCCCCATAAATCCTTTGATGAGGTTGGTGTGGTTCTGTGTCAACATAGTAGGTACTTGATCCCACTTTGCGGAGAATTCAAATATGCTAAAGAAGTCCATTTTTTCCTCTACGGGACGAATACCGGGCACATCAATATCTGAATACTCGTATTCCATAGGATTGGTAACGAGCTTAAAGTTTTCAAACGCAAATGTTTTACTGTAATCCAACTTTTCTTGAGCCTGAGGATCCATCGGGTCTCCATCAAATACTTGGTGGCAAATATCTACGCCTTCTGCCGATAATGCAATATCATAAGAATCCGTAGCAGAACACATCGCAAACATAAAACCTCCTCCAACAACAAATTCTTTCACCTTTTTAGACACCGCTAATTTCTCTTGTGAAACCTTAGCAAAACCTCTTTTCTTTGCTAATTCTTCCGCATCTTTTTGTTGCTGAATATACCAAGGAGCATTTCTATAATTGGCGAAAAATTTACCATATTGACCTGTAAAGTCCTCATGATGTAGATGCAACCAATCATAAAGTACCAATTCGTCGTCTAGTATTTCTTCGTCATAAATAACAGTATAAGGAATCTCTGCGTAGGTCAGAACTAATGTCACAGCATCATCCCAAGGCAATTTTCCTGGCGGACTATAAACAGCCACTTTGGGTGCTTTCTCCAATCGGACTGCGTCCATATTGATTTCAGGTTGGGCGATTTCATCTAAAATAGAAGACATAGAAGCGTCGGCTATATTTTGATATTTCACTCCTCGAATCAGACATTCTTTCTCTAAAAATGTATTGGATTTAATAGCGAAACTTCCACCTTTATAATTGAGTAGCCAATCTACTTCTACTCCCTTTTCTAATGCTAGAAATGCAATTCCATATGCTTTAAGATGATTCGTTTGGGTTTCGTCCATAGGAATCAAAGTGTAAGCAGCATGTATATACTGCACGAAAAACATGGTAATAATGAAAGAAAGGCATTTTTGCATGGTCTAATTTACTAATTTCATTTAATGATGTTCCTCTTAATAATTTCTAAAAAATGTTATTGAAGATTTTCTCTTCTTTTATTCAGGACGGAATGATGTTATTGATGTCAGTTGCAGACCAAATTGCATTCTTTCATGGAGTTAATTTGATACAGAATTTAACTTTGTTGGTTTGTTTTGTGATTGGTCCCTGGCAATTTATTCCCATTTTATATAGAAGAAAACCAACACTTCATTTTGCTTTAGGTAATGTATATGTCATGCTGGTCTTAATTCTATCTGCACCGACTTTAATCGTCTCAGCTTTTGGTGAAGATGGTATTTTAAAGATATTGTATGTTTTAATATTGGGAGCAATCTGGTGGTGGACTACTCGAAGAGGTATCTTTTATATTTCAAATAAAAAGTGGTTGCTTCATTTGAAATGGATGATAGGAAGTTATTTAACGCTGATTAATATTGTAGTGTTGAAGTTAGTCGTTCATTTTCAAGCTCATATGATTATATCGTATTTATTAGGAGCTTCTTCATTATTACTGTTTTATGCTTTAGCCCAATCTGCTCTACCTCAAAAGATATTAAAGTCTTATTTGAAAATGGAATAGTAATTGACATGCTGGAATAAAAAAAGCCATCTACAAGAGATGGCTGATTATTATTGATATCTAAGAACAGTTTATAAAGTCTTTTTCAAAAGCTCATTCATATCTACTTTCTTTCTGACAATTCCTTCTACTTCATCAATATGTACTCGAGTTTGTTCCATAGTATCTCGCTCGCGAATTGTAACAGTGTTGTCTTCTAAAGTTTGATGGTCTACAGTAATACAGAATGGAGTACCTAGAGCATCCATACGTCTGTAGCGCTTACCAATACTATCCTTCTCTTCATAAAACACTCTGCCTACAAATCTTAATTGATTGTAAATCTCCATGGCTTTGTCTGGAAGTCCGTCTTTTTTCAATAAAGGTAAAACAGCTACTTTGATAGGAGCTAAAGCTGGAGGAAGACTCATTACAGTACGAGTTTCACCGTTTTCTAAAGTCTCTTCTTTTAGAGCATCACTCAAAACTCTTAAGAACATTCTGTCCAATCCTATAGAAGTTTCTACGACATAAGGAATGTAGTTTTGATTGAGTTCGCTATCGAAATACTGTAATTTTTTACCACTAAAATTTTGGTGTTCTCTCAAGTCAAAATCAGTACGAGAGTGTATACCTTCTAATTCTTTAAATCCAAAAGGAAAACGGTATTGAATATCTTCAGCTGCATTAGCATAGTGTGCTAATTTTTCATGAAGATGAAAGCGCAAACTTTCTGGATCAGTTCCTAAAGCTAAGTGCCATTGAAGTCGAATGTTTTTCCATTTTTCAAACCATTCCAACTCCGTACCTGGACGAACGAAAAATTGCATTTCCATTTGTTCAAACTCTCTCATTCTGAAGACAAACTGACGAGCTACAATTTCATTACGGAATGCTTTTCCTATCTGTGCGATGCCGAAAGGAATTTTCATTCTTGCAGACTTCTGTACATTTAAGAAGTTAACAAAAATACCTTGTGCCGTTTCTGGACGCAAGTACAAATCTGTAGCAGATTCGTCCAAAGCACCTAGTTTAGTAGCGAACATTAAATTGAACTGACGTACATCTGTCCAGTTTTTGCTACCACTGACTTCACATGCAATTTCGTATTCTTCTATGAGTTCTTTATATCTATTAAAGTCAGCAGCTTCAGCAGCTTTGATATATTCTGCTTCAAGGATTAATCCTTTATTATAATCACGACTAGCTTTAGCTTTTTCTTCATTTGAAGCGTCTGCAGCTATACCTTTTTTGTTCAGCTCCTTTTGACCCTTCTCTTTGTATTTCTCGATTTTTTCTTCAAGAAGTACGTCAGCACGGTATCTTTTCTTAGAATCTTTATTATCAATTAATGGATCACTGAAACTATCCACGTGTCCTGAGGCTTTCCAAGTAGTCGGGTGCATGAAAATCGCAGAATCTAATCCGACGATATTGTCATTCATTTGGACCATACTCTTCCACCAATATTCCTTAATTGCATTTTTGAGCTCTACACCAAAAGGTCCGTAGTCATAAACTGCTCCTAAATTGTCATAAATCTCACTAGATGGGAAAACAAACCCATACTCCTTACAGTGAGAAACTATCTTTTGTAAATCGACTTCCGCCATAATGGTGCAAAGATAGAAAATGAAGAGAACATTTGATAAAGGAATCAATATTTGAGTGCAAAGCTTGATCCTTTCTTGATGTAAATATCAAAAGTTATATAAATACTGATGTCTAGAATAGTTTTCAGTGCAAAAAAGACAAAAAAAAGAGGATTGATATGAAATCATCCTCTTTCCGTTTTATTTTTCTATTAGATCTCGTTGTTTATTGAGAACGTAAAACTCATTCAATGTCAATGAGGAGTCTTCTAAAATATCAATGACAATTCCTGATTGAACTAACCATTGCCACTTTTTAGGAAGCCAACCTTTTTGTAAATAAGCAGAAATTAATGGATGTACCACTAAGTTGTATTTGTTTCCTGCTTCTTTATATCCTTTTAGTGATGCTATTTCGTTTTCGATTTCTTTGCAGATGACGTCTGGAAATATAGTTTCTTGTTGACTTGGATGTATTTCATTTTCATCTTCTATGATGATTTCTGAACGTACTCTTTGGCGAGTAATTTCCATCAAACCAAATTTGCTGATAGGAAGAATACTGTGCTTTGCTCTATCTGAACGCATTACTTCTTCCAAAACTTGGAGAACTTTAACTCTGTATTCACCAGATTTCATGTCAATAAAGTCAATGACAATAATTCCTCCAAGATCTCTTACTCTAAGTTGTCTAGCGATTTCAATTGCAGCTTCACAGTTGACATTAAAAGCGTTAGTATCTTGATCCAAAGTTGTATTAATTTTTGGACCACTATTGACATCGATGACATGTAAGGCTTCTGTATGTTCTATTACCAAATAAGCTCCGCTTTTAAGCGTAACATTTTTGCCAAAAGAATTTTTCAGTTGTCTTGAAACATCAAATTCATCAAATATAGGTCTCAGACCTCTGTATAGCTCTAGCTTATCAGAGTGTTGAGGAGCATTGTCTTCTAGATAGGTTTTAAGCTGATCAAACAGTTTAGCGTTGTCACAGATTACTCTTTCAAAAGAGTCATTGAGCATGTCTCTAATCAAAGAGAAAGATCGACCCATTTCTGACAATAATCTTCTTGGAGCTTTAGGTTCAGGAAGTCCATTTTTGATTTTCTCCCACTTCACCATTAGGTTTTCAATATCGTTATTGAATTCCGCTTCTCCTTGAAATTGTGCATTAGTTCTGACTACTAAACCAAAATTCTTTGGTCTAATTTTTTCGATGGCTTCAGAGAGTCTCTGACGTTCATCGCTGTCAGTAATTTTTTTAGATATACCAACACTATTGACAAAAGGTGCTAAGACAACGTATCTGCCAGGTATAGTTACTTCGCAGGTCATTCTAGGCCCTTTTGTAGAAATTGCTTCTTTCATTATCTGGGTAATGACCCAGTCTCCTTTTTGGAGCACCTCCTGAATTTTACCGTCTTTGGGTATTAATTCTTCCAGCTCAAAGTCACTTAATAGAGCAGATTGCTCCTTATTAGAGACATTTTGAGTAAATTTTTTCAGGCTGAGAAGGCTAGGACTTAAATCAGAATAGTGAATGAAGGCGTCTTTATCGTGACCTATATCAACGAAAGCAGCATTCAGTCCAGGATTGATTTTTTTAATTCGCCCTAAATATATATCGCCGGCAGAAAAACCATTTTGATCATAGCGATCAATATGATATTCTAACAACCTTTTATTTTCCAGTAGTGCAATTTCTACCCCAATAGCGTTAGAGTGTATAACAAGTTCTCTAACCACGGTGATAGATTTTAAAATTAAAAAGAATAGATAAGCCTGGTTATCAGGCTTATCTGTTAAAATTAATAGAAATTAATTTTTATTTTTTCTTTTTATGACGATTTTTTCTCAATCTTTTCTTTCTCTTATGAGTAGATATCTTATGACGTTTTCTCTTTTTTCCGCAAGGCATAATATAAATTTTTATTTTTTAGTTGGACTTTAAGTCTTTAATATAACCGTCTATTTCAGCGTCAAAATCAGGGTTGTTGACTAACTTTTTGCAAGCTTCAAATAATTCGATTGCTTTTTCATTGTTTCCTAATCCTTGTTGAGCAATCGCCATGAAAAATATAGCTTCTGCATTATTAGGATTGATCGCCAATACCTGATCTAAACGTTCTTTGGCTTTATCAAACTGTCCTGACATGATAGAGAATCTACCGAGCAATATTAAAGCTGAAACATTATTAGGGTCTTCATTCGTGACCTCTCTTAATAACGTGATACCTTTCATTGGCTCTATAGAACCTTCTACGTAGGCAGATCCAGCTTTGAGTTTTAATGTAAGGTCATTAGGACTCAATTTTAGAGCAGCTTCATAAGAACGGAGCGCAAAGGTAATAAGATTATTTTTGATTTTAGCATTTTCAGTGTTTCTGAATTCAGAAATTAACTGATCTCCGCTAGAAATGAGTTCTTCTAGGTCATTTTCTAGTACTGCAGCCTCAGAATGATAGTAAGCTTCTAAGATACTAGACTTAGATTCCCAGAAATGAGCAGCATCATGAGCGGCAGCAGCTTTTTGTTGATCAGTAGATTTTTTCCAATTTTCAGAAAGCTGTTGAGCTGTAATTTGATCCTGTTCTGATAGCGTGTTAATTTGAAGTTTTTCAAATTCTTCCAATGACATATCCATCTCCACCTCAGAATGAGCATGGGTTTCTTTTTTTTCTATCTTTTTGGTAGCGAAATTTCCAAAGTAAAGTCCTCCGATACCAATTATCGCAAGGATACTAAGGATAATCACTCCCTTCTTAGCAGTCATTATAAATTATTTAGTGGTATTTTGCTTCAAGCTAGAGTCTTTGATTAACTCAACGAAGATTTTTGAAGGTTTAAAAGCGGGAATATCATGTTCTGGAATCTCGATTGCAACATTCTTTTTAATATTTCTGCCGATTTTAGCTTTACGAGTTTTTCTGATAAAACTACCAAAGCCTCTTATGTACAAATTTTCTCCTTCTGCTAAAGTTTCTTTTACTTCTTTGAAGAAAGCTTCTAATGTAACAAGAACGTCCACCTTCGGTACGCCTGTTTTCTCTGAAATACTAGTAATAATATCTGCTTTTCTCATCTTTTTATTAGGTTAATACATGTGGAATACAAACAACTAACAAAAATGCTAAATTAATTGTGAAAAAAAAGATTAAGATTGTTATTTCAATTGAATCTGTATTAATAAATGTTTAATAGCTTTAGAAAAACGTTGATTTCGTGGTATTTAGATCATAATAGAGTGCTTCCTTGGTCGAAAACCAAAGATCCATATTCGATATGGTTGAGAGAAGTTATCCTTCAACAAACAAGAGTTGAGCAAGGAGCTTCTTACTATCAGAAATTCTTAAATCACTATCCTACAATTATTGACTTAGCCAATTCTACTTTGGATGAAGTCTATAAAGATTGGGAAGGATTAGGATATTATTCTAGAGCTAGAAATTTATTGACCACCGCACAAATTGTAAGAGATAAATATAATGGAGTATTTCCTGTCGACTATCTAGAGATTTTATCTTTAAAAGGAATCGGCGAATATACGGCTGCAGCTATTGCTTCATTTGCTTATGATCAACCCTATTCTGTATTAGATGGTAATGTTTTTAGGGTTTTGTCCAGATTTTTCGGAATAGAACATCCTATTGATACCACTATTGGCAAAAAGTCTTTTAAAAAATTAGCTCAAGACTGTTTAGATATCAATCAGCCAGCTATGTATAACCAAGCAATTATTGATTTTGGAGCAGTTATTTGTAAGCCCAAACTGCCTTTGTGCACTAATTGTCCGTTTTCTTCAGAATGTGTTGCATATAATGAAGGTAAAATTTCAGAGTTACCCGTCAAGTCCAAAAAAATTATCAAACAGAATCGATATTTTAATTTCTTAGTTTTCTCTAAACAAAACAAAATTTATATACAGCAAAGGCAAGAAAAAGATATTTGGCAACATTTATTTCAATTTCCTTTGATAGAGTCGCCTAATCAAGTTTTAACTCTAGAAGATTTACCTGATGATATCATAGATTTTGTACCTTATATTCGAGAAAGCAAAATGTTTTTTCAGACGCTTACTCATAGAAAAATACATGCGAAGTTTTTTGAAGTAGAGAGTTTAGATTATGATGCCAAAAAAGATTGGATTTTAGTAGAAATAAGAGATCTTAATAAATATGGTTTTCCAAAAATAATCAAAGACTATTTGTCTGAAAAATATAATTTTATATATTAGATAATATTATTGTAAAGGTTTAAAATTTTATGTGATGAGAGGAATCAATAAAGTGATGTTAATAGGTAGAGTAGGCATAGATCCTGAATTAAGAAAAATGGACAATTCTCGTTCAAAATTAAATCTAAGATTGGCTACTACTGAAAGTTATAAAAACCCAAGCGGAGAATGGCAAGATATTACCGATTGGCATACTATTGTAATGTGGGGACCTATGGCTGATCGTGGAGAAAAAGACATCAAAAAAGGCAATCTCATTTATATAGAAGGTAAAATAAGAACTCGCTCTTGGGAAGACAAAGAGGGGAATAAAAGATATGCTACAGAAGTGATAGCAGAATATTACCAAAATCTATCTCCAAAAGATAATTATGCTAGAGAGCAAAAAACGGATCAACCATCAGAAGAGAGTGTAGATTTGGATGAATTAAACAAAACTGAGGATAAGCTTCCTTTTTAATTAACTAAAAAAACAAAACTTTGGACAGTAGTTCACCCGTACCACTCGAACCTTTTTCATTTTACAATAGTATATTTTTAGTCATTAATTATACTGACTACTTACCGTTAGCTATGCTTATTTTAAGCCTGATAGCTATCGTAGTAATGAGTGGTTTTATAGCATCTGCCGAAACAGCATTGTTCTCTTTGAATAATTTTGAAAGAAAAGAAATAGAGAAAAGAACTGAAAGAAGCGACAATGTTTTAATTAACTTGTTAGAACAGCCCAAGCAATTATTAGGCACCATATTATTGAGTAATCTATTGATTTATATGCTCATGATATTTATTGGATTTGAGTTTTACCAAACTGTAAACGAAAGTTTTATAATAAAGTCCAATTGGTTATTTATTTCCATATTAGTCACTAGTATTTTAATTCTTAAAATAGTTTTAGGAGAAATTGTACCAAAAATTTATGCAGTACAAAACAATCTTTTAGTAGCAAGAAAAACAGCATGGTTTATAAGAGTCTTGTTTTGGATACTTCGACCTTTTACAGAAGTGTTTTTAGTCAGTTCGACTATCCTAAGAGAAAAGTTTGAACTCTATAATAGAGGACTACTTGTAGAAGAAATCGACCAAGTGCTCGATCAGTCTCATAATCATCCGCCTAATCAAGGGCTAGAAGAAAGAAATTTATTGAAAGGTGTAGTGAAGTTTGGAAATATCTTCGTCACTCAAATCATGAAAGCTCGGGTAGATGTGGTATTTATTAATATCTCTTCCAATTTTCATGAATTATTAGAAACTGTAAGAAATTCTGGCTATTCAAGAATTCCAGTTTGCGATGGAGACTTAGATCAGACTGTAGGAATTATTTATGCTAAAGATTTATTGTATTACTTAGATACCAATGAAGACTTCAATTGGCACTCCTTAATTAAGCCGGCCATTTTTGTTCCAGAGAGTAAAAAAATAGATTCTTTACTTGAAGAGTTTCAAACTAAAAGAGTCCATATGGCGATAGTAGTGGATGAATATGGAGGAGCCTCAGGTTTGGTGACTTTGGAAGATGTCTTAGAAGAAGTCATTGGAGAAATAAAAGACGAGTTTGATGATATTCACGAAATTGATTTCAGAAAATTAGATGCTCACAATTTTTTATTTGAAGGTAAAACTAGCGTCAATGATATGTGTAAAGTATTGGGAATTCCTACGGATACTTTCAAAGAGGAGAGAGGAGAAGCTGATACAATTGCAGGGATGATGTTAGAAATAAAGGGAGAATTGCCATTGCAAGGAGATGAAATCGAAATAAATGGTTATACCTTTAAGGTGATTGAAATGAATGCAATCCGCATCGTTAAAGTAAAAATCACTATCCATGAAAATTAAGAACTTGTGTCT
The DNA here is from genome assembly GCA_035515235.1 of Chitinophagales bacterium. Lineage (GTDB taxonomy): Bacteria > Bacteroidota > Bacteroidia > Chitinophagales > JADIYW01 > JAMLHH01. Next base: position 60,383 of record DATJBS010000069.1, read on the forward strand.
TTTTATTTTTACTCTTTTATTAATGGTTTCGTGTAAGGAGGATTATACACCCAAGCCGAGTGGTTATTTTCAGATGGATTTACCTGAACATGAGTACAAGAAATTTGAAAATGATGTGTGTCCATGTACTTTTGAGATTCCAAAATATGCTGAAGTTCAAAGAGAAAATCATTTTTTTGATGAAAAGCCGGAGCATCCTTGTTGGCTCAATGTCAATTTCCCATATTTCAATGCTACTATTTATATCTCATATAAAGATGTGACTAGTAGAGCCGAATTTGAAAAAGTGATTTCCGATAGTTATAAAATGACGTTTAATCACAGTCAAAAAGCTGATTTTATTGATGAGTCTTCTATAGATATTCCTAATCATCAGGTTTATGGATATCAGTTTGATATCGGAGGCGACGCTGCATCAAGCACTCAGTTTTTTATTACCGATAGTGTAAACCATTTTATTAGAGGCGCGCTGTATTTCAAATCTAAGCCTAATGTGGACTCCGTCAGACCTGTTTTAGATTTTTTGAAAACAGATATGGATCATATGATTCAGACTTTTGAATGGAAATAATATCATCTTTCAATTTTTTTTGATTAATTTTTGAATAGTATGTCGCATGTTTTAGATACACCGATAGAATATTTAAAAGGAGTAGGTCCTGAGAAAGCTATCGTATTCAAAAAAGAAGCTAATATTTTCACTTTCAGAGACTTGTTGGATTTGTATCCTTATAGATATGTAGATCGGTCAAAATTTACTACCATTCAAGAGATGGTGGATGCCAATACCTATATTCAGATTAAAGGAACTTTTATAAAAATTGAAGAAGTCGGCCAAGGAAGAAGTAAAAGATTGACAGCATTATTTAGAGACGAAACCGGAGTGGTGGAGGTCGTATGGTTCAATGCTACCAAATGGATCAAGGATTTTATTCAACCACAACAAGTCTATGTTCTATTTGATAAGCCTTCTATTTTTAATGGGAAATTTAATTTCACTCATCCCGAGATTGAAACTTTGGCTTCCTATCAAGCAAGTGGCAAGTTAGGTTATCAAGCCTTATACAATACTTCAGAAAAAATGAAGAAAAGAGGACTAGATTCTCGAGCCATCTTGAAGCTAGTTCATCAATTATTGCAATCCATTAAAAGACAAGATATTGTAGAAGTCTTGCCTGACTATCTTTTAGAACAATACCGATTACTAGATAAAGCTACTGCTACTATATTTATTCATCAGCCACCTACTATTCAGGATCAACTGAATGCTATCCGTAGGATGAAATTTGAAGAGTTATTTATCCTTCAATTACAATTGGTGCGTTTGAGATTATTGAGGACAAAAGAACAAGGAATACTTTTTGAAAAGCTTGGAAAGTTTTTTAATGATTTCTATCATCAATATTTACCTTTTGAATTAACAGGTGCTCAAAAGAGAGTTTTGAAAGAAATTCGAAAAGACACTTTGTCGGGTTCGCAGATGAATCGATTATTGCAAGGAGATGTCGGAAGCGGGAAGACCATGGTCGCGCTTTTGTCGATGTTAATGGGAGTAGATAATGGATTTCAAGCAGCTATGATGGCACCCACAGAAATATTAGCTCAACAGCATTTTTCTGGGATACAAGAAATGTTGATGCCATTAGGTTTGAAAGTGGAAATCCTTACAGGTTCTGTTAAAGGGAAAAAGCGTAAAGAATTATTAGCTCGATTAGCAATAGGCGAAATAGATATTTTGATTGGAACGCACGCTTTGATTGAGCCGCCTGTGATTTTTAAAAATTTAGGCATTGTCGTAATTGACGAGCAACATCGTTTTGGAGTTCAACAAAGAGCCCAACTCAGAACGAAAGCAGTGATTCCGCCGCATATATTGGTCATGACAGCAACACCTATTCCTAGGTCTTTAGCGATGGTATTTTATGGAGACTTGGATTATTCTGTGATAGATGAATTGCCACCAGGTCGTAAGCCGATTAAAACTCTTCACAAAAGAGATGCTCAGCGACTTGCAGTATATGGATTTATGAAAGATGAGATTGCCAAAGGCAGACAAATATATATCGTTTATCCTTTAATAGAAGAATCTGAAAAATCTGATTTGGCCTCGTTAATGGAAGGATACGAAAGTTTGATTGTTTCATTTCCAAGACCGCAATATCACATTAGTGTGGTGCATGGTAAAATGAAGCCAGAAGTAAAAGAATCGGAAATGCAACAATTCATCCAACACAATACTCATATCATGGTGGCGACTACGGTCATAGAAGTGGGTGTGAATGTGCCCAATGCATCTGTGATGGTGATAGAAAATGCGGAAAGGTTCGGATTGTCTCAATTACATCAGCTGAGAGGTCGAGTCGGTCGAGGAGCGGAGCAGTCTTATTGCATTTTGATGACTGGTCAAAAATTGTCTAATGACAGTAAAGTAAGAATCCAAACAATGTGCGACACGAATGATGGATTCAAAGTTTCAGAAGTAGATTTGAATTTGAGAGGACCTGGAGATATTGAAGGGACACAACAGAGTGGAGATATTCAATTGAAAATTTCCAATTTAGCTACAGATAAAGCCATATTAGAAGAAGCGAGAAATGCTGCGGTGAAGTTATTAGAACAAGACCCTGCTTTGGATAACCCTCAACATACAGGATTAAAGAATTATTTTAGGCATCAAGCCTCATTAAATAAAGATTGGAGTCAGGTATTATAAAAGCCTTCCCCTATTCTAATTATCGAATAGGAGGAAGCTTTTTGTAATTATTGAATATTATAATCCATGATAGGTTTTCCTATTATTGTAGTATTGCTATCCAATACTGCTGCTTCACCTTTCTTTAGTAAATACAATAACATTGGCCATACTAAAAGTAAGCCAACTCCTAGGCCAATTCCTAAGACTTTTCCTTTGATATCTTCTGGATTTACAGTTGTTCCTCCGATTAATTCAATAACTTGTCCATCTACAGCTTCTACGCTTTGTAGATTTACTTTTATTTCTCCAGAGCGACCAACAGCTTTTCTATTTTTAATTTTAATATCTACCATCACTGGTGAACCTTCTGAAATTAAAACAGTACCATTTACATCTTTAATATCCTTTGAAACGATGAATTCATAAATTTTATCGAAGTTTTCACTATCAATCTTTACTACATTTTTTACAGGAATAGTAGAGGAGTTTTTTAAAATACCATTAGCATATCCAAGTTGGAAAATTATAGTAAAAGCAAAAAATAATGCAATACGTTTTTTCATTTCTCTAAATTTGAGTACAAATTTAAAAGGCTCTTTCTATTAGTTGTAATATCTTATTGGAAATGTTTATTAATATTAAAAATTTAAAATGATCTATTTGGCACTTTATAAAATAATATTTTTATCTTTGCACTCGCTTAAGTATAAACATAGCATGGCCGCGTAGCTCAGGGGATAGAGCAACTGCCTTCTAAGCAGTCGGTCGCACGTTCGATTCGTGCCGCGGTCACCAAAGCAAAAAGGGTTTTCAGAAATCAATCTCTGAAAGCCCTTTTTTATTTGCATACAATTTGCACATTTAACTTCAAAATCTTTCCTTTCCGTTTTTTAAATTATCTTTCAATCTCGATGTGGATTTATATAAGTATATGTATCATTCTAACGCTGTTTTATGCAGTAATTATGAGCATTTACCTGCATTATTGGAACGAAACACAAGAATTTATTCCGAGTTCTAAGTCAATTTTGCCTTCCGTATCTATTGTGATACCTGTAAGAAATGAAGAGCAACATATTGCGCAGTTAATTCAAGATTTATTAGCGCAAGACTATCCTGCTCGTTTGTTAGAAATTATTGTAGTAGATGATCATTCAGAAGACAGCACTTCGGAGATTGTCCAGAATTTTCAAAATGAAAGAGTTCGCTTGATAGCATTAGATCAATACTTGCTCCTTCAAGACATCTCTACAGCTTATAAGAAAAAAGCAATCGAAGCAGGTGTGCAATCAACTCAAGGAGAATTGATTATGACTACAGATGGCGATTGTAGAGTGAGTAGTAAATGGGTGAGTACTATGGTGAGCATTTGGTCTGAGTCCGGAGCAAAGTTATTGACAGGAGCCGTAGTGATGACCGACACAGATACATTATTCAAGAAATTTCAGTCTTTGGATTTCATGGGAATGATGGGGATTACGGCAGCCATGTTAAAGTTGAGAATTTACAATATGGCTAACGGTGCCAATCTATTGTACGAAAAGTCTGCATTCTTATCAGTAGATGGATTTAAGGGTATTGATCACATCGCTTCAGGTGACGATATGCTGCTGATGTACAAAATTGCTCAAAAATATAATGGCGCAGTAGCATATGCCAAACATCGAGATGCCGTGGTTTATACGCAAACGATGAGTACGCTTAAAGATTTCTTACATCAGAGATTTAGATGGACAGCCAAATCTAAAGATTATCAAGATCAACGAATGACTTGGATCTTAGGATCTGTTTTCTTTTTTGTAGTGACTTTGGTTATGAATTTTTTTGGAGCTTTTTTCAGTACCCATGTTTTGTACCTATTGGTTTTTCAGATAGTTATTAAAGTGATTGCTGACTTTCGGTTATTGAAAAGCACTTCGCAGTATTATGGACGTGGCTATTTGATGAATTCTTTCTTTTCTAGTCAATTGATGCATATTGTGTACATCGTCTTTGTAGGAAGTTTAGGCAATTTATTAAAGTTTGATTGGAAGGGAAGGACTCAAGCAAAATAGGAAGCTTTAGTTCAATATAATTTTCGGACAATTGAATTCATGGAATAAATAATCATCCATTTTGTCTGCTTCTATTGCTAATTGAGCAATGTTTTTCTGAATATTTTGAGCTAAGTCTGAATAGATATCGCTTAGATGAGCTCTATAAGAGATGAAAATTTGATTTTGATGAAGACTCATTCTGAAAGGTTCTACGGGGTCACTGAGTAAATATGTATACAATCTTTCTAAGTCAGTATTGGGTAAATAGTTGATGGGAGAAACTGCAAATAAGAATTTATTTTTGTGGATGAAAATTTTAATTAATGAGCTGCCTTGGTAAAAGCTCCATTCATCTAATCCATCTCTAGACAGAATAGGTTGGATTCCAAGTTCTGTCAAAGCTTGTTCAACAAATACAGCAAAATGATCTAAAGGCTTTTCTTCAAATTTAGAAGTGTCAATATCTACACCGCAATTTTCACAAAAATCTTTTTCTAAAGAAATCAAATGCTCGCAATAAGCACATTTTATACATCTTCCTTCTGCATTTTTAGATTGATAGAAATTTACTTCTTGAAGTAGAATGTCTAGTGGAATAGCAAATCCCATATGGTCCGCTTGACGGAACTTAGAAGTCACCATCCCAACAAGCTTTCCGTGATCATCTAATAATGGACCACCACTATTTCCAGGATTTAATGCTGCATCCGTTTGTATATAATTTTGACCTTCAATATTTAATTTACTATTCGAAACAATACCTTCAGTAATAGAAAAAGGCAATCCAAAAGGAAAACCCAAAGCTTGAATTCGGTCTTTTATACGCATGGAAGATTCAATATCTCTTGCTTCTAGACTTTGATAAATATTTAAATTGTCCGCTTTTAAAAATGCGATGTCTGTTTCTGTATTCATATAAAATACTTCAGCCGGGAATTTATTTTGGTAAATATCTTCTACAGCTACCTGAAGACAGCCTTCTACTACATGATAGTTGGTGATTATGAATGGAAAATCTTTCAATATAAAACCACTTCCACTTTGCAAAGCTGTTTTGATTTTGAATACTGATTTTTCGTAAATAGTTGTTGAAGTCATTGTAGATGATATTTTACGCAAAAATTATTACTATCTATTTTAATGATAATCTTTTGTAGAATTTGAAAAGTGGTCGACTTCCTCTTGTATCAATTGGAGAATCGTTTGGATTTTGCTTTCATTTACGGTTCCTGAAGAACTTTCAAGTAATGCCAAAATTGAATTCATAGACTTCTCATCCAAATCATATTGATAGGTCATCATTAGAAGTTGATATTGAGTAGTGAAATAAGCTGCAAGAAATTCGCCTTTCTGAAACTCTCTCTGAATTTGCGACTGTATTTGAGTTAAATGATTTTTAAATACTTTTTTAGAAATCAATTCTTTCAGTGGTACGAAAGTATGAATTTGATATAAATCCTCTTTGATTTGCTCATCGCTTAATCGGTTTAAAGACTGAATCGCTTTATTTCCAATATTTATTTTTTCGCTCAATTCTAAAGGGCTGTGCATTTCTACAATCCATTTTTCTATATCGCTTTTTAGATGGCCATTTGGAGAAATAATAAAGTCTAATTTTAGAAAAAGCAGAACAAAATTATCCCATAAAAATAGATTCTGACGCTCTTTTATCAAGTACTGTATGGTGGATTCTGCTTTAGCAATAATTTCTTTAAATGTATGGACACATAAGTTTTGAATTTCAGTTTCCAAAGGAAAGATTTGAGGTTCAGAAATTCTTTTAGCTCTGTATTTTCTTATAAAAGCATCATCATATAAATCTGCATGAATGCAAATTTCCTTCAGGACGTCAAAAATCTTTTGCGGCTCACATAAAGGATATTGACACTCAAAATAAAATAAAAGTAGATTGTTTTTTAGCTGAATCCTGGTGAGCTGAAGAGGGTCTTGATTGATTTGTAGAACTTGCCTGTAAAGTGGAAGTTTTAAGCTGTCCTCAACTGATAAAAAAGGAGCTTCTATAATCAGAAAGTCTTTCTCTAAATGCAGGTCTATTTGTATAGAACCGTGTGGAAGTTGTAATTTAGATGCTCCCGTAGGATATTCTATTCCTAAATAATCCAACATTTGGTAAATAGATTCCTTGTAATCTTTAGCTTCCCAAGCCTGCAATACTTTTTCCCATTTCTGTGGTTGTGTATTGTTAAAGGATTGACGGTGTATAGGTTTGAAAATTACCGGAGCATGATACATGTAGTGTAATTTGAGCTTCAAAACTAACTTTTTATAAAGAACAGGTCAAATAAATATGAAATCAATCCTTAAATTTTATAAAATACCTTGATAGTCATTAAAAATTTCTAATTTAGACTTATTCTAATTATGGCCAAAGTAAAAGTTGTGATATCAGATGCCCAGTTTATCATAAGATTGGGTATTCAAGAGGTTCTCAAAATGGATGACCAATTTGAATGTATTGGAGAATGTGCTAATTCTACGGAATTGAGAAAGCTCATTCAGTCTACGAGTCCTGATATTATCACAATAGATTACGCTCAAGCAGGTTTTTTTAGCTTAGAAGATTTAAAGTTTTTACAAGAAAATTCTCCCAAAACCAAGGTGCTTGTCATCTCAGATGATGAACATAGTGAAAATATTTTCAAAGCTTTAGATTATGGAGCCTTGAGTTTTTTGACCAAAGAATGTGACCAAGCAGAAATATTAAATGCGTTAATTGCTACTGCTAAAACTGAAAAGTTTATCTGTCACAAAATCATAGAAGTCATTATAGATAAAAAGGTTACACCTCTTAAAGAAGAGAATTGCAAAAGAAGTCAACTTTCTTATCGAGAAATAGAAATAATTCAGTTAACTGCAAAAGGCCTTTCCGCAAAAGAAATTGCCAATCAATTATTTTTAAGTTTACACACAGTGTACACTCATAAGAAGAATATTATGAAGAAGCTAAGAATTAACTCTTCTTCAGAAATCATCCTTTACGCTATTAATAAGGGAATTACAAATTAATATTTATTTAATATATTGTTGTTTTTCATGAAACTGATTTTGAATCAATTTTTTTCCTAACTTAATTCAGAATTTCAAAAACATCATGATAATTAGGGACGATTTTGACCATGTTATGCTGAAGAGCTTAGAAGAGCGTTTAGTCTCAAAGCATTTTCATATGGATAGTCTTTATGATGTGACTCAAGCTATCAACTCTGCAAAAGACGTAGATGAACTAGTTAAATATTACGAAAAATATTTAATAGAATTTCTAGGAATAGAAGACCTTGTGCTTTACTTCTACAATAGTGAGTGGGCGGTAAAAACTTTTATTTGCACTCATATTGAAAACTGTCATGATATTGATGTTCCAATAGCATTAAAGTACAAAGAGCCTTCCAAATTAAATCCTGAGGATTCTAAAAAGATAGGTGGATATAAATACGTACTCCCTGTATATTATAATGATGTAGTCTTGTCTTTTGCACTTTTAGGAGATGTTAAATATCAAAATGTAGAGTCAGAGCATTATCTAATTCAATATGCTCAAGTGCTGACGAATATTATCTCCATGGCCATCGAAAACAAAAGATTGCTGATAAGAGAGTTGGAGAAGAAAGAATTTGACAAAGAGATGGAATTGGCGTCAAAAATTCAAGGGATGATTATTCCTAAACGTTTGCCCAAAAATCACATTTATGAATTTGCTGGATTGTATATGCCACACCGGAGCATTGGCGGAGACTATTATGATGTCATCAATGTCAATAAAGACGAATTTGTCTTTTGTATGGGAGACATTTCTGGTAAAGGAATAGCTGCAGCTCTAGTAATGGCTAATCTTCAGTCTTATCTCAATGCTAGCCCGCCTTTGGTTACAGAAAGCGAAAGAGAATTAGTCGACCGCTTAAACTCTAAAATACTGAGTATTACGAATGGTGAGAAATTCATTACCTTATTTATTGCACGATATAATATACTAACTAAAGAATTAGTGTATCTCAATGCTGGTCATAATCCACCATTCTTAGTGAACCAAGGAGAAGTGACTAGACTAGATAAAGGTTGCGCTTTGTTAGGGATTTTAGACTATATACCTAAAGTGCAAATAGGCAGATTGATATTAGAGCCAGATTCCATGATTTTTACTTATACCGATGGTCTTTCTGAAATGGAAAATCAAAATGGTATAGCTTATGGAGATGAAAGGTTAAAAAAATTTGCAGCAAAAAACGGACATTTGTCTTCGGAGAGCTTCGTGAAAAAGTTATATTCTGATTTGAATACTTATAATGAGCAAAACGGTTTCAATGATGATGTCAGCGTTTTAGTAGGTAAGTTTTATTAGGTATTTTGTTTTTTTCCACTGTCAATAGACTCATGTTGTTAAGGTAAGAAGGTTTGTCATCCTGAAAGGATTTAAAACCTGCATGTTTTTAAATTATCTTTCTTTCTTACCATACTTTTTTAGTAAAAAGTATGCAAAAAATCGCGCTGAATTTCTCTGCGAACCACTTTCTGTTTAAAGGCTACATCTTCAAAACTTTTCTTCAATTGCACTCTTCAATTCTACGGACACTAAGCATGTCGAAGTGCAAACAGTTGAAGATGTTACGCTTTTTTCACAGAGTGGGTGACCGCCTGCAAAATTTAGGCGCATGGGAGTCGAACAACTATTGATTTCGATATCAATCAAAATACTTTTCCAACCTAGATCAGCTAAAAAGATTCTGAAACTAGTTCAGAATGACGTTTTGCATATTTGTGCTTATAACTTCGTTAATCGTCCTTTTATCTTCGATCCTCGTACTTTGCCCAAACTGTCATTGCGGGCTCGTTCCGAGTGTCATTGCGGACTTGATCCGATTGTCATTGCGGACTTGATCCGCAATCTCTATAGATTCTGAAACTAATTCAGAATGACGGTTTGCATATTCGTATTTCTAACTTTGTAAATCGTACTTCTAGCATTAGCACATTAAACTCTCAGTTTCTTTCCTTTCAGTTCTTTCATAGCTTTTGACAAGCCTTCCATCGTCATAGGAAACATTCTTTTAGGAAATATCTCTTGAATGATTTGAATGCTTTTCGTTCCTTGCCAGTAAGCTTCTGTTGAGGGATTGAGCCAAATAGTATATGGGAAATGTTCTTTCAATCTATTAAGCCACGAGACGCCACTTTCGTCGTTGTGATGCTCGATACTCCCTCCTGCATGAGTCAATTCGAATGGAGACATAGTAGCATCTCCCACAATAATCACTTTATAATCGCCATTATATTTATGCAGAACATCTAAAGTTGGAATTTTATCTTCCCATCTCAGAGAGTTGGTCTTCCAGACAGATTCATAGATACAATTGTGAAAATAATAAAACTCTAAATGTTTAAATTCAGATTTGGCTGCCGAAAACATTTGTGAACACAGTTCAATATGTGAATCCATAGAACCTCCAACATCAAAAAACAATAAAACTTTTACTTTATTTTTCTTAGAAGCCTGCATAACTATGTCGATATAACCAGCATTTCTACAAGTATGATCGATGGTGGTGTGAAGATCTAATTCGTTTTGGATACCATCTCTTGTCAATATTCTCAACCTTCGGAGTGCCATTTTGATGTTTCGAGTATTGAGTTCTAGATCATCAGCGTAATCTTTAAACTCTCTTTTCTCCCATATTTTAATAGCAGATTTTTGACCTCCCGAACCGCCTACTCTCACACCTTGCGGATTATAACCACCATGACCAAATGCAGATGTTCCTCCGGTACCTATCCAAGTGTTTCCTCCTTGATGACGATCTTTTTGTTCTTGGAGAAGTTCTTCCAATCTTTTCATGATTTCTTCCAAGCCACCATAAGCTTCAATTGCTTTTTTCTCTTCCTCCGTAAATAATCGATCGAGTTCTTTGCGTATCCAATCTTCGGGAATTTCTTTTTGTGCAGCTTCAGAAATGTATTGAACTCCTTTAAAGTAATGTCCAAAAAGCAAGTCAAATCGATCTAGATATTGTTCGTGTTTTACCAAAACCGTTTTGCAAAGCGAATAAAAATCTTCTATTGAATAATTAGCGACTCCTTTGCTCAATGCTTCTAATAGTGATAAATACTCCTGAATGGATACAGGAATACCTTCTTTTTTTAGTAAAAGGAAAAAATCTAAGAACATTAGACTAAGGTAGGGGATTTCTTATTTTATTATAGGGTTTTTGGACTGCTAAATTAAAACCGTCATTGTGCGGACGAAGGACAAGGCAATCTATTTATAGGGCTTCCGATTTAATATGTTGGTCGGAGAGGCTCTCTAAGCCCCTTAGCAAAAAACCTTTATAAGAGTTGCTCCACAAAATACTTTTGAGATGCTTCCAGCATGACATCTTTCGTTGGTTTTTAATTTGCACATCGTCACATCTCAATACCCAATACTCCTTCCGAGTGAGGGATAGAATAGAGGATCGCCCGTAGTGCAACGAAGGGAAGCCGAAATGATAGCCCGACCCGTTAGGGACACTCTCAAAAACATTTTTAGGATTGCTTAGAATTATTGTATTTGCTAAAGATTAAGTCTGCTTTATGAATTAAAAACATAGTATTTTACAAGCATAACTATCATAGATATGAAAAATTGGATTGTATTAATTACTCTTTTGACTTCGTTCAGTTTGCTTTCAGCTCAAGATCAAATGGTTTTGAAATCCGGTACTACATTAAAAGTTAAGATTCTTAAATCAAATTCTTTTTCAGTGGATTATCGTCAGCCAGAAATATATGGAGATTCGACATTGATTAAGGATAAATCAGAAATCTTAGCACTAGTTTTTGAAAATGGATATACGGAAGTGATGAATGGTGAAACCAAAAAGAACAAACAAATCATCAATTATCCTACTAATAAAATAGCTTTTGACATTTTTGGATTTTTAGGTAGAGAAGTCCATTTTCATTATGAAAGGTTATTTGCCCACGGAGCATTAGCTCTTCGTATTCCTTTAGGTATAATCTATGATTATGATGCGGGCTCGCTGACTTATTTCCCATTGAGAGAAAGATATTCTTATTTTGAAGATTTTGCTTACGGCACGACAGGCTCATACTTTTCTTACGAACAGAAGTCTGCAAAAGGTTTTCACACAGGTGCAGGTGTAGTGGTTTATTTTAATCCACCTAGTAAAGTGAGAGGTTATATTGTTCCAGAAATAGTATTAGGAGCTTTAAGTAGAAAGTATGATGTGTATGAAACGGTCTATAGCAATTATGGAAATAGCGAATCCTTTTTTAGAGGGTCGAAAAGATATAACGGTATGATTATCGGCACAGATTTTAAATTGGGTTTAAGTGTTCTGCCAGCTCCCAAAATATCCTTAGGACTAGAAGTAGGTGGAGGTTATGGAACTTTGATTCAGAAGGATTTGGAAAATAACAGAGTGGTCATTTGGAGAATGTCATTATTGTTAGGGTTCAATTGGGATAAAAAGAAAGAGAAATAAAGTCTATTTTTAGAGAAATATAATTTCTAATGTTGAGGTTTTATAAAACCCTATTTGCGTTTATCGTTTTTATTCTTTTTGCTTTTACATCTTGTAAAAAGGATGACAATTATGTGCGTGTAAAATTTGCAGAAGAGTCTGTCCTTTATCCAGAAGGTATAGAAGATAGAGATGCATTGCTTATGGCAATCAGAGATTATGTAAGATTAAGTATTGCGAGTACTGCTGAATTTCCTGTAGATTTAGCTTTGGCAGAATTTGTAGATGAAGATTTTAAAAATGTTGGACAAGTCAAATTGAATAATGATTCCTTAGCTAAAACCTCTGCAAATTTCTATGTCTCAAATATAGATAAGAGCAATTATAAATTAGAACCAGGAAATGAAAACCAATGGTCAATATCGGGAGGAAATGGATTTGAGAGCTTTAATAAAAAGTTAGCTGTTAAAATGCCTGCTAAGATTGTGTTTGAATCTTTACCTAGTATGATTTCTTTGAGTAATGATATTACTTTAAAAGTTGTCGATTTTCCTAGCAATGCTCAAGCAATTATTTGGAAGCTCACTGATGTCGATGGTCATTTTATACAAAAGGAAACGATTACGAACGAACTAACATTAACAGCTGCAGAGCTCAGCAAATTATCTCCCGGTAGAAATAGCTTAATCAAAGTGGCCGCCTATTCTTTAGAAAAGTGGGAGGATGATGGCAAGAATTATGTTTTTGTCAATGAGATGGTAGAAATGTCTTCTATAGAATTCAAATAGAACGTTTTAGAATAAAAATCAAGTTTTTTTAATTAATTCTTACTTTAAAAATCCCCTTAGTTTATTGGAGTTTTTGATGTTGAGTTAACATTTATTTTACTATAATTAAATATTGGTGATGACCTTTTGCATTTTTTAACGATGTGATAGATAAAGAGAATAATCTCTATTTCTGAAATATCTAAAAATGTAGGGTTATGAATAAATGTATACTTCGCTCAATTATAATGATGTTATTTTTTGTTGGGCAAAATGTTTTCGCAGCTGGAGAAACTGAACCGAATAATGCATTTGAAACCGCTGATAAAATTACACAAGGAGAAGCGGTAACTGGAAATGTAGGAACTTCAGGAGATAGTTATGATTTTTTTGTTTCTACTCTCAAGAATGAAGGTACGATAAAGCTTTATTTTTCTTCTACAGGACTGAATGAGCAAGCAGATATTAACTTCTATGTGTATAGTAAAAATAAATCTTCTATAGGTGCTATTGCTGTAAATAATAAAAAGTCTGCAAATGATAGTTTGTTTATTTTTTGTAGAGCAGATGATACGATATATATCAGAGTAAATGGCTCTCAATCTATAAATTATAGCTTCAGATATATTGTAGAAGAGCCTGCACCTAATGATGTAGAGCCAAATAATAATTTTAGTGAAGCGGTGCTTATCTCTAGCAATCAATTAGTGAAAGGTCGATTAGGATATAGCGGAACAACTTCAGATAACTATGATTATTTCTATAGCATACTGCCTGATGACGGTACTTTAAGGGTTTACGTAGATAAAGTGAATACCTCTAATAGTGCAGACGCTGATTTTAATCTATATGTTTATAATAAAAATCAAGGTTCAATAGGGAGTTATTCTGATAATAATAAACCTGTTGGAGAGCTACCCACAGATACTTTAGATATTTTTTGTGTCAAAGGGGATACAGTATATTTCAGATTGAATGGAAGTTCTGGATGTTTTAGTTATACGATGAGATATGAAATGTTATCGCCACCCAAAGGAGATATAGAACCGAATAATACATTTGAAGAAGCTGTTTATATTGAAGAAAAAGAGATAGTGCCTGGTAGAATAGGCTATTCAAATGTAGGAGAAGATAGTTATGATTATTTCTATAGTGTACTTCCTGACGATGGTACTTTAAGAGTTTACGTAGATAAAGTAAACACTTCTAATACTGCAAATGCAGATTTTAATCTTTATGTCTATAATAAGAAAAGAGGGTCAATAGGGAGTTATTCTGATAATAATACACTTGTTGGAGAGCTACCCACAGATACCTTAGATATTTTTTGTGTAAAAGGAGATACAGTATATTTCAGATTGAATGGAGGTTC
>DATJBS010000070.1:0-82016 GCA_035515235.1 Chitinophagales bacterium
AATGCTAAACCCAGAAATCAACTCACTTTATTTGATTAGCTTGTTTTTGAAAAAACTGATAATTAAAAATAAAAAGTCAATGTTTAGGCTACTTTTGATAGACTAACAACTTTATTTTAATTTATCTCGGACAACAATGAATTAAAATATGAATTCTTAACTTCAAACTCTTTAAAGAATATCCCGTTTAATAATTTAGCAAACATTTATCCTAACTTTTATTTTGTAAATAAAAATTTTGAAGAACAACATAGCTATATCAAAGGTTTTCAATTAATTGAGCTATTCATATATAATACTGCTGGTATTGTTACAGCAAAAGACAAAATACTTATAAATGAAAGAACAAATGATTTGCAGTTTAACATTAAAAATAATTTCAATACTATTTTCAATCCCAGTTTAATAAAGTCTATTGCATATAGACCATTTGATATAAGAAAAATATATTGGGATACATCACTTATTGAAAGAAGTAGAGAAAAAATAATGAATAATTTTTTAATTGGAGATAATTTAGGGTTAGCTTCTATAAGAATAAACAAAGAAAAAAATTACAGTAGTCTATTTGTTACTAATTCATTGGCTGATGCTAGGTTAAGTGATAGATTTTTAACTTCAATTTTCCCTTTATACCTCTACACCGAAAAAAAAGAACAAATTTCCATTGAAGAAAATCCAGAAAGAGTTCCAAATCTCAACATGGAAATCGTGGATAAAATTGCTGAAAGTTTAGGGATGTACTTTTCACCTGAGCAACCTGATTATAATGTGCAAACAGAAGAAACAGCTCAGTTATATCCTATTTACATTCTCGATTATATCTATGCTGTTTTACACTCTCCTACTTATAGAGAAAAATACAAAGAGTTTTTAAAAATAGATTTCCCACGTGTGCCTTATCCAAAAGATGCGGACACTTTTATGAAATTAGTAGAGCTTGGAAGTCAAATTAGAAAGATTCATTTATTAGAAAGTCCTGTTGTAGAGGCTTACATCACCCAATATCCAATTGATGGAGATAATGAAGTCGTGAAGCCCATCTATAAAGACAGCAAAGTCTATATCAACGACACTCAGTATTTTGACAACGTGCCAGAAGTCGCTTGGAATTTTTATATCGGTGGTTATCAGCCCGCTCAAAAATGGCTCAAAGACCGTAAAAATCGCACACTAGAATTTGATGATATCTTACACTATCAAAAAATAATTGTTGCCCTTACAGAAACAGATAGATTGATGAAAGAGATTGATGAGATTGAGATTCATTGATAATTATTAAAATGACAAATGAAATTTTCACAAAGAATAGGTAAAACTGAAGTTAGAGAAATCTTACAAGTTGAATCAATTGACGAAAGACTTGAAAACCGATTATGGAATGTTTTGATTAATGATTTGTTCTATGAACTTGATGACTTCTCAGATAGGTATAAAGATTCTAAAAAAGGAACTATTTGTAAAATTATTTGGGTAGAATTTTTCTGTTATAGAATTGACGAAATACCTACAACTGACTATGGTTTTGTTAATTCCAATGGGGTAATTAAAAATATTAAAAATTGGTTTTTCAAAGCATTCTGGTATGAGAAGTATGACTTATTAGAATTTTTGTCCTCTATTGAACCATTATTTTCTAATTTAAACTTTACAAAAAGTTGTAATGAAGCTTTGAAAACTGAAATGTCTGGTTATAGATTAATAAATAATAGTATTGTACAGATTACATCAAATGAAGAAATTGTTGAAATTCAACAAGCTCTTTTAAACTCTTCTAAATGGACTCCTGTTAATACTCATTTAACGACTTCACTTAAATTCCTTTCAAATAGAGACAACCCTGATTATAGAAATTCTATTAAAGAATCTATTTCTGCAATTGAATCACTTTGCGTTATATTAACTGGAAATAGTAAAGCTACTTTAGGTCAAGCATTGGCTGAAATAGGAAAAACATACCAAATTCATGGTGCATTGAAAAATGCATTCTCATCTTTATATGGATATACGAGTGACGCTGGAGGGATTAGGCATTCACTTATAGAGGAAGACATAACTGTAACAATGGAAGATGCTAAATTCATGCTAATCTCTTGTTCAGCTTTCATTAATTACTTAAAAGTAAAAATAGAAAAATAAGTATTTATAAAAAGTTTTGTTCTAAAATCATCACCATGTGCTTCTATTCTCAAATCACTAAATCAGCTCAAGAATTAGAACATCGTTTTAATGCTAAGTTTGTGAATAATGGTGGGTATCAGCCATCTATTTATAATGGTTTCCAACATCCCAAAACTCCTATCATCACCAGCCAACAAAAAGATATTATTCAATTTTATGATTGGGGATTGATTCCACATTGGGCAAAAGACGATAGTATTAAAAGCAAAACACTTAATGCTAGAATAGAAACTATACACGAGAAAGCATCTTTTAGAGATGTCATCCAAAATAGATGTTTGGTACTTGCTGATGGGTTTTACGAATGGAAATGGTTAGATGCAAAAGGTAAAAACAAACAAAAATATTTTATCTCTTTACCTAATCAGGAAGCTTTTGCTTTTGCAGGATTATATAGTCATTGGACTGACAAGAGCACTGGAGAAATATTTTATACTTATACCATCTTAACTACTGCTGCAAATGAGCTGATGAGTGAAATCCACAATACCAAAAAGCGGATGCCTATTATTTTAAATCATCATGATGAACAGAATTGGTTAGCTGGAGAGAATAACATTTTAAAGGATATTGAATTAGTAGCGAGAGAAGTGTAATAAAATCTATCTCAAATAGTTTGTATGAAATTCTTTTTATAGATTTGATTAAAGACAAAGTGTGTCATATTTAAGACATTTTGTAAAAAATATTCAACTATAAACAATTCACTATTTATGAAAAAAACAATTTTAATAACATCAGCTATCCTATCTCTATTCATTCTTTCTTGCAAAAAAGATAATTTAGAAAAACCTAGTAATAAAAACGACTCAAGAGATAAATATGTAGGGAATTACAATGTCTCTGAAGATGTTAGAATAATGTTCAATAATACCTATCATGAAACTGATGCTTTTACTGGTCAGATTGAGAAAATTGAAAATACTGATTCAACATATTTTACTAATGCTGATGCTAGTTTTTTATCCTTTACATATCCAGATCAAGGAAAGCCATGGACTAAAAATGGATTTCAATTGGTGTTTGGATTAATAGGTACAGATAGTTTAGAATTTGATTTACAAGCAGAATTAGTAGACCCACCAATGATATATGGAAATAATGATAGTATTGTTATTAATTTCTTATATGGTACTTCATCGTTTGTTTATAATGTAAAACAAAAATGGGTTATAATTAAGTAATACGTATATTCAGAATTATCCTTACAATTATGCGCAAAACCAGCGGTTTTGGTCAGATAGGACTGACAAGTAGCGCATATCCACAAGTTGTAAGTAATGCCGAAAAACCCAGAAACCGAATGAAAAAAACAATATTCGAAATTACCAAAATGGACTGTCCTTCAGAGGAAAATCTAATCCGAATGAAATTGGACGGAATTTCAAGTATTGCGAATTTGGACTTTGATATTCCGAACCGAAAACTGACTGTTTTTCACAGCGGAGAATCCGACCAAATCGAAAAGTCCGTTATTGAACTAAATTTAGGCGGAAAGAAAATCTCGACCGAACAGACCGACCAAACAGAATTTAATGAAAATGCAAACCAAAAAAAGCTACTTTGGTCTGTACTTGCAATCAATTTTGCCTTTTTTATTATCGAAATGACAACAGGAATAATCTCAAAATCAATGGGTCTTGTTGCCGATAGTTTGGATATGCTTGCCGACAGTTTCGTATACGGAATTAGCTTGTTTGCGGTTGGCGGAACGTTGATTAAGAAAAAGCGGATTGCAAAACTTGCTGGATATTTTCAAATAACACTTGCGATTATTGGATTTGTGGAAGTTTTAAGAAGATTTTTTGGAAACGAGAAACTTCCCGATTTTTCGACAATGATTATCGTTTCGATTTTTGCACTTATTGCAAACGGAATTTGTCTTTACATTTTGCAAAAGTCAAAAAGCAAAGAAGAGGCTCATATGAAAGCGAGTATGATTTTCACATCAAATGACGTGATTATCAATTTAGGAGTAATAATTGCTGGAATTTTGGTAAATTGGTTGAGTTCGAGCAAACCTGATTTGATTATCGGAACAATCGTTTTTGTTTTGGTAATTCAAGGAGCATTTAGAATATTGAAATTAAGTAAGTGAATAAAAAAGCACTACTTACAACAATGTATAAAAATAATAGCGGTTTAATCGCTAAAACGAAAGTTAGAAAATATAAAAAAGGTCTGTGTTTAACTGAAAAGATATTGCGTAAAAATCCGCTACTATTCTTATACGATACCGTTGTGCAACATATAACCAAACCAACAAACCAATGGAATCCATATTATACTTTTTCAAAAATTCGACTTTAAAAGAATGGATTTTTTTACTTGCTGGCGGACTTTTAGGCTATCTGGCAAACTTATATTTCTACCTAAAATCAAAAAATGACTCGAATGAAAAAAACCTTAATAGACTATTTGGACTGACTGAAAAGGTTATAGAAAATGCTCGTGATAGCGGAAAATTTGATGAAATTAAAAGTAAACTGGACACCAATAAAAGTCTCGAAAACATAACTGACGAACTTAAGAATCTCAAAGAAAAAATTACAAAATCGCCAAAAGAAGACGACATCGTGAAATATAAAATTCTTGGAGATAAATGGTCAGACGAATATCTAAAAAGCATTGAGCCACAAATCTTAACCCAAGATGGTTTTCTGTTTTACTCGAATATTTTAGATTTCCATAAATCAATGTTTCCTGAAAACTTCATTTGGTCTGGAAAAACAAGAACAACAGATGTAGTAATCAATTCTGCATTCCAGACTATGATGCCTGATACAGCGAAAGGAATAATCGAATACAATATAAAACCTGTAGATAATAAAGAAGTACTTCCGAAAATGGAACGACTATGCAACAAGTGGAATTCTAACTTTGAGAAACTGTTAAAAGCGGACAAGGATGACAAAATCGACACAATTGCAAAAATTCATCACGAATTTATAATTATACATCCGTTTGTGGATGGAAATGGAAGAGTTGGCAGGGTTTTATTAGATGATATGGTTGAATTTCTACTAAATAAAAATATTGAACAGAATATCGATAGAGAAGAATATTATTTGGCATTAAGAAGTGCCGATATGGGAGATATTAAGAAATTAAGGAAGTTTATCAAGAACCATCTGAAATAAATACGTTGCACAACAATGTATAATAACAATAGGGCAATTGGTGCTTAACCCAATGTTTCAGGCACTTTTTCGAGGTCGTCACATTTTTAAATTTGGCTTATTGAGAAAAAAAGATAATAAGTAAAATTCAAAAATTCGGCTTTTGCTTAATCGAATGGAGTTTTAGTAAACAAAAGAATACAAAATAATGGGATGTTTTATATGGATCGTGAAGATGATCTTTTTTAAATTACATTTTATCTCTTTTTAATAAATATTGACATTTACCGTTCATTGACTTGAATGAATAAAATTCAGTATCTTTTGAAATGTAAATTCACATTAGAACCATGAATATATTAGTAATTGAAGACGACTCGACTTTAAATAAAAATATTAGAGAAGCATTAGAAGCTGAAGGATATCATGCTGAAAGTGTTTTCGATGGTTTATTGGCAGAAAGAATTCTTAAAAATAATCAATTTGATTGCATCATCATGGACATCAATCTTCCTGGAAAAACAGGTTATGATTTGTCTGCTGATTATAGAAAACAGAACACCTCTACCCCTATTCTAATGTTGACAGCATTCAGTGAATTAGATGATAAAGTCAAAGGTTATGAAAGTGGAGCGGACGACTATCTGACCAAACCGTTTTATATGCGGGAGCTAATTCTAAGAGTTCATTCATTGATCAAAAGAAATCAAAACAGCTCTGCTAAAAATAAAATCTCCAATACAATCATAGCTGGAGACCTCACTATACAAGACGATCAAAAGAAAGTTTTTAAACAAGGAAAAGAAGTCATCCTTACACCAAGAGAATACCATATCTTATTAAAGCTATCTGAAAACAATGGCGAAATCGTATCTAAAAAAGATTTGATTGAACATATTTGGGGACGATCTGTAGATATCAATACCAATACCATAGAAGTCTATATCAGCTTCTTAAGAAACAAGTTAGACAAACCATTTGGCACCAACAGAATTAAAACAAAAGTTGGTTACGGTTATTATTTAGATGAATAATGAAAATCAGAAATAAAATATTAATCTATTTTTCGAGTACCATTATTGTATTGCTTGCCCTTACATTTTCTAGTATTTATATCTTCTATTTATCCAATCGAGAAGAAGAATTTCAGCAGAGACAAAAGCAAAAAATCTCCAATACTTTATACTTTCTTTACGAAATTAAAAAAACCGATAACGAGCTCATCGAAGCTATCGACCAATTGACGATCAATGACTTATTTGATGAAAAACTATTATTATTCAATGAAAATAAAGAACTCATCTATTCCAGTATTGACGACACCCCTGTAGTCATCTCTAAGGATATGCTATCAGAATTAAACATTAATCATCAATGGATAGAAACCAAAGACGGTTTGTATGATGTCATCGGCACCTATATAGAAAAAGACGGAAGTATCTATTATGGTATCAGCAAAGCTTACGACACCTTTGGTTATGCTAAATTATATTTCTTGCGAAATACCTTATTGATTGCATTTTTTATCATCACTGCTTCTATATTTTTAGTATCATTTTATCTGGCGAAAGTAATTTCAGATCCATTATCCAAACTTGCGCATCTACTCAACTCATATAGATTAGATGAAAATCCTACAACAGAAAAAATAAAAACTACTACTGACGAAATCATTGATCTCAACGATAAATTCAATGAACTCATTAAGAGAACTCAAGAATCTTTTGCTTTTCAAAAACAATCTATACAACACATTTCCCATCAACTCAAAACTCCTATCGCTGTATTAACTTCAGAGTTAGAAAGGATTAAAAACATAAAAGATCAAGAGCTGATTATTGTTGAGCTCGACCAACAGATTATAAAAACAAAGTTTCTTGCAGATATTATCAATATGCTTTTAGAAATTTCGAAAGCAGAAACAGGTCAAACTTTATACAAAAAAGCTACTCGAATAGATGAAGTCATTTTTGATTGTATAGAAGAGCTCAGGTTTTTATATCCTGATTTTAATTTCAATATTCGATTTGTACCACTATATCCTGATGCTGACCTACTGGTTTTAAACATCAATGAAATGCTCATTAAACAAGCTTTAATGAATCTAATGAGTAATTGTATTGCTTATAGCAATGAACCAAAAGCTGAAATAAAAATCAATTGCCTTTCAAAAGATAAATTGAAAATCTCTATCATTAATCAAGGAAATCCATTAACTAAAGAAGAAGAAAAATATATCTTCCAGCACTTTTTCAGAGGTCAAAACAGTCAAGGAAAAATCGGTTTCGGTTTAGGTCTTGTACTCACTCAAAAAATCGTTGCTCTTCATTCGGGAAACATTCAATATTCCAATCCGAAAGACCATATTAATGTATTTGAAATCAGTATTCCATTCAGTTAAATTTTATTCGCTTTAAGGTTTTCTAAAGGTCAGTATCAACACCTTTGCCGCCTACCCAATAAAGCAATATGAAATTTATATATCGAGGGAATTTACTTTTTTACTTTTTAATACTATCCATTTCTCTACACGCAGAGGATACTTTAAAGATTAATATTCATCAAGGAGACAGCATTTTTCTCAAAAATAGTTTTTATCTCATGGCAGCTTCCATGAATATAGAAGCGCAAAAAGCACAGATTTTACAAGCGAAACTTTATCCAAATCCAACATTTTCTGCAGAATTCAATCTTTATGATCCTGAAAACAAAAAAGTATTCCATTTAGGAAAAAATGGACAAATGTCGTTCGCTCTCGAGCAACTTATCATCATAGGTGGTAAAAGAAAAAAAGAAATCGAAATGGCTAAGACTAATGCATCGATTTCAGAACTCGAATTCCAACAATTAGTAAAAAATCTAAAATATGAATTACACACTCATCTGTTTTCCATAGGTCAGCAAGAGTTTTTACTTCATAAATACAATCAGCAACTCACTTTATTAGATAGTTTATTATCTGCTTATCAAAATCAAGTCGATAAGGGAAATATACCAATGAAAGATTTGGTTCGACTCAAAGGAGCTTATCTAAAATTGAATAATGATAGAGCAGAAACTTTCAAAGAGTATTACCAATCACAATCTATAGTTCAAAAAATCCTACAAGTATCGTCTGTTGTCAAATTTGATTTCGACGAAGATTACATTATAAAATATATTCAACCTACTTCATTAGAAGATTTACAAGCTAATGTCAGCTCTAATCGTCCGGATTTGTTGATACTAGAACAGAACAATATTTTATCAGAACAATATATACAATATCAGAAAAAACTAGCCATTCCAGATATAACAGTGTTCACGTCTTATGACCAAAGAAGTGGTGTTTTTAGAAATGAAATGAATACAGGGTTTTCAATACCGTTACCACTTTGGAATAGAAATCAAGGCAATATAAAAACTGCACAATTTGCATTGCAAGAAAATCAATACAATTACGATGGATTATACCTTGAAATCCTCACCAACATCAAAAACTCTTACGCTTTTTATAGTCAGACAGTATTAGAATTTGAAAAATCCAACACTTTATATAATGAAGATTTTGAAATTACAATTCAAGCAATGACTACTAATTTCCAAAAAAGAAATATTTCTATCATAGAATTTATTGACTTTTTCGAATCCTATAATGAAGTGCTGATGGAGCTTTCAAGAATTAAAACACAATTGGTCGGTTCAGCTGAAGAGTTGAATTTATTGACTGGAACAGATATATTTTAAAAAACACAAGAACCTATCATGAAGAATAGCATCAAAATAATAACAACTATAATCATATCATTTATTGGTCTAAATGTTTTTATCAGTTGTGAAACAGCGCCAATAGAAGAAACACAAATCTCATTTTCTATGAGTGATTCTACTTATAATAGATGCGAATTTGTCGAAGTCACTGAAGAAGTGGTGAAAGATAGAATTAGGCTTTTTGGAAAAATTGCAGCAGATAATAATAGCACCGCACAAGTATTTCCTTTTATGTCCGGAGTTGTAAAATCTGTAAATGTCGAACTTGGTGATTATGTCAAACAAGGTCAATTATTAGCTACAATAGAAAGTGGTGAAGTTGCTAATTATCAAAAAAAGAGATTGAACGCTATCAACAAAATAGCTATTACTGAAAAAAACTTGCAAGTAGCCAAAGATTTATACGAAGGAAAATTGAATTCGGAAAAAGATGTCTTATCTGCTCAAAGTAAATTAGATAAAGCTAATGCGCAATTGAACAGAATCAATGAAGTTTATAGTATTTATCAATTAAAATCTGGCTCTACCTATAATATTACAGCACCGATTAGTGGATTTATTGTTTCAAAAAATATCAATCAAAATGAAATGCTTCGAGATGATGTGGAAGAGTCAATTTTTTCTGTAGCTAATATTAATGAGGTATGGGTATTAGCGAATGTCAATGAAAGTGATATTTCTAGAATTCAAGTGGGTCACGATGTCGAAATCAAAACTATCGCATATCCTGATAATATTTACAAAGGTAAAATAGATAAAATCTTCAATGCAATAGATCCGATAAGCAAGTCTATGAAAGTAAGAGTGAAAGTTCCCAATACGGATTTAAAGCTTAAACCAGAAATGAACTGCACGGTAAATGTCTTTTATTCTGAAAGTGAATCCATGTCGACTGTCCCTTCTTCTGCAATTATTTTTGACAAAAATAAACATTGGTTGATGGTCTTTAAAGACAAACAAAATATTGAAACTAGAATGGTGAAAGTATATCGTCAGCTAGGCGAAACATCATATATAGAAAGTGGAATACAACTCGGAGAAACTGTCATTTCCAAAAATGGTCTATTGATTTATGATGCAATTAATAACTAATCAATTATGAATAAGTTTATCGAGAACATCATTGACTTTTCGCTTAAAAATAAATTTTTTACATTTTTCTGGGTCACGCTTATTGCCATTGCGGGAATCTATAGTTTTATTAAAATTCCAATTGAAGCATTTCCCGATGTCACCAATACTCAAATTGTCATCATTACAGAATGGGACGGCAGAAGTGCTGAAGAAGTAGAAAGATTCGTCACCACACCTATAGAAATAGCGATGAATAGTGTACAGCGCAAAAGCAATGTTCACAGTATTACTATGTTTGGCCTGTCTGTCATTAAAATCATTTTTGACGATGAAGTAGAAGATTTCTTTGCCAGACAACAAGTCAATAATTTACTCATCAACGTTCAATTACCGGATGGAGTCGATCCAGAAGTACAACCACCTTACGGACCTACAGGAGAAATCTTTAGATATATACTAAAAAGTGAGGATAGAGATACAAGAGAACTGCTCACGATTCAAAATTGGACCATCGATCGAGAATTAAGAAGAGTGCCTGGAGTAGCAGATATTGCAGCTTTTGGTGGTCAAGAAAAAATCTACGAAATCTCTGTAGATCCAGTCATGTTGCAACAATACGACTTAACTCCTTTGGAATTATATGACGCTGTCAGCAAATCCAATCTAAATGTGGGCGGCGATGTTATTGAGAAAAATGGTCAAGCTTTTGTCGTAAGAGGTATAGGGCTTTTGGACAGTAAGGAAGATATTGAAAACACGATTGTAGCAATATTTAATGGCAATCCACTTTTAGTAAAAAACGTGGCAGAAGTCAAAGAGTCGAGCAAACCGCGAGTAGGTCAAGTTGGATTAAATGAAAATGATGACGTAGTTGAAGGCATTATTATCATGAGAAAAGATGAAAATCCAAGTGAAGTGCTAGCAAGAGTCAAAGAGAAGATCCACGAACTCAACACTTCCATCCTACCTCCTGATGTCACAATGGAAACATTTTACGACCGAGATAACCTCATGGCATATTGTACTAAAACAGTCATGAATAACCTTTTAGAAGGTATCGTATTAGTGACGGTTATCGTTTTTATATTCATGGCAGACTGGCGAACTACGCTTATTGTAGCCATAATTATTCCTCTCTCTTTACTCTTTGCATTTTTTATGTTGCACTTAAAAGGTATGAGAGCCAATTTGATTTCATTAGGCGCTATTGACTTCGGAATTATAATAGATGGCGCAGTAGTGATGGTCGAAGGAATATTTGTAGCCTTGGATCATAAAGCCCGGAAAGTGGGCATGGAAAAGTTCAACCAATTGAAAAAAGTGGGCTTAATCAAAACCACCGGTTTACAAATGGGCAAAGCTGTCTTCTTTTCCAAATTGATAATTATTTCTGCTCTTTTACCTATCTTCTCCTTTGAGAAAGTAGAAGGTAAAATGTTTGCACCGCTTGCGTGGACGCTCGGTTTTGCATTAGTAGGAGCTTTGATTTTCACACTCACTTTAGTTCCTGTTTTGAGTGAATTGATGCTACAGAAAAACGTAAAAGAAAAGAATAATTTTATCACTAGAAATATCAATCGCCTCGTTTTAAATTGTTTCAATTGGACATTTAAGTACAAGAAAATCACTTTTACAATCGCTTTTGTAGGTTTTGCTTTAACGATGGTTTCTATAAGATGGTTAGGCACAGAATTCCTGCCAGAATTGAATGAAGGTGCACTTTGGGTGACTGCGGAATATCCTATGAGTATGTCTTTGACCGAAAGTGTGAAATTGACTGGTGAATTAAGAGAAGAACTGAACAAGTTTCCAGAAGTAAAATCTGTGTTATCACAAGCTGGAAGAAGTAATGACGGCACCGATCCCAATGGATTTTATTTTGTTCAATTTCAAGTCGATTTAATTCCCACTAAAGAATGGAGAAAAGGTATTTTATTGGATGATATAGTTGCAGAGATGGATGCTGAATTGTCTCAAATTCAAGGGATTAATTACAATTATTCTCAACCTATTATTGATAACGTAGCTGAAGCAGCTGCAGGTATAAAAGCATCTAATGCCATTAAAATTTTCGGTCCTGATTTAGATAAACTGAATGATATAGCTAATGATGTTCAAGAGCAAATCATAGGAATTGAAGGGATTAAAGATGTCGGTGTTTTAAGAAATATCGGTCAACCTGAAATTGTCATCACTTTGAATGAAGAGAAAATGGCAATTTATGGCATCACCAAAGCAGAAGCGCAAGCGGTGATAGAAATGGCAATCGGTGGAAAAACAGCTACAACGGTTTACGAAGACGAAAAGAAGTTTGATTTAAAAATTCGTTATAAAGAAGAATTTAGAAGTACTGAAGAAGATATCATGATGCTGATGATTCCTAGTCTGGAGGACAATAAAATTCCACTAAGTGAAATCGCTGAAATACATTCTGTAACCGGTCCTGCATTTATTTATAGAGATGATACCAAGAGATTTATTGGAGTTAAATTCTCTGTTCGTGAAAGAGATTTAGGCAGTACTATCCAAGAAGCACAAAATCAAATTAAATCAAACATTCAATTACCTGAAGGATATACTATGGATTGGACTGGTGAATTTGAAAACCAAGTAAGAGCAAGCAAACGACTTTATCAAGTCGCTCCAATCAGTTTGATTTTAATTTTCGTATTGCTATTTATTATGTTCAATAATGTAAAAGATGCAGGATACGTACTCATAAATGTTCCTTTTGCTCTAATAGGCGGAATTCTTGCATTACACATTACAGGTATCAATTTCGGTATTTCAGCTGGAGTAGGATTTATAGCATTGTTTGGAATTTGTGTACAAAATGGAGTAATTCTGATTTCGGAATTTAAGAATCAAGCTCAAGATACCCTCGAAAGCGGACAAATCATTTTGAATGGTGTCAAAGCTAGAACAAGGCCTGTCATCATGACGGCTATGATGGCGGCATTCGGTTTGCTTCCTGCTGCGATAAGTACTGGAATCGGTTCAGAAAGTCAAAAACCATTGGCAGTAGTGATTATAGGTGGATTAGTGACTGCGACAATTTTCACATTACTCGTCTTCCCACTTATCTATGAGAAATCTATGCGAGCAAAAACTAAATAATTATTCATCAGGTAAATTCAACCTTCTCTTTTCATAGTTGATTATAAGTGGTTTATAAGAAATGATTAAGTAATTCTTTAAATTCCAATCAATTTTAGCAGCTTCACTCCTATTGTGTTTTGGTATTAAAAGGACTACATTAATTATGAATGCTTAAATAAGAGACTATGAAAACGAGATTTGACTTAGAGAACAATATTAAAATCATAACAAAAACTATTCGTAAAGAATCTCCTCAACTCATTCAATATTTGGAGGAAATACCAAAGGATAATGGTCAAAATGAAGCAGCTTATATTCAATCTTTAGAGAATTATTACGAATCTCTAAAAGAGTTATTGGCTAAAAGAGCTCAATTAAAATCTAATGATAGAGATGAATTCACTTATCCAATTACTGAAGATATTTACGAAAAAGGCAAAGAAAAATCTGAAATAAATCCTGAAGATCCTTCTAAGAAAAAAACACCTCCATCAGTAAATGCTATGAATGAAAAAAGTTTTAAAGACGATATGTCTGGAGATGACTTGGATGTTCCTGGATCAGAATTGGATGACCAACAAGAGAAAATCGGTAGCGAAGACGAAGAAAATAATTACTACAGTCTAGGTGGTGACAATCATAATGATTTAGAAGAGGATAAAGGATAGTAGTTATAATGCTATAAATTTTTTAAATACTTGAACTTCTGTCTTAAAATTTCGTTTAAGCTTATACAAATTATCTTAAACAGTTTTATAATGAAAAAATACCTTTTGACTTTAGTGCTTGCCCTCATCACAACCATGAGCTTTGCACAGAAAAATGAATTTCAGCTTTCTAGTCATATTTTAGACATTTCAAAAGGAATGCCTGCTTCGGAAGTAACTATTCAATTGAATCAATACAACGAAAAAGATAAGACTTGGTCCTTAATAGATGAAAAAGTTACCGATAAAAACGGAAGAGTTCCTGATTTTCTTCCAAGTAAAAATTCCAATATCGGTATTTACAAATTGACATTTCTTACTGAAGATTATTTTAAAAAATGTAAAACAGATAGCTTTTATCCATTTATAGAAGTGGTATTTGAAATCAAAGACGAAAATCATTACCACGTTCCGATTACTTTATCTGCTTATGGATATTCTACGTATAGAGGTAATTAAATAAAACATTTCAAAACAAATCACCATTCAAAAATATAGTATTTATGAAAACAGTATTGATCAGTGGAGGAACTGGAATAGTAGGTACGCGACTCAGCCATAAACTCAGAGATAAAGGCTACGAAGTTCAAATTTTGAGTAGATCAAAAAATTCCGATTCTATCTTCAAGACCTATATATGGGATATTAGCAAAAATTATATTGACCCTAAAGCTGTAGAAACTGCTGATTATATCATTCATCTTGCAGGCGCAGGCATTGCAGATAAAAGATGGACAGATGAGCGTAAAAAAATTATTATTGACAGCCGAGTTGATAGTGCTAATTTATTATTCAATGCTGTAAAGTCAAATCTAAATCGAGTAAAAGCATTTATCTCTGCTTCAGGAGTTGGCAATTATGGTGCAATTACGACTCAACACATCTTCACTGAATCTGACCCACATCACGACGACTTTTTAGGAAAAACTTGTGCATTATGGGAAGCATCTGCTGATCAATTTGAAACTTTAGGAATTAGAACTGTCAAAGTAAGAACGGGAGTCGTTCTGTCTCAAGAAGGTGGAGCATTAGAAAAGTTAAAAATTCCTGTTCAGTTAGGTATAGGTTCTGCTTTAGGATCCGGAAAACAATATGTTCCTTGGATTCATTTAGAAGATTTGTGTAATATTTATATTAAAGCCATAGAGGATGCACACATGAGTGGACCATATAATGCTGCTGCACCCGAACATCTCACTAATGAGCAAATGACAAAAAGCATTGCCGAAGTGCTTCACAGACCATTTTTCTTTCCAAAAGTGCCGAGCTTTGCAATGAACTTACTTTTAGGAGAAATGTCAGAATTATTGTTAGAAGGCAGTAGAGTTTCCTCAGAAAAAATACAGAAAGCAGGATTTCAGTTTAAATTTCCAGATATAAAAAGTGCTTTAAAGGATTTGTTTAGAAAAAACTAATTGATTCATTTACAAATGACTAAATCTTAAGTAATTTAGGAGCATAGTTATTAATAATGGATTTAAACCTTATTTTTTCTGGCAAGCGTTCCGAACAATACGTACCACAATCCGGCTCCGCTGCAAGAAGTGAATTTCAAAGAGATTTTGATAGAATAATTTTCTCGTCAGCATTTCGCAGATTACAAAATAAAACCC
This sequence comes from Chitinophagales bacterium, assembly GCA_035515235.1. Classification (GTDB taxonomy): domain Bacteria; phylum Bacteroidota; class Bacteroidia; order Chitinophagales; family JADIYW01; genus JAMLHH01. The sequence continues at coordinate 15,544 of DATJBS010000070.1, forward strand.
AAGTATTCCCATTACCCGGTAGTGTGTTTGTCCATAATAGATTGACGCACTCCTTAGAAGTGTCTTCCGTAGGTCGCACATTAGGAACTACTATTGGAGAATATATAGCTCAGAAATACGAGCGACAACTTACTAGCGAAAGTCAAGAATTTTATAAATACAGTATGTTCAATGTCATAGCTGCAGGATGTTTATGTCATGATATTGGCAATCCTGCTTTTGGGCATTCTGGAGAAGATGCTATTGCAACTTATTTTAAAAGAAATAAAAGTACGCTTCAAACTCATTTTTCAGAAAAAGAATGGAGTGACTTGATCAATTTCGAAGGAAATGCAAATGCAATAAGAATATTAACTCAGCAACAAAGTGGAAAATCTACTGGTGGATTATTATTGACTTATGCGACTTTAGCTTCTATTGCAAAATATCCTTGTGAATCTATCGCAAAAGATAAAAAGCAAATTCACCGCAAGAAATTCGGTTTTTTTCAAACAGAAAAACAAAACTTCTTAGATATTGCTCAAAGTACACAAATGAAGCAATTATCAGAAGAGCCCATCATTTTCCAAAGACATCCATTTGTATGGTTGGTAGAAGCTGCGGATGATATCTGCTACAATATCATAGACTTAGAGGATGCACATCGATTAGGAATCATCTCTCACGATAAATGTTTAGAATTATTATTGAATTTTCTAGATTCTATCGCAAAAAATGAAATTGATAAAATAAGATTACGAATCAATAGCATCAGCAATAAAAATGATAGGATTGCTTATCTAAGAGCTAAAACGATTCACTCTCTCACTTTAAGTTGTATTAATAATTTTATAGACCAAGAATCTCAAATATTCTCAGGAAACTCAGCTCAATCTTTATTTGAAATGGTCAAATCTGAACATTCCGCAATTCAGGAAATAGAAGATTTTACTATTGAAAACATCTATAACCATAGGTCGGTGATTGAAATAGAAAACGCAGGTTATAATGTCATGTCAGAATTATTATCTCACTTTGTCGCTCCGATTATTCTGAATGAAGAAGATAGAGATAATGCTGAAAAGAAAGCTATTAAATTAATTCCCACTCAGTTTTTGTATGAAGATCAATCTACTTATCATAGAGTGTTAGGAGTGATTGATTATGTTTCAGGAATGACCGATAATTATGCAACAGATCTTTATCGAAAAATCAAAGGAATCGAAATTGGAATGACGATTTAATGATTTGTCATCTTTAATTTAGTTTGTCTAATTATTAATTTTTGAAACCTGCATATGATTTTCGACAATTTTTCAGCACCTTTTCATCTTATTTAAAAAAATAAACCCGAATGTCTTATAAAGCCAAACCAATAGACAAAATTACAATTCCATTTAATCGCATTATTCATCACGAAAAAGCTGGTGGAATCGTATTATTTCTAAGTGTATTCATTGCACTTTTATTGGCCAACTCTCCTTTAAAAGAAGAGTATCATCAATTCTTTGAAAATACATTTTTTGCGTTTAATATCAACGGCACCAACTTTTTACAATACAGTCTTCACGAATGGATCAATGATGGCTTAATGGCTATTTTCTTTTTCGTAATCGGTCTTGAATTGAAGAAAGAAATTGTCAGTGGAGAATTATCAAAACCTAAAAAAGCAGTATTACCTATTGCTGCTGCGATTGGAGGAATGATAGTTCCTGCTGCTATTTATCTGTCACTCAATAACTCTATCGATACTCATAGTGGCTGGGGAATTCCGATGGCTACTGATATCGCATTTGCTTTAGGAGCATTAATGTTTCTAGGAAACCGAGTTCCAGTTTCATTAAAAGTATTCTTATTAGCACTAGCAATCGTGGATGACCTTGGAGCAGTTTTAGTCATTGCATTTTTCTACTCTTCGGATATTTCTGTTTTCAACTTGCTAGTAGGTTTTTCTTTCTTTGCATTTATGGCAATTGGTAATAGATTAGGAGTTAGAAACGTATTTTTCTACGCCATCCTTGGAATTTTCGGATTGTGGTCTTCATTTTTACTATCAGGTGTTCACGCAACAATTGGAGCAGTTTTAGCAGCGTTTGCAATACCTGCAGATGTAGCAATTAAAGAACATGATTATGTAGATAAAATTCAACAAAAATTAAAAGAGTTCCTAGCTATAGATCCGGATAACAAAGTACCTACATTAAAAGAAGAGCAATTAGAAATTTTGGAAAGTATCGAAAGTATCACATTTATGGCGATGACTCCTTTACAAAAACTAGTTAAAGTACTTCATCCTTTTGTAACATTTATAGTACTTCCTGTTTTCGCTATCGCTAATGCTGGAGTTACATTAGACTTTGAATTTGAAACACTATTCTCCAATCACATTGCATTAGGAATTGGCTTAGGTCTTATATTTGGAAAGCTTATTGGGATCGTAGGATTTACAATGATTTTAGTAAAACTCGGTGTAGGAACACTTCCTGATGGAATGAACCTGAAGAACTTAATCGGACTTAGTTTATTAGCTTCTATTGGATTTACCATGTCAATTTTCGTTGCATCCTTAGCATTTAGTAATCCATTATTTATCACTCAAGCTAAATTGGGAATTTTCGTAGCTTCATTAATTGGTGGTTTAGCAGGTTATACCTACTTATTTATTATTTCTAAGAAATCAAACACTTAATTTTCAAGTAATGCTGACAGAAGAATATATCGGACAGTTGATCAAGAGCCTAGAAGATTTGGGTTATTTCAAATTCTCAAAGACTGAAGATTTAGAAGAAATCAAAGAAGATCTGTGGTTTGGATTTAAGTCAGGACAATTCAATCCTACATTAGATGAACAGTTTTTTAGTGTAGGCAAAGAAAAAAGATACTTCATGGTAGATCATTTGTCTATAACTGATAAAGATTTTATACCGTATTTCATAGAAGAAATTGAGCCTACATTGGAGCTATTAAATATTGATCTCGAGGACTTCACCATTAATAGTGCTAAGAACTACCCTTCTAAACTTTGTGCAACAATAGATAAAGTCAATGAAATCTTAGCAGACAAAAACCAAGACGGAGAACAGTTTTATATCATCAGTAAAGATGACGACTTAGGTATTATTCTATTGACGCCTGCCATGCAAATCCTTTTCGAAACAAATTTTAAAGACAAAAATGATATTCCACTCGATACACAAGAATGGATGGAATTCAATTTTAATAAATAAGCTTATATGTACTTCTTTTTTGATACTGAAACCACAGGATTACCTCGCAATTGGAAAGCACCTGTTAGCGATTTAAACAATTGGCCGAGAATGATTCAAGTGGGATATGTTGTATATGATTTTGGCGGCAAACACGTAGAAACCAAAGAATATATTATTCGACCTGAAGGTTTTATTATCCCTGAAGAATCTTCTAGAATACATGGAATCACTACAGAAAGAGCTCTAGATGAAGGCGAAAGTTTATCAGTAGTTTTAAATGATTTACATCAAAAAATCACCTCTTCCTCCATGTTAGTAGCCCATAATATTTCTTTTGACGAGAAAGTTCTTGGAGCAGAATTCTTGCGTCATCGTCTACCAAATATTATAGAAAGTAAAACTAAGATTTGCACCATGCTAGCGAGTATGAATTACTGTGCTATTCCTAATCAATATGGCAAATACAAATGGCCAAAACTTGAAGAACTTCATCAAAAATTATTCATGAAAGGTTTTGACAATGCACACAATGCATTAGCAGATATTCAAGCTACAGCAGATTGTTTTTGGAAATTGAAAGAATTAAAAGTAATTCAGTAAAATATATCTGTTAGGAACAGTCTAATAGATATCTTTAATAGATAAAGATGCTTGTGAAAGGTATGAATTCACAAGTAAATCCTTATTTTTATTGGAAGCTATAAAACTTTTTCATGACAAGAAGACTTTTTGGAATACTACTTTTAATCATTTCTATAGTCATCACTATACTTTTAGGAATCAATTTCAGCTCTACTCCTTCCATAGGTAGATTATTAAGTCCCACTCACGGATTTTGGTCGAATATAGACTCCAAACCTGCTGCCAATGAAGAAATTGTAATCGATGCAATTCATGGCAAAGTATCCGTTATCTATGATGAAAATCATGTCCCACATATTTTTGCAGACAATGAAGACGATTTATATTATGCACAAGGTTATGTCATGGCAAAAGACAGATTGTGGCAGATGGAATTCATCAGTTTTGTCGCATCGGGTAGATTGACAGAAATTGTTGGTGATATTGCATTACCATTAGATAGATATCATAGACGTATTGGATTAAAAAGAGCTGCTGAATTATCTGTTCCTATATTGATGGATGATCCGATGACTAAAGGCCCTGTAGAAGCTTATACCAACGGTGTCAATGCATTTATCAAAAAAGCTAAAAGAGGAAATCTTCCTATAGAATATAAAATTTTAGGATATCAACCTGAAGAATGGAAGCCTATCAATTCAGCACTGCTATTAAAGTATATGGCTAATGATTTGACTGGGACAGATAACGATATTGAATACACTAACGCTCTAAAGAAATTTGGCAGAGAAGTTTTCGATCAATTATATCCTGAATATCCTTCTATTTTGGATCCTATTATTCCTCTAGAAACCACTTTTGATTTCAAACCTCTAAAAGCTCCTACAGCTCCAGCAGTAATAAAAGATTCTTCATCAGTATTAGCATTATATAAAAATCCAATTCTTTCATTTTTACCTCAAAGAGGATTAGGAAGCAATAACTGGGCAGTCTCAGGGAGTAAAACAGCTTCGGGTAAACCAATTCTCTGTAATGATCCACATCTAGGATTAACTTTCCCATCTATCTGGTACGAAATGCAATTGAATGCGCCGGGTATAAATGTTTATGGCGTGACATTGCCAGGTTCTCCAGGTATAGTGATAGGTTATAATGACAAAATCGCTTGGGGAGTTACCAATGCAGGAATGGATATCAGAGATTGGTATACAATTAAAAGAGACGGTGAAACTGGTAAAAAATATTTCATTAATAATGAATGGAAAGAATTTGAAGAAATTCATGAAGTATATAAAATAAAAGGTGGCAAAGATTTCAATGAAGACATCAAATGGACAGAAATAGGGCCTGTCGTATATGATCAGGATTTTGATACTAAGAAAGATAAACAAGACTTAGCTATGAGTTGGATCGCTTTAAATGCTACCAATGATTTAAAGACTTTCCATCTACTCAATCGTGCACAAAATCATAAAGATTACCTCAGTGCTTTAGATCAATATTGGTGTCCTGCACAGAATTTTGCTTATGCTGACGTGGAGAATAATATCGCTATTAAAGAACAAGGAAAATTTTGGATCAGATATCACGAGCAAGGAAAATTCTTACAAGACTTATCTACAGCCAATGTTCAACAAATCAAAAGCTACTTCATACCTAACGATCAAACTCCTTATGTATTAAATCCTGAAAGAGGTTTTGTAAGTTCAGCCAATCAAATTCCTGTAGGAAAAGATTATCCTTACTATATTTTAGGTTTTCAATATGAGAATTTCAGGAACCGTAGAATCAATGAGTTTTTAGCACAAACTAAAGAAATCACTATTGATGATATGAAGAAATTGCAATACGATAATCTAAGTGTCCTTGCTAGAGATATTCTACCATTTATGTTAAAGAATACTCAGACTCCACAAGATTTAGAGTACAAAGAAGTGATTCAAAAGTTGGCGAAATGGAATTACATGACAGATTATGAATCTAATGCGGCTTCTTATTTCTACAAATGGTGGGATGAATTTGAAAAACTCACTTGGGATGAACTTGCGAGCAATGATGATGTAAGTTTTATTTATCCAGAACAATACACGACAATAGATATCATGAAGTTAAACCCTAACTTTCCTTTATTTGATATACAATCTACTTCAAAAGTCGAAACACTTTCTGATATATTAAGAATTTCATTAGACTCCACTATTGCCTATTTTGAAAATCATCCTGAAGAAAAGGAATTCAGATTTTACAAAAACACTTCAATTTCTCACTTGCTTAAATTTGATGCATTCTCTGAAAAGTACATTAAGATTGGTGGATATGCCAATATCGTCAATGCTACTTCTTCAAGGTGGGGCGCTTCAGTAAGATTAATTATAGATTTTAAAGATGGAAAAGTTCAAGGGTATGGAATGTATCCGGGCGGACAATCAGGAAATCCAGGATCTACTGCCTACAATTCATTTGTAGAACCTTGGGTAGATGGAAAATATTTTAAACATCAGTTTTTCAGTAGTAAAAACGATGCACTAAAAATTGTAAATAAATAATCATGAAGCCGAGCTTTTTAATCATTCAGACGCTATCAATATTCATTTTATCATGGTTATTCTGTCTTATTTTACCATGGTACACATTTGCAATCATTGCCTTCCTATCAGGAATTATTTTTCATAGACAAGGATTTATGTCGTTTATGGCAGGATTTGCAGGAAGTGGATTATTTTACTTAATAGTTAGTTTAATCAAAGCACGTGGAGATAGTTTTGCCTTTGCAAATAAAATAGGCGAAATTCTTGGGAGCTCTGCAGAGACTAATATTAGTGGTGTAGCTTTGATGGCAATTGGCACCATTATTTTTTCAATTCTAGGCGGAGCATTTGCTTGGAGTGGTACATTAATATTATCGAGTGAACCTTCTAATCGATTGAGTTCTGCAAGAGGACGCAGTCGAACAAAAGGTTTAAAATTAGATTTAAAAAAATACTCATGAGAATCATAGGAAATATCCCCCATCCTTTTGTAAAAGTTACAGTTTTTGCAATGGAAATGCGCTATTCTGTCAAATTTGAAATGGGACAAATGGAGCAAACTTACAAGATTAGAGAAAGTGATGAAATCAAAGGCATAGAAGACATCTCTAGATTAATAGATGATGAATTGATAGATGAATGTATAGAGCAATTTACCGCTATGCGTAAAATTATGGAGAGAGGATTTCAAAGATTCGCTACACCGCAAGAAAATAGTAAGGCTTAGATTAGGATTCATTTGCAACGTCTAAAAATTTAGATTTTATAAAATCACAGCATGAGCAATATATTAGATAGATTTTTAGAAGCACAAGAAACAACATACGAATCAGCTCTTTCTGAAATAAAAGCAGGGCTAAAAAGAAGTCATTGGATGTGGTTTATATTTCCACAATATAAAGGTCTAGGATTTAGTAGCACAACTAAATTTTATGCTATCGATAGCATAAAAGAAGCTCAAGAATATTTGAACCATCCTATTTTAGGGAAAAGATTGAGAGAGATTTCTAACGAATTATTGCTTCTAGAATCCAATGATATTACATCTATTATGGGTGTACCTGATGACAAAAAACTACAATCAAGTATGACATTATTTGCAGAAATTGAAGCTTCTGAAGAGAATGTATTTTTGAAGGTCATCGAAAAATATTACAATGGGAATTTAGACCCAAGAACTCTGATGTTAATCAATGAATAAATCAATAATTAATCTTTGATTTTCTTTTCAAAAAAACCTCCTGCTCTATTTTTAGTAACATTATTCCATAGAAAATAATGTCCTTGCATAGCTACGTATACCCCTTTCGGAAGTACTTGTACATAAGCTAGAGCACAACCCATATTAAATAGTCCATCACTACTTCCAAATTTATAAGGAATCATAGCACCAGTGAGGATAATCGTTTTGTCTAAATTTGCAGCACCAAATACTTGAGCCGTAATTTCCATCGTATCAGTTCCATGAGTAACAATGATATAGTTTTCTTTTGCATGTTTACAAGAATCTAAGATGTATTTCCGGTCATTATCCGTCATCTCCATACTATCTATCATCATCAAAGTTTTCACTCTACAATCCAAGCTTGTACGACCGAGTTCTAAAATTTCATGAATATGAGTATCTCTGAAATACAATTCTCCTCGAAGTTCATTGTATTCTTTATCAAAAGTTCCTCCTGTGACTAATATTCTAATCGTACTCATGATTCCGTATTTTTAAAGCTGACTTTAATCCAATAAATTAGCTGCATATTCCTCAACTTGTTTTAAATTTAAACAACTTACCATTAATTGTATAAAATGACGTCCAGACAATATTTATTAAGACTAAAATCTGTATTCTTTTCAATTTTATTAACTGCACTACTAATTGGAGCAATTTCTTACTTCATGCTTCAACCTTCAAATGGATTAGCAAATGGTCAAAGTTTATATTTTATGATGGGCTTCGGAATTGCAATATTCTGTTTGTTATTGTATATCCTATTGAATAAACAAAAAAATCAAGAAGCTGCTGAGTTTCCCAAATTATCAGATAAATTAATTGCATTTCAAAATAATTACCTGACGAGCATCTCTTTACTATTAGCTCCAACTTTAGTCAATTTTATCTTGTATGGCATTGGTGGTCCGATGTTTAACTTTTATATCGGTTTATTTCTTACCGGATTATTAGCAGGTAGATTCCCAACCATCACACTATTGAGTAAATCTTTAGAACTCAAGGAGAAAGACATTAAAAATCTACAAGAAGATCAATTTAAACTAATTTAATGAGATGTGTTTAATAGCTTTTGCAATCCAACAAGATGAACAATATCCTTTTATTTTCATCGCTAATAGAGACGAGTTCTACGAAAGACCTACACAATCTATGCATTGGTGGGAGGATGAAAATATCGTAGCAGGAAAAGATTTATTAGCAGGCGGCACTTGGATTGCTTTTGGAAAAAATCAACAATTTGCAGCAGTGACAAATTACAGAGATCTAGAAAGAAATCAGCCTACTGCACCAAGTAGAGGAGCTATTCCTGTCAATTTAATAAAAGAAAATCCGACAAATTTTCAGCAATATGTAATAAATAACAAAGCACACTGGAGCGAAATGAATGGTTTCAATCTGCTTTATCACAATGGGAAAGAAACTTTTTATTATTCTAATATATCTGAAGAAGTCAAGACATTAGATAGTGGAGTTTATGCTATTAGCAATGCTTTTCTAGATACTCCTTGGCCTAAAGTAGTCGCAGTAAAATCAAGACTTCAACATATTATTGAAAATGAGAAAATTTCTGTCGATAATCTTTTAGAAATATTGAGTAATCACAACATTTATCCTGAGGAGCAATTACCAGAAACTGGAGTAGGCATCGAAATGGAAAAATTATTATCTCCCATTTGCATTCAATCTCCTATTTATGGAACGAGAGTGAGCACTATTTTTCTAAAAGGAAATAATGGAACTGCTCACGTTGCAGAACGAGATGTTTTAAAGAATACTATACTATCATTTGATATAAAATAAAAAAAGCAACCCATTGAGAGTTGCTTCTAATATTTATACTAATTAAAGTATTATTTTTTGTCTGTTTTTTCAGGACGTGGAATTAAAACTTTATGGCTCAATTTGAATTTGCCAGTTTTAGGATCTACACCAATCAATTTGACTTGAATTTTATCACCTTCTTTAAATACTCCGTCTAAATTTTCTAATCTAGCGTGAGATACTTCAGAAATGTGTAACAAACCTTGTTTACCAGGAAGGAATTCTACGAATGCACCGAAAGCAACAATATTTTTCACTTCTGCGTCAAATACATCACCGATTTCTGGCACTGCTACAATACCTTTGATTTTATTGATCGCAGCATCCATATTGTCTTTATTGTTAGACATAATGATTACACGACCGATATTTCTTTCTTTGATTTCCTCGATAGTGATCTCAGTTTGAGTTTCTTCTTGCATCGCTTGAATAATCTTCCCGCCGGGTCCTATTACTGCACCGATGAATTCTTTTGGAATTTCCATCACGTGAGCTCTTGGAGTATGAGGTTTCAATTCAGCTCTTGGAGTTGCAATACATTTTTCCATGTGATCAAGGATATGTATTCTTCCACGTTTAGCTTGATTTAAAGCTTCACGCAAAACATCCATAGATAAACCATCTACTTTGATATCCATTTGACAACCTGTGATACCATCACGAGTTCCAGTCAATTTGAAGTCCATATCTCCTAAATGATCTTCATCACCTAAGATATCTGAAAGAATCGCATAGTCATCACCTGAAGAAATCATCCCCATTGCAATACCTGAAACGTGTTTTTTCAATTGAATACCAGCATCCATTAATGCTAATGATCCAGCACAAACAGTAGCCATAGATGAAGAACCATTAGATTCTAAGATATCAGACACTACGCGAATAGTGTAAGGATTATCCTCATCTGAAGGCAACATATTTTTCAATGATCTTAAAGCTAAATTAGCGTGTCCTACTTCTCTTCTTGAAGGACCTCTTTGAGGTTTTACTTCACCTGTTGAGAATGGAGGGAAATTATAATGCAACAAGAATCTTTTAAATTCTAGACCTGCTGCTTTATCAACCATTTGCTCGTCTTGCTTATTACCTAAAGTAACTGTAGTCAAAGATTGAGTTTCACCTCTTGTGAATAAAGCGGAACCGTGAGGAGAAGGTAGATAATCTATCTCCATCGCCAAAGGTCTAATTTCATCTAATTCACGACCATCTAATCTTTTTCTCTCTTGTAATACCACTTTACGAATAGTAGTCCATTCTAAATCAGAATAAACTCCATCAAAACCTTTGTAGTCAAAAGTTTCTTTCTCTTCGTCAGAAATACTATCTAAGAAAGCAGTTTTCACAGCTTTTAATTGATCTTTTCTATCTTGTTTGTTCAATGCAGATTTTGCAACATGAGCAATTCCAGCTTCACAAGCTGCGCCTACTCTTGCTTCTAATTCTGTCAAAGGTTCAGCAGGAATGAATTCTCTTTTTACGATACCCATTTCTAAAGCCAAAGCTTTTTGTTGACGGCAGTGAACTTTTACAGCCTCATGACCATAAAGGATGGCTTCGATCAACTCATCTTCTTGAGCTTCGAGAGCTTCTCCTTCTACCATCAAAATATTTTCTTCGGTAGCACCTAATAAAATATCTAAAGTTGCATTCTTAACTTCAGAAGCTTTAGGATTGACAATGTACTCCCCATTGATTTTGCATACTCTCACTTCTGAGATAGGTTCTGCAAAAGGAACATCAGAAACACATAAAGCAGCAGATGCCGCTAAACCAGCTAAATTTTCACCTGGAACTTCAGGATCTTGAGAGATCACTGAAATCAATATTTGAGTTTCATTCATAAACCCTTCTGGGAATAATGGACGAATCGCTCTATCTACTAATCTACATACTAAAATTTCTGGGTCAGTTATTCTGCTCTCTCTTCTTAAGAAAGAACCTGGGATACGACCGCTTGAAGCAAATTTCTCTTGATAATCCACTGATAAAGGAAAAAAGCCTTGACCAGGCTTTGCTTCACGTGCAGCTACTACTGTAGCTAAAATCACTGTATCACCACATTTTACTACAACACTTCCATCCGCTTGTCTGGCTAGCTTACCAGTTTCTATCGTCACATTCTGACCGTTTCCGATATCGAACGTTTTTGTAAAGATGTTAAAATGCATCTAATTAATTTATTTATTAAATATACAAAAAAGCGAGGTATCTCCACCTCGCTTTTTATTCTTTTCAACTGAATTACTTACGTAAGTTGAGTTTTTCGATGATTGCTCTGTAACGTTGAATATCAGAGTTTGCAAGATATTTCAACAATTTTTTTCTTTGACCTACCAATTTGTAAAGGGAACGTGTCGATGAAAAATCTTTTCTGTGTCCTTTCAAGTGACCTGAAATGTGATTGATTCGATTGGTAATCAAAGCAACTTGTGATTCTACAGATCCTGTGTTTGTTTCAGCACCTCCAAATTCTTTGAAAATTTCTTTTTTGTTATCTGCTGTTAGCATTTTCGTCTAATTAATTTCGTCTATTAAATTCTGTGCAAAGTTATAAAATTCTACGTAAAAATTCCATTTCACATAAATTTAAAGTAGCACAATGTGGAAAACTATTCAAATGCAGCTTTTACACCTACAGCTTCAATAATTTTATCTACAGAAATCTCATTCATACACTTGAAATGACCTTTCGGACAGTCCTCTCTTCCATACTTGGAACAAGGCCTGCAATTCAACTCTGTATTTTCAATAAAGATAGATTTTTCTGCTGGGATTCCATAAGGTTCAAAGCCTAAATATGGCACGGTTCCTCCCCAAATTGAAATGACTTTCTTTTTTAGAGCCGCAGCTATATGCATCATCCCTGTATCATGAGTAATTACAAAGATAGATTGAGCAATAACGCTTGCAGATTGGTGAAGATTATATTGACCACATTTATTAATAATTTTCAAATCGTCCAATTGCTCTAAATATTGTCCTAATGCAATTTCTTGCTCTCCGCCTATTATTATGATGGGAAATTCCAAACGCTGCACCAATTCTTCCCACTTAAATAGTGGTAATTTTTTTGTGAAATAAGTTGCTCCTAATGAGAGGACTGCATATCCAGAACGATGCGTCAAAGGCACATCTGACCGATAAATCCAATCTTTTTGAGGGATATGAAACTCCAAACCTTTGCCATCATTTTGCACATTCAATTTTTTGAGTGCATCTAAATATTGTTCAGGGACTTTCTCGTTTTTATATAAATCTCTTTTCAATCCTACACTTAATAATCTTCGTAGAGATTGCTTTTTATATCTGTAAAACGGTATGGATTCTGGTAATAATTGTTGGAGAATGCGTGTTCTAGTATTGGCATGTAAATCTATTACAGCATCATAATCATTAGAAATGACTTCTTGAGCGATTTGCCAAAGACTGCTTTTATATAATAGCACATTAGAAATTTGGGGATAACTAGCAACTAAATCTACATATTGCTCTTTAGTTAAAAAATCAATCTGAGCTTCTGGATAAGTATTTTTGATACATCTTAATGCCAGAGATGTCAATACAATATCTCCAATTGAGCTCAAACGTATCAGCAATATTTTCTTCATTGATTTCTATCTGCTCATAAATTTATAAGACTTTCAATTAAAAAGAGAGCATAAGAATAAGTGTTACTAACTAATTCAAACATTCATCGTATTAAAAATCAAAAACGATTAGGAATTGAGTTAAATAAAAAACCGCAAACAATTCGTTTACGGTTCATGTATAATTGATTTTAATATTTATCTATCTCCGAAAGACTAAATTAATAAGGAATAGAATGACCACTGCACCAATAGCTCCTGTAAATATAGCTCCTAGCCATCCTGTTCCAAGACTGATTCCTAATATTCCAAAGAGCCAATAACCTACAAAACTACCGATAATACCTACGATGATATTTCCTATGAGGCCTAAACCACTTCCTTTGTACAACACTCCACCGAGCCATCCTGCTAATGCTCCAATTATCAATGTTGCTATAATACCTGCTTCCATAATATATGTTTTTGATTTTAAATTTATACCAACATGTACGTCACCTACTTCAGCAAGGTTTCATTTAGGTTAAAAAAACATCAATTCAATAAATTACTTTTGAGATAGTTATAATTTAGAAGAGCAACTTTAGCATCTATTCTGCAAAATAAAATCTATTGTTTGATAAACTGCTGAGTCATCATCCTATCTTGACCAGAAATACTAACAAAGTAAACTCCTTTAGGTAAATTACGAATATCGATATGTTGCTGTCCATCCCTACTTTCTAGCTGTTGCTCAATGATAAGACGACCTGCAGTGCTATAAATTTGAACTCGATGTCCAGTCTTCAAATCTTTGGTATGTATGACAATCCAATCTTGCGCAGGATTAGGATAAACTACAATCTGAGCTTCTAATTGAAAATAAACGGAAATGACATTGCTATAGGTTGCTGTACCATCAAAATCAATTTGCTTCAGTCTATAATAATAGGTACCCGATGAACTGAGCAGATCAGAGTGTCGATATGAAACAGGAATATTTGTAGTACCATAACCTTTCACTGATCCGATTTTCTCAAAATCTTTAACATCTTCAGATCTTTCAATTTCAAATCTTTCGTTATTGAATTCACTGGCTGTTTCCCAATTCAGAATAGTCGTATTTCCATCTAAGGTTCCAGTAAATCTGAGTAACTCTACTGGTAAAATATCTACAGGTTGAAAGATGGGTAATTTAGCATAACTTCCGCCTAATACATCATCAGCTTCCGCCTTTTCCATACCTAACCAATCTTGCATGACTGTGGTATAAATCTGACGGTAATCAAACTGCATAGCAACTTGATCTTTTACTGTAGCTTGCTCTGGCAAATCAGGAGCTTCTCCAATCATCCCTTTTATTCTCATTGCAGAAGTACCTAAATGATCCGATACTTGATTCAATGCTGCACCAAAGAAAAACACAGGTGCACCTACTCCATGATCAGTACCTAGACTATCATTACTTTTTATTCGTCTTCCAAATTCTGAGAAAGTCATTCCCACCACATCTTGAGCTTTATTCAACCTCAACAAATCCTGCTGAAATGCAAATATCGAGTCGGATAACATTTTGAGATGATCAGCATGTTTACCAGTTCTTTTATTTCCTGTCTCTACTTGATACTCATGCGTGTCAAAAGAACCAGGATGTTTTATGATATAAACTGGAGTTTTTAATCCTCCATTAATTAATCTCGCAACGATTTGTAATTGTTTCCCTAATTGATTCTCGGGATAAGTAATCGCTTGCTGGTAAGAATATTGATAAGCTGTTCTTATAGAACTAGAATACACATTACTTTGATCTTTCATCAATCTCAGAAAGTTCAATTCAAATCCATAATCGTCGTCAGGAGCATTGGCAGAGGTATCATTAATAATATTCATTAAAGCCTCTGGATTAGAGGTACTATAACCTAAATTCAAATCATTTCCTTGCAAAGAAAAAGGCAAAGTTGTACCTATATTAATCGCTAATGGGTGGGGCATTTGCGTATTGGGATAACCATTAGGATACCCTGGATATTTCTTTTCTAAAGTTCTTCCTATCCATCCTGTCTCCAAAACCACTTCACTCGGAGAACCTGACATCCAAATATCTGTAGCTCTGAAGTGACTTAAATTTGGATTAGGATATGAAACACCTTGAATGATTGTGAGCATTTCGTCATTTGCTAAAGATTGCATTCCAGACATAGAAGGATGTAAGCCTGCTGCATCATTATGACTGATAGATAAAACAGAAGATTCAGGGATTAATATATTAGATCGTGCATTGACTAATTTATCCCACTGTTGAATCGGCAAAACTGTATTTAGACCATCATTTCCTCCATTCAATTGGATTACCACTAAAATCTTGCCCGTATCTGCTGCTCTTTTAGCCATGACCTCTAGAGGTTCGTCATAAAGCGTATTGGCAGAAACTAAAGGAAAACCATTTAACAAAAGAGGAAGCGACATTGCCCCTGTATTTTTAAGAAAATTTCTTCTTTTCATATTAGGTCAAGTGAAATTCTGCAAGTTGCAAAAGATGAACAAATAAAGTTCTCAGTCTATTTTTTGCATTAGTACTATTGAGGATTGGATTTGACTTGTAAGAATTCCATGCATTTGTCCAATAAGCATCATTTGTTTGATTATATAACAAAGTAGATATTTTGATAGCATTTCTTTGTTCTAAAGATAAATTGACCGGAAGAAGATGCTTGATGACCTCTTGCACTAATAGATTAGGATTTGTGCAAATTGCATTAGAAAACTGAGAAATATATGCTAATTCATCGTACTTAATAATTACAAGAAGACCATTTAAACGCAAAATAAATCCATTAAAAAGGGTCTGTATATAAGTATACCTTTTTTGCAAGGTATTGCTATTGATCCAATATTGATAATAGTTGGGCTTTTGATAAAAAGCAGACCATCCTGAAACATTGGGAACTTCTCCCATCACCTGCCCCATCTCTCTGAGCCCTTCTTCACTAATAGTGAATAAGAATTGATATTGAGCTTGATGATTATTAGGATCGCTAACATTATAAGCTAAATTAAACTCTCTCATATTACCTATCAGAAAATCAAAAGGAGATTTTATCATCACTCCTCTATTCGCTGTATCGTAAAAATGTTCACTTTTAAATAAAGCATTTAACACAGGTAGTATTTCCCAATTATTCTGAATGAAAATTTGTGCTAATGGCTGTATGACATTCAATTCTATATTTTCATCTATGTCATAATACACAAAGTACCTGTACAATCTTCGACATATATGCTCAGCCACCATAGTGTTTTTAGAGAATATCATATCAATGAATGCATCTAATTCAGAAGCTCCAGTACCAGGTATAATTGTATTATCAAAAAAAGCTGAAAATTGTTTAGCAGAATAATCGTGCAGATTTGAAACGAATGTGGTGCTTGTATAAGCTTGATTTAAATTTTGGACTCTCCATCCAGAAAGTAGTTTTGCGGCTTGGACCACATCACCTTGAGTATAAGTAGTACCTGAATTATTTCCAAGTGTAAATAGCTCCATGACTTCTCTAGCAAAATTTTCATCTGGAGCAGTTTTAGAATTGGCTTGATTATTTAGATAATACATCATCGCCGGATGTGTAGCTACTTGTCTGATCAATTGCTTATAATTACCAGTAGCATTATCTCTAAACATTTTTATATAATCGTAGCATATCCGCGCTGAATTATTACCACAGAATAAATTACTAGAATTGTAAATCTCATCAAAATTGATCGGAATAAAATGATACCAGAATTGAACCATCTTTTCTCTTATTGAAATATTTTGATTCAATGCTTGATGCAACAACCACAGCTTGAGTGATTCTGATCTATATAGATTCGTAAAATATCCTTGTTCGAAAGAAGTAAAGGCATTATTAGTCCAATCAGCACCATAAGGCAATCCGTTTTCATCTGCTTGCAAGTTTTGATACCAATTCAAAGGCTTTGGAGGTGGTACAATATCAACCGCAAGAACCAAATCTACAGACTCGTTCATGGTCTTTGTAGCAAGTGAATTTAAATCTGACTTTTTAAAACCAAAACCAGTTCTTCGAAGTAAATGCAATTTCTCCCAATCCGTCCATACACCAGTATAAGCACTTAATCCAGAAGTGACATTGCCTATGCGTTGAGAAGTTTTAATACTAAATTCCTCTAAGTTCTTCTCAATAATACGTGTAGATAAACTGTCTGAGACAACTTTTTGAGATACATTAGTATTCTTTATTCTATCTAACCATATTTGGGGATCTATGACTATCTTTCCATCCATACTGTATTGAAGATAGAATTTGTATATGAAAAAACTTAAAATGTTAAGAGATAATTTTTCAAATTAGAATTTAACGTTCAAATGTCAAATTTCATTTTGTAGGTCATTGCTTAACAGTATGTTATGAAATTTTAATATGTCAATTAAACACAAAAAATTATTGCTTTATAAACTGTTGAGTAATAATTCTTTCTTGACCATAAATACTAACAAAGTATGCACCTTTAGGTAAATTACGAACATCAACTTCTTGCTGACCATTTCTTGATTCTAATTGTTGGTCTATTAAAAGATTCCCTGAAGTACTAAAAACCTGAACTCGATATCTAGCATTGAGGTCATTTGCTTTTACAATAATCCAATCTTGTGCAGGATTAGGATAGACCATGATTTGAGTTTCAATTTGAAAATAAACTGCTATGATATTACTATAAGTGGCCGTACCATCGTAATCTATTTGCTTAAGTCTATAATAATATGTTCCAGAAGAATTTAATTGATCAGAATGACGATAAGCTACAGGAATATTAGAAGTCCCATATCCACTTTTAACTCCAATTTTCTCAAAATCATTGACATCTTCAGATCTTTCGATTTCAAATCTATCATTATTGAATTCACTTGCGGTTTCCCAATTCAAAATGGTTGTATTTCCATCTAATTTTCCAGTAAAACTGAGCAATTCTACCGGCAATATATCTACCTGATGGAAAATAGGCAATTTGGAATAACTACCTCCAAGTACTTGATCTGCTTCGGATTTCTCCATACCTAGCCAATCTTGCATGACTGTAGAATAAATTTGACGATAATCAAATTGCATAGGAACCTGATCGTTCACAGAAGCTTGGTAAGGCAAAACTGGAGACTCTCCTATCATTCCTTTTATTCTCATAGAAGACGTTCCTAGATGATCTGCAACTTGATTTAATGCTGCTCCAAAGAAAAATACTGGAGCCCCTACTCCATGATCGGTACCTCTACTATTATTACTTTTTATTCTCCTACCAAATTCTGAAAAAGTCATTCCTACTACGATCTCAGCTTTTTTCATTCTTATCAAATCTTGTTGAAAAGCAAAAATTGAATCGGATAATATTTGTAAATTTTCTGCATGTCTACCCGTCTTTGTATTTCCAGCTTCTACTTGAAACTCATGTGAATCAAAAGAAAAAGGATGTTTTACTATATAAACTGGTGTTTTCAAACCACCATTAATCAGTCTTGCTACAATTTTTAATTGCTCTCCCAATTTATTAGTAGGATAGTTGATATTATCTTGATAGGAATAATCGTAAGCAGCCTTTATAGAATTGGAATAAATATTGCTTTGATCCTTCATCATTCTGAGAAAACTGAGCTCAAATCCATAATCAGAATCAGGCACTTCTCCAGACGACTCGTTGATAATATTCATGAGCTTATCTGGGTCTAGTGTATTGTATCCAAAATTCAAATCTTGACCTTGAAGCACAAATGGCAATGTAGTACCTATATTAATAGATAATGGATCTGGCATTTCTGAATTAGGGTAACCTGTCGGGAAACCTGGATATTTCTTTTCTAAAGATCTACCTATCCATCCTGTATCCATATAAACTTCACTTGAGGAACCTGACATCCAAATATCATTTGATCTAAAGTGACTCAAGTTTGGATTAGGATAAGAAACTCCTTGAATAATAGTCAACATTTCATCGTTGGCCAAGTTCTGCATTCCTGTCATAACTGGATGCAAACCTGAGTCATCATTATGATGGATTTTTAAAACTGAAGATTCTGGAACTAAAATATTCGACCTTGCATTAATGAGTTGATTCCATTGCTGCATGGGCAAAACTGTATTTAACCCATCATTACCACCATTCAATTGTATAATCACTAAAATCTTTCCTGTATCTGCAGCTCTTTTTGCCATGACTTCCAAAGGTTCATCATCTAAAGTATTGGCAGAAATTAAAGGAAAACCATTTAAGAAAAGAGGAAGCGATATAGCTCCTGTATTTTTAAGAAAATTTCTTCTTTTCATATCAGGTCAAATGAAATTCTGCAAGTTGCAAAATATGAGTAAATAAGCTTTTGAGTCGAGGTTTTATAATACTTAAGTTTTTAGGTAAGGGTAGGTTTTTATAACTTTCCCAAGCAGCCGTCCAATAGCTATCGTTCGATTGCCCTGTTAAAAGTGTAGAGTTTTTTATATTTAATAATTCTTCTGCTGACAGATTCACAGGTAACAGCATCTTGACTACTTCTTGCACTAATAAATTTGGATCTTGACAAATATTATTTGGAAAAGTCGTTAAATATTGTAGTTCATCATACTTCAGACCTTTAATCGTTCCATCAAAAAGACCTTGAATAAATGTAAACCTTCTTTGCAGAGTGTTACTATTGATCCAATATTGATAGAAATTGGGCTTCTGATAAAAAGCGGACCATCCAGAAACATTAGGAGCTTCTCCCATTACTTGTCCCATGAGTTTTAATCCTTCTTCATTGAGCAAATAAAGCAATTGGTATTGTGAAGCATGGTCAAAACTTGGACTCGTATTATAAGATAAATTCAATCCTCTTAAGTTTCCTATTAAAAAATCAAAAGGTGATTTGATCATCACGCCTCTATTGGCGATATCAAAAAAATGTTCGCTTTTAAATAAAGCTTTTAATACTGGTAGCATTTCCCAATTATTCTGTATCAATATTTGAGCTAGTGGCTGTATGACATGGAGTTCTACATTTTCGTCGATATCATAGTAAACAAAGAAGCGGTACAATCTGCGACAAATATGCTCTGCCACCATATTGTTTTTAGAGAATATCATGTCTATAAAAACATCTAACTCCGATGCTCCAGTACCCGGAATAACAGTATTATTAAAAAAAGATGAAAATTGTTTGGTTGAATAATCGTGTACTTCCGAGACAAATGTAGTCGTAGGATTAGGTTGATTTAAATTCAAAACTCTCCATCCTGAAAGCAATTTTGCTGCTTGAATTACATCATTCTGATTATATGTATTTCCTGAATTATTACCAAGCGTAAACAACTCCATGACCTCTCTAGCAAAATTTTCGTCTGGAGCAGAAGCAGAGTTTGCCTGATTATTCAAATAATACATCATCGCCGGATGAGTAGCCACTTGTCGGATGATTTGTTTAAAATTTCCCGTAGCATTCTGCCTAAACATCTTTATATAATCGTAACAAATCCTAGCAGAATTTGTAGCGCAATATAAATTACTTGACAGATATACGTCATCGAAGTTTACAGGAATAAAATGATACCAGAACTGAACCATTTTTTCTCTAATAGATATATTTTGATTCAACGCTTGATGAATCATCCAATATTTTAAAGATTCAGATCTGACTAAATTAGTAGCTACTCCTTTATCAATCGAGTTGATGGCATTTTTGGTCCAATCTGATCCAAAAGCTAAACCATTTTCGTCTATAAGTTGATACCAATTGACTGGTGCTGGGGGATTAGAAGGATCAGCTGTCAAAACAATATCTACTGATTGAAACATTGTATATGTAGATAAAGCTTGCAAATCTGATCTCTTAAAACCAAACCCTGTTCTTTTTAGCAAATGCATTTTTTCCCAATCTGTCCAAGTACCTGTGTAAGCACTCAGTCCAGAGGATATGTTTCCAATGCGTTGAGAATTTTTATCATTAAACTCCTCTAAGTTCTTATCATTGATACGTTTAGATAAACTATCAGGTTTAAACTTTTGCGATGCTTTTCTATACTTAATTCTATCTAACCATATTTGGGGATCTATGACTATCTTTCCTTCCATCTATATTGAAGGTATAATTAGAAATGGAAAAAACTTACTCCAAGCAGATATATATATTATTTATATTAAATTATGAAATGAAAAATTCATGTTTTATTAATCCTCCCACAAGAGTTAATATAATCAAATTAAAAATTTAAACTATTGATGATCAATCAGTTTCATAAATAATTTAATAATGTATTTATTGAACGATTTGAATTAAATTTGCACGATTTGAATGAGAAACGCATATTTATATTTACACATTTCGGTTCTATTAGCAGGATTTACCGGAATATTTGGCAAGCTGATTGAGCTGAACGAAGGCTTATTAGTTTGGTATAGAATTGCACTATCTACCATCATGTTAGGAGCGATACTATTCTTCAATAAATCCAGAATAAAATATCCACTTCAATCCATTCTTTCTATGTCAATACCCGGTTGTGTATTGACCATACATTGGTTATTCTTTTTTGGAAGTATTAAACATTCGAATGTAGCGATTGGAACAATTTGCTTTGGCTTAACAGGATTTTTCACAGCTATTTTACAACCTCTGATAAAAAAGAGAAGAGTAGAAATTAATGAAATCTTATTGAGCGTAATCACTTTAATAGGAATAGCTATGATATTTCATTTTGATACACAATATAGATTAGGCATTATTTTGGGTGTAATTTCTTCTGTATTCTCTGCACTTTACACTATTCTCAATGAAGGATTGGTCAAGAAATACGAATCTAAATTGTTGAATTTTTATCAACTCGGTGCAGGAACTATAATTTTAGGATTGCTCATGCCCTTATATCTAAAATTCAATCCAACCACTTATTTATTTCCTAATAGTTTAGATAGCATTTATATCTTTATTTTGTCTTTTTTCTGCACCGTAATTTTATACGTTTTATTCAACGAATCACTGAGACGACTTTCAGCTTTTACGGTAAATTTGACTTTTAATTTAGAGCCTATTTACTCCATAGCATTGGCATTTATCATTTTCAAAGAACACCAAGAATTGAATACCTACTTCTTCATGGGCATCTCTTTAGTAATGCTTTCAGTCATCTTGCAATCAATTTTTGCTTACAGCAAATATAAAACCACTATAAAACTCAAAGTTCAATAGCATAAAAATTCTTTCTAAACAGATTTTTATATCTTTATAAATATGGGCAAAACCGATAAAATCATCACTATTGTATTGGGTGTTATCATGATCATCGTCAGTGTATTGGTTACTTATTTTAATACTGTCATTACAGGACCATTACCGGACGGGTTTATTACTCCCATTATTGCTCTAGAATTCATGAATAATACCAAAGATCTTTCTAATTTCTTCAATATTATTACGATTGATGCACTAAAATATTCTTTGACCATAGGCAATCAAATTGACTATGTTTTCATGTTTTCTTACGGACTTTTCGCTTTGATGTGTGGAAGATTAATGTACCTAGAAACGAAAGTGAAAGCTTTGTGGTTAAGCTTTCCATTAGTAGCTCTGATTATCACTGCAGACGCTTTTGAAAATCTTAATATTGCAGAAATTTTAGCAATGAATGATTATCAAAATGCTGGTTTGATTTTAGATCAATTACAATTATTCACTTGGCTCAAATGGGGAAGTTTGAGTGCATTAATGTTACTTTATTCTGTATATTTCTTTCAAGGGAATTGGTGGAAAATAATGATCGGTTTTGTATTAGCAAGCACTTTTATATTATATGGAGTTGCGTTTTATTTAAGAGGAATTTATTGTGAGATTTTCTCTTTAAGTATACTATTAGCTTATCTCAGCTTATTGATTTTTGCCATATTTTGGAAGCCCATAAGACCACAAACGATAGATCATACCACTCTAAATTATTAGTAGGGAAATAAGTGATTGTAATTTAAATCTAATATCAAATCTCATTACCTAATCCACTAATCTCCTCACCTTTTTTAGTATTCTCCATATGTATTCTTTGTAAGGTATAAGGGAAAGGAATGCCTTCTTGCTCAAAACGAATTTTGACTTTATAATTGATATCTGTTTGCAGTCTAAATGCTTTTCGATGACCATCCGCCCATAGGTAGGTTCTGATTTTCAGACCTATCGGTAAATACTCTAATACTCTAATTTCTACTTCGCGAT
The DNA here is from genome assembly GCA_035515235.1 of Chitinophagales bacterium. Lineage (GTDB taxonomy): Bacteria > Bacteroidota > Bacteroidia > Chitinophagales > JADIYW01 > JAMLHH01. The sequence continues at coordinate 38,694 of DATJBS010000070.1, forward strand.
CTCCCTCTTCAAAGAAATCTGGATTTTTATAAGACAAATGAAATGGATGTGCCAAAACTTCTTCCGTAATGATTTCAAAAACTCTATCTAAAGGCGCATCATAACTCACTAAAAGTTCCATATGCCTTCTGATAGGCTGCTCTTTAATATCACTATTCAAAATAGTCGAATTATTGATAATTGAGTTTGGAGCTATATATCTTTTGTTCTCAAAATTACGAATCACAGTGTGACGCAAAGTAATGTCTTCCACTACACCCAATTTGTTTTGATCAAATTCTATCACGTCTCCTACTCTAAACGGTCTGAAAACAATAATGAAAATTCCAGAAAAAATATTGGACAATGCTTGTTGTGAAGCCAAAGCTATAATTGCTGCTACTACTCCTGTCGCCGTAAAAATTGTCTGTGAAGCTTCTTTAAAAGAAGGAATTTGGGTCAATATAAAAAAGAAAGCAATAACATAAACCGTTATACTAAATCCATTTTTAAGAAAATTATAATTTGTGGGATCAACTCTTAAAACTGCTGCATTTTTATCAATAGCAGAAGTAACATATCTCCTCAAGAACCAATTGATAGTAAATGCGAAAGAAAAAACTACCAGAATTAAAATGGGCAACCTCCAAGTAGAAAGGATATATAACTGATTGAAAGTGTCCATTTTATAGGTATTTCACATAAGTATTCAAAGAAGATCCGTCCCAAATAATCTTTCTCCAACCAATAGTTTTAGAGGAAATTTTAAAAGTTTCGCATTGATCATCCATTTGTGCAAATGCTGAAGGTGTAATCATCACCATGTGGTTATACATTCTAATTGTACGTTCATTATAAAAATGACCACAAAATATCCCTTGAATATTATTGATATTTCTTAAGATTTTCTGTACCTGATTCATGTTTGAAAGCGTGTGATTTTCATCCATAAAATGCACACTTCCCAAAATTGGAGCTTGATGCATAAACAATAAAAACTTTTGATAAGACTTGCTACACTCCTCTTCTACCCACGCTAATTGATGCATTGGCAAACTTCCAGTAGAAGTATCTAAGTAAAATATTTTACCAAAATCTAATTCATCCCAAAAGAACAATCTACCTTCTTCAAGTTCAGATTCAATTTCAAAAACTTTCGCTAATTTTTGACTATTGTCATGATTCCCAGGTATAACTCTATAGTCAATTCCTGTTTGGTCGAGTTGAGTTTTAATCCATAATAAAATCTCTTCGCTAGGGTCATTCTCACCTAAATTTCCACCTATTACAATTTTATTTATAGTTCCATCAGCTTTTATATCGTTTAAGATATTTTTAAAGTTCTGTCTTACATCTACTCCGAGATTTAATTGATTTTCCTCTAAAATATGCAAGTCTGCAAGGTGCGCGATATGTATTGAACTCATAATGATGCTTTCGTAATTGCCAAATTAATCAATGACTTTATAACAACGAAGTAAAATAGAGTAAAATCATCCACAATAATATTTTAAATACATTTTCTTTCAGAATCCATTAACTTGCTAGCTGAAAACGTTGCTATGAATTATTCAAAACTGCTTTTTATTGTATTTTTTATTTCCTTAAATCTTAATGCCCAAACTCAAGATGGACTTTTGAAAAATGGCAGGAGCGTTTCCTATTATAATCAAAAAGGTCAATTATTAAGAGAGCTTCAAGATGAAGAAAATGAATATGCGCAAATCAGCTATGCCAAAGTTATCAATAGTTTTGGAACGGTAAAAATCAACGATTTTACTCGAACAGGAAGATATAGTATTGATGCTGAAGATTTAAAAAGAAGCAAAACAGATGATGTTCAAAAGTTGCCTACTTATCTCCCAGCTACATTGACTTATACATCTACAGATGGAACTGATAAAATTCATATTCAGCTCTATATTAATCCAAAACCAACAACTATCAATTCTGCTAATGGATTTAAAAAATTAGATAATTTATATTTTAGTGATACTTGGCAAACAGAGAATTATTCCACCACCACTACATCAGGAGTTAAGTACGAAGGCCCGGCCACCTTTATTTTATTAGGAGATTATGATGCAACGAATATTACGAATCAAATACAAGTTAAAGGGAAGCATCTCAACAACTACTTTTTACAACTCGAACATATCATCATTTGCATTTTAGCACCAGATACTCAAGCACAGGAAATCTTAGAAACTATGAATCACGATAGATTGAAAGCTGCTTTGAGTTATGATGAGAGTTGGCCGTAGGGGTTTTATTGATATATAAATATCCAGTAAATTGGATTTTAAAATCTAATATTTAATCTATAGAATGAGCATTGCAACATTAAAGAAAGTGTATAAAAAAATTTATCACACTTTTAGTATTCACAAAACAATACTAAGTTTGCTATTAATAAAACAAATAATATCTACTCCAAACTTGCAGTATATACTTTTAATGCATACTTTTGTGTAAACTTTTAATTCTATGAAAACTTTATCACTAAAATTGGATGATCAAATTTTTGAAGATGCAGAAGAGATGACATCAAAATTAAATCTTGCAAGAAATCGCTATATCAATGAAGCAGTTAGTATTTACAATCTTTTCAATAAAAGAAAATTATTAAAAAGTCAACTTGCTAAAGAATCAAAACTTACCAATAAAGATTCAATGGAAATATTGCAAGAATTTGAAAAATTGATAGATGAAGATTACACAGTTTGATATTTGGCTAGCAGATCTTAATCCTAGTAGAGAAACGGAACTTGGAAAAACTAGACCTGTCGTAATTATTCAGACAGATTTATTAAACGAAAATCATTTATCTACAATCGTATGCCCAATATCTACAAACATCAAAGCTGATGTAAATTTGTTGCGAGTTCATTTAATCGAAGGTCAATTAGATCAATTAAGTGATGTACTTGTTGACCAAATTAGAGCAATAGACAACAAAAGATTAATTAAAAAAATTGGTCAACTGAATAAAAAACAAATTCTAAAGATCAAAGAAAACATTAGAATTGTACTTGATTTATAAGTTAAAATATTCTTTTAAATAAAACTTCTTTCAACTTCAAATTTTACTCTTCCACCACCCTCACTGCTTTAACAAATCGTTTTTTATACCCTTCACTTGCTAGACTTGAGATCATCACCTCCATCTCTCGACCGGAGGAAGCATGGACAAAATCACTTTTTAGTCCTTGAGGATTTGAAACAATTCCGATGTGACCTATAACATTTCTTGTAGGACTTAAGAACAATAACAAATCACCTTTCTGAACATCTTCGACAGGGATTTCTTCACCGAAGTTTTCAAAGTCTGCTGAACTACGAGGAACATTTATCTCAAAATGTTGGAATACAAAATATACAAATCCAGAACAATCAAATCCATCTACAGAACAACCTGCTGCAACGTATGGTGTTCCTAAAAGATTTAAACCAAAATCTACAATACTATCTCTCAATGTATTGTATTGTATAATAATCGGTTCTTCTTGTGCTATAATCTGCTCTTCCTTTTCATTGGAAATATCTTCTGGAAGATATTTCTGTTCTTTCCCAAAAGCCAAATAAATAATAGCAAAAATCGCAAAAGCAATAAAAGATATTTTCCCAAAGCTTAACAGCTTGCTACTCTTTCCCATAAGAATTCATTTATTTCAATGTAGTTCTTTTTAAGAAAAGATGAATAGAGGGCAAATGAGTAATTATTGATTTTTAAAATTTTGGATTAACTTTAAAATACAACTATTAGCAGTGATGCTTCAATTTATACTAGAGAACAAAGTAAACACTATAGGTTTACAATCTTCTCAAATCAGTAATTGATAGATTAAAACAGCAAAACTATTGTAATGGAACTTCTAATTTTAATAATTGTCATTATAAGTTTCTTTTTAATAAAATACCTCATTTTTGAGATAAAACGTAAACGTCGTCGCGACTATTATAGAAACGTATATTTGAAATCAGAAGAATGGAATAGAAAGCGTTACGTAGTACTTAAACGCGATAATTGGAAATGTGTGTATTGTGGCGAAAAAGCAACTCAAGTTCATCATAAAAAATATGCAAGAAAAAATATCGGAAAAGAACCTATTCATTGGTTAGTATCTATCTGTAAAACTTGTCATGAATCTATTCATAGTTAATTGAATACAATACCATCATAAAATAAAAAAACCCACCGAAGTGGGTTGTCAATAATTATAAAATTAAAATTTTAATTAGCTGCTTTTTTACTGTCAGCAAAACCAAATACTTTTTGTAATAATGGAGAAGTTCTGAAACTCATATTATTTCTAATATTATTTTCTTGCTCTTCTACTTTTAAGAAAACTCCTTGTAAAGCTCTTTCTGTTACAAATGCAGTCAAATCAGTATTGACTTGTTTATTCACTAACGGTATTCTATTATAAATCGTCATAGCATCCGTCCAATATTTTGTAGCATTCACATCTCCTAAAGAAGTTTCAATAATAGGTCTGAATCTATCCGCTAAAACAGTAGTTGTAGATCTTCTCAAGTAATCTGTTGCAGCTCCGTCACCTCCAAGCAAAATACCCATAGCATCTTGGAAAGTCATTTGCTTAATTACATCCACAAAAACACTGAGTGCTTCACCAGAAGCTTTTTCAGCAGCTCTATTTAAAGACAAAGTCACTTTATCTACCTGTCCACCCATTCCTATTTTTTCCATTGCATTCTTAACAAACGCAACTTCTTCTGGCCATGGAATTTTAATCAAAGAATTTCCGTAAAAACCATCTTGCTTAGATACTAATCCTATTGCAGTACCGAAACCCTTAGTCAGAGCTTCCTTTAATCCACTTGCTGCTTCAGTATTGTTAACACCACTACCTGAACCCAAAATAGCTCCCATAGATTCTTGAATTTGAGTAGTCGTACAGCTACTAAAAAACAAAAGAGAGGCTAAAACTACACTTAATACACTTTTCATAAAAAATTTATTATTCACAACTAAAGTACTTAAAAAAGATTGAACAACAATACCCTATTTGTAGTTAATGCACCATGAAAGCTATCATTATATCCATCGGTGACGAATTGCTCATTGGAAATACTTTAAATACCAATGCTCATTGGCTGGGTATAGAATTGACACAATTAGGGATTCAAGTCACTGCAAGCTGGACTATTCCTGATATCAAAAGTATTATAATAGAATATATTAAAGCTGCTCAAGAACAAGCGAGCATCATATTAATAACCGGCGGCTTGGGTCCTACTAATGATGATTTGACTGTAGATGCAATCAATTCTTACTATAATCAAGAGTTAGTTTATCATAATTATATCTGGGAGAATATTAAAGAAATGTACATTTCAAGAAATCGTGCAATTCATGAGCCTTCCATCAAATTAGCATATTTACCTAAAAATGCAATTCCAATTTTTAATACTCAAGGTACAGCTCCGGGATCTTTATATTTATCAGAAAGCACCTTGATGGTATCCATGCCGGGTGTACCTTATGAAATGAAGAAAATGATGGAATTGACAGTTATTCCTGCAATTAAAGAAAAGTTCGCACTGCCTTTTATTGTCAATAAATACATTTATACGGCGGGCGTGGGAGAAACTATTCTTTCAGATGCACTTGTAGATTTTGAAAAAAACTTACCAGAGAACTTTTCACTTGCCTATTTACCAAGTGTAGGAAAAGTTCGACTGAGATTAACTACGAGAGGAAATGATTTAGAAACTTTAGAAAACACAGCAAACGAATTACTAGAAGAAGCTTTAGCAGCAATCCAACCTTATGTATATAGCACAACTGAATTATCTTTTGAAACTGTAATAGGTGAAATGCTCAGAGCAAGAAACTTAAAATTAGGAACTGCTGAAAGTTGTACGGGTGGTGCGATTAGTCAAACAATTACTTCTATACCGGGAGCTTCTGATTATTATAATGGAAGTATAGTTTCTTATTCCAATGAAATCAAAAAAGACCTATTAGGTATAAAATCTGAAACCATAGAAAATCATGGTGCTGTCAGTGAAGAAACCGTTCAAGAAATGCTTAAAGGTGCTTTAAAACAATTAAATGTAGATATAGCTATCGCCGTTTCTGGTGTGGCTGGCCCTGGAGGAGGAAGCCCAGAAAAACCAGTAGGTTGCGTATATATTGGTATCGCCAATCAAAATAAAAATTACATCAAAAGACTACAATTTACTCAAAATAGAGAACGTAATATTCAACTATCGACCATTACTGCATTAGTGATGTTAAAGAAGTTTTTATTGGAAGAGTATCCTATTAATTAATGTTCATTTAAAAACTACGCTCTTGAACTGTCTTATTTATAAGTCGCTTATTTCTGCCGATTTCTATTAAACATAATTTAATAATACAACTTTTAAGAATCTATTTGAATACTAATAAAAAGCATTTAGTAGGTCATAATAAAGTAAGACCTTTCAATTAATCATATCATTCGTTTTGTTTCAATTTTAAATACTTCATTATTTAAATTGAATAAATACTTCTCAATTCCATAGTGAATAGCATAGTTTTTTAATAAGATATTACTAAATTGGAATGTAATCTGATTACATTTTTTTTACAAAAAATCTTACTTTAAAGATAGAATGAGTATTATCAATAGCTTACTGAAAACTATATAATATCTACAAATTAAAAAATATGAGAGCCCAAGAAACACCTACATTTGTTAACGATCAATACTTTATACTCAAAAAGAAAAACGTTTCAAGTCATTTAAAAGAAATAGAAAATATAATCCAAAAAGATACTTCTTTTAATAACCAATATGAAAAAATAAGGATTGCAGAAGATCAGGTCCATGGATTGATAAAGAAAATTAACTATGCATCTTTTGAAGAAGTCAATGATAATTTTTAAGCTAGACTTAAGCTATTCTTGAGGAATATACTTGTTTGGAAATCTTTAATTAGTAGCTGTAAGGAAAAACACATTGTTTCCCGAAGACTCTGTAAAATGACATCGAGATAGAATGGGGTATATTATTATAGTTGACATGCCAGAACCAGAACCAAAACCAGAAGAAAAGGAGAAAGGTGACAATCCAAAAGCTCCTGAAAAACCAAATTCAGGATTTGAAGGAGTTAATATATTATTTACGAAGGATAATGGTGAAGTTCTAGAGATTCAACTAAAATCTGATGAATTGTTCGTAGCAAAATGCACGAATGCACATGCCGTTAATAAAGTCCTCTCAGGCAAAAGAGAAAGTATAGCACTTTTTTCTAGACCTAAATAAATTTCTAATTCCCCAAAAAATTTCAATGAAAATATTGCACACAGCCGATTGGCATTTAGGACATAGACTGCACGAACAATCTCAATTAGAAGAGCAAACCTTGTTTTTGAGTTGGATAGAGCAGTATATCAAAGAGCAACAAATTGATGTTCTTTTAATTTCAGGAGATATATTTGATACAGGTGCTCCCTCTAATCAAAGCTTGGAAATGTATTATAACTTTTTGGTGAAATTGGTTGGAACAACTTGCAAATCCATCATTATTACAGGAGGCAATCACGACTCTCCAGGAACATTGAATGCGCCTAGACATATTTTGAATGCTTTATCAATCAAAGTCGTTGGAAAAGCTACCGATAATATTGAAGAGGAAGTTTTTGAAGTTGAGCTGAATGGAGAAAAAGTAATTATTGCAGCAGTTCCATATTTGCGAGATGGAGATATTCGTCGTGCAGTCGCAGGAGAAACATTTGACGAATTAACAGATAAATATAAAAAAGCTCTCGTCAATCATTATCACGATGCTGCCGAGCAATGCAAATTAATCAATATCACTCACGCTCCTGTCATTGCAATGGGACATTTATTTGCAACTGGAGGGACAATTTCTGACAGTGAGCAAAATATTTATGTAGGAACTTTAGGTCATATCGGTGCGTCAGATTTTCCAGAATATTTTAACTATATCGCTTTAGGACATTTGCATCGACCACAAATAATAAGTGGAAATGATAAAGTGAGATATTCTGGTGCACCCAATATTTTGAGTTTTAGTGAAATCAAATATGATAAGAAAGTCATCGTACTAAGCATAGAAAATAATCAAATCACTCACATCCAAGAAGATACAATTCCTAGATTTAGGGAGTTTTATAGATTACAAGGAAGTATTGCAGAATGTATTGAGCAGTTTCCAAATATCATCTCCAATACTTATGGTTTAACTCCTTGGGTGGAAATTATTTTGAATGAAAATCATCACATTAATACTGATGATTTAAAAATTGCTGCTGCGAAACATACATTCGAGATATTAAAAATCTCTCTAAAAAACCAAAGAAGAACCAAAGGAATTGAAGAGTTATTAGCTGAAACACAAACCATAAATGAGCTCGATCCTACAGAAGTTTTCAGATTAAAATGTGAAGAAGTCGATTTTGATTTAGACAGTAGACCTGAAATTTGGGATGCATTTAATGAAATCTTACAATACGTTAAAAAACAATAAGAGTCCATCTGTATGAAAATTTTAAAAGTAGAATTACAAAATATAAATTCTTTAAAATCAAACGCTCCTATTGTTATTGATTTTGAAAGTGAACAGTTTAGAGATGTCGGATTATTTGCAATAACTGGTTCTACTGGAGCTGGAAAAACCACCATCTTAGATGCCATCACGATTGCATTATATCAAAGTGTTCCGCGCTTTAAAGGTGCGAAAGGAACGCTGATAGATGTAGTTAGTTTTGGTGCAAATGATGCTTTTAGTCGAATAACTTTTGAGAATGAAAATGTGATTTATGAAGCATTTTGGGGAATTCGTTTAGCATCAAAAAGTGGAGCGAAACTGACCAATCCTATTGAAGATGTAAGTTTAAAAAACTTAACAACGGGAGATATTTTAGCTTCACAAAAAAGAGCATGTATAGAAGAAGTTACTAGAGTAACTCAACTAGATTACGATCAATTTTTAAGATCTGTGCTATTAGCTCAAGGAGAATTCGCTTCATTTTTAATGGCAAAAGGTCCAGATAAAGGAAGGCTTCTAGAACAAATTACTGGCGAAGAAATTTACAAAAAGATAGGTTTTGCTATCTCTGAAAGAAAATCTAACGAAGAAAAAAAATTGGAGGAAATAAAATCCAAAATCAATTCAATAGACATTTTAAGTGAGGAGAAAAAAATAGAATTAACTCAAGAGGATAAAATAATTGATGCTCAAATTCAAGCTTCTGAAAATAAATTGAAATCGATAGAAGCTATTGTGAATTGGTATTCAGAATTCCAAAAAACAATTAATGAAACTGAAAGATTAGAAGGCATTGAAAATCAAATTAAAACCTATATCGAACAGCATCGGAACGAATTGGAATTACTGAATTTAAACGAAAAAGCAGAACCATTTAAAGAATTAGTTCAAAGTATCCAACGAAATGAAAAAAGCAGTTCTGACAAGACGAAGCAATTCAAAATTTTAGAAGAAATACTTTCCAATCTTCAACCAAAAATAGAGAATATTACCCAAATCCATCAAAGTCAAACGACAGAATTAGAATTGGCAAAAAATGAATTGGAAATTTGGTTGCCCAAATTTGATACTATTATAAAATTAGATGGTCAATTAAAAAACGAACAAGAAAATCATCAAAAAGCACAAATTAAAACCAAAGAAATTTTACAACAAATCAATTTATTGAACGTAGTAAAAGAAAAACTTTCCAAAGATTTAAATGATACTACCTCAAAAATTAAAATTGATGAAGAATTTATCAATCGAAATCATTTTTTGGAAAAAGTCAGTTTAGAATTCTCTAATTGGACATCAGAATTAACTACTTTAAAATCCAATAAAGAGTCACTAAAAGAGAATGGAAATCATATTGCTCAAAAAAAATTGAGTTTAGAAGAAACGATTTTGAGTTTAAAAGATAATAATGAAGTTCTCCAAATAAAATCGCAAGAAATTACTCAATTCGACCAAAAAATCTTCAGCATAAATGAGCAATTGGCTATCAATAGCTTGCCGAATTTATTAGAAGAAAAAGAGCAATTATCTATTGCAGCATCTAATTGGAAACAGTACAAAAGTCTTTCTGAACAAAATCAGAAAAATGAAAAAGGACTTGCTCAAATTCTTGTTCAAAAGAGTTCACTTTCAACAGATTTAGAAGCATTAAAAAAACAACTGGAAGATTTAAAAATACAAATATCCACACAAGAAATATCTGTTGCAGATGCACTTAAAATTCTAAATTTAGAACGTAGCATTTCTAAATATGAAGATGACCGTCATCATTTAATTGAAGGACAACCTTGTGGTTTGTGTGGCTCAAAAGAGCATCCTTTTACTGTAAACTTAGAATCTATAGGACTTTCAGAATCAGAAAAAGAATACAATCAACGTTCTGAAAAACTTCTACATTTAAAAGAAAGCAAAACAGAAGCTGATAAAAAAGAAGTTCAAATTATGACTTCGTTGGATAGCGTCAATCAACGTTATAATGCAATTACTGAAGAGCTTACAAATATTGAGTTGAATGCAAAACAGATCAATATTGAAATTGATTTGAATAATATTTCACAAATTAATATTGAATTGGGTGAAATCAATAAAAAAATCATCTCACTCAATGAACATATTAAAACTGCACAAAATTTACAAAAGGAAAAAGATGAATTAGAACAACTTTTAAAAAATCAAAATCAATCTATAGAATCTTTAAAAAATCAAGAAGCTACGCTTAAAGAAAAAATAAAAATTACAAAAGCTGATATCGAAGAAAGACAAAAAACTATTGCAGGATTAAGTAAAATATGTTTCGATTTAGAAAATAGCTTAATAGAAAAATTGTCTAAATTCAATTATATCTTACCTCCTATCAGTCAAACGAATTTATTTATTCAAGAAATCGAGAAAGCAATTTCTAATTATCATCAAAAACAAAGAGAATTAGAAGCTTTAAAATCAGCACTTTCTGTCATCCATAACAACATCAACAACAATATTAAACATCTAGCAACTGAAACTAAATCTCAAAAAGAATACACTGATCTTTTACAAAAAAGTATAGCTCTTTCTGAAAAATTAAAATTGGAACGAAGAGAAATTTTACCAATTGAAATTACTGTAGAAACCAAAAGAGAAAGCTTACAATCCGTCATTAAACAATGGACAGAAAAGGTAGAATGGAGTAAAAATGATTTGCAAAAACTATTAGATAATAAAAATCAAAATGAAGCTTTAAAACTTGACAACGCAAAAGATCAAAAAGCATTATTGAAAGAATTGAACCGTTTAAAATCTACACTCGAAGCCCAGCTTTATCAAAGTGAATTTAAGACTCAACAAGACATTGAAAAAGCATTATTATCTCAGGAAGACAAAGTAAAATACACAGAGAATAAAGAAAAAATAAGAGAGAATGAACTTCGTTTAAAAACACTAAAAGAGACGAATCAAAAAGTAACTGAGAACTTGAATCAATCTAAAAACTTCAACACTTCAGAAGTTGATAGTCAATTAGCTTTTGAAAAATTGAAGTTCGAGAAGGAAAAGCTACTTACTAATAAAGGAGAAATCAGAGAAGCTTTCCGAAAAGATCAAGAAATCAGAAATCGAAATCAGGAAGTGTACAAAAAAATTGAAATTCAATCTGATATATGTAAGATTTGGAAAGAACTTTTTGCGATTATCGGAAATTCTAAAGATGCATTTAACGTATATGTACAACGCTTGACTTTAAAACATTTATTAGATCTTGCGAATGTTCATTTGTACCAATTAAATAAACGGTATTCTTTAAAAATGGAAGAGGATTACAAACCAAAAGAAGAACTCAATTTTAACTTAATCGATCACTACCAAACCGATCAAGCGAGATTAGTAGATACTTCTAGTGGTGGAGAAAAATTCATCATCAGTTTGGCGTTAGCACTAGGCTTATCAGATTTAGCTAGTAAAAATGTAAAAATTGATTCTTTATTTATCGATGAAGGCTTTGGAACTTTAGACAAAAACACTTTAGAAACCGTCATTTCGACTTTAGAAACTTTGCAGTCACAAGGAAAAATGATTGGAATTATTTCGCACGTTGAAAACCTAAAAGAACGTATTCCGACTCAAATCCAAATCACTAAAAAAAGTAATGGAGTGAGTATCGTTGAGATTTGTTAATGTAGCAATGAGATAATGTGCTGATGGCATATGTGTAAATCTTCATTCTGAACTTGTTACAGAATCCCATAGGTATAGTTCAAGAGATTCCTCCTGCGTCGGAATAACAAAACTCACTCATCTCTTAACATTCAACACTTTCTAAGAACGAGCAAATGTAATCAAGTCCAAAAAATCACCTTTATCAGCTTTTTTGAGAGCTTTGAGATATTCCACTCTTGCATTACTTGCGTTTGTCAAGCTCGATTTAGATTGACCCCAAGTAAAAACATTTCGTTGAAAAATTTTTTCAGCTATCAAATCACCCATCAATCTACTGTGCCTTCCATTGCCGTTAGGAAAACAATGAATAGTTACAATTCGATGTTTAAAACGGATAGCAATTTCATCTTCTGGGAAAGTATTATTAGCTATCCAATATTTTGTATCATCTATTAAAACTCTCAATTCTGTTGGTATTCTCCAGCTTTCTACACCAATATTCTTCTCTGATTTACGAAACTCTCCCGCCCATTTCCAGACTCCATTATACATTCGTTTGTGCAAAGACTTTACAAAAGTATCTGACATCAATAAGTTTAATTTGATTTTTCGACCAATCGTCCATTGAATTGCTTGTTCTATATTTTTCTGTTCAAATTCATCCAATTCACCTTTGTTAGAAATCGTCGAAATTTTAAGTCCATCTTTCTCCTCTTCTTCTAATGCAGTCTGTCCAAATAAACAATCAAATTCTAATCCCATAGCATTTTGGGCATTTCATCAATAATTTCCTTAGTTCTCTCATTGATTGCTTTTTGAATTCTTTCGGAAGAATTTTCTTGATTTTCCAACTTCATAGTGCCTGAAGTTCGCAACACGATTTCTGTGGCAAGTTCTTTGGCTTTTCGCTCTATCAGCTCATCTATACTTCCGTCATTGGGCACAAAACCATAAACTAATTTCATGTCCATAGCTTTTCCCGCTTCCCTTAAAGCTTTAATAGTAATCGCACCTGTCGCTTCTCTCCGCTCCAGGTTTAGCGCACCTTGTTTGGTGATTCCTAATTGTTCACCTAATTGTTCCAAAGACATTCCTATTGAAGAACGAATTGTTTTTAACCAACCGATTGAAGGCAATGGCGTCGCACCAATCACTAAATAACTTTTCAATTTATTATTGAGCTGTTCTATTTTAAGTCTTCGGGTATTCATTTGTAAAATTTTTACTCAACACAAATATACATCTATAAGTTGACTTTATCATTATTAAGTAAACATTTATGCCAACTATATGAGATAAAAGTATGCTTATACGTTTACTTTAAATATATTTAGTAACCTTTTATGTTTACTAAATTATTTAAACTTATCATATTTTTTGAAAAAATGTTCAAAACAATTGAAGTGCAGCTTTATTTAGTATTTTACATTCTTCAATTAATAATCAATGGAATCAGGATTACATGAAGATAAAACATTTGAAAATATCGATTTTTCTGAAAAGAGATTAACTAATTCTGAATTTCAAAATTGTGAATTCATCAATTGTAACTTCACAAAAAGCAATTTGAGCAGTAATGACTTTATGGATTGTACTTTTAAAAGTTGTAATTTTTCTTTGACTAATTTATTAGACACAGGACTGAAAAGCTGTGCATTCATGGATTCTAAATTAATGGGTTTAGATTTTAGCAAATGCAATAGTTTCTTATTTTCTGTCAGTTTTCAAAATTGTACGCTAGACTATTCTTCATTCTATAAAATAAAAATGAAGAAGACGAATTTTATAGATTGCTCTATGAAAGAAGTGGATTTCTCAGAAACAGATTTATCATCGTCAGTATTCAAAAACTGTGATTTACTCAACACTACTTTTATGGGCACCAATCTTGAGAAAGTAGACTTTCGCAGTGCTTACAATTACGCTTTCGACCCAGAATCTAATAAAATCAAAAAAGCTAAGTTTTCAATTCAAGGTGTGGCTGGATTACTCACCAAATACAATATCGATATTATATAATTGACCCTTCAATTAATAAAACCTCGACTACAAATACTGTATCTTTTTACATTTCTTATAAGGCCAAACTATTTACAATTTAGGATAAATAAATCAATAACAATATATATTCAGTAATATAAATAAAATATTATTACTAATAAAATTGATTATGAATTTTAGACAGTAACGTATATTCCTCCCTGTCTTTTCCCTATTCTAGGGGAATATCTATATATTTAAACAACATCGTTCTTATGAACTTTAATTAAAATATTATATGAAGCACCCTAAAACTACTTCTAAGCGACTATTCAAATCTGAATCTAATCTTGAAATGAATTCGGCAAATAGCGAAAAGCTTCGTAAAGTATCCTCACTCAATACCCAAGAAGTATATCAACTATTAGATAGCTCTGCGGAAGGAATTTCTGAACAAACTGCTGAAAAACGTATTTCAAAATATGGTCTAAATGAAGTGGATTATGATAAAGCTCCAGCTTGGTATATCCAATTACTCAAATCTTTTATTAATCCTTTCATTCTCATTTTACTCGCCATCGTGGTGATTTCATTTGCGATAGATGTTTGGTTTGCTGCTCCAGGAGAAAAAGATTGGAAGACAGTTATCGTAATTTCTGCAATGATAATTATCAGTTCTTTACTTAGTTTTTTCCAAGAGTATAGAAGTAATCGGGCTGCCGAGAAATTAAAAAGCATGGTGAGAACTACTGCTGCTGTCTTAAGAAAAGGAAAGAGTAAGGAAGAAATTTTGATGACTCAAATTGTTCCGGGAGATATTGTTTATTTGGCTGCCGGTGATATGATTCCAGCTGATTGTCGAGTACTAGAAAGTATAGATTTATTTATCGGAGAATCCATGCTCACGGGCGAATCTCTACCAGTAGAAAAAATGCCAGACGCAAAAGAATCCGAAAATAAACCTCCAATAGAGTTAAGTAATTTATGCTTTATGGGTACTAACGTGGTGAGTGGTTCAGCGAAAACAATAGTAATTGCTACCGGTTCAGACACTTACTTTGGTAGTATCGGTAAAAGTTTAGTAGGCAAAAGTCCGGAAACGAGTTTTGATATAGGTATTAACAATGTCAGTAAGCTATTGATTCGTTTTATGTTAATAATGGTTCCTATTATTTTCTTAATCAATGGTTTTGTGAAAGGAGATTGGATAGAAGCGCTATTGTTTTCTATAGCTGTAGCAGTAGGTTTGACGCCTGAAATGTTGCCCGTAATAGTAACTGCAACTCTTGCAAAAGGTGCAATGAGTATGAGCAAGCATAAGGTGATTGTAAAACGTCTGAATGCCATCCAAAATCTTGGAGCGATGGACATGCTTTGTACAGATAAAACAGGCACATTGACCATTGACAAAATTGTTCTTTCTCAACACTTGAACGTTCATGGCATAGAGGACTTTGAGGTTTTAAAATGGGCATACTTGAATAGTTTTCATCAGACAGGGTTAGTCAATCTTATGGATAAAGCTGTCCTAGACCATGTAGAGATTCACAACTATTTGAAAGTAGAAGAAGATTTTAAGAAAGTCGATGAGATTCCATTTGACTTTTTACGTCGACGGATGAGTGTAATTCTCAAACAGAAAAACGGTAAACATCTAATGATTTCCAAAGGTGCTGTTGAAGAGATGCTCGACCTTTGCAGTCATAGTTTTGATCCTGGAGAAGATAATAAGCTGCACATAGAAAATGACGAAATCGTAGAGCTCGATGAGAATATGCGTAAAAAAGTATGGGAAACCACCTCTGCTTTGAATGCAAAAGGACTTAGAGTTTTAGTGCTTGCCATTAAAGAATTTGATGGAGACCATTCATTGACTTATAATGTTGAGGATGAGAAAGATATGATTCTTACTGGTTTTATTGGGTTCTTGGATCCTGCAAAACCTTCAGCTCAGCCGAGTATTGAGGCTTTGCATCGACTCAATGTAGAAGTCAAAGTATTGACAGGAGATAATGAAATCGTGACCAAAAAGATTTGTGGAGATGTAGGAATTCCTGTTAAAAATATAATGCTGGGACATGAACTCGAATTGATTTCAGACGAAGAGTTAACAGAGCGGGTCAATGACATTTCAATTTTTGCCAAACTCAGTCCTTTACAAAAAGTAAGAGTAGTAAAATCTTTACGAGCCAAAGGTCATACTGTCGGAGTTCTAGGTGATGGGATTAATGATGCACCTGCTTTGAAAGAAGCTGATGTCGGTATCACCGTGGATAATGCGGTAGATATTGCAAAAGAGAGTTCAGATATTATACTACTCGAAAAGAATCTAGATGTATTACATAAAGGGGTAGTGTATGGTCGAGAAACATTTGGAAATATTATGAAGTATATCAAAATGGCCACTAGTAGTAATTTTGGAAACGTCTTCAGTATTTTGGGAGCGAGTGCATTTTTACCTTTTTTACCGATGTTGCCTATTCAATTGCTTTTCCAAAATCTTCTGTACGACTTCTCACAGATTTCACTTCCGTGGGATAAAATGGATGAAGATTTCTTAGAGTCTCCAAAAAAGTGGGAACCGAAAGGGATATTCAGATTCATGATATACATAGGTCCTATCAGCTCCATCTTCGATTATGTATTATTTGCAGTGATGTTCTTTGTATTTAAAGCCAATAGTCCTGACCATCAACATTTATTTCAGACTGGATGGTTTGTGCTTGGACTTCTATCGCAAACACTAATTGTTCATATGATTAGAACTAAAAAAATACCATTTATTCAAAGTTGGGCATCTGCTCCTGTACTGGCTGCGACGACTTTAGTGATGGCTCTTGGAGTAATTATACCATTTACACCGTTGGCTCAAGTACTTTCTTTAGAACCTCTCCCCTTGGCTTATTTCCCATGGTTGATTGGAATATTGTTGGCGTATAGCTTGCTCACTCAATTTGTCAAAAATTGGTATATCAAGAGATTTAATGAATGGTTGTAATAATTTCTTATCAAAACACCATCTTTAAAAGATGATTCTTAGAAAAGCGCTTTTGTCCGACCAAACTATTATTTGGAAAATCTTACAGCATGCGATTCAACAAAGAAAAGAAGACGGCAGTAATCAATGGCAAAATGGATACCCTAATCCGCAAACAATTCTCGACGATATTGCCAACGGTGCTGCTCATGTTTTGACAGAAAACGAAAAAATTATAGCTTATGTTGCCATTATTTTTGACATAGAACCAGCATATACTATAATTGAAGGAGAATGGCTTTCGGATGGAGAATATGTTGTCGTTCATCGAGTAGCAGTCTCTAAAGAAGTCAAGTCAAAAGGTATCGCAACTCATATATTTAAAATGATTGAAAAGCTTGTTATTGAGCAAGAAATCTACAGTATCAAAGTGGACACCAATTTTGACAATATACCTATGTTGAAGATTTTAGATAATTTAGGATATACTTATTGCGGAGAAGTATATTTTAATCATTCTCCACGAAGAGCTTTTGAAAAAGTATTAAAGTAATATTTCACTTCTCTATGAAAACATTTTGAGTAAATAAAATACAACCACTTTAATCTGACTGAATACATTTTTAGATTTTATAAAAGACTACTCCAATCTATCCCTTAAAGTTCATGTAATTGTCAAACAAAACTGTTAATTTTAAAGACCTAGTTTTATGAACTGAAGAATTATCAGTTCGATTTTTTCTAAATATTAAATATCGTAACAATGTCAGAACAAGTTCAACTTATCCCAAATAATTCATTAATTACTAATACTCCTGAGGAAGGAAGACAATTAGCTGTAAAAATGGCTAGACTCATTATTAAAATCACTCAGCCTGATCCTGAAATGAGAGAGAAAATGCGACCTGTATATGCAGAAGACGCCGCTATGTTGATTGCAATAGGTCAAACTGTAGCCACTGAATTTGCAACTATCGCTGCTGCCAACAACTATTGGAGATAGGACAAAACATTTATTGCTGAATGCTTGAACTCCATCTTGATTGTTTCCAACAAATGAGATGGAGGATTTAGCCAGTTTTTAAAAAAATTATCGTTAGAAATATGTGTTCGCACTTAGGCTCAAAGTCTATAGAAGATTTGCTTTTTCTATTTGGTCTAACCGATACTTAAAATTTACCAGATCAGTCAAGATTTTTTTAAAGTAATTTTACGCAATTCGATTCTGCGTCATCTGCGGTAGATCTTATTAATTAATCTATTTCGTTTCGAGAAATTTACTCTTTTTGTTTTAAGAAATCTGCAACAGCATGGTAAGCTGGAAGGGAAGTTGGATCATTAGCAGCATTTCCAGCTATCGGATGAGAAGCTAATCTTACAATAACCATTTCAGCCGCCGGGTCAATGTAAATGGTCTGCCCATGCACTCCGCGCGCAGCAAAAGCTCCATCATTATCATGAGTCATCCACCACATATTTCTATATGACCAACCTTTCAAATTTGGATGACCTGATTGAGCAAATGCATCCAAGTTGCCTCCTTTTTCAATATCAGAAATAGCTGCCATTGGAATAATTTGTTTCCCACGCCAATTGCCCATATTTCGAACCAATTCTCCAAAACGTCCTAAATCTCTCAAGCAAGCACTAAGACCTCCACCCGCAAAAGGGGTTCCCAATCCATCTACTTGATAATATGCATCTTGTTCCATCCCTATTTTAGACCAAATTTTTTCTGAAAGTAATTGAGTGACAGATTTCCCAGTAGCTTTTGATATGATCCAACCTAAAGCATCTGCATTGACGGTTTTATAGCCAAAAACTTCACCGTGCTGACCTTGCTTTTGAACCGTTTTAAGATAATTATAATATCCTATTGGTCCATTATAGTCTTTAGGCTTAGGGTTGGGATTTCCTGCTGCAGAAAATTTCCAAACATCTGCATTTGGATCAGCATAATCTTCGCTGTAATTTAAAGCAGTAGTCATATCCATTACTTCCCGAACAGTAGCATCTCCGTAAGCAGATTTTACAAGCTCAGGAACATAAAATGATACTAATTTATTTTCATCAAGAACTCCTTCCGCTACTAATATGGAAGCGAGCGTACCAGTAAAAGATTTAGTCAAAGACATCACGGCGTGAACATCATTTTCAGTAAGCTCTCCAAAATATTTTTCATAAACAATCTTTCCCTGATGAATAATCAGAATACCATCAGTATAATTTTCCCACAAAGAGGCTTCCCATGTCATCGGTATTTTAGAATCGATGGAGAAGGGTCAAAAAGGTAGAAGTTATATCCTTGGAGGACTTAAAAACTCTCACATGAAAGAGTTTGTAGATATCTGCTTGAAAATTTCTGGAAAACGTAAACCTGTCATCAAACTTCCAAAAGAAGCTTTTGTAGCATTGGGTTATTTCATGGAAATGTATGCAGATTTTATTTCTCAAGAAGCTCCGATGATGACTTCTCGAATAGCCAAAGTAAATGTGCTGAATATGGAAGTAGATTGTAGTAGAGCTGAAGAAGAATTAGGTTATACTTGTCGTCCAATAGAGGAAAGTGTTAAAGATGCTATTCAATGGTTCAAAGAGAATAAATATCTTTAGAGCTAAAATAATTATTGAAGACAATTCTATATTTTTCATGAATATTACTGATTATCTAAGGACCATAGTACCATTTTCACAAGACGAGTTAGAAGATATATCATCATATTTTCAAAAAGAATCTGTTTCTAAAAATCAAGTCTTAGTTCGTCAAGGAGAAATCTCTAAGACCTTATATTTTGTAGAGCAAGGAATGGGTAGAAGTTATTATTTAAACGATAATGGAAAAGAAATTACCCAATGGTTCTTTGGAGAAGGTAAGTTTATGGCGAGTGTTGACAGCTTTTTTCAGCAATGCCCAAGTTTATATTATTTAGAGGTTTTGGATGATTCTATTGTATACAGTATCTCTAAAACAAAACTCGATGAGCTTTTCGAAAAGTATTCCAACATGGAAAAACTAGGAAGGTTAGTTTCTACAGAAATGTTGACCAGAGTTGTCAATAAACTTAATGCCATTCAGTTTCAAACTGCTAGAGAACGATATGAATATATGTTGGATGAATTTCCAGACATTGCTTACCAAGTTCCATTAGGACATATAGCCTCCTATCTCGGGATGACCCAAGAAACTCTCAGCAGAATAAGAAAAACCAATTCCGACAAATAAATTGTAGAATTTTCGCTTTTCTATATAATCTAATTTGCTTTTTGATCTAGGTCAAAAGAAATGAGTGCTTTAGACAAGACCTTTGTATTGTAATTAAAATCTATTTACAATGAAAAGGAATATTATAGGACTAAAACTTTTTTTGATAATGATCATCACTGGAATTTCTTCTGAGATTTCAGCACAACAATTAGAGCCTGTTTTGACGGATTTGATCAAGAAAGGAATTGAGAAAAACCATTCACTTAACAATAATCGCTTAGATGCAGAACAAGCACAAATTGATCAGAAATTAGCGAAGGCTGTCTTCTTACCTAATGTCACACTGAACGGTAGCTATACTAGATTGAATGATGATATCTCTTTTGATGGTGACACCAAAAAATTATTAGAAGAAACACAAAAGCTAGTCATTAAAAGCGCAGTTGGACTTCCCTTTAACGCTCCTTTTCCAAGTAGTATTCCATTAACAGCTGTTCCAAATTTACAAGACAAAAATATTTTTAAAACTTCGGTAGATGTAGATTGGGTTCTATTTAGTGGAATGCAAGCTAGTAATGCATTGAAAGCTAGTCAGCATAAAGAGTTGTCTTTGAATTATGTGGGCATGGCAGAAGAAGATAAAATTGCTCTTCAAATCATAGAAACCTATGATCAACTTGCATTAGTAAAAGCTTCTAAAAAAGTCCTCAAGTCTTCAGAAGACTATTTGAAAGAACAAGCATTTTATGTCAATAAAGCCATAGAAAATGGTTTAGCCACTCCTATCAATCGGAAAAAAATTGAATTAGCACAACAACAACTTGCTGCAAAACAACTAGATTTTGAGCACAATAATATTCTTCTAATTGAGGTGCTTCATCAACTCACCGGAGAAAGTAAAGAAAATCTAAAAGCATTAAATCCTGAACTCAATTCATTTTCCTTTGATGCTCAATTAAATCCAGAAAAACGCAATGAGATCAAAGCTTTGGAAGAAGCTGAAAAAGCTACTCTATTTAAAGCCAAAATGGAGAGAAATAGTTTCATTCCTAAAATTGCCCTAAAAGGTCATTACGAATTTATTGAAAGCAGTCTGTCTTTATTAGATCCTAAATGGTATGTAGGTGTAGGTTTTCAATGGAATGCTTTTGACGGCAATCAAGCTCGATTAAAAAGTAAAAAATCAAAATTAGAAAGTTTAAAATATCGGGGACAAATTGAAGAAGCACATGAAATGATTGACTTAGGAATTGCAAAATCAGAATTAACCTATCAATCTTCTTTACTCCAAACGACCATCGTTCAAAAAGAAATAGAACTCGCTTACGACACTTACGATATGGTGAATAAACAATACAAAAACAATCTTGCCTCTATCAATGATGTACTAGATGCATTAAATGATTTAGAGAAAGCCAACTTCAAATTACAAGAATCATATTTCAAAGAAAGAAGAGCTGTCGCTGATTTACTTCATCTAAAAGGAATTCTTCAATACTAAATCCATAAAAAAAAACAATAATGAACATTTATAAAAACATATTACTAGGCGGTCTTTCCATTATAGCCTTCGCATCTTGTAAAGAAGAAAGCATCACTCCTAATAGAGGGAAAGTGAAATTTGAAACCATTGCTGTAAGTTCTAAACTCGCAGGAAGAATTGATAAAATATTCGTAGAAGAAGGACAATCCGTCAAAAAAGGTGATACACTTGCACTCCTTAATATCCCAGAAGTACATGCTAAAATGATGCAAGCAGATGGTGCAATCACTGCTGCAAAAGGTCAATTGAATATGGCTAATAATGGTGCTACACTAGAACAATTGAATCAAATAGAAGGTCAGCTTAATTCTGGAAAAGCACAATTGGAATTTGCACAAGAATCGTACAATAGATTACAAGCGATGTACAAGGATTCTTTAGTGACTTTACAACAATTTGACGAAGTAAAAATGAAACTCAATATGGCAAAAGCACAAGTTTCAGGCTTAGAAGCCAAACGTGACGAAATTAAAAAAGGCGCAAGATTAGAACAAATTGAACAAGCTAAAGGACAATTAAACAGAGCTCTAGGTGCTAAAGAGGAAGTCATATCTGCGTCTAACGAACAATATCTAATTGCTCCGGCAGATATGTCCATTGAAACTATAAGTCTAGAGGAAGGTGAATTACTAACTCCTGCCTATGCATTATTTAATGGATACAAAACCAACAGCGTTTATTTCAGATTTACAATACCTGAATCAAAGATTTATGATTTTGAAGTCGGCAAAGAAATTATTATCTCAAATCCATATACAAAAAAAGATACGCCTGCGAAAATCATAGCCATCAAACAACTCGCTCAATATGCAGACATCACAAGCACTGCTCCTTTATATGAATTATCAGAATCTATTTACGAGTTAAAAGTTGTGCCTACTTCAAACGTATCTGATCAAAAGTTTTTTATCAATGCTACTGTTTTGATTAAATAATACAACCATGAAAGAGTTTATCCAATTACTTCAAGTAGAATTCAAACGTATATTTTCTAACAACGTTTTAATAGCTATATTTTTTGCTGCACCTTTAGCTTATGGTACTTTATTTGGCTTTGTTTATCAACAAGCAAAAGTCAAAGATTTGCCTATAGTAATTATTGACCAAGATCGTAGTCCGATTTCAGATAAAATAATAGATGCTTTTGAGGACAATGAAGGTTTGCTGGTAATAGATGTTCGCTCTACTCCAGGCAATTTAATAGAGGAAATGCCCTATAAACAATATGCTGCCGTAATCACTTTACCGACGGATTTAGAAAAGAATATTCTACAGAAAAAACATCCGGAAATACGGGTAGACTTGAATATGGCAAATATCCTGAATGCCAATACAGCAAGCAATCATATCAATACTGTTTTGATGACATTAAATGCAGGTATTGAAATAGAAGGCTTGAAAAAACAAGGACTCCATCCTACACAAGCAAAAGCTGCTTACGAAAGCTTTAAAATCAATTATAACAAACTCTACAATTCTACTGGAAACTATGTCACATTTATGTTGCCAGGATTATTGGCTGCTATCATGCAACAAGTGATTTTCTTAGCAATGGCATTAGTATTTGCGAGAGATTTTGAAGATGGATATTTTGATGTGTTGGTTCAAAAAAGCAAATCCTCTTTATATCTTCTGTTATTAAAAGCTACACCATTTTTACTGATGTTACCTTTTATGTGGCTTGCAGTAAGTCGATTCTTTCCATATTTTAGAATTCAAGCAGACGTTTTCAATTTACCCATGTTAGTATTGACTATATTATTGACATTTGCTTCTATGTTCATTGGAATGCTCTTTTCAATTGCCATTCCAAATCAGTTAAAAGCAACAGAATTATTAATGGTCATCTCCACTCCTGCTTTTGTCTTGAGCGGATTTACATGGCCTACATCTGCCATTCCATTAGTCATCACCAATGTGGCACAATTTATTCCAGTCACTCAATATTTGAATGGATTTAGAAAAATTGCATTTTACGGCGGAGATTTCACATCGATACTTCCCGAGATAAAAATGTTGTCCGCAATCATTTTAGTGACTTTTATCGCTATGACTATTTTGCTAGAAATAAAAATACATTTATCAGCTAAAAAACAAAGTCAACAACAGAAACTCATTTAGCTTAAACGTATTTGTAAGAATGAACAATCAAAAATAGAGGAACCTTCATAGAAGTAATTTCAAAATTCTCACAACTTCTTTTAAATAAAATTTGTTGTTTGATTGTAAGATATAGTTGAATGAAAATATTACTCACAGGTGCAACAGGATATATTGGTAAAAGACTACTTCCACTTTTAATAGAAGCAGGTCATGAAGTGATTTGTGGAGTTAGAGATCCTTTGCGATTTAGAGTGCCCGAATCTTTAATAGATAATATTTCAGTGATTCAATTGGATTTGTTGGATGAAAAATCATTAGAGAATATTCCAAAAGATATTGATGGTGCTTATCTAGTGCATTCCATGTCTTCTACTGGCGACTTTCAAGCTATGGAAGAAACCTCTGCTATTAATTTTAGAGAAGCACTGAATACCACTCAAGTCAACCATGTCATTTACCTAAGTGGCATTGTGAATGAATCTGAACTCTCCAAGCATTTAGATTCTAGAAAAAAAGTAGAGATGGAATTGGGTAAAGGCAATTACAACTTTACCACTTTTAGAGCGGGAATCATTATCGGTTCTGGTAGTGCCTCTTTTGAAATCATAAGAGATTTAGTAGAGAAATTACCTATTATGATTACTCCTAAATGGCTCAATACTAAATGTCAACCTATTGGAGTATCTGATGTTTTAGGTTTTTTATCTAAGTCTTTATTCCAACCAGAAACTTACAACCAAAACTTTGATATCGGTGGCCCTGATATTTTGACTTACAAAGAGATGCTTCTACTTTTTGCTAAAGAAAGAAATCTTAACAGAAAAATATGGACAGTTCCGATCATGACACCGAAGCTATCTTCGTATTGGTTATATTTTGTAACCTCCACTTCTTATACACTTGCTGCTTCATTAGTGAATAGTATGCATATCGAAGTGATTTGTCGAGATAATAGAATCAATAAAATCCTTGACATTACTCCTATTAGTTATCAAGAATCCCTCAAAAAAGCATTTACAAAAATTGACTCCAATGAAATCTTATCAAGTTGGAAAGATTCTTATTCTAGCAGTGGTTTAAGTTTCAATATCTCCGACTTTATTGAAGTTCCTACATTCGGATGTTTCAAAGATATTAAAACCCAAAAAGTGATTGATAGAGCTTCAAGCATAGATAAAATCTGGAGCATTGGCGGAGAGACAGGTTGGTATTATGGCGATTGGTTATGGGAATTGAGAGGTTTTATGGATAAAATGGTGGGTGGTGTAGGACTGAGAAGAGGTCGTACAAATCCTTATTCGATTAATGTAGGAGATTCCATAGATTTTTGGCGCGTATTATATGCAAATAAAGAGGAAGGACGATTATTGCTTTTTGCTGAAATGATTTTACCTGGAGAAGCTTGGTTAGAATTTAAAATGGAAGGCGATCAACTCATTCAGACTGCGACATTTAGACCATTGGGAGTTGCAGGCAGATTATATTGGTATGCAGTATATCCTTTTCACGGATTTATTTTCAATGGAATGATCAGTGAAATCATCAGAAGCGAACAGTCCATCTAGTTTAAAATTAAAACTATGAAATTTCTATACATCGGAATTGGAGTAACAATTACAGCAGTTATCATCCTACAACTTTATACTATGAATGCTAAAAGAAACATTGAAACATACCCTTATAAAGTCAAAAAGAAATACGACACGTTTGAAATTCGAAGCTACGAAGCTACCTTGTTTTCATCAGTAAAAATCAATTCTAAAGAGTATAAAGATGCGTCAAGAAAAGGCTTTTCTATTTTAGCCGGATATATATTTGGAGGAAATAAAACCAATGAAAAAATAGCAATGACTTCACCTGTTGCTATGTCATTGGAAGAATCTATGACAGTCATGTTTATGGTTCCTAAAAAATTCAATAAAGAAACTCTACCTCAACCCAATGAATCTCAAATTGAATTCAAAGAGGAACCAGCTAAAATTGTAGCTGCCATAACTTTTGACGGATGGGCTAGCGACGAGAGAATTGAAGCATATAAACAACAATTAAAAGCAGCATTAGATAATGAAGGAATAGCTTATACCAATAATTTTTACTTTTTAGGTTATAATCCACCTTTCGAATTATTGAATCGTAGAAATGAAGTCATTGTAGAGTTGGCGAATGATATACATCAATAATTAGAAGTTGAACTTCATTTGTCTAAAACAATATTATCCAATTGTAAGCAATAGAGTATATATTCAATAATGGAATGCTTTTTGCAAAACAACCAACAGAATACTGTTAATAACAGACTTATAAAAACAAAAATATAAATTATTACTATGAAAATCAATGCACTAAAATTTACATCTATTGCTCTTATTGCTGCCACTACACTTTACTCTTGTAATAGCTCTAATGACACAACTGAGTCCACAGAGTTTGACGATCATCATACTGCACAAAACTCATTAGATTGGCAAGGAACCTATTCAGGCAATTTACCTTGTGCAGATTGCGATGCTATTGAGACAGATTTGACACTTACTGACGATATGAATTATATCTTAATCAGTAAATATTTGGGCCAAGCAGAAATATTAACCGATACTCTAGAAGGTAAATTTACTTGGGAAGGAAATCATGTAAAATTAGATGGCATAAAAGATAAAGAAAGGTCTTCTTTATATAAAGTGGAAGAAAATCAAGTCAGACAGTTAGATATGAAAGGTGAGCAAATTACTGGTGATTTAGCTTCACATTATGTCATGAAAAAGAATGGTAATCTTAATGTAGAAGACAAAAAATGGCAATTAGTAGAACTCAATGGTAAAGAAATAAAGAGTGCACCACAAACTCATTATATCATCTTCCATTCTAAAGAAGGTCGTTTAGAAGCAAAGGCTGATTGTAATGTCATCTTGAATAATTATAAAATCAAAAACGAATTACAAGTAGCTATAGAGCCAGGCATCACTACTTTGATGGCATGTCCTGATGATTTAGAAAATGACTTTATAGAAGTTATGAAGACAGTAGACAATATTTCTACAGATGGTAAAACGCTATCTCTAAACAAAGCCAGAATGGCACCTTTAGCAAAATTTATATTAGTAGATGAATAAGTAAAACAGATAATATCATTAAAACTTGACCTCATCTTCGGATGGGGTTTTTTTTATTTAAAGTAAATTTATTTTCGTGTTTTTCACTAACAAGTTTGGACTAAAACTGAAGAAACAAAAACATAAAAAGCTCCTCATTTAATAGAATATATAATTGTCCAAAAAAGAGATTACATTGTTATCAAAATTGAACCATGAGAACATTTACAAAACCTACAAAGATGATTCGCAATTTATTCTTTATTGGAGGAGTTTTATTAATAGGCTCATGTGATAATATAGATAAAAGCTCTGCTGCTAATGAATCAGAAATCGAAACATCGCAATCTGGTTTCGATAAAGCTTTACTAATCGGTTCTTGGAAAGACAACTCTCCTTCGGCACTCGATTTTACACTATTTGAAGACGGTACAGCTCGCTCTGACAATATGGAAGCTCTTTTGTTTAAAAATTGGAAAGTTGATGGAAGTCAAATAACTTTCACCATCGAAAGTATTGGAAATCGCACTTCTTCTACTGACGAAACCACTTACCTAATTGAAAAGGTATCTGAAAGAGAACTCATTCTTAATGATGGAAGAGCACATCTTTTTCAATATACTAAAGTTCAATAAGTACAAATAAAAAAGCCTCAACGTTATGCTGAGGCTCAATAATTATTATATGTTATTATATTATCCTACAGCTTTTTTTACTAAATCTGCTGCTTCTGATAATAAGATAGCTGATTGTACTTTCAATCCTGATTTTTCAATCATTTCTTTAGCGATTTCAGCATTTGTACCTTGAAGTCTTACGATAATAGGAATATCTATATTTCCAATATTTTTATACGCATCAATTACTCCTTGAGCCACTCTATCGCAACGAACAATTCCACCGAAGA
This sequence comes from Chitinophagales bacterium, assembly GCA_035515235.1. Lineage (GTDB taxonomy): Bacteria > Bacteroidota > Bacteroidia > Chitinophagales > JADIYW01 > JAMLHH01. Next base: position 66,630 of record DATJBS010000070.1, read on the forward strand.
TATTGATTAAAATAGCTTTTACATGTGGATCTTTTAAGATAATTCTGAAAGCTGCTTCTACTCTTTCAGCATTCGCTGTTCCACCGACGTCTAGGAAGTTAGCAGGATCTCCACCAGATAATTTAATGATATCCATAGTCGCCATAGCTAAACCTGCGCCATTCACCATACATCCTACGTTACCATCTAGTTTCACATAGTTTAAATCAAAACTAGAAGCTTCAATTTCTGTAGGATCTTCTTCAGCCAAATCTCGCATTACTTCGATATATGGATGTTTGTAAAGTGCGTTATCGTCAATATTAACTTTAGCATCTACCGCTATTATTTTATCGTTAGAAGATTTGAGCAATGGATTGATTTCAATCATATCAGCATCCGACTCCACGTAAGCTTTGTATATTTTAGGTACAAAAGCTACCAAGTTTTTAAATGCAAGACCAGAAAGTCCTAAATTAAAAGCAATTCTTCTTGCCTGAAAAGCTTGGATACCCATGTTAGGATCTACCCATTCTTTAAATATTTTGTCAGGAGTATTTTCTGCTACTTCTTCGATATCCATCCCTCCTTCAGTAGAATACATGATCACATTGCATTCTTTAGAACGATCTAATAAAATAGAAAAATAAAACTCTTTAATTTCACTCTCTCCAGGTCCATACACATCTTCCGCAATTAAAACCTTATTCACTTTACGACCTTGTGGTCCTGTCTGAATAGTAATTAAATTACCACCAATAAGATTTCTAGTAATTTTCAAGACATCATCGGGAGTTTTAGCTAAAGCTACACCTCTTTGTTCTGTGCCTTCAATTTTACCCTTGCCACGTCCACCAGCATGTATCTGAGCTTTGACCACCCATAATTTTGTTCCAGTTTCTAATGTAAGTTTCTTAGCTGCTTCAACTGCTTTTTCTGGAGATTCTGCAACGATTCCTGCTTGAGTAGTTACTCCAAATTGTTTGAGCAAAGATTTTGCTTGATATTCGTGAATATTCATATTCTTGTAAAGTTGCTTTTAATTTAAAGATGTTAATATATACTGTGCCAGTAATTTACTTAAAAATTTCAACTTCAGATTTGTTTCAAGGGTTTAATGACACATAATTCATAGACTTAACGAAATTTACCGTAATATTGTTGACAAAAATACAACTTCTTTAAGATTTTATAAAAAATACTGAAAGTGACTGAAAGTGTCTTGAACATTGAATTGCACCCTAACTTTTTTGCTTATGCAGTAAAATCTCCTGATGAAGTTTTATATTCTAAAGCTCATATAGAGCATCTTGCGACTCATACAGAAAGTGGAATTGATTTAATTCAATTGAGTAATTGGTTAAAAAGCCTGCAAAAAATCTGGAGCGATGCTTCTCAAAAGATTTTTATATCGATACATGGCTATCCTGTAACCATCACCAACACTCAAGATGATGCGAAAATTACGCATGAAGTTCTAATTCAACCCTCTCCTACTGAAACTCATTTAGTGCAAGGAAAATTGAATGACGATTTTGTTTGGAGCATGTCTATTCCTTTAGAGTTGAAAAGTATATTGAACAACTATTTTGTGCAGCCTACAATATCTCCATCTGTTTTAGGATTTTGTAGAAACGTCTATGAAAACACCACCAATATCAGTCAATTACATTTATACATTACTCCACAAATAGCCTATTTCTATTATCAATTAGGCAATCAACCCAACTATTACAATAGCTTTCACTACAAGAACAAGGAAGATTTATTGTACTATATATTGTTAGTGTATAAAATGTTGAATTTGAAGACTGATTCTTATCCTTTGATATTATCGGGAATGATAGAAAAAGAGTCTGAGATTTTTCACTTATTATATCAGTATATCAGAAACGTATACATTGAAGAATGTAATGTTCCTGTTCAGGACTTATCTAATGAAGATCGATTACTTCAAAGTAATTATTTAGCGAACTTAATTTACACTTCAAATTGAGAATTATATCAGGCACACTCGGAGGAAGAAGATTATTTCCACCTAGAAATATACCAGCAAGACCCACAACAGATGTAGCGAAAGTAGCTTTGTTTAATATTTTGAGTAATTATATCGATTATGAATCCACGAAATATTTAGATTTATTTTCGGGCACTGGCGCTATTTCTTTCGAAATGTATTCTAGAGGTTGTAGAGATATTACTATGGTAGATTTATCCTCTATCAGTGTAGGATTTCAAAAGAAAGTAGCTGAAGATTTCAATCTCCCGAAGAATAATGTCAAAATCAATAAAGGAGATGCTTTACAATTCCTCAAAAACTCCACTCAAACTTTTGATTTGATTTTTGCAGGTCCACCTTATGCTTTAGATGTAATTGACGAATTACCCAATAGAGTTTTAGAGCATCCAAATCTTTTAGCTCAAGATGGATGGTTTGTATTAGAGACCTCTCAAAAACATAAATTTCATGATCATCCTCATTTAGTACAGGTCAGAAACTACGGTCAAACACATTTTTGGATTTTCTCTCATCAGGTAAATGAGATTAGCGATGAAGAAGTCGCTCTACCTAAATCTAAGTAAATTAGGTATATATTATAGTGAGTGAGTTTAAACTTAATGTTAAAACTATAATTAAGCTTAAAAAAAACACCCTCTTCTTAATTAGACTAAATCAAAATAACTATACATTCATGTTATTATTTTAAACAACATGAACAGAATAGTTTTCGTAGCTATATACTTTTTATTCCTTTTCCAAGCACATGGAGAGGAAAAAACAGACACTACTCAAAGTAAAACAAGAGAAGAAAAAATTGACAATCTTCTCAACAAATTCAAGAACTTTGATATTTCTGGATATGGTGTTATCAATTATTATCATTTTAATGACGAGACTTTACCAGATAAAAGAGATGCTTTCGATGTAGAGAGATTTAATCTTTATTTGAAATATCACTTCAATGATAAAATAGAGCTCAAAACAGAAATCGAATTTGAGCACGGTGGTGCTGGAGGAAGTATGGAATTTGACCCATTAGAAGAATTCGGTGAATTTGGAAAAGACCTTACCAAAGGCGGAGAAGTCGTTTTAGAACAGATGAACATTCAATATAAAGTTCATCCAGCATTTAAAATTAGAGCAGGTAAATTAAAACTGCAATTAGGAAATGCTGCTCCATTAGACAGACCTATTAATTACTATACTGGATATCGGTCAGAAGTAGAAAATACGCTCTTACCATTAGGTTGGTATGAAGTAGGTATAGAGTTCAGTGGAGACATTCCACTTAAAAAAGGCAAAACTTATCCTGCATTAGGTTATAATGCTTACTTAGTCAGCGGATTAGACAATACTGGATTTAGCTCGTTGAACTTTGTAAGAAGAGGTTATCAAAAAAGATTTGAAATGATCAATGCAGATAATATCGCCTATGCATTGAGATTAGATTACAAATTCAAGGAGAAAAACTATATCGGCTTTAATGTCTATGCTGGCAATGGTTCAGGAAACCGTCCTAAAAAAGATTTTAATCTACCTGCTTGGTTAGTTACAGGAGATGTTCACTTTAATATAGAGGAAGACAACTGGAGAATCACAGGATATTTTATGACAGCACATCTTCAAAACAGTGAGAAATTAAGTGCTGCCAACAGAAATTTATCTAATAATCTAGGGGTAAAAAGAACTCCTGTCGGCAAGATTGCTATGGGTTCCTATATCGAAGCAGGCTACAACTTCTTAAACCTTATCCAAAATAAAGAAACTCAACAAAAATTATTCTTATTCGGGAGATTTGATTATTACGATTCTATGTTCAGAACAGAAGGTAATATCACTGACAATCCTAGATACGAAAGATTTGTATACACAGGTGGAATAAATTATTTCCCAATCAAAAACATCGTTTTAAAATCACATTTTTCACATAAAAAATTAGGAACCAAAGAAACTGAAAACACTTTTCTTTTAGGCTTTGGGTTTAGTTTTTAATCACAACAATAATCACATGAAAAAAATTACATTAATTGCATTATTATTATCAATTCTTATATCAGCTTGCAAGAAAGATGAAATCGAAAGAGAAGACAATTCTGAATTGTTTCAAGCTATTGTAGAAAATATCAGTAATAATGTCATTCTAAAAACATACAAAGATCTTTCTGAAAAAGGCAACTTACTCAGTAGTGCACTTAAAGAATTAGAACTCAATAAAACAGAAGCCAACCTAGAGGCTGCAAGAAATGCTTGGATAGCAGCAAGGTCGCCATGGGAACAATCTGAAGGCTTTTTGTTCGGTCCAGTAGATCAAGAAGGTATTGACCCAAACATTGACTCATGGCCAGTAAATGTAACAGATTTAAACTATGTACTCTCTAGCCCAAATCCAATAACTGTAGATTTTTTAGAAAGACAAGATGAAACTTTAAAAGGTTTTCATACTATTGAATTTTTACTTTGGGGAGAAAATGGCGACAAGACCATCGCTCAATTCACTAAGGAACAATTTCAATATTTAGCTTCAAGTGCAGTCTTATTGTCCAATGACTTAAATAAGCTATACGATTTATGGAAACCAGAAGGTGGAAATTACATTAATCAAGCTATTACTGCTGGAAATGGAAGTACGATTTATAGAAGTCAAAAATCTGTTATTGAAGAGTTTTCAAATGCTATCGCAGGTATAGCAGATGAAGTAGGAAATGGAAAAATCAATGATCCATTAACACAAAACAATTTCACTTTAGAAGAATCAAGATTTAGCAATAATTCTAAAAACGATTTTGCTGATAATATGAGAAGCATACAAAACATTTATTTGGGTAAATACTTGCAAAATGGAAACGGAAATGGTTTGTATAAAATCATTGAAACTACAAAACCTGAAGTGCATCAAAAAATCAAGAAAGAAATAGAAGATGCTATTTCTAAAATCGAGAATATTCCAGGCACTTTTACTGAAGCTTTAAATAATAATAAAGCAGCTATACAAGACGCTCAAACTGCAGTGAGAGATTTACAAGAAACTCTAGAAAGCGAACTCATTCCTTATATTTCAAACTTATAATATGAAACAACTTCTTATTCTAACCATTACATTTTGCATGATATTTTCATCTTGTAAAAAAGATGAAGTAGGTGTAGATGTAGAAGATGAGTTCGAAACTTATTCTGGTGGTAGAACTACTGTTTTTAGCGACGGACCTACTTCCTATAATTTCCCATCTAATAATTTAGATGCTGATGGAATGCAAAAGCATTTGAATGCAGATAAAGCATTTAGTCAGACTTTTGTGACAGCTCCTGCTTTACACTTTGGAGGTATAGGCCCGATGTTTAATCAAAATTCTTGCGAGAACTGTCATGTTAGAAATGGCAAAGGAATTATCCCTTCTGTAGATGGCGATAGAAGTTCAGGAGCATTAATGAGACTGAGCTTGCCGGGATATTCTCCAATAGATGGAAACATTAAAGTTCCAGGTTTTGGATTCCAACTACAATCCAAGGCTATTTTCGGCGAGACTCCGGAAGGCTCTTTAAGCATTACACAAGTGCAAAAAATCGTAAATTTTGTAGATGGTTCTACTGCAACAATTTCTAAGAATAATTATCAAATAGTCAATACTTATATTCCACTTCCGGGAAATGTGCAGACTTCTTTTAGAAATGCGCCAGCAATTTTTGGATTGGGATTAATTGATGCTATTTCTACTGCAGATATACTCAAACATGCAGATCCTGATGATTTAGATAAAGATGGCATTTCAGGCAGACCTAACTACGTTTATGATATCCCTTCTAAAACTATGAAACTTGGGAAATATGGTTGGAAAGCTGGTCAACCTACAACATTACAACAATCTGCAAATGCAGCTGTAAATGACATGGGGCTCACTAATTCTCTTTTCCCTAAAGAGAATTGTAATGGTCAAGCAAATTGCAATAATGGAACTCAAGAGCAATTGGATATGGATGATAACCTATTAGATTTATTGAATTTCTATGTACAAACAGTAGCTGTACCGGCAACAAGAAATACTAAAAATAAAGATTTCACAGCAGGCAAAATGATTTTCACAAAATTGAAATGTGCTTCTTGCCATGTACCTAGTTATACGACATCTACTTATCACATTAAAGAATTGAGCAACCAAAAAATCTATCCTTATTCGGACTTCTTATTACATGATATGGGAGAAGGTTTGGCAGACAATAGAACAGAGTTTGACGCTACAGGCCAAGAATGGAGAACTCCACCTCTTTGGGGATTAGGATTGAATAAAATTGTCAATAGCAATACTTCATTCTTGCATGATGGGAGAGCTAATACCATTGAAGAAGCTATATTATGGCATGGTGGAGAAGCAGAAAAATCTCAAAAAGAATATCTCCAACTTTCCAAAAAAGACAGAGAGCTGTTGCTTTTCTTCTTAAACAGTTTATAAAACAATACAATTACATATTTTGACTACCTTAATCATTGATTTAGGGTAGTCATTTTTGTTTTAAGAATTACCTTTTATCTTTGCGAGCAAATAATGATTGTCTAATAAGATAGTCGAGAAGACTACTAAAAATTTATCATGAAGAAAATTGCCATATTTCCCGGTTCATTCGATCCTATTACTAATGGACATTTAGATATCGTATTGAGAGCTTTGCCATTATTTGACGAAATCATTGTTGCTATTGGAGTGAACACTCAAAAGAAAACTTTATTCCCTCTAGAAGACAGAATTGCTTGGATAAAAGAAGTCTTTAAAAGCGAACCGAAGGTTTCAGTTGAGCATTACAAAGGATTGACTATCAACTACTGTAAGAATCGTGGTGTAAAATATATCTTGAGAGGAATCCGGTCTGCTGCAGATTTTGAATATGAGAAAACTATCGCTCATTTAAACAATACGATGGAGCCAGGAATAGAGACGGTTTTAATTTTATCTAAATCTGAATTATCTTCTGTGTCATCTACAATTGTTAGAGAAATCATCATTGGTCATGGTGATGTGAGCAAATTTATACCTGCTGCTATCGTTCCATCAATCTCCAAATACAGCCTCTAGTACATCAATTATTGACTCATACATATTGTTGTAATAATTAGGTAGATTTTCCACCTTTACCCATTTTACGATTTCAATATCCTCTTCTGCTTGAGGTATTGGCGCTGATGTGCCTGTATATTTCATTCTATACCAGTAAGAAATCTTCATGGCATCTTCATTTTTATAAGTATAAGAATGATAGGTCGCAGGATTATCATAGGGCAATATCTGTATAGGTTTTCCTAATTCTAGTTCTATCAAACCTGTCTCCTCTTGTACTTCTCTGATAGCTGCTTGCTCCAAGGTTTCGCCTTCATCCACCTTTCCTTTAGCTAAATCCCAAGATCCTTGACGAAAAATAATTAAAACTTCATCATCTTTATTTTGAACTACTCCGCCTGCAGCCTCTATACAAATGAATAAAGAAAGAAAATCTGATTTCAGTTGTTGCAAATCTTTACTGAACACAACTAGTTGACTATCATTCTGTTGATCTTTCAAAACCTCTAACAATCCTTTCAACTGAAGAACATTTTCATACTTTTCAATGATGAATTCTACTGTTGGATTTAGTATTTCTTCTAATTTTCCGGGATTGTCACAGAGAATTACAACCTTACTATTGACAAAAAATTTATACTTTTGATACATCATGATAAGTTCTTCAAATCAGTTAGCTGAATATTTACTACAAATTAAAGCAATTCAACTCAACGTTCAAAGTCCTTTCACTTGGGCTTCAGGATGGAAATCACCTGTATATTGTGATAATAGGATTATCCTATCTTATCCAGAAGTGCGGGATTATGTTAAAGAGCATATGGTAGAAATGGTTAGAAAAAACTTTCCTGATGCTAATTGTATAGCAGGAGTAGCTACTGCTGGAATTCCACATGCTGCAATGATTGCTGACGCTCTAGGCCTGCCGATGGTATATGTAAGAGACAAACCAAAAGGCCATGGCATGCAAAATACTATCGAAGGTAGATTGCCAGAATATGCAAAAGTAGTAGTAGTCGAAGATGTGATTTCTACAGGAAAAAGTAGCCTTAAAGCAGTAGAAGACTTGAAACGTGCAGGCGCATCTATTGAAGGTATGGCGGCGATTTATACTTATGAATTTACGATTGCAAAAAACAGATTTTCAGAATTAGAGATTCCTCTTTTCACTATTACCAATTATTCAGACCTTATCGCTGCTGCTGTGAGAGTCGGAGATGTCAATAGTGAGTACATTCCTACATTAAATGAATGGAGAGAACATCCAGAAATTTGGAAACAATAAAAATAAATTATGATAGAACATATTGACTGGTTTCAAATTCTAAAACTGTCTACAATACCAATCATTGGATCGTTCATTGGTTGGTTAACAAATTGGGTAGCAATAAAAATGTTATTTTATCCAAGACAGCCGAAAAAAATTCTTTTTATAACTTTTCAAGGGATATTTCCTAAAAACAAAACTAGAATTGCCACCAAACTAGGAAATGTCGTTCAAAGAGATTTAATCAATTTCAAAGACATTAAAGAAAAGCTCATCACCAGCGAATCACTCAATAATGTAAAAGAAGAAATCGCAAAAAAAGTAGATGAAGCACTTAGAGCAAGGATAGAGAGGATGGGATTGAAGAATGTTATTCCTGACCAAATAGTCAACGCTACACATAAAGTGATTGTCAAAGAAATAGACAGAAATCTACCTAATATGATAGAAACTACTCTTTCAAAAGTAGAGAGTAAGCTGAATATACAAGATATCGTTTACAATAAAGTTCAAGGTTTTTCTGATGAAAGATTAGAGCAATTACTGATGGATATTACTGCCAAAGAATTTAAATTTATCGAGGTCATCGGTGCTGTTTTAGGTTTTGTCATCGGTATAGTACAATTAGTACTTGGAGGTTTTTTATAAAAAAAACTCTTTGATAAAGCTTAAACATATCCTCTATTAAATCGTTAAGGTTAATTGTAATTCTATAAAAAATCGATGAATTTATTTGCATTAGCGATAGTTGGGATAGTTTTAATTGTTGACATTTATGTCTATAGAGGTTTTAAAAATATATTTCCAGGCAAGAAAAATCTTTCCTATTCTTATTTAGCCATCAGTGTTTTCACGTATGCTCTTTTACTCAGCTATATTATTCTAGGAAAAGAAAGCATTTACTTAACTAATAAAGTATTTGTTCTTGGATTTGCGCAAGCGATTATTTTCACTAAGATTATCCTACTTCCATTTATTCTGATTACCGACATCATTCATGTTTTTGATTGGTTGCTGCGCTATATTCAATCTAAACCAAAACAAGAAATTAGAAATGCTGGAAGATTCCAATTTATTTCACAATTAGGACTTGTAGTAGGTGGCACTTTCTTCGGCTCACTCATTTATGGAATGGTCAAAGGTGCTTACAGATTGACAATAAGACGTGTAACGGTCAAAATTAAAGATTTACCAGCAGAACTAAATGGATTCAAAATTGTACAAATTTCAGACGCGCATTTAGGAAGTTTTGCATCTACTCAGCCTATCGAAAAAGCTGTCCACGCTATTAACCAAGAAAATGCAGATTTATTTGTATTTACAGGTGATTTAGTCAATGATAAAGCAACTGAAGCTCTGCCATATATCGAAATTTTAAAAGATATTCAAGCTAAATACGGCAAATACACCATTCTAGGTAATCACGATTATGGAATGTATGTAGATTGGAATTCTGAAGCTGAAAAACAACAGAACATCATAGACCTTATCAAGCATCAAAAAAATATGGGTTGGAAAATGCTCCTCAACGAAAATGATACAATAGAAGTCAATGGGAAAAAACTTTCTATTATTGGAGTTGAATATTGGGGCAGATCAGCTAGATGGGGACAGTTTGGTGATATCGACAAAGCGTTACTCAACTTACCTCCTACTGATTTCAAATTATTATTGACTCACGATCCTACGCATTGGGATATGATCATCAGTCAAAACTCTCAATATCAAAATTTACCTTTAGCGCTTAGTGGACATACGCACGGTTTCCAATTTGGTATAGAAATACCGGGTTTAAAATGGAGCCCTTCAAAATATATCTATCCTCATTGGGCAGGATTATATACCCAAAATAAGCAGCATTTATATGTCAATCGTGGCCTAGGTTTCTTAGGTTTCCCTGGAAGAGTAGGAATTTATCCTGAAATCACTGTTCTGACTTTAGAAAATGAATAATCATTAGAAATAATTGCATATTTTTAACTAATGACAATTTTTTGAGCATAATTTTTATGTTATTTTCAAAAAGTATTCAAAACACAGCACACAACAAATCATTAAAAATTAGTAATTATGTCAAAAAACAACGATCTAGATAAGGTGGATATGTTGATTCTTTCCTACTTGATGAAAGATGCAAAAATGCCATATACTGAAATAGCAAAAATACTTACAATTTCTAGTGGTACCGTTCATGTAAGAATGAAAAAAATGGAAGAGCTCGGTATCATAAAAAGTAGCAACTTAATTGTCAATTATGGAAAACTAGGATACGACATTACTGCATTTATTGGAATTGATCTCACCAATAGCAACTTGTATAATCAAGTCGTTAAAAAGTTAGATACTATTCAAGAAGTAATAGATGTTCACTATACCACTGGAGAATATACTATGTTTATAAAAATTGTCTGTCGTGACACTAAGCATTTAAGAGAAGTTTTACACGACAAAATTCAAATCATCCCTGAAATTACACGTACACAAACTTTTATCTCTTTAGAAGAAAGTATCAATAGACCTATACAAATAGATGTAGATTATATGGATGAGCCTAACGCTTAAGTTCAGGATCCCACACAAAAAAAAGATACTTTTTCAAAACCTATTTGTTCTGAAAAAGTATCCAATATTATAAATTTTACTCGTTAATCTTTAATACAGCGACAAGAGAACCCAGAATCTCTGCTACTCTCAGATTCTCCGACAGATTCAACTGAATGAATTAAAGATCTATACTTGGCGTTACTCGCGTGATTAGATGTTGAGCTCCACCAAAATCCGTTACTTCCTTTCCATCTAAATGTTCCTTCATAGATATATCTATAGCCTCCTGAAGTACCACTAAAACCACTTTCATTAGTAGCATTCAAATTAGGACTATCCCAATTAGATTTTGATTTCATCTTGCCACCTGCTATTTCTTTTCCACCTAAGTAATCCGTCAGTATATCCCACTCATCATCAGTAGGAATATGCCAACCATCTGGACATAAATCACTAGCGCTCACTGCATGCCAATTATATAATTTGCCATAAGTATTATGAAAAGCAACGTTATTATCGTAATAGCACCAAGCAGGTTTGCGAGTTGCATTATTATATAAAGCTGCCCATGCACCATTACTTTCTACTTTATCAATCCCGGAAGAATATCTTAAATTCTCAGCAAACCAGGTCTGTGTACCAATTTTAACAATTTTATACATTTCACCGTCACGTGAATCAGTGATTGTACTATATTCTACTGTTGTCGAAGTGTCCTCTTCAATATTTAGTCTTAAGATTTTATAATTAGACCAATGTCCATTTCCTTTTATGGCTTCTTTTAAATCAATAGCATGCACTCCTCTAGTCAATTCTAGATTCTTTAATTGTTCTTCTTCATTTTTAGGATTGCCATTACCGTTAGATTGAAAGATGATTTTATTTCCATTTTTCAACTCACCCACCATTCCAATATGATTCAAATCTTCATGGAGCCAATAAATGATATCTCCACTTTTAATTTCAGCGAAAGCCAATTTGTCTTTATTCTCTAATTCAATTTTTTCTGGGTGATCCTTCAAAGCATTTTTTAAAGTTGCTTCAAATGTGGAAACGGTACAATTTGAAATATTTATACCACCATGTTTTAAAAGATTAATCATTAGTCCAGAACCATCAGTACCAATAACTGAATATTTTTGGTGCAATTCATTTCCTGATAAAGGTTTTAGTCGTTCTTTTAAATTTCTTTGCCCAAAACTATATACTAAACCATAATGTTGAGGTTGATCAGCACCTTCTTCAGCATAAGAAGTTTCTTTAAGCTCAGAAAACTGTTGAGCTTTAATCAACATGCTTTTAACCAAAGTATTTAAGACTGGAGAAGTATTTGCAAATTTCCCTAATGGATTACCATCTAATCCAACCATATCTTTCAGATTGGGCTTGGAAATACTTATACTTTTTAAAAATTCATTGTCTACTTCACTTAAAGTATCCCCTTTAATAATGTCGGAAGTTTCTGCTTTATCCTTTTTACAAGAAACTAAAACTCCTATCATCATAAAAGAACAAATGAAGAAAAGCTTTTGATAATTCATTATTTTCATATTCATCAATTTATAGTTAAAAAAATATGTGCTGATAAAGATTCAAAATATTTAACGTAATGCATAAGATATGGTGATGAAAATTTTAAAAACTAGAAAAGCACTCTAGCTTCTAAAGATTTCGAATGGATTGAGTTAAATTATCTTTTACATTCATTGAATTCAACTATATTTGCAGCATGCAAGTTTATGACAATATTTTGCAAACCATAGGAAATACTCCAATGGTGAAGCTCAACAAAATCACAAAAGACATTCCTGCTGATGTGTATGTAAAATTAGAAACTACAAATCCAGGCAATTCCATCAAAGATCGCATGGCACTCAAGATGATTGATGATGCTGAGAAAGACGGAAGATTGGTTCCTGGCGGCACTATCATAGAATGTACTTCTGGCAATACAGGAATGGGATTAGCAATAGCTGCTTGCGTAAGAGGATACAAATGTATTTTCACAACTACTGACAAACAATCCAAAGAAAAAATAGATATTCTAAGAGCATTAGGCGCTGAAGTCATCGTGTGTCCTACTAACGTTTCTTCAGATGACCCTAAATCGTATTACTCTGTTGCAAAGCAAAAATCTGAAACAATTCCAAATTCTGTTTGGATGAATCAATATGATAATTTAAGCAACAGAACAGCACATTACGAGCAAACAGGTCCTGAAATTTGGAAACAAATGGATGGTCAAATCACGCATTTATTAGTAGGTGTAGGAACTGGCGGCACTATTTCTGGAACAGGAAAATATCTAAAAGAACAAAATCCAGATATTAAAATTTGGGGTATAGATACTTTTGGTTCTGTATTTAAAAAGTATCACGAAACAGGAGTTTTTGACGAGAAAGAAATTTATCCATATATCACAGAAGGTATTGGTGAAGATATTTTACCTAAAAATGTAGACTTTTCTGTTATAGATTTATTTGAAAAAGTTTCTGATAAAGATGGAGCAATTATGGCTCGTAGACTTGCAAAAGAAGAAGGAATCTTTGTAGGTTATTCTGCTGGTTCTGCAGTTGCAGGATTATTGCAATTAAAAGATCAGTTAAAAGCTGGAGATAAAGTAGTCATTATTTTACACGATCACGGTAGTAGATATGTAGGGAAAGTTTTCAATGATGATTGGATGAGAGAAAGAGGATTTTTAGAGAAAGAAACCCCAACGAATCATCTTCCAACTGCGAAAGATATTATCCAACTCAAAACCAATAAAGAATTCATTTCTATCTCTTCTACTTCTACCTTAGCAGATGCTGTTGAAATATTCAAGCAAAAAGAAATTTCTCAAATGCCTGTCGAAACTGATGGAAAATTAGTAGGAAGTATTTCTGAGAAAAATATTTTGGATAATATTTTGAAATCTTCAGACGCACTCAGCAAGAAAATTAGTGAAGTCATGTCACCTCTTTTTCCTAAAGTGGAACTCAAAGACGATGTATCTAAAATTTCAGCATTGATCAACAAAGATAACAGTGCAGTAATTGTTCATGACGAATTAGAACAAGCACATATTTTGACACAATACGACCTTATCCATAGTTTAAATTAATCTTCATATCCTATATCAGATGGCTATCCAATCCACTCATTTCCAACTACCGAATCAAACAGCTTTTTACAAAGGAAAAGTAAGAGATGTATATACTATCCAAGAGGATATATTAGTGATGGTAGCCAGTGATAGAATTTCTGCATTTGATGTGGTATTGCCTAAAGCGATTCCTTTCAAAGGTCAAGTATTGAATCAAATCGCTTCTAAATTTTTAGCAGCTACTCAAGATATTTTACCTAATTGGGTGACAGTGGTTCCAGATGCTAATGTCACTATTGGCAAGAAATGTGAACCATTTAAAGTAGAAATGGTCATCCGTGGATATCTTGCTGGACACGCTTGGAGGACTTATCGATCAGGTTCCAGAGAGCTTTGCGGAGTTACGCTTCCTGAAGGATTAAAAGAAAACCAAGCTTTCCCTGAGCCCATCATCACTCCTACTACCAAAGAATCAGTAGGTCACGATGAAGATATTAGTAGAGAAGAAATCATCGCTCAAGGAATCGTCAGTGAAGCAGAATATATTCAATTAGAAAATTTCACTCGTCAGCTTTATGCTAAAGGTCAAGAAATAGCAAAAGAAAGAGGATTGATTTTAGTAGATACAAAATACGAATTCGGAAAAATTGGGGAACAGATTTATCTCATGGATGAAATTCACACACCCGATTCTAGTAGATATTTTTATTTTGACGGTTACGAAGACAGATTAGCGAAGAACGAAGCTCAAAAGCAATTATCTAAAGAGTTTGTAAGAGAATGGTTGATCGCCAATAACTTCATGGGTCAAGAAGGTCAGCAAGTTCCTGAAATGACTGCAGAATGGGTACAAACTATTTCTGACAGATACATAGAACTCTACGAAAAAATCACAGGAGAAACTTTCGTCAAAGCAGACCAAGATAATATTCAACAAAGAATAGAAGAGAATATTTTGGACGCATTAAATAGACTTTAAGAACCTGGAATCAAGAGGCAAGAATCAGTAATCAAGACGCTATTTGGTATCAAGAAGTACTAGAGTCAAGATGCTTTTTAGACTAAAGATTAAAGACATTAGACCAATAGCGTCCTAAACGTTTTAAAAAAAAGAGGGAGAATCTCGTATCTCAAATTAACTTTGAGTTGCACAACAAAACCCCTCCCTCTCATGACAAATATAACTTTGTTTTCTCAAATTATTTCCAAATTAGATCGTTCCAAATTCAATAAGCTTGTAAGCGAAAAGCAAACTGATAAACATTGTAAAGGATTCAATAGCTGGACGCATTTAGTTTCAATGCTTTTTTGTCAATTTGCCAAAAGTCAATCAGTTCGTGATATCAGCAATGGACTTCGGTCAGCTACTGGAAACTTAAATCACTTAGGTGTAAATCGAGCTCCATCCAAATCAACAATCAGTTATCAGAATAAAAATCGCTCTAGCGACCTTTTTAAAGAT
>DATJBS010000071.1:0-45242 GCA_035515235.1 Chitinophagales bacterium
CTCAGGTTTACAGTGAGCATGTCGAACTGCACTCGAAGTATTTAAAGCATTGTAATTGATAGATCCTTCAATCCACTAACGTTTCTTTCAGGATGACAACAGTGCTTAACTTAACGACATTGTGCTTGCGCCAGCAATAAGAAAAAACGACTCTTCTTACATTATAAGTTTCTTGAAAATTAAAACAACATAGATACATAGACTTTTGATGGTCTTAAGATATCCATAGGAAGATAAATCTTCTCACATAGGCTTTATGGATTTTAAAACTATGCTCCTCCTATGTGGTGAGAGAGCTTTTCTTTTAGACACAGCATGATGCTTGCGCCAGCTCAATGATTTTACATAAAAAATGCGTCTAACTCCAAGAAGCTAGACGCATTTATAATTTATAGAAAATCCGTTAGAATAAAACTCTTACTTTAATGGTATGTTGAACTAATTTCAAAGCTTCTAAAGCTTCATTCGTAGCATCTCCTTCGATATCCAATACCACATATCCAATTTTCTCATTCGTTTTCAAATATTGAGCAACGATATTTACATTGAATTGTGAAAGGATTTGGTTGATTTGAGATAAAATACCCGGTACGTTTTTGTGCGTGTGCAAGATTCTTCTTGTATTAGATTGGATAGGTAGATTGAGTTCAGGAATTGTTTTAGAACCAATAGTAGAACCATTATCTAAAAACGCGACCAATTTCACAGCTACTTCCCCTCCAATGTTTTCTTGTGCTTCCTGAGTACTTCCTCCGATATGTGGAGATAAGAGCACATTGTCCAAACCTTGTAAAGGAGATACAAACATCTCTCCCTTTATTTTTGGTTCTGCTGGAAAAACATCTACTGCTGCACCTCCAACTTTACCTGAATCTATAGCAACTTTTAAAGCATCGATATCTACAACAGTTCCTCGAGATAAGTTCTGGAAAATCACACCTTCTTTCATCAAGTCAAACTGCTCCTTGCCTATCATCATGTGAGTAACAGGGGTAGCAGGAACGTGAAGCGTGACGATATCAGATTCTTTCAATAGCGTTTCAAGAGAATCTACTTGTTTAGCATTACCTAATGGCAATTTAGGTTCAACATCATAATAAATCACTTTCAAACCCATAGATTCTCCCATAATAGAAACTTGTGTTCCAATATGACCATAACCTATAATACCTATAGTTTTACCTCTCAATTCATAAGAACGCACAGCATCTTTCATCCAGATTCCTTCATGAGCATATTTACTCTTTTCTGGAATTCTACGTAAAAGCATGATTGAATTCGCTATAATTAATTCTGCTACTGATCTAGTATTAGAATACGGTGAATTGAAAACAGATACTCCTAAATCTGTCGATTCGTTTAAATCAATTTGATTAGTTCCTATACAAAACGCTCCTATTGATATTAATTTTTTAGCTTTTTGTAAGACTGGAGCTGTCAAGATAGTTTTCGACCTCAAACCAATCACATGGTAATCTTCTACCACCTCTAATAGTTCTTCTTCTGACATTGCACCTTTAACGGCAGTAATGTTTTTATATCCTCTTTTTTCAAATTCTTCTACTGCAGATTGATGTATTCCTTCTAGAAGTAAGATTTTGATTTTGTCCTTTGGGTAAGAAAGTTCTTTTTTCATAATATTCAAAACGGAAATTAAGAAGTTTGGAATCAGAAGTCAATTATTTCAATGATACTTCTAACGATTTAATTTTTATTTAATCAATAAAAAAAGAGGCTGCCTTTGCAGACAGCCTCTTATAAGTATTAAAATTTATACTTTTTGCTTAAAAGCTAAAGTATTAATTGTTGTTTTTCTTTTTGCTACCACCTAAAACACTTCCGTCATAAGTAATACCTACGAAGAATGTTCTTCCAACAAGTGGACTACCAATATTAGTAGTGTAAGAAGGACCTGCTATGTTAGTAGCTCCCATTTTAAGGATAGTATTAGACTTCTTAACATTATAAGAAATAGAAGCATCAAAAGTACCATAAGCATCGATATCACCGAAACCAAAGCTACTAGTCCAATAGAACTCACTTTGCCATCTGTAAGATAAACTCATACCGAAGTTAGAGTTAGCAATATTGTTATTCGCTAAACCTACGTTCACGATGTGAGAAGGAGAGTTGAAACCTACAGTATTTTTGTCAGTGCCATCAGCACTAAAGTCCATATAGCTATAGTTAGTATTCATCATAAATCCTTTTCTCATTTTGTAGCTCAAGCCGATTGCAGTACCCCAAGAAGTTACTTTTTGTTCTACGTTGTGGTAAGGTCTCAAAATAGTCGGAGCACCTGTTTCAACACCTGGTACAGCAGCACCTTTATGTGTAAAGCTCTTCTTAGCTACTACGTTTGATTGAGTAATAAAGTCTTTATACCAGTTGTAGTATGCACTCCAGTCTATGTAAAGATTTTTTACGACTGATTTGTATCCCACTTCAACACTTGAAAGTTTTTCAGGTTTGATATAGTCCATATAAAACTCTTCTAACAATGTAGGATCTGGAGCTCCAGCTAAAGCTGAACCTTGGAATTTAGCAAAAGAAGCTGCAGTATAAGCACCACCTTCATAAACCCCATATCTTTCAGCATTCTTCTTAGCACCACCCATCAAAAGTGTAGATGCAGGGAAGTAAATGAATTGAGCTTGAGTATCTGGGTTTCTAAATCCTGTTTGGAAAGCTGCACGAACATTATGCTGACGTTTATCACCCATAGTCCCTACAACTGCAACACGTGGAGATAAAACACCTTTAAAGTTCTCATTTTTGTCATAACGTAATGAAGCAGAAATTCTCAATCTATCATCAATGACTTTTTTTGTTGCTTGAACAAACGCACCGTACTCATTAATTTTAATTCTAGTATTAGTTCCAGTTCCTTCTGGGTCTTCGTTAAATACTGTACCATCAGTGAATAAGCTATACATTCTGTGGTTTGCACCTACTAAAATACCTACTTTCTCTTTCAATAAAGAAGTAAAATCGTAAGTAGCTTCTGTATGGAATAATCTTGATTTGTCAGTAAATGAAGCTCCACCTAAAATACCTTTTGCAGGATCAGAACGTTGGAATAAAGTTCCTTTAATAGTTTGGATAGCTTCATTATAAGCTTGAGATCCTCTTGGAGGCATTAAAGCATCCGCTGCTTGTCTTCCTTTGAAGTTAGCTAGATTATTTAAGTCAGGACTTTTAAATAATGCATCTTCCATTTCTGGTGTACCACCTGCTCCTAAGTTTTGCAAAGCAGCACCCATATAAGTTCCTACTATTTGACCTAAATAAGCTGGAGCCCACTTTGCAGCTGTTCCTGCTAATAATTCATTTGTATAACTACCTAAAGCAGTCATGTTGTAGGAATCCCCTGCATTGGTTTGAGTCATATAACTTCTCACCATGAAATCCTTACCTGTTGCTTCAATTTTATTAGAGAAGCTAGTAAAGTTTCTCAATACATATTTCTCAGAACCTTGATACACAGAGTTACCATGTCCAAATCTGAAAGCATAATTAATGTCGATTTCAGAAGTTGGTTTATAATGTAAAGCTAGAGAGGCTTTTGCACTTGTCGCATTTCTATTCTCTAATAAATCTTCTTCTTGAATACCAGTTCTTCTCAATAAAACAGTTGGTAATTTATTAAATCTTGCATTAATAAAACCTTTTGCTATGTCCATATCTCCTCCAAAGAAGGGAGCTAATGCACCAGCAACGCCACCAACTAAAGCTTCACGAGTAGGATGTCCTGCAGGTAATGCACCTAAAGGAACTGTAGAAAGCACGCCTTCATCACCATAAGTATTCACACCATTAAACCCTTGAGGTTTGTCACCTATTAGCTTGCCGTTAGCATCTAATGATAATTCATCATTATATTTTTGCTTAGTCACGACATCTGTATGGTAGTCATCTGCTTTCCAATCCGTAGCACCGAAGTAGCTACCTGTTGCTTTGAATCCGAATTTACCGAAAGTTTTAGCATAACGAACATCAGCATTGTACATTGGATTTGGTTTGTCATTAGAAGCTTTAGAGAATCCTTGTTTGAAAGAAACCGTTAAGCCTTCATAGTCAAAAGGAGATTTACTTGTCATTAGCATGATACCGTTAAATGCGTTAGGTCCATAAAGAGCAGAAGCTGCACCAGGAACTAATTCCACATCTTTGATATCATTTTCACCAATACCAATTAAGTTACCCATAGGGAAGTTTAATAATGGAGCTGAGTTATCAATTCCATCTACTAACTGTACAAAACGAGTGTTAGCGATACCACCAAAACCTCTTGTGTTGATCGCGTTAAAAGTCATCGATCCAGAAGCTCCAGAAACACCTTTCAACTTAGTCATTTGGTCAAAATAATCAGATGAGCCAGATGCCTTAATAGTTTGAAGATCTAATTTTTCAATAGTTACAGGAGATTCTAATATTTTCTCTTGTACTCTTGATGCAGAAACAACAACTTCTTGTAGAATATTGCTTTCTTCTTCTAATGTAACTTCTAAACCTTTAGAGTTTGTAGAAACTCCAATTTCAGTGTTTTGATATCCAATATAAGATATCACTAAAGTTAACGGTGGAGTCTCACTAACTGTAAATGAGAATTTTCCATCAAAATCTGTAATAGTACCTGTAGTAGTACCTTTAATAATAATGCTTGCGCCGATTAGGGGTTCGTTTTGCCTATCTGTAACAGTTCCAGATATTGTGGTTTGGGCATATAGGTTATTCAACCCAAAGCACAGCACGAAAAACATTAATAATTGTTTCATCATAATAGTTATTGATTTGGTTTATTGGTTTATTTTTTTCTTTTACTACCACCTAAAACGCTACCGTCATAAGTAATACCTGCAAATATCATTCTACCCACGTAAGGACCTCCAACATTCGTTCTGTAAGTTGGGCCTATCAAGTTAGTACCACCTATTCTGAACATTGTATTCCATTTTTTAACTGTATAAGAAGCAGAAGCATCTAAAGTAGAGTATTGTTTAATTTCTCCACTACCAAAGCTACTTACCCAGTCAAATTTGCTTTGCCATCTATAGCTTACATCAAAACCAGCATTTGAATTTCCTACATTTGAATTACCAAATCCAAGATTAAGCATATGGCTAGGGGAGTTGAAATCTACGTTAGCTTGAGATTCAGGATTTTCAGCTTTGTAATCCATATAGTTATAGTTACCTCTAGCAGAGAAGCCTCTTTTCATTTTATAGCTTAAACCAATTGCAGTACCCCAAGATGTTACTTTGTCACTCACATTATAGTAAGGTCTGAAAGCAGCAGGAGTAGCTCTTGTTTTCATGAAATCGTCAAAGCCATTAACATGTTGTCCTTTATGTTCAGGACCAACTTTTGCGATAACATTTTCTTGAGCGATAAAGTCTTTGTACCAGTTGAAATAAGCATTCCAGTCAATGTATAGACCTTTAATAACTGTTTTATATCCTATCTCTACGTTAGATAATTTTTCTGGTTTGATAAAGTCCATATTCACTTCTTTTAAAAGTGTTGGATCTGGTGCACCTGCTAAAGCAGAAGCATAGAATTTGTCATAAGAGCTTTTTGAGTATGCTCCACCTTGATAGATACCATATCTTTCAGCATTCTTGCGTGATCCACCCATTAAGATAGAAGTAGCAGGAAAATAAATGTATTGTGCTTGAGTATCTGGGTTACGGAAACCTGTTTGGAAAGATGCACGAATATTATGTTGACGCTTATCTCCTAATGTTACCACTGTAGCTACACGTGGAGAAAATACTCCATCAAAATTTTCGTTTTTATCATATCTAATAGAAGCAGAAACTCTAAATCTTTCTTCAAAGAATTTTTTAGTGGCTTGGACGAATACACCGTACTCATTGATTTTAATTCTTGAATTAGTGCCTGTACCTTCTGGATCTTCGTTAAATACTGTACCATCAGTAAATAAACTATACAATCTGTGGTTAGCACCTACTAAGATTCCAATTTTATCTTTTAATAAAGTGGTAAAATCGTAAGTACCTTCTGTATGGAATAATCTTGATTTATCTGTAAATGCAGAACCACCTAAAATTCCTTTTTCTGGTTCAGCACGTTGGAATAATGTAGTTCTAATAGTTTCTACACCTTCTTGGAAAGCCGGAGTTCCTACAGCTGGCATTAAACCATCAGCTGCGTTTCTCGCTTCGATATGAGCTACTCTATATACGTTTGGATAGATCTGTGCTAATCTTGAAGGATTAACTCCTTTTAATCTTGAACCTACCATAACTGTTCCTACATAATTACCTAAGTAGGTTGGTGCCCAAGCAGCAGCAGTACCTGCTAAAAGTTCGTTTGTATAACTTCCTAAAGCGGTTAAGTTATAAGAGTCACCCGCATTAGTTTGAGTCATGTAAGATCTAATCATGAAATTCTTACCAGCTGCTTCAATTTTATTAGAGAAGCTATAGAAATTTCTTAAAACATATTTTTCTGTTCCTTGATAGATAGAGTTACCTGCTCCAATTCTGAAAGCATAATTGACTTCAATATCTTTTGTTGGCTTATAGTGTAAAGATAAGGTACCTTTTGCACTTGTAGCTTTTCTATTATCCAATAAAGCTTCTTCAGAAATACCAGTTCTTCTGATTTGAATTGTTGGTAAATATTGGAAGTTATTTCTTACAAAATCTTCAGCTCTTTGAGCATCAGGGAAAAGCATTTGGAAAGTTTCGCTTCCAGATACAGCTGCAATCAATGCATCAGCAGTAGCAGGATTCAAAACTTGTAATTGTCCTAAAGGCACAGTAGATAAAGCATTTTCATCACCATACGTATTGACACCATCAAACTTAACAGGTCTATCTCCTAAAAAAGACTCCCCTTCTGCATTTGTCCAAGAATCACCTTTGTATTTCTTTTTAGTATCAATATCTGTTTTATAATCATTAGCCAACCAATCCGTAGCTCCGAAGTAACTACCAGTAACTTTGAATCCGAATTTTCCGAAAGTTTTAGCATAACGTAAATCAGCTCCATACATAGGATTAACTGTCCCTCTGCCTGAATTAAAAGATTCATTATCTGCACTTGTAAAACCTACTTTTGCAGATACTGTCAAACCTTCATAATCAAAAGGACTTTTACTATTCATCAACATGATACCGTTAAATGCGTTAGGTCCGTAAAGCGCTGAAGCAGCACCAGGAACCAATTCTACACTTTTAATATCATTTTCTCCAATACCAATTAAGTTACCCATTGGGAAGTTTAATAAAGGAGCTGAATTATCGATTCCATCCACTAACTGAACGAAACGAGTATTAGCAATACCTCCAAAACCACGAGTGTTAATAGAGTTAAAAGTCATCGATCCAGAAGCTGAAGTCACTCCTTTTAATTTAGTCATTTGATCAAAGAAATCTGGAGATGCAGAAGCTTTGATAGTTTGTAGATCTAATTTTTCAATCGACACTGGAGACTCAAGGATTTTTTCCTCTACTCTAGAAGCAGAAACTACTACCTCATCAAGTATAGAACTTTCGTCGTCCAATACCACTTTTAAACCAGTTTGATTTCCTGTAATTTTAACTTCAGCATTTTTAAAACCAACATAAGACACCACTAATGTAAATGGAGCTTTTTCGTTGATGACCAAAGTAAAGTTTCCGTCAAAATCAGTAATAGTACCGGAAGTGGTTCCTTTCAATACTACACTCGAACCAATCAGCGGTTCTTGTGTGTTATCAACTACTGTCCCAGTAATTGTAGTCTGTGCATATAGAGTGTTGAGCCCAAAAAATGCTATTAATGCTAATAAGTAGTACCTCATAGAGAAGATTTTAAAACCGAAGTTAACAAATATTTAAACATAGAAAAACAATACGCAAACCATATTTTAATTTAATCGAGACATTGAAGCTCATTACTTATATAAAATACTGATTATCATTCATTTATATTGAAGTATAAAAATGCTATCTACAAGAAAATTTGTCGATTTATAGAAAAGCAACTCTAAATCCAAGTGTTAAATAAGCAAAAAACAAATGCATGCATGCAACATTTATAAAAAAGTTATTCTTCTTAATTATCAAAAAAAAAGCTCGTAGTGCTCTTGATATTATATGTTTAGGTTACTTTCAAGCTTTTAAATTGAAATAATTAATAATACATCTCCTAGAAAACATAATAATTTATGAAAGAAATATTATTTAAAAAAGAAATTCCTTCTTTAGGAAGAATTGCATTTCGAGAAATCGATTTAGAGAAAGATGCGTCTATTATACATTCCTGGGTAAATATGCCATATGCAATATATTGGGGAATGATGGATACGAGTTTGGAAGAATTCAAAAAAGCATATACTAAAGTATTATCATCGGGCACAAAAGTATATATAGGTGAATATAAGGGAGAGCGAAAGTTTTTGATAGAAAAATATAATGTTATAAAAGCTTTAGAACAATATTATAATGGAAAGGATGGTGATATTGGTATGCATATATTAGTAGGTCCTCCTACAAAATCTATCCCATTATTTACATGGCATGTTTTCTCTTCTGTGATGGAGTTTTTGTTTTCGGATAACACGATTAATAGAGTTATTGTAGAACCTGATATCAGAAATGAAAAAATTCATATTCTCAATAAAAAAAGTGGCTTTGAATATCAAAAGCAAATTCAGCTTCCTCATAAAACAGCATGGTTGGCTACCTGCACGAGAGAACAATTTTCAAAAGCACTAAAAGGGAAGTCTTAACATTATTAAAAAAAATGGCTGCATATAGCAGCCATTCATTATGATTTATTATAGAGTGTTATCTTACAATATACATCTTACCGAATCCTTTTTTGAAATACTTATCTGTAGATCCTTCAAGAAGTTCCATGTTTTTACCATTGATTCTTGCAGTCACGCGATATAAGTAAAGTCCGTTAGCTAATTTATCT
Organism: Chitinophagales bacterium; assembly: GCA_035515235.1. GTDB lineage: Bacteria > Bacteroidota > Bacteroidia > Chitinophagales > JADIYW01 > JAMLHH01. Next base: position 8,935 of record DATJBS010000071.1, read on the forward strand.
CCATAAGTATCCGTACCATTCCATTTATAGTTAGTAATGTTTTGTCCGATATGAATACTTCCTAGTTCTGCGGCAGTAATTTCCTTAACAATTTTTCCCGAAACGGTCATAATTTGAATTTTAATATCTGTCGGTATTTCTGTACCTGTGACTGTAAAAACAAATTGGGTTGCTGTAGAGAATGGATTTGGATAATTGATGAAATTAGAAATTGCTGGTCTAGAATCTATTTTGAATTGGACTCTATAATCGTTGTCACCTGCATCATTCAAGCTCCTGTCCGCTCCTTGCACTCTCAACTCATAAGTTCCATCTTCTGCAAAGTTGGGTCTATAGAATAACTTTGCCACGTTTTCGATATCTAGCTTGGATTCATCAGCAGGTATAAAACTAAAATCATTAGATCGAGGATCTAGAGAAATCGGTGTTGTAGAATTTGGAGTAGTTAAGAATACTTTGAATAAAGAAGTATCATTTAACGCCAAGTTTTTGTTTTCATCTTTTAGGTTGATTAGAATTTCTGGTTTAGGAGAAATTATTTCACCATCAGTAATATGTCTGCCATCAAACGTCACATCCATAATAGGATTTAAAATATCTTTTTCAAGTACTACTGTGAATATTGCAAAGTTATTGAAATGATGTTTTTCTAATTGATCATCATCTGGGTTGGCTTCAAATATAATAGTATTAACTCCTTGATTGGAAATTTGATTAAATACATATTCAAAATCTATTACAATAAATTTTCTTCCAGGTAGTGGTGCAAATCTTTTATAAGAAACTGTGATTTGATTGCTAGCATCCTTAACAGTAAACTTCACTAATATACTATCCATGTCTAGATCAGTAATATTTTCAAAAGCTACTGCAGCTTTATAAGTACCTCCGAATGGTATAGTATCTTTAGATTTCACCAAATACTTTTGAGGATTGATTGCTCCTTCTGGAACATCATCATAAATCACTCTCCAATAATCAAATTGTGGAGCGGTCGAATTTTTAGTATCTTTTGCATTTACTCCCAGTTGTAAGTATGGATAAATCTTAGAGTCTACGAAAGATATATCAGCATTTTTAGGAACTGAATCATAGAGCACTTCTCTTTTACCTTCTTTAGAATACCCAAAAAGAGTATAAGTTACAATGTCAGTAATAGGATCATCTTCAGACTCCCAATTATAATCGATAGTATTCCACTTCAGCGCCGGCCCTATTTTAGTGGAGGACATTTCTCCATTATTCCATGTACCTGTAAATTGAAACTCTTCATCTATAATTTCTGAACGATTTCCTTTAATTTGTTGTGTAGCAAATGATGGATTTCCTTTCTGAGTAAAAAACAGGAAAGTTTCAAATTCTTGAACCGATCTAATATCTGTCGCACCTATTCTTTCAAATGCATCGTAGAGAGTTTCTCCATTGAATAATGTAGAATCATCACTAGCCCATCTTGAATAAAAAGGATTTTGGAAACTGTAGCCACAGACGATAGCTTGGTCTGGAACGATATCATTTAAGAATTTATAACAAGCATATCTACCTTTTTGCTCAGAGGTATTGAACTCAATAATTTTAACATCCGTCAAGAGACTAGCTATTGTATTACCATACTCTCCTAATCCTGTATTACCAATTTGGTAAGTGGACATAGGGAAACCTGTTTTTGTATCTAGTACATAAAATAGAAAACCTGATCTTGCAAAAGCATTTCTAGCTATTAAACTATTATCGGCAAATAGAACTCTATCATTATATCCCACAGCATCGATACCATTATAAACTTTAATAGACCTAATATTATCAATAAAGCTAAATTTTCTATTTGGTTTCAGATTAATATTAGTGTAGTTATCAGGTAGAAATTGGAAATAATGAGATTGATTCCATCCTTCAGATAATCCAGTATTGTATAAAAATGAGCTCTTATTCCAACTTAAGTCATTTTCGTATAAAGTATCTAAGCTCCCTCTCCAATAATATACTTTATTATTAATCAGGTTCAATTGAGGTGTCCAATTGATTACTCCTCCTGACTTATTAACGTAGTCTGTAACTAGTAATGGACTATTAAAAAACTCTGTGGTATCAATCTGCAATACATATCTTCTAGTTTCTAATAAAGGATTAGCTGTAGAAAATTTAAACTCAATATTTGGCTGATTTACAATACTATATTCTGTAGGAATAATTGGCAGCACATCATCGATAGTAAAGTATCTAGAAATTGTCACTTCATTATTCAATTCAGACAACTCGTCGATTTCATCATCAAAATCTATTTTTATATAAAATGAATTTTGTCCTAATCCACTGATATTATTTGTTGGGATAGAGAAATATACAGAATCAGAATAACTAGGAGCATCTACAACTTTCTCATAAGTTTCTATTTGACCATTAGGCAATTGTCTTTCTACTAAAACTTTATAACTAGAATTTATTGACTTCCCAATGTTCTTTTGATTAATTAAAATTTTAAATGTATCTATACTAGCATTCACCACTTCTGGAATAAAAGAAATGGAATTTTCTGTGATGATATAATCTGGTTTTTCAAAAGAATTTAATTTAATTCCTGGATCACCATGATATATCATTTGTTGCCCCAGAAACTTATCAGTCTGTAAAGAGCTACTCAATACATCTATTGCTGTAAGTTTTAGAATATTACCAATGTAATTATCGTAATTAACTACTCCTAATCTATTATAGAAGTTATTCGCATATTGATTTAAAGAATATGCTACTGCATACGTCATCGGTGCCAAATAACCAATTGCACCTTTATCTGGAATCAAAACAAATCTCTCACTATAGGAATTATATTTTTCAAAAACATTGCCTATAAAACATCCATTCGTAAACATAAATGGATATTTTCCTTTTTGATTTTTAAAGTTTTCTGGGCTAATATCAAAATCTACAGTAGAGGTAGAAGAGTGACCAAAAAATGTAACCAATGATGTACCATTATACAACATGGAATCAATTATAGCAGACTGAGCAACCTGAACAGGATCTGTCGAGTTTTTATATACACTATGAACATTGCCTCCAAAACTAGGGCCTTCAATAATTCTTTTATAGTTTTCTAAATATCTTGCAAAAGTTGCTTGTTCATCCAAAAAGTTCCCTCCACCCAAATGAAGTATGGATTTCATCCATTCTTTTCTTTCTAGAGTTTGATCTTCAGCACTTCCTGTCTTTTGAGTTTGTTCGTATTCTTTTACTTTTTCGAAATAAACTTTTATCTCATCTGAGTTTCTTGCAGATAGTCTTCCTATGCCTACTTGAGGATAAGGTACTAATGGTGATCTTGAAACTAATAAATTATCTGAAGCAGGTTCTCCATAGGATTGAATAAAATCTTCAGAGCTATTTCTGCCTGTATGATACCCATATCCTTTTCCTATAATAAATAACAATTCAGGCTGAACTATTTCATTATCAATTAAATAATTGACTGCATTTCTAATAGCAATTGGATGGCCTTTAATACCGTATCCAAATGTATTTTCTAATTCATCAATCATGTATGTGGCTACTTGAAAGCTTCCACCTTCTGAACTAGATCTATATTTTGCATATTCATTTACGTAATTGATCCCATCGCTTCCAGATGTAAGAGATTTCTGAGAAATGATTAAATAATTCGCTTCTATGGGATCAATAAATTTGACTTCGGAAAGACTATTTATAATATGTAAGTCTGAAGTATCTTGACTAGAGATAAATAAACTATCCTTTTCAAATTCCGTTTGAGGGAAATTTATTTTAGTAATATCTCCATCTCTATATGCAATATATCTTTGATTATTTTTAAAGTCATAGATAATTGCATCAGTTGACTTGTTATTAAAGTTTTGTATCTCAACATAAGCCTCTATTTGTTTATGAACTCCAAAATCTAATTTGCCAAAATTATTAAAATTAAATTGTCGAGGGTAAGTAAATTCTAACCAATAGACGCCATTTCTACTTTTATCTATTAGAGGATAAAACCGGAAAACAATATTGTTATTAATATATTCTATGGGTATATCGTATTCTATATTTCTCAAACCTGCTTTAGAATTTGTTAAAGTATCGAGACTATTATTATTTACTGTAATAGCAAGTTTATGATATGTAGAGTTATTAGAAAAGAGAACAGTTCCTTTTAGTTTTGCTTTTAGTTCAGGTTGTAATGTATATTTATTATTAGAAGATAAAGAATAGGCTCTGTTTTGCTTGGGTCCCATAATTAATCTATCACTAAACCCTTCTCCAATATCATATTCAGAATCAAAAACATAATTCAATAATTGGTTGGGGTTTTCTCCTGGATTGAAAAACTGAAGTAAATTGTGCAATTTGCTTACATGATAGTAATAAGGTTCTTTTACAGGTAATTCTCCACTTAAATCATTTGCAACATTTACAATTCTTTTATTATTATTATTATCATCAAAAGTCAAAAAATAAGTTAGAGTATCTGTATATAAACTTTTATAATGATTAGGTTGAAATTCTGGCACTAAGTATAATTGTCTATCTACGGAACCATCGTTACCTGTTCCATAAAATTCGATATAATCATTGTCTCCGAATAAGTCTTCATTAGACACATAAATTGGAATCTCTTGACCTAATCTAAAGAGCCTAGCTCTATTTCCAGAAATTTCACTTTCAGAAATACCAGCAGACAATAAAGCTGATTTAGGAATTCTGTACAACCCTTCATCCACCAATTTGAATTTATAATATTTCAAATCATGATTGATCCATTCGTTTCCATACGTTTCAGCACTGGCCGTTTGTATAAAAGCAATTATTCCTAGTAATATTAAAATATATCTCTTCATTAGTTTTTATTCTTTTTATTAAAACCAATACGTGCAGATATAACATGTGAAAATGTAGAGGTTTCTTTACCGCCTACATCTGTAAATGCATAATCTACTGCAATCGTTTTAAATCTCAATCCAGCTCCAATATTAGGCTGAATGGTGATTTTTTTATCTATATTATTATCGTCTAATTCTTTCTGAATATTACTGATACCGCCTCTTACATATACAATTTCAGCAAAACCCACTTCTACTCCTAAATGTGGATCAAAACTTAGTGGCTTACCAGGAAGCAAAACGTTTCTTTTACCATCCGTAGTGATATCAATTGCTAACTCAGTATTTAATTCGAACTTTTTAAACTTTTTATAATATCCTGCACCTATTAATATTTTAGGTAGTGTTACTTCTAAAGAGTTGTCAGGTATAGCATTATCTGCACCCAAAAGTTTTTGTTTTTCTTCTTCTGTGAATGAAAAGCTCCATGCATTAAACGTTGTGGAAATGTCTCTAATATTCACACCAAATTTGAAATCTTTTAATTGATATTGAGCCCCTACATCAATCCCAAACCCAAATGATTTAGCAAAGTCTCCTGCTTTGTGATATATAATCTTTGCGGTACCACCGACAGAGAAGTTAGGTTTTATTTTACGAGCGTATGAAAGCATAAATCCGTAATCTCCTACTGAGAAAGAACGAATATTATTATAGTTAATACTACCATCAGGCTCAATCAAGTCTAAAGTATAAGGAATATCGTCTACTGCGAATCTTATTAAATTGATACCTATTGCATGCTTGCCACTATCTAAAGAGAATGCTGCACCTAACCAATCATATTTTGCTATACCTGCAAAATACTCAGAGTGCATAAATCCAACTTGAGCTGTCTGCTCAATATTGACCAAACCTGCTGGATTCCAATATCCTGCTGATAAGTCAGAAACTCCTGCTACAACAGCATTACCTTTGCCTAAATTATGAGCTCCTATACCTATATCCATAAACGCGTTACTATACTTAGCTGGCTGCGCTTGTGCAATTACACCTACGGTAAGTGATAAGAGTAAAAGTTTGATTCTCGTATATTTATGCATACTTATATTTTAAGGAGATTGATTAATATTAGAATTAACAGCTTTTTAATTTTAATATTGAAGATAAAGTTAAGATTTTCAATTAAATATTGATGAGCGGACTACTTTTTAATTAATTTAAGTTAATCCCCAAAAAACAACGTAAAACTATTGAATAGATTATATTTTTGCATAAAAATATTAAGATAGTGAATTTAGTAGATGAATTAGCGTGGAGAGGACTCATTCAAGATATTACTCCTGGAACAAAAGAATTGTTTGAAAATGAGAAAGTAAAAGCATATATCGGGTTTGACCCTACTGCTGATAGTTTACATATAGGCAGCTTAGTTCCAATTATAATATTAATGCATCTACAAAAACACGGTCACTATCCAATTGCTTTAGTAGGTGGTGCAACTGGCATGGTCGGAGATCCTTCTGGAAAATCTAATGAAAGAAATTTGCTCAATGATGAAGATTTACAAAGAAACTTAGATGGAATCACCAAACAATTAAGTCATTTTTTAAAATTTGATTCTGTTGAAAACCCTGCCGAAGTAGTCAATAATTATGATTGGTTCAAAGAGTTTAGCTTTTTAGGTTTTATACGTGATGTAGGTAAATATCTTTCTGTCAATTATATGATGGCAAAAGATTCTGTCAAACAACGTTTTACTGGTGATGTAGGAATATCTTTTACAGAATTCTCTTACCAATTGATCCAAGGATATGACTTTTTCCATTTGTATAAGCATAAAGGTGTAAAAGTTCAAATGGGTGGTAGCGATCAGTGGGGAAATATTACTACTGGTATCGAGCTGATTCGTAAGATGGATGGTGGAGATGTACATGCACTGACTTCTCCTCTTGTTAAAAAAGCAGATGGTGGAAAATTTGGTAAAACAGAACAAGGCAATATTTGGTTAGACCCAGTTAGAACTTCGCCGTATAAATTTTACCAATTTTGGCTAAATGCTTCTGATGAAGATGCTAAAAATTGGATTAAAGTATTCACTTTTCTACCTAAAGAAGAAATAGAGAAAATGATTGCAGAACATGAAGCTGCTCCTCATCTTAGAATACTTCAAAAAACACTTGCTCAAGAATTAACTATTAGCGTGCATTCTCAATTAGAATATGATAATGCAGTTCAAGCTTCTGAAGTATTATTCGGTAAATCCACTAAAACTTCTTTAGAGAAATTAGATGAAAGAACTTTATTAGAAATATTTGACGGCGTACCTACTTTTAAAGTTTCAAAAGAAATCTTTAAAGAAGAAATCCCTATCATTGAATTTTTAGCAGCACATACTTCTATATATTCATCAAAAGGAGAAGCTAAAAGAGCTTTGCAAAGTAATGCTATTGCTATCAATCAAGAAAAAGTAAGTTCTGATCAATACCTAGTCTCTGATAAAGATATTCTACAACAGAAATTTATTTTAGTCCGTAAAGGCAAAAAAGATTATCAGTTAGTTATTGTTGAATAAAAGTAAAGACTTATCTACTTCTTGAGATATTGTTGGATATATTTTCCGATAATATCAAACTCAATATTAACGATATCTCCTTTGAGGTATTGATGGAAGATGGTATGTTCTAAAGTATAAGGAATAATGGCTACGTGAAATTTTTTCTTTTTAGCTTTCACTACTGTCAGACTTACTCCATCTATACAAACAGAGCCTTTATCTACTAAATAGAATTCAGGTGTGTTTAAAAATTTAAAATGGAATTCTGTACTCCCATCTACATCTACTATTTTTTTTATTTCTGCCGTAGTGTCTACATGACCTTGAACCATATGTCCATCCAATCTTGCACTTGCTAGCATAGCTCTCTCCAAATTGACGGCATCTCCAATCTCTAAGTGATGAAGATTAGTAATGTCTAAAGTTTCTTTGATAGCAGTGACTTGATACGTTGAAGTTTCTTCATCAATAGATACTACTGTGAGACATACTCCATTATGAGCTATACTTTGATCAATTTTTAATTCTTGCGTTATAGAAGACTCCACTGTTAAATGTACATTCTGATCTTCTTCCTGCTTATTAACTATCGTACCTATAGTTTCGATTATTCCAGTAAACATTATTTTATTTTTTCTCTCTGATTAAATGAATATACCCACTTAAAGGTTTTTCTAATTTCATTTCTCCATTTAAAGTATTGTAATACACTTCACATACATAATAGAAAACTCCTGTTGGCAATTCTTTAGAAGAATTTAGATTGTTTCCATCCCAATTAATATCTGGCGAAGTGGTTTCAAATACTAAATTTCCCATTCGATTGAATATTTTCATCTGAATTCTTGATACTCCCGAGTATGGTAAAATAGGCGTGTAAATATCATTGACACCGTCTCCATTCGGAGTAAACACATTGGGCAACTCATAAATTGGACAATCTGAAACACATATTTCGTTGGAGAATAAACTTTCGTTGTCCACGATATCTACTGCAGTAATTTTATAGCAGCCTGCCAAAGATTCACTCAACTCATGAGTAAATATTCTCTTATTTTCACCTACTGCACTATCTATCAGACTGTATTCTACATCGGGATTTTCTTTGTAATAAATAAAGAATTTTATTGCCGCACTATCTACGCAATTTCTAGGAAAATTCCATTTCAAATAATTGTTATAAACTCCTTTTTCATATTGATTGTTAGAACAAAAATTATCTACATTTAAAATAGGTGCACATGGTGGCACGGTATCTTTTGGTTGAGCACATACGATTTGTGAAAAGTTAATCAATGGCTCTTTGTAACCTTCCATTTGATAAGCTCCTACACCTTCAATTTTGTAACAATAAACACTGTCATTCGACAAAGGTCTGTCTAACCATTGCATAGCACTCGTCGTATCTACTAGAGTGAAAGTACCTAAGCTATTTTCTTTATAAATATTATAAAATTCATTTACCCAAGGCACATCTACTGACCAATTCAATTCTAACGTTTCGTCAGATGGGACAATACTTAGAAATATAGAAGAGGCATCCATTGATTCTCCTAATAGATCATCATTTGCCACATAGAATTCTAGTTGATAGGTATAAGAATTATCAATAGTGTTTAAACCTACATCTACAAAATTAGTATCCCAAATACTACTATAATTAAGTGCTGTAGTTTGAAAAACCGATTCGTAAGCAGTGTTTCCATTCACAGATCTGTTTAATTTAACTATATAAGGACCAGGATTTTTCGCAGTATCTAATGCGACTGCTGCTGGTTTAGACCATTCCACATAAATATTTCCATTGTTTGTATCTGTACTTTTAACGTCCACATTATAGATTAATGGAATATTTTTGGGTAATTCTACACAAACTTCTTCTGATGGTATTCCTCTAAATTTATTGTATAATAAACCTATTGAACTCTTACTCGCTAATTCAGCTACGACCACATAGCTATAATTTACGCCTCTTTTTAAATTCGCATCTATCCATTCATGTTCTAGAGTTTCACCGATTTTAGTATAGCCTGCTTGAGCTAAATCACTATTACAAGTATCTACTTGAAATCCACAACCGATTTTTCTCCAAACAGAATACCCTTGGAATTTTATGCTGTTTTTACAAGGATAATTTTCATCCCATGTTATCTTCACCTGATTATTGACGGCATCATAATCTCCTATAACATTTTGAGGCGCAGGAGCTAAAACTTTGATGACTACTGTTTTCAAATCTACCAAAGGAATATTAGCATTATCTTCTGCTTTGATCACCACTTGATAATCTGTATTTCTTAAATGATCACAATTGGTAGCCCAATAAAACTTTGAAATCGCAGGATTACCTGTTTGTGTCACTTGAAAAAATGCTTTGCTTTGATCTACTTCATAAGGGGCGCCATTCGAAGTCATTTCAATAATATTAGAAATATTTGGGTCAATTGCTTGATATATTTCATTGATAGTATCCCCTGCTACGATACAGATTAATTCTTTCCCTTCAATGACTGGAGGTTGGTTCTCAGCCGCTTGAATGATAATTTGCAAATCTCTCACTACTGTTCCGATGACTATTCCATTTCTGAACTCTGTAATTAAAATTGCAACGTTATAAATTCCTTGTTTTTTAGGAGTAATCCATCTTAATTCACCAGTGTAGACATTAAGTGTTAAAACATTATCCGGTCCAGGATTAATTACTGTAGGCGAGACATAGCCAGGAACTTGCATACCAACTCCTTGTTTAGGTGGGATTAAGGTATAAGATAAACTATCTCCATCTGGATCAAATGCATTTGGATTATGCACAAAAACTTCATTCACATTTCCAAAATCTATTGGAGGATTGAATAAGATAGGAGAACTATTAAAACCATAAATTGTAGGATCTAAAATCTTGAGCGTGTCTTCTATATAAAACGGGACATTGACCGAGTTAGAAATATTCAAAATGCTTTCTATTCGGTTAGGATCTATCACATGTACGACATAATTGAATGGTCCACTATAAGTATGTCTTCCAGAATATCTATTGAGCTTGATATCATTAGCAAGATAGGCTTCAGAGGTCCGAGGAAGAGTGCTCGCAGTGCCATCTCCCCAGAAAATCACTAATTCACTCCTATCTGCATCTACAGAGCTTGCTTTAGTATAGGTGGTGATAGTAAAATCATAAGTCAAACCCGAAATTTGAGTATAAGTGATTTCTCCGGCTCTATTATGAGTTGCGAAAACATTTATGATGAGTAAACTTTGTATGATGGCTAAAAGTAGAAGTCGTTTCATTATATCAGATTACAAATACGTGGCTTTTAAAGCGATATATTAAGACGTAAATTACAAAATTTCCCACATAAGTGAACTTTGCCTATGTTTTAAAATAAAAAAGGGATGAATCAAATTATGACTCATCCCTTTAAGGTATTTTATTCTAGAATTTAATTCTCAGAAGCAGCACTTGCAACGATAAATTCTTTATTCATTTTTGCGATATACTCAATAGAGATTTCTTTAGGACATTCTGCTTCACAAGCTCCTGTATTAGTACAAGATCCGAAACCTTCTTTATCCATTTGATTCAACATATCGATTGCACGAGATTGTCTTTCTGGCTGACCTTGTGGCAAAAGAGCTAACTGAGAAACTTTTGCTGATAAGAACAACATTGCTGAAGAGTTTTTACATGCAGCTACACAAGCTCCACATCCGATACAAGCTGCAGCAGCAAAAGAAGTATCTGCGTCAGTTTTAGCAATTGGTAAACTATTTGCATCTTGAGCATTTCCAGTATTTACAGAAATATATCCACCTGCTTGTATAATTCTATCAAATGCACTTCTGTCAACAGTTAAGTCTTTAATCACTGGGAAAGAACCAGCTCTCCATGGCTCAACCACGACAGTTTCACCGTCTTTGAAAGCTCTCATGTGCAACTGACAAGTTGTAGTTCCTTGCCAAGGTCCGTGAGGTCTTCCATTGATATACATAGAACACATCCCGCAAATTCCTTCACGACAATCGTGGTCAAATGCGATAGGCTCTTTACCTTCATTAATTAATCTTTCGTTCAATACATCAAACATTTCAAGGAAAGACATTTCTGTAGAGATACCGTCGACTTTAAAAGCTTCAAAACGACCTTGATCTTTTGAATTTTTTTGTCTCCAAACTTTAAGGTTTAGAGATATATCTTTATGTTCCATTCGTTTATCTTTTAGTTTTTTCTGTATAGATTATTTATATGAACGTTGGGCGATTTTGATATTTTCATATACTAAATCTTCTTTGTGTAATTCCCAATCATTATCTCCTCTGTATTCCCATGCTGAAACGTATGCAAAGTTTTCATCATCACGCTTAGCTTCTCCTTCTTCTGTTTGAGATTCTTCGCGGAAGTGACCTCCACAACTTTCGTTTCTATCTAATGCATCTTTACACATTAACTCCCCCAATTCTAAGAAGTCAGCTACTCTTCCAGCTTTTTCTAATTCAGGGTTGAATTCATCTGAAGTTCCAGGTACTCTAACATTCTTCCAAAATTCTTCTCTTAGAGCTTGAATTTCTTTGATTGCTGTTTGTAAACCTTCAGCATTACGAGACATACCACATTTATCCCACATGATTTTACCCAATGCTTTATGGAAAAAGTCTACTGATTTAGTTCCTTTGATATTGATAAAGTGATCTAAAGTTTCTTTAACTCTATTTTCTGCTTGAACAAATTCAGGATGATCTGTAGGAATAGGTTTTGTTCTGATTTCATCAGCTAAGTAGTTACCAATTGTATAAGGCACTACAAAATAACCATCAGCAAGACCTTGCATCAATGCAGAAGCTCCTAATCTATTTGCTCCGTGATCAGAGAAATTCGCTTCTCCTAATGCATACATTCCTGGTACAGTAGTCATTAATTCGTAATCTACCCATACACCGCCCATTGTATAATGTACAGCAGGATAAATTCTCATAGGAACTTCGTATGGATTTTCGCCCGTTATTTTAGCATACATGTCGAACAAGTTGCCATATTTTTCTTTGATAACATCTTTACCTAATCTGATGATATCTGCTTGAGTTGCATTATCTAAACCATGTTTATTGACTTCAATTTTGCCATAACGCTCAATTGCAGAAGCGAAATCAAGAAAAACTGCTTGTCTAGAAGAACCTACGCCATATCCAGCATCACATCTTTCTTTGGCTGCTCTAGAAGCTACGTCTCTAGGAACTAAGTTTCCAAAAGCAGGATAACGACGCTCTAAGTAGTAATCTCTTTCTTCTTGAGGAATTTCGTTTCCTTTTCGAGTATCATTTTGTTTTTTAGGCACCCAAATTCTACCGTCATTTCTTAAAGATTCAGACATCAATGTCAATTTCGACTGATGATCTCCTGAAACTGGAATACATGTAGGGTGTATTTGAGTATAACAAGGGTTTGCAAAGTATGCACCAGCTTTATGAGCTTTCCAAGCCGCTGTTACATTCGATCCCATTGCGTTAGTAGACAAATAGAACACGTTACCGTAACCACCTGAACACAATAAAACAGCGTGTCCAAAATGTCTTTCTAATTGACCTGTTACTAAATTTCTAGCAATGATACCGCGAGCTACGCCATCTACTTTAACTACTTCAAGCATTTCGTGACGAGAATACATTTTGACATTCCCTAAAGCTACTTGTCTCTCTAATGCAGAATAAGCTCCTAATAATAATTGTTGACCTGTTTGACCAGCAGCATAAAATGTTCTTTGAACTTGAACACCACCGAAAGATCTATTGCTTAACATTCCTCCATACTCACGAGCAAAAGGAACACCTTGAGCCACACATTGGTCGATAATATTAGCACTTACTTCTGCTAGTCTATATACGTTAGCTTCTCTTGATCTATAGTCTCCACCTTTGACAGTGTCGTAAAACAATCTATAAACAGAGTCGCCATCATTTTGATAGTTTTTTGCAGCATTGATTCCACCTTGAGCTGCAATAGAGTGCGCTCTTCTTGGACTGTCTTGGAAACAGAAAGCTTTCACCTTATATCCCAATTCACCCAAAGTAGCGGCAGCTGAAGCTCCAGCAAGGCCAGTACCTATAACGATGATTTCAAGACTTCTTTTATTTGCCGGGTTGACCAGCTTTACACTTGATTTATATTTTTCCCATTTGGTTTCAATTGCACCTTGAGGGATTTTAGAATTTATAGACATTGTTGAATTTTAAATTGGGTTATTTAGTGATAAAACCTGCGTATACCAAGATTGGCATCAATGCAAATAAAATGGATACCACAATTGAAAAAACTTTTCCTGCACCTGTAATTATAGGAGTGTACTTTTTGTGAGCAAGTCCAAATGTTCTGAATGCACTTTGAAAACCATGCATTAAGTGAAAACATAGAGATGCAACACCTGCTAAGTAGATGACTACTCTCAAAGGACTAGAAAATGCAACTACTATTGATTCGAAAGTGTCGTGGTCTGCTCCTGCAAAAACTGCTTGCTTAGTAGGTAACCAAAAATCACTCAAGTGAACCACTAGAAACAATAATAGAATAGTTCCTAAAAGTCCCATAGATCTGCTGTACCATGTAGAGTTCGCTTTTCCGTCTACAACAGCATACTTTACAGGTCTTTTCTTTTTGTTTTGTAAAGTCAAAACTATTCCCTGAATAGCATGAGCTAAAAGTCCAGCCATTAATCCTATTTCTAGAACTCTAATCACAGGATTGTGGGACATAAAATCTGCAGCTGTATTGAACGCTGCTCCGTTTTCATTTGGATAAAATAAATCCAAGAAAATCAATGAGTTAATTGAAACGTGAATTACAAGAAAACTGATAAGAAATAGACCGGTAGCACCCATGATCACTTTCTTACCAATAGAAGATGTAAAAAAACTTGCTTTTGCCATAATTTATCTCCATTAATGGATGACGCAAAGGTAATTTTTCCCAAATTGAAAAAGGTCAAAACAGTTAAAAAAGTGAATGACAACCCCCTACTTTATACTGATTCTACATAAGACGCGACCAATTCCTACATAAAATGAAACAAAGGGGGTCATATATCGTTTATATATTACTTGTCTTCCTCATTTATCGAGTGTTGACTTTACATAATACACTTTATTTCACTTAAAATATTCTATCACATGCTTTACAAAGTCAAGTTAAAAAACGCACCTAATAAGAATGTGATTTTTTCAGAACAAATCTATAATTATTTTAAAGACACTGAGTATTTTAAAAAGATAGAATTCTTAGCGAACTTAAGAATGCATTCAAGTGGATATGCTTTCTATCAAAAAAACTATCCTCTAAAAGATGGCACTTATAAAAACGTTACTATTTATGTGCACAAAGCTGCTGCTGAAAAATTTTTAGAAAAACCAGAAAGCAATAAAAAACTATTTGTTAGATTAATTAATGGCAACCCATTAGATTGTAGATTAGAAAATTTAGAATGGGTCATCATGTCTGAATTGCGTAGAAATCAAAAGAATTCTAGTAATGCTACAGGTTTTAGAGGAGTGGTAAAAGTGAGTAAAAATAGATATCGTGCTGTACTTTACGATAATAAATCTCGAATAGATTTAGGCCTTTTCTTGACAGCAGAAGATGCAGCAGAAGCATACAATAAAAGATCTGAAGAATTATTTGGTGCTACTAAAAGTCTAAATAAAATAGAAGATTAACTCGAAAATAAATATTAGATAAGAGGCTACCTTAATTAGATAGCCTCATTTTTTATGCATAAGTTTTATCTTCAAAAAACATTTCTGTCAAATAGCGATCATTGATATCATTAGGATGAAAATCTTTTTTGAAATATTGCAACAAGTTTTTTGTTAAACCTTTCCCAATTTCTCCTAATACAATCAAATCGATAAATTCATACAGATGCTTAGGTAATTCAATAATACTTGAATCTTTGTCTTGATATAAAAAGTACACTTGACCTAGACCCAAATAAGTCCATAACATCAAAGTAGCTGCGCCCATACCTGTCACTCTAAGAATATAACTATCATCTACTTCCCTTAAAACATCAAAGCAAACGGATTTATGTTCAATTTCTTCTGCAGCATGCCAATGCAATAATTCTAACATTTGCGGTGCAAAATTATTGTTGGTAGCGATCGGTTCGTGAAATAGAGCATTCGCTAAGATTGCAGTATAATGTTCTAATCCAGTAGTAATAGACAATCCAAATTTATCACCTAATCTAGGGGAGATTTTATTTAGGTTTTTTACGAATAAATTTTCGACACTATATTTTCCTTTGAAAGCAGTAGAAGCTAAAAATTTGGCATAGCCTTCTGGTTTTAAATTTTGCTCTTCCATCACTTCCCAAAATCTCTCATGCTCTCTTGCGTGAACTCCTTCTTGTCCGCAAAATCCTTTAATGTCCTTTTTGAGTTGTTCGTTTTTAATATCTTTTGTAAACTTTCTTACACTTCTAATAAAAAACTTCTCTCCTTCTGGGAAAACAATATGCATGCTATTTACAAAATGAGTGGTCACTGGATTATTCAATATCCAATGCTTAGGGACGTCATCAAATTTGAAGGAAACGTTCCTCACTTTAATGTCACTTGCCGAGTTTACCATAACATTGATTTTTATGTAAACTTAATAAAAATAATAATCAAATGCATGCATTGTAATGTTAAGTTTATTTGGACGACTTACAATTGACAACAGACCACTTTTGGAGTACAAAGTTAAAAGTACGAAGTTTGAAAAAAATATTAATGCGGTAAACGAAGCAATCTATAAGTAAAATGCAAAAATTAAAACATTAAGAAGTTAAGGTAATTTGGACTGATTTCCATTTCACTAAGTAAACAAAGTCAATAAGACTGCAGAAAGTCTTGGTTGTAAAAACTCGTCATTGCGAGGGACGAAGCAATCTTTAAGTAAAGTGCAAAATTTAAAACATTAAGAAGTTTATAGTCAACAGTCAACTGACCTAAGACTAATGTCGTTAAGTTAAGCACTGTTGTCATCCTGAAAGTAACGTTAGTGGATTGATGGATCTCAAAATAAAAATGCTTTTGATGCATCGAGTTCCTGATTATCAGAGATTCTTCACTTCGACGCTGCTCAGTGACCACATTCGTCAGAATGACATTTCCCACTTACTTTACGACATTAGACCGCAGACCAATGTCGTAAAGTTAAGAACGATTGTCATTCTGAAAGCATCTAAAACTAATATGATTTTCTCTTTCTCTTCCTACTTTTTTAGTAAAAAGTATGCATATTTCGACAAGCTCAATATCCAAGATCGCTCCGGGCTTTTCCAATGACCCACTAATTGCTTAAAAGCTATTTCTTCAAAACTCTTCTTCAATTGTGCTCCGCCAGTTGAAGTACGGTCTCTGAGTCTACCGAAGTGTGGTCACTGAGCCTGTCGAAGTGCAAACAGTTGAAGAAATGACGCTTTTTTCACAATGTGGGTGCTCCATCTGCAAAACTAATGGCGCAGGGAGTCGTACGACTCTTGATTTAGCATTCTTTCGAAATACATTTTAGACCTACTTGTCATCCTGAAAGGATCTATCAATAAAATGTTCATTAACAAAAAAATTAAAGACTTCTTTCAGAAAAATATCGCGGCGCTATAAGTAGCCACATAACACCAAAAGCCACCCTCCAGAGTAACTCTTATTTGCTTTTAGCCTTTTATATCGCTCGTTAGATAGTCCATACAGCACCAAAGCCACCTCTCGGTGGCTTTTACTTATACTTCCTGTAGAGTCTTTCGTCTCCTGTCTTTTAGTCTCTAGTCTTTCTTATATAAGGAACCTCTTTTTCTAACATAATCATAGAAGTTGCTCTGGTAATCATTTAATCATAAGCATCATAGTTCTGGCTTCTCTAACAAAAGCATAGAAATTGCTGGGACAAAATAGCTAATTGAAATTATTTATTATTTTTATTTTTTTCATATGGAATAAAAACCCATTTCAACATTACAGTCCAAAAAATCACCAAACCCACTGCTAACATACTAACTCTTTTATTAACCCAAATAGAGGTTTCTGTAAAAACTTTATCTATCTCTTTACAATAAAACACCTTAATCATTTCTCCTTTTTTTGCCTTTTCAAACTCCCATTTCTCAATAGTAAGGTAATACTTTGTATTGTTAAAGCTTACATCTGCTGAATATTTTGAACTTCCTCTTTGAGCCTCTTCTCTCAGTTTAATATATTTATATTCAACCAAGCCGGTTTTAATGCATGCATTAAAATAATTGTTTTGAATTAGTGGACCGATAATTAAGCTTAAATATGCTAAGTACCCTAGAACTACTATTAAAAGACTCCTCTTTCTCATTTATTTCTTTATTATTTCTTTAATAGTTCAGATGCAGCTTTACTTGAGCTTTGTTGAGAGGTCTCTTTAATAACTGCTACTGTTTCATAGAATTTAGCATCATTTTTTAACTTCTGAACTTTCTCTTCTGCCTTATTTATTAATTTTTCATTAGGACTCCTTCTGGTTGACAAGTCCTCGACTCTTTTTTCTGCTACTTTCAAGTTATTCTCTGTTTGTTTTATTTTTGTATCCAGATGATTTGATTTAAATAGATATCCCATTCCAACATCCGCCAAAACATCTATCAAAACATCATTTAAACTAAAGTCCTTATCATCAATAAATTGTTTAAGAGAGCTTTCTAAAGCTGTAATTCCTACTGATAGTAATTTTTTTATAATCTTTTGGTTCGTAGGTTTTGCTATCCAAGATCCAAACTTAACAGTTCCACCATCAAGTGCTCCTAAAGCCGCAGTTGTAGTACCTGAAAGACCTATTTTAATACCATCTTTCCATGTTAAACTTTTATTCGCATCTGTAAAAGACATCCCTTCAAAGAGCATTTTAGCACCAACCATGGAAGCATATTCAGTAAACGCGCCGATCACAAACGCTGTAATTGGATTATCACCTTTCTCATCTATAAAGACTATAGGTGAATTATATAATACAGCGTATCCACTTTCCCATTCCTTCACCACTGGATCCACATTCCACCTTCTTCCTAACCTCGGGTCATACTGCCAGAACTCGGCTGTATAGCTTCCGCCATCGCCGTATATCTCATTATCTTGTTCTTGACCATTAAACCCGAAGCGGTATCTGCCTGCACTACTTTTTTCATCGGCGTCGAAACTGCCCTTCACCTTTAAAAATGGATTTTCTGACAGATATGTGAGTTTTAAGCAAACCATCGAAAGGTTAAGCTAATAAATATTTTTTAGCTTTTTACCTTTTTTTCTGTCCTATTTCTTTAAAAGAAAAGGACCATATTTCGACAGGCTCAACAGCCAAAATCGCGCCGGGTTTTTCCAATGACCCACAAATTGCTCAAAAGATATTTCTTCAAAACTCTTCTTCAACTGTGCTCCGCCTGTCGAAGTGTGGTCTTTTTTCACAATGTGGGTGCCCCATTTTTCAAAACCTATGGCGCAGATGGGTCGTACGACTCTTGATTTCGCTTTCTTGTGAAATACTTCTTTATCCCTACTTGTCATCCTGAAAGGATCTCAAAACAACAATGCTTTTGACACTTCGAGTAGTCTCCGTGTCCGAAACTATTGGTCGCTGAGGTTATAGAAGTGACGAAATGATTTGAACAAATAGTTCTTCATGAATTATCACATTGACAAATTAATTCATTGACACATTGCCACATTAACTCATCGGCACATTATCTAATCCTCTAATCAAATGCTACTGATACCCTTTGATCAGAATATCCAAAATATCGATTGCAGCTTTAGAAATATTTGTTCCAGGTCCATAGATGCCGACAACGCCTGTATTGTATAGAAAATCATAATCTTGTTTAGGAATTACACCTCCACAAACCACTAAAATATCCGATCGTCCTATTTTTTCTAATTCGCTCATGACTTGTGGAATCAAAGTTTTATGACCTGCGGCTAAAGAAGAAACTCCTAGAACATGCACATCATTTTCTGCAGCCATCAGTGCTGCTTCTTTTGGCGTTTGAAAAAGTGGTCCAATATCCACATCAAATCCCACATCTACAAATCCTGTAGAAATTACTTTAGCACCTCTATCATGACCATCTTGCCCTAGTTTCGCAACTAAAATTCTTGGTCTTCTTCCTGCTATTTTCTCAAATTGATTGGAAAATCCTCTAGCATTTTTAAAGTTTTCATCCATAGCTAATTGTGAAGAATATACACCTGAGATGGTTTTAATGTGAGCAATATATCTACCGTATTCTTTTTCTAAAGCGGAAGAAATCTCTCCTAAAGTTGCTCGAACTCTAGCTGCTTTAACTGCTAAATCTAAAACATTACCTGATTTATTGACTGCTGCATTGTACAAATCATTTAAAGCTTGATTAACCTGAGCTTCGTCTCTATCTTGTTTTAATTGTTGTAATCTTTGGATTTGTTGTTCTCTAACGTGAGTATTGTCTACATCTAGGATTTCAATATTCATATCATCTTCAGCAGGAAATAGATTGACTCCAATAATTTTATCTAATCCGCCATCGATTTTTGCTTGTTTTCTAGTAGCTGCTTCTTCTATTCTCATTTTTGGAATGCCGGCTTCGATTGCTTTTACCATTCCGCCATAGGACTCCACTTCTTCTATTAACTTTCTTGCACTTTGAATCAACTGATCCGTCAAAAATTCTACGTAATGAGAACCTGCCCATGGGTCTACAGTCTTACAAATCTGAGTTTCTTGTTGTAAATATATTTGAGTATTTCTAGCGATTCGTGCTGAAAAAGGTGTAGGCAATGCTATAGCTTCATCCAATGCATTAGTATGCAAAGATTGAGTTCCACCCATCGCAGCTGCCATCGCTTCAATGCACGTCCTTGCAATATTATTATAAGGATCTTGCTCTGTTAAGCTCCATCCTGAAGTTTGACAATGTGTTCTTAATGCTAAAGATTTTGGATTTTTTGGTTGGAATTGTTGAATGATTTCTGCCCAAAGGACTCTTGCAGCTCTCATTTTAGCGATTTCCATAAAATGATTCATTCCAATTGCCCAAAAAAATGATAATCTCGGAGCAAAACTATCGATATCTAAACCGGTCGCTAGTCCAGTTCTGACGTATTCTAAACCATCTGCTAAAGTATATGCTAATTCCAAATCTGCAGTAGCTCCAGCTTCTTGCATGTGATAACCAGAAATACTGATAGAATTGAACTTCGGCATGAAGTCAGAAGTATATTGAAAGATATCAGAGATAATTCTCATGGAAGGTTTGGGAGGATAGATATAGGTATTTCTCACCATAAATTCCTTCAAAATATCATTCTGAATCGTACCACTTAATTTTGAAATATCTGCACCTTGTTCTTCTGCAGCTACTATATAAAATGCCATAATCGGCAAAACTGCGCCATTCATTGTCATAGAAACTGATACTTCATCTAGTGGAATATTCCTGAACAATACTTTCATATCTTCCACAGAATCAATTGCAACTCCCGCTTTACCTACATCACCAAAAACTCTTTCATGATCGCTATCGTATCCTCTATGCGTAGCTAAATCAAATGCAACAGACAATCCTTTTTGACCTGCTTGAAGATTTTTTCTATAAAATTCATTAGAAGCTTCTGCTGTAGAAAAACCTGCATATTGACGAATGGTCCAAGGTTGCCTAACATACATTGTACTATATGGACCTCTTAAATATGGTGCAATACCAGCAGCTTGATATTTTAAATGGTCGAGTTTTTCTATCTCATTGTGATTTAAATGCTCAGGCACTGTAATTTTCTCAGGAGATTCCCAAGTAAGATTTCCCGTAGAATCTTCATTTGAAAATGTATCAATATCTATTTGAGAAAAATCAATCCGCTGCTTCATTCAATAAAAATAATGGATTTAAGGATTAAAGCTGAAATTATTACACTAAATAATCACACATCTGCTCCAAGAGTAAAATTCATACGCACTATAGCATGCAATTTGCTTCAATAAATGTGACGATAGTTGGAACAAATATGTTAATATTATTGTTTATTATTACTTAAAAACACTTTAAATATCTATAAAATCAAAATGATGGAATTAATTTATCTCAAAAATTTAGAAAAGGAACAAAAAGAACTATTAAAAAGAATTCCAGCTCTTATAACAATTCTAATTGGTTCTGCTGATGACAATTTAGATGAAAAAGAAATTCACATGGGTAAAATGTCCACAGAATTCAGAAAAGATCACGGTGAACCTTTAGTCAATAATTATTTCGAATGGGTGTCTGCAGAGTATGATTCTATTTTCGACAATGAATGGAATAAATACAAAGTCGTTGAATTAGAAGAAAGACTTCATTTAATCTCAAATGAAATTGCTAAAACCAATGACATTCTTCAAGAACTCGACAAAAAATTCGCATATCATTTAGTATTGAGCTGGAGAGGATTAGCTCGTGCTGTAGCTAATTCTTCTGGTGGCGTTTTAGGAAGATTGACTGTATCTTACGAAGAAAGTGAACTTATAGGTTTAAATATGATCACATTTAACTAAAATGATTTCCAAAGAAACCGAACTATATAAAAAAGTTCCTCAAGAATTAAGGGATATTTCCAAAGTTGTAAAACTTATGGAGAGTTCGTTTAGAATACCTTTTACTAATAGAACTTTTGGTTTGGAGCCTATTATAGGATTAGTACCAATAATAGGTGATTCGATAGGTTTTATCGTTTCTTCTTGGATCATGGTGGCTTTACTGCGCAATGGTGCTAGCGGGAAGGTTATAGCGAAGATGTTCATTAATATTTTCATCGACATCGCATTAGCATTCATGCCTGTGATTGGTAATATTTTAGATTTCTTCTTTAAAACTAATCAAAGGAATTTAGTACTAGCAGTAGAACATTATCAATATGGTAAAAACCAAGGCACTGCCAAATCTGTGCTTTTGCCCATCATCCTAGGGTTGAGCTTTATTTTCGTCACTATGGTTATCGGGATGATTGTTATATTTTACTATATCATACAGTTTTTTCAAAATATCAACTTTGGATAAATAGAAAGGGAGAACTTAAAATTCTCCCTTTTTTAATTCATACCGAATACTCGATATGATAGAACTATATTAGAATTGATTAATAATCAGAATCGTCAGCTATATTTTCTGCTTCATCCATATTATCATCTAGACTTTCTTCTTTATCATTTCCAAATCCGGCGTCTTCTTCGTCATCGTCAAATTCGTCATCAGCAAAATTAGCTTTACCTCCTCCTGCTCCGACAATATCAAGTCCTAAGTCATCAAACTCATCTACGTCGATATTATCCACTAAGGACTGCAACTGAGTGCTCACTTTTACCAAAAAGGAAACCTCTTCTGTCTCAATCGGAACAGCGGATACAGTTTCGCCTTTAGCGTTTTGAAATTTAATTACGCCTTTATTATACCCATGCGGATATTTATCAGCTAACATTTGTAGTACCTCGTCTGGTACGTTTTTGTAATCAACTATTACCTTTTTCTTTGCCATGTCTATAATTACTTACGGCTTTAAATGTAAATCGAAAATCTTGAATTATCCAAGAGCTTATTTTATTTTTTTTAAAAAATTAATCTTAACAAAACGTTCCCTACCAATATTACATTGAAAATTCCCGATATATCGACGTTTTTATAAAATATAAAAGTGGAATTTACTCTTCATTTTCATTTGAATTTAAGTTACATCCTATTGATTATGAATCAATTCTTTTAAACGCTTTTTATAAGGAAAGAAATCCACTTGAAAGGTATGTCTCGAAGAGTGTCCATATCTCTTTATCATTGTTTTTCTACGTTTACTTATTGAAAGATTCATCTTTTCTTTATGCGGCAAAAGCACTTCTTTTTTCAAAATCTTACTGATCCATTTTGCTTGCAATTCCGCTAAAGGCATTATTGCTCCTAAAGGCTGTATCAATCCTACGAAAAACAGATCTTCGTATTCTGGATGAACTACATATTCGTAAAGATTAATTGCATTATTTTCAAGTTTTACAAAGTCTTTATTAAAAAATGGAAATGCCACTTCATATCCTGTGGAGAATATAATGTGGTCAAATTCTTGTTGAGTTCCATCCGTAAAATGAACGATATTTTGATCTAGCTTTAGAATATTAGGTTTAATTTTCACTTTCCCATGTCCTACTTTATTCAGTAATTCTTGAGAAATAGTTGGATGCTCATTTAAAAGAGGTCGATCGGGTACCGGGACTCCATAATTGGATTGATTCCCGATATTTAATTTTAAAGCCAGTTTAAATGCTATTTGCTGAATAAATAATGGCGCATATGACAAAGGAGGTTTAGAGATATGATCTGTAGGTCTTCCAAATAAATATTTTGGGATGATATAAGCTCCACTTCTTGTAGATATCACAATGTCTCTGCTAAAAGTAGATAATTCACAAGCGATGTCCACTGCTGAATTTCCAATTCCTACAATTAGAACCTTTTTATTTTCAAAACCATGATAAGATTTATAATCATGCGAGTGTGAAATGGAACCAGAAAACTCTCCGTCAAAATTTGGATACTTAGGTTTCCAATGATGCCCATTTGCAACGATAACATGAGTGTATTCTTTGGGTTCAAATTGATTAGTATGAACAATATATTTTAATGAGTGAATTCTCTCTATCTTTAGTACTGTTGTATTGAAATGGATTTTATTTCTAAAACCGAAATAGTCGATATAATTTTCAAAGTATTGATAAATCAAGGAATGATGGGGATAATCTGGATAATCATCCGGCATAGGATAATCCGAAAATGCCATTAATTGCTTAGAGGTATTGATATGTAAAGATTGATAAGAAGATGATTGGCCATTGTCATTATTGAAGAGCCAATTCCCTCCTATTTTAGAACCTTTTTCATAACAGTCAAAATCGATTCCTGCTTCATTTAAAACTTTTGCTGTGGTAATTCCTGAAGAGCCACCACCGATTACGCATACTTTTATTTGACTCATAAATATTTTGCATTATTCAATAAATCTAATTTAAATTTACTTTAAAATAACCTATATGAAACTTAAAATTAAAACTGCTTTCATTACAGGTGCAGCAAATGGCATAGGAAAAAGTATAGCTCAAAAACTATACGATAATGGTTATAATATAGTAGTTGCTGATATTCAAGAACAAACGCTTCGAGAAGTCTACGCAAAGATTTTCGAAGAAAGAATACTCATCCTCCCCATGGATATTACTCAATCTTCTGAATGGGAAATGGGAATAGCTAAGACGATAGAGAAATTTAATAAAATAGATATTCTTCTAAATATTGCGGGCATTATTGAACCGGGATATATTTACGATACGACCATCAAAAGTATTGATCAACAAATAGATATTAATCTGAAAGGAACAATTTATGGAGCTCATTTTATTGCTCAAAAAATGATGGAGCAAAAAAGTGGACATATCATTAATGTTTCTTCAATGGCAGGAATTGCACCTATTCCAGGAATCAATGTATACTCTGCTACAAAATTTGGCATTAGAGGGTTTAGCTTGGCGATTGCTCAAGAATTGAAAGATTATAACATTCATGTGAGTCTAATCTGTCCTGATGCCGTAGAAACTCAAATGCTAGACTATCAAAAAGATAAAAAAGAAGCTGCAATGACATTTTCAGGAAATAGAATTCTTAGTGTAGACGAAGTCACTTCAGAAATATTAAAACTTATTGACCATCCTAAAGTGGAAGTGTGGATACCTAGAAGTAGAGGAGTTTTGGCCACTGTTGGCACTTTGTTCCCAGGTTTAGCTTCAAAAATAAAAGATCAATTGATTCAAAAAGGATTGAAGAAACAAGAACAATATCATTAACTTCGGCCTCTTAAGATATTTATGAAACAATTACTTTTAATAATAACGGTCATTTTGATAAGTGTATCATGTAAAAATGATAAAAACATTTATGGTGTTGACTGCACAGACAATAACTCAAAAGCATTAGTATCCGAATCAGACTCTATCGGAAAATACATAGATGACAAAGTTGCTAATGGTGACACTGCTCTTATCGCTACATTACATCCTAATGGATTTTATTATCAAATTATAGAGCCGGGAGATAATAGCCGAGCTGAAACTTGCTCCTATATTAATGTAGATTACAAAGGCAGATTGTTTAATGGAAATGTTTTTGATCAAAGAACTGATACGGGTTTGTATTTGTATAATACCATTGCAGGCTGGCAGCAAGCTATTAAATTAGTAGGAAAAGGAGGAAAAATCAATATCTATTTACCTCCAACTTTAGCTTACGGTGAAAAACCTAGTGGCAGTATCCCAGCAAATTCTTATTTATTTTTTGAAATTACCGTTAACGGATTTAATTAATTTCTGAATTTATTGCGAAGTCATATTATTGACAGTCAAACCATTCTGTACAAATTGAATGTTTCTTTGTTGATTATTGACATTTAGATATCCATCTATTTCTATCGTATTTTCATCTGTAATCACTAATTTTTCTGCAGGAAATGTCACCCTGAGTGGCAAAACATATCTATCAGATTCCAAAGGTTCAGAATCTACTGCTATAACCGATTTTCCTAAGTAAACTCCATTGACTTTTACGTCTATTTCTGACATTCCGAGTTCTTGATGATTTCTAGAAAACTGAATGATCAAGTCAAAATTAAACTGATTGATGTTCTCTTTTGTCGTTTTACGCAATTGGCATTTCTCTGCTTTGACGATTTCCATTTTAGAATGACAAGCAATCATTAAGAAACAGATAGGAAGGAATAGTATGAGTTTTTTCATAAACTTTTTAAGAAAGAAATGGAACGATAATCTACCCATGAATAGGTGTCTGATTTTCTATCATCAAATCCGACATGACCTCCATTGATAGTTTTTAAAAAATGAAAGTAATCAGATTTTTTTGCAAGCTCATCAGGAAAACTCATTGGAGTTAAAAATGGATCATTGTCTGCATTAATTAATAAGGTAGGTATTTTTATTTTGGACAAATAATGCATGCTACTTTGAGACTTTAAGTACTCTTCTGCATCTTTGAAACCAAAAACAGGTGCTGTATATTTATCTGCGAAAATATGTAGATTTTTAGACGAAAGCATTTCGTCAATATTCAAATCATTGTATTGATCAAACATAGGTGATTTTAACAAAAGCATTTCTTTGTACTGCTTCAAATATCTATCGCTATAGATTCTATTCCAACCTTTGATGAGATGAAGCGAAGTCGCGTACATATCTAAAGGAGTTGAAATGGCTAGAGCTCCCTTGATAGGATATGGAATATTTTCATCCCATTCCCCCAAAAGTTTGAGCGTCATATTTCCACCCATACTTACACCAATCAAAAAAATCTCTTCATATTGATGATGAAGATGAGCATGACGAATGACCCAATCTAAATCATCAGATTTGCCTGCATGAAAAGAAAATAGATGATTATTTGGAGTGCCACTACATCCTCTATTATTCCAAGCAAGTGCATCCCAATCATGCTCATTTGCAATTTTCACTAAACTCTTAACATATCCCGCATCGGAACTTCCTGCTAAGCCATGTGAAATAATCACTAATTGCTTACTTCCTACTTTAGACCAATCTAAGTCTAAGAAGTCATCGTCCCAAGTATCTAATCTTTCTCTTACATAGTCCACTCCTTCTATCTTGCGATTAAGATTTGGAATAATAGTTTGAAGATGACCATTGAATTGCCAAAAAGGTACAGCTACTTCTTCTGTTTTTAATACTGGCATACTAATTCATTTTTATCTTTAAATCCACCTTTCTAATATAACTAATTGAGTGTAAAAAGAGGATTTGCACAGAACAAATACTGTAATAAGAAACAAATTATTACCAAACGTTTGTTAGGTTTTGTATTTTTTTATTACTTTCAATGAATAACTTAAACAAATGTTTGCAGAAAATACATTTAAAAATCAGATTGTACTTGTTACAGGTGGAGGAAGCGGTATAGGATATACTATTGCTAAAAAATATTTAGAATTAGGTGCTATCGTTTGGATTGCATCTAGAAAACAAGAAAGGATTGATAAAGCAGTAAAGGAATTATCCGAATTCGGAGAAGTTTATGGAACAGCTTTAGATATCAGAGAGACCGATCAAATAGAAAAAATTGCTGAGCTCATTAAAGAAAAACATCAACGTTTAGATATTTTGATCAATAATGCTGGAGGGCAATTTCCATCTGCAGCAGAAAATATTAGTTATAATGGATTTAGATCTGTAATTACTAATAATTTGATTGGTACGTTTTATGTCACTCAAATTATGGCAAAAGTATTTTTCATTCCACAAATGCAAGGAAATATTGTCAATATTATAGCAAATATCTACCGAGGATTTCCTGGTATGTCTCATACTGGCGCAGCTCGTGCAGGTGTTGATAATCTTACAAAATCTTTAGCGATAGAATGGGTGAGATATAATATTCGTGTAAATGCGGTTGCTCCGGGCATTATTGCTTCGTCTGGGCTGGACCAATATCCAAAAGAATTATTGACTAATCTTCAAGAAGCTATTCCAGGCAAAAAACTTGGTACTATGGAAGAAGTAGCGTGGCCTACTCTATTTTTATCATCTAATATGGCATCTTATGTCAATGGAGAGACCTTATATGTAGACGCAGGAAATAGACTTTGGGGAGATAACTGGAAAGTATAAAATAGCAAAGGTCAACCTTAATAAGTTGACCTTTTTCTTTGTCTGTTGGATATTGCTTTTAAACTCCTAATAACTTATTGACTAAATCTAAATATTTCTGCATCGCAGCATCTTTAGATGTTCCTTTCAACTCTGTCCAAGCTTTCCATTTGAATTGTTCTTTAATATCGAACATCCCTGGTTTTTTTGTGTCATTATCACCATCAGTAGCTTGTTTGTACAAAGCGTATAATTGTAATAAATCTTCGTTAGATGGACGGCTCGTTAAAGTTCTTACTCTGACTTGAGCATCAGCAAATTTTTCTTGTAATGTCATAGATGTTATTTTTTAAAGCTTTAGCATTAAATTGTGCTCATGAAGATACGAAATTGGACATTATTGATAACACTTTCTGCATTAGCAAGTATATTCTATTTTTATTTTACACCTAGTTATTTGCATCCAGCAGAAGACGCAAGTATACTTTTTAATTATGCACGCAACTTAAAAGATACTGGTGTAATAAGTTATTATCCTGGTGGTCCCGCTGTAGACGGCAGTACAGATTTCCTGTTTTTATTACTCATTTCTGGAGTACTAAATTTAGTATCAGATGCATATACCGCAGCATTATTGATTTCTGGAGTATCTACTATGCTCATGATATTCTTCATTTTTAGATTATTAGACACCAAATCTTTGAGTTTACAGTACTTGGCATTGGTGCTTATTTTCTTTTCACAACAAATCTGGGCAGCAGTCTTAGGGTATGGCACCTTTCTATTTGCAATGGTCATTAGTTGGGCCATCTTAGCTTTTTGGAAAGGCTCTTTAAAAACTTTAGCAATTGTATCATTTATTGCGGTCTTATGCAGGCCTGATGCTTTGATTACCGTATTACCCCTATTAATGTATCTCTTGTATAAGAAGAGAGAAAGACTCCCTAAAAACATTGGAATAGTTCTCTTGAATTTTATCCTGCCAGTCATAGGTTATGGGATATTTAGATGGTGGTATTTTGGCAGTGTACTCCCATTATCTTTTGATATCAACACAGCAGGAAATGATAAAATTTGGAATTTATTTTTTATCAATTCAATTCACCATGTCAAAGGTTATGCATTGTATAACATATATCCTGGTTTGATTGGATTATTTATATATTTTGCCAAATCCAAATTCAAGATAAAAAGCGAATACTATGTATTGATTTTCTCTACAGTTATCTTTCCAATGTTGGCCTATTTAACTATTCGAGAAAATTTAGACTTTGCGTATAGATATATGATGATTCCATATTTAGGAATTGTAATAACGATGTGTTTATTGATTAGAAATTACAAAAGTATTATCATTAGTATATTTGGACTTTTTCTTTTATTGCAAATAGGATATACATCTGTAAATCAGGGCAGTAAAAGCTTAAATCATTATTACAATAATATTTACGATTTATCAGAAGAATTATCACAATACCCTGATTTAAAACTAGCCACTTCTGAAGCAGGAATTATTACTTGGAAAAGTAAATTAAAAACCATGGATATGTGGGGATTAAACACTCCTAGCATGACCAATCATCTAATCACTAAAGAAGATTTACACGAGTGGAATCCTGATATAATTTATATACATCCTTTCAAAGTTGATGATATTTACTTCAATGAAGATTATATTTCAAATAAAAAAAGTTGGATATCAATGACTCAAAATGTAACAAATACACTATACGAAGATAAATACTTAACTTATTTAGTTCCTTACGACACGAGAGCTTATAAAGAAGTAGAGCTTACAAATGTTGGCCTTTTCAAATCCGTATTGAAGTTTATTTCAGAAAATAAAAAAAGTACAACTCCTCCAGTTTACAGACAGGAGCTGTTTGGAATACATCCTAAAGCAAAAAACAAGGCTGAATTAATCCAAATCATTGAAAAATATGGTGGTAAGCAATTTACCATACCTCCGAAAGATTATGAATAAGAATTTGTAGTTCAAGTCTTTTATATTAACTTCCATTATTATACTTTTATTATGGAGAATATAAAACTTCATCAGCTATCTGATCAGGATTTGATAAAGGCCTATCATTCAAGTGAAAACAATCAATATGTAGGTGTTTTATACAAAAGATACATCAGCTTAGTATATGGCTTATGCTACAAATATTTAGATAATCATCACGATGCAGAAGACGCTAGCACTAATATCTTTTGCTTGGTTATGGAAAAGCTAAAAGAGAATGATGTTACTTATTTTAAATCTTGGCTGTACATCGTCAGCAAAAATTACATTTTAAGCTGGATAAGAAAGAATAAAAACAATCATTTTACCTATGTAGAAGAATTCTCAGATAGTTTTATGGAAAACGACTCTGAAGTACGTCTCAATATAAAGGAATTACAAGAAGATTCTAATGATTTGTTAAAGTTAGGTTTAGAGAGTTTAAAAGAGGCTCAACAAGTATGTGTAGAGCTGTTTTATGTACAAGAAAAGAGTTATGTTCAGATTGCCGAGGTTACTAATTTTGATTTAAAGCAAGTCAAGAGTCATATTCAAAATGGAAAAAGAAATTTAAAAATTTTTCTAGAATCAAAAGGATACCATCATGGACAATCATAGAGAACAAATCAAAAAAGACTTGAACAACATCCAATGTTTATCTGAGTTTGAAAAAGAAGCTAAAGAAGGATGGGATAATATCGGAATGGAACATTGGGATAGTATACATCAAAAACTAGATCGAATGATTGATCAAGAAACATCAAATGATATAACTACTGCATCTAATAAAATACATCCCATCAAAAAGAATAGTAATCTTTCTTTGAAGCTGGGCATTGCTGCAATGATATTCCTAACGATAGGTTTGTCGCTCACATTTATCTTTAACCAGCCTGAGCAAAACATTCAACTGTTTGATGCTTATTATAAGCCTCTAGATGCTCCAGAAGACAATTTTAGAAGTGAAGAGAAAGTAGCAGCCATCAATGAGAATGTGAAAGTCGCTTCAGATGCATATGACGACTTAGACTATAAGAAATCTATAGCATTCTATTCAGAGCTCCTTAAAGAGTCTCCAGGCAATTCTAAATACACTTTATTCTTAGGACTATCTTATATCAACGATGGAAAGTACGACGAAGCTATACTACTATATAATTTACACCACGGAGAAGACTCTCCTTATGATGAAGACATCAAATGGTATTTAGCTTTAGCTCATTTACGAAAAGGAGAAATTCAAACCTCAAAGCTACTATTAGAAAGTATAGCTCAGGATTCTAAGAACTACTATGCAAATACAGCTGACGAATTAGCCACTAAACTGGCAAAATTAAAGTAAGTGTATAATTGAAGGAGAAATAAGACATAGAAGCTAAGAGAATATCCTTAAAAGCAAACTTGTCTAAATAGCATAAAAACAAAAAGCCATCCTAATAAGGATGGCTTTTGTGATCCAGCTGGGATTCGAACCCAGGACCCATACATTAAAAGTGTATTGCTCTACCGGCTGAGCTACGGAATCATGTTATTTTTTACTCTCTTTTCTTGAAAGTGTTGCAAAGATAGAATTCTAAATGATTAGGTGCAACAATATCTGAAGATAATTTCAGAATAATATTTAATATCCTAGCTCTCAATCAGAAAAAGCCTTTTCAAAAACACTCTCTCCTCCTATTACAGTACGTAAAACCTTAATATCTCTCAATTGATCGTTATCCGCTTTCATGATATCATCATTTAGAATCACAAAGTCGGCTGCTTTTCCTTTCTCTATACTTCCATGGGTATCTTCTTCGAAGCTGGCGAAGGCCGCCCATATTGTCATACCTCGTAAGGCATCTATTCTACTGATGGCGTTTTCTGGATGAAAGCCTCCTTCAGGGTAGCCTTTAGCATCTACTCTGGCCACCGCAGCGTGAAAACCATATAAGGGATTAAAATGCTCTACAGGAAAATCACTTCCCAAAGCCAACATCCCATATTCTTTTAGTAAATCTCCATAAGCATAGGCACCCTTCATCCGGTCTGCCCCTAATCGGTCCTCAGCCCAATACATATCCGACGTAGCATGCGTAGGTTGAACAGAAGGAATAATCGAAAACTTAGAGAATTTGTAAAAATCAGAAGGATCAATAATCTGAGCATGCTCTACCCGCCAACGACGATCATTCTTCCCCTTTAAATATTTCCCATAGGTATCCAATACAATTCTGTTGGCCGAATCTCCTATCGCATGCGTATTCGCCTGAAAATCGCTTTCAGCAATACGAGCAATGGAAGCATCTAAAGCTTCGGGAGAGTTCAGTAAAAACCCTTTTGTATTCGCGTCTGAATAATTTTGCAACAAACATGCACCACGAGAGCCCAATGCACCATCTCCCATAATTTTAAACGAACGGACAGTAAGTTTATCGCTTTCATAAATTCCTTCTTTTAAGTAATGGTCCAAGTTTGCCGGACTTAAAGCTACCATTGCGTAATCTCTGATTTTCAACACACCTTCGTCATAGAGCTTTTTCAATAAGTCAATTTGTTTACGACCTAAGCCTGCATCCACTATGGTGGTCAATCCGACCGCTAAACAAGAATCTTGAGCTTTCACCAGCATGCGCCTCCAATCTTCCTCAGACGACTCGGGAAGGCTATTTCCGATTAAGTCCATCGCATTATCGATAAGAACACCCGTAAGCTGCCCTCCTTCTTCATGCATAAGGCCTCCTTCCACTTGTTGAGCTTTCGTTATCCCTGCAATTTCAAAGGCTTTAGAATTCACTATTGCGGCATGCCCATCCACTCGAACTAAATAAACCGGTACGTCAGGAAAAGCTTTGTCTAACTGTTCCTTATTGGGAAAAGCTTTGTTTGGCCATAAGTTTTGGTCCCACCCTCTTCCTATTAACCATTCGCGGTCAGGATTTTCTTGACGAAACGCTTTTAATATTTCTACAATTTCCTCAAAAGACGTTGCTCCGAATAGAGATGCTTCATCCAACACATTTCCCAATCCAAAAAAATGGGCGTGGGCATCATAAAAGCCGGGGTATATTGCCTTCCCTTGAGCATCTATTATATCATCCGCATCGTAATCATTTAAGATATCTTTATCCGTCCCAATCGCTAGAAACTTTCCATCTTTTATAGCAAAAGCTTCGGCAACGGTAAAGGTGGAATCCACCGTATAAATAACGCCATTATGCACAATCATATCTGCAGACTGTTTCGTTGAACAAGCGGTAAACATCATTGCTATCAGCGCAATACTAAAAAAGGAATATATTAATTTATTCATTGTACTTATGCTATTTAAAAAGACTATTCTATAAAAGTAGAAATATATTTAAGAATTCACAGCACTAACCATCCGATCCGCACCATGCATATCTAGATGAACCTCTACCTCAGTGAATCCTAATTTCACTAAGTGTACTTTTAACTCTTGACTAAAGCGTCGATTGATCTCGAAATAAAGTTTACCCCCTTTACATAAACGTTCTTTAGCAAACCCAGCAATAACCTCATAAAACAACAAAGGGTTTTCTTCCGGAATAAATAAAGCGAGATGAGGCTCATGATCTAAAACATTAGCAGCCATCGC
Source organism: Chitinophagales bacterium (assembly GCA_035515235.1). Classification (GTDB taxonomy): domain Bacteria; phylum Bacteroidota; class Bacteroidia; order Chitinophagales; family JADIYW01; genus JAMLHH01. The sequence goes on from DATJBS010000071.1 coordinate 42,613, forward strand.
AGATTTCTCCGAAGGAGTAATATAAGGGGGATTGCTGACGATAATATCAAAATTATGCTGAGGAAATACCTTATCGGCATGAAGAATATCAGCCTCAACAAAGTTAATAGCACAATTTTCATTCTTCGCATTCTCAGAAGCGACTTTTAAAGCTTCAGGAGAAACATCAAGCCCCCAAACTTCCGCCTCTGGCAGATGCTTTTTCAAGGCGATAGGAATACATCCACTCCCCGTACCGATATCTATTATTTTGGGATTCTTATGTCGGTTTTCCTTTAGAATAAGCGCCACCAGCTCTTCAGTTTCCGGTCTAGGGATCAATACCCCTTCATTTACTTTTAACTTCATCCCATAAAACCAAGCATAACCTAAGGCATATTGAATGGGTACTCCTTTTTCCAAGGAAGATAATAAGGCCTCAAATCTAAATCTCACATCATCACCCAAATCCCTATCTTTTTGGAGAATGATTTCTGTTCTTGACAAAGCCAATATTTCCTCAGCGCATAACAGAAAAATCTCTTTAATTTCCTGTAAATCATAAAGATGACTTAAACGCTTTGAAAACTCTTTTTCTACTTCCTTCAACATTAAAAATTAGCTAATTACAAAATATAAAGATACATATTTATCCTTTCTTATCTTTGCAAGATGCCCAAGCAAGAAGTATACATGAAACGCTGCCTAGAACTAGCTACACTAGGAATAGGTTCAGTTAGCCCAAACCCGATGGTTGGGGCAGTAATTGTTCATAATGATGAGGTCATTGGCGAAGGCTGGCATCAAAAATATGGAGAGGCGCATGCCGAAGTCAATGCTGTAAACGACGCCTTTAGCCGACATGAAAATGCCGCCGAACTGTTGAAAGAAAGCACGATCTACGTCAGTTTGGAGCCCTGCTCCTACCATGGCAAGACGCCCGCCTGTTCCGATCTGATTATTCATCATGGCATCCCTAAGGTAGTTATTGCGTGCTTAGATCCCAATGAAAAGGTAAACGGCCTTGGGGTAAAAAGACTGGAAGCAGCCGGAATTAAAGTAAGTGTAGGCCTTTTAGAAGAGGAAGCTATCCACCTTAACCGTCGTTTTATTACCCGAATACAAAAGCAAAGACCTTATATTATCCTCAAATGGGCAGAAACAGCCGATGGATACTTTGCACCTAATGATGGCTCCCAACATTGGATTTCAGGCTTGCAAGCCAAGCAACTCACCCATCGTTGGCGAGGTGAAGAAGATGCCATCTTGGTAGGCAAAAATACTGCACAAATTGATAACCCCGAACTAACCGCACGTTTATGGCCAGGTAAAAACCCTAAACGTATTGTGTTGGATAAAAACTTAGAACTGCCAACAAACTTGCATCTTTTTGATCAAAAGGTGGAAACTGTGGTTTTAAACCTTAAAAAGACAGAACTAAAACCCAACTTAAAATACATTTCTCTCGAAAGTTTCGATTATTACCTAGCCGAAACCATTGCTTACCAACTTTACTTGCTAGATATACAATCCGTAATTATTGAAGGCGGAGCAAAAACCTTAGACCTGTTTATAAAAGCCGGTCTTTGGGATGAGGCACGCGTATTTAAATCAAAAAACTCATGGGGAAAAGGAATCCCTGCACCCGTTTTATTAAAAGCGCCAAGCCGTAGCCAACCTTTGGGCAAAGATTCACTCACCACTTATTTTCGCTAATGCTATTCGTCCTCATTTCTGTTATTTGCAGCGTAACCGTTTCTGTAATCATTAAATTAGCCCGCCGCTATTCCATCAACGTCACACAAATGATCGCTTGGAATTACCCAGTAGCGGTTCTCCTGAACTATCTTTTTTTCAAACCGAAAATTGAAATCCAGGCCATAAACAATGATAACTGGAAAATATACCTCTTTCTAGGCCTTTTACTTCCCAGTATTTTTCTGGCCATTGCAGCTTCCATACGGTATACAGGCATAGTACGTACAGAAATTGCGCAGCGTATTTCCATTTTAATTCCATTAATTGCGGCTTTCCTTATTTTTCACGAAAACCCCACTACCCAGTCCATTATTGGCATCGCCATCGGAATAGTGGCTGTACTATGTTCCTTTAACTGGAAGGGAGATAACAAAAAGGAAGCTGGCTATAAATACTGGCTCTATCCTCTTATCATATTTTTTGGTATGGGATTAATCGATGTCCTCTTCAAGCAAGTAGCACAATTGGAAACGGCCTATACCACTTCCATATTCTTCATCTTCCTTATTGCTTTAAGCGTTTCCTTTCTTTATATTTTCGGCAGAGTAATCAGTAAAAAAGAGCGACTTAGTTTAGGTTCTGCCATTTGGGGAATTTCTTTAGGCTTATTTAATTTTGGAAACATTCTGTTTTACATGAAGGCACATAAAGCAATACCCGATAACCCTTCAGTCGTTTTTACAGCAATGAACATCGGCGTAATCGCTTTGGGAGCGCTAATAGGAATTCTGATTTTCAGAGAAAAGCTTTCCAAGTTAAATAAAATCGCTATACTTCTCGCTGTACTATCCATTCTAATTATTGCAGGAAATGAGTTTATTTGACGATACCTATAAAACGATAAAAACACCCTCAGAAGGTACATTTAGAGATAAAGGAAGTAAATTTATCGC
>DATJBS010000072.1:0-53681 GCA_035515235.1 Chitinophagales bacterium
ACCCACTCTGTGAAAAAGGCGTAACATCTTCAACTGTTTGACGACGATAGGAGGAGTTTTGAAGATGTAGCCTTTAAACAGAAAGTGGGTCGCCGAGAAATCCAGCGCGATTTTTTGCATACTTTTTACTAAAAAAAGTATAAAGAGAAAAAATAAATTTTACATAGATTGCTTCGTTCCTCGCAATGACGGTCTGTCATTTAATACAGTCGTCAGTCGTCCATGGTCTAATATAGATTGCTTCGTTCCTCGCAATGACGGACTATAGTCCGTGGATCCATTCCTTGGTCTGAAAAATAAATCATCCTAGTTTATAGCAGATATCTTTTTCATGTGAATATCATTTGTAGGATAATTCAAACTCATTTTCTTTAGTTTTTTATTCACAAACATATCCATTTGGTCACTATAGTGAGGGCTTTCAGCATGATTAGAAGTGCCGTAAGGACTGATAGTTTCAATAGTTGGTCCATCTTTATCCCATTGAACCATCATAATATAAGATTCACCCGCCTCGGCTTTGTATTTGCCATCTTTATATGGTTTGCTCCACATAGTAGCTATTACATCCATCATGCCGCTTACAGGTAATTCTCTTTCACCTCTTACAAGTTTTTGAAAATCACCTAAAGGAACTTTTGTAGTTTTAAAATGCTTCATTAAATGCTTTCGAACTTTTGTGAAATAACTTACATAGGTCTCTTCAGAAATATAAACTTCTTCTGTAGGGATTCCATTTTTAGTGACATAGTCCTTCATGAACATACCGCTAAATAATGTCGCAATCGTAGCACCATAACTATCAATATCACTATCTCTATCCCAATCTTTCAATATTTTTAAAATATCAGCTATTTCTGGATATTTTTGTGGCGAGATGTTGAAAATGTCTTCAATATTTGCCATGCTATAAGTATAAAATGGAGTTCGATATTTTTGGTCGTATTTTACTCTTTTGAAATCCTCATAACTAAAGCTATATTGATTACTTAATAATTCAAACATTCGTAGTGATCGATTATTATTGTACTTAAAATAGTATCTAGAAGTATAAAAATCAGTAAAATCTGGTTGACAGTTTTTGCCACTAGAAAATAAAGGAGTATTGTTAGTATTAAAAAGAAACCCACAATCTGGATTCTTTACTTGAATTAAGTCTTTTAATGGAATAAAGGTTTCATTGTTCCATAAAGTAGCTGAAGTATCACCGGGCAATGTTTTCCACCAATCGTAATTTGGATTTCTTTTAGGGAAAGCTGCATTGTCTAAGTAGAAAATATTATTTTTTGCATCTGCATACACGATATTCAAACCTTTGATATGTTGCATTTCTAAAGCTTGATAAAACTCATTAAAATTGTGAGCTTTATTCATTTTGTACCATTGTTCAGCAGCTTCAATATCAGTAGAAGCAGCAAATCTTATGGAGTAAAAATTTCCATCTTTTGATTTTATGGTAGGCCCATATACACTTTTGTAAAATGTTTTTCTAATCGGAATTTTAAAAATCCACCATTTTACCTTTAGCCAAATATGTTTCTTTTCTAATTGAAGCCATTTTCCATCAAATTGATATCCCAACTTATCTTTTGGATTCATCTTTAATTTATAGATGTCATTCATGTCAGCAAAACTTACGGTATGTGCCCAACCCAAGCTATCATTGACTCCATGAAAAATTGTTGCACCACCCGGGAAAGTTCCTCCTAAAATATTCCATCCTTCATCTGAGTGTAGATGAGCTTCGTACCAAGAGTATGGACCTTCCAGCGGCTGATGTGAATTTATGGCTAGAAATGTTTTGCCATTAGTAGTTTTAGTATTGCTGATTGCTATCGCGTTGGATCCTTTTGGAGTAGTTAAGTGCTCTAAATCCATATGGCCTTCTAGCATTTTTATTACACCAAAATGTGTGTTGGACATCAGTGCCATTCCTAAAGTATAACCTGCCACCATATCTTTAATAGTAGCTGGAAAAATCCCTTTTCTGAGAATTTGTTCAGGGTGTTTCTCTGCAAAATCATTAATCCCTTGACAGTAATATTCTAATACCTTTCTAAATTTTGGGCTAAATGCTCTGTCAATTCTTTCTTCAACAATATCATTAATCCCTAAAAATGCAGTGATGAAATCTAGCACTGCGCCGTCTTTACCTTTGACGCTTCCTAGTTGAGACCTGATCGCAAGATAGTTTTCTTGGATAGATTTAAAATCATCTTCTGCAGTAGCCCACGCTAATCCATAAGCTACCTCTTCATCAGTAGGTGCATAGATATGTGGCACGCCCCATTCGTCTCTGTGAATTTTTATATGTTCTCTGTTTATTGATACTTTTGCATTTACTTGAGAAATGAGCAAACAACAAATAATAAACCCTCCTAACCTTGTAATCATAAATAACTAACTGTTTATAGGTATGCAAGATAAATTTATTTTTACAGAAAATAAAATCAATAAGGGTTAAAGATTAAATGAACTTCATTATTTGTGTATTGTTATAGATAATTGTAGCTTCGATTTTTAATATTTTTCAAGTAAAAATTACTTTATTTTTTAAGTATGCATATACTAGTTGTTAACTGCGGGAGTTCTTCCGTCAAAGCAGACATCATTGAATTTCCTTCACAAAATTCATTACATCAATTAAGAATCGAACGAATCGGAAAAGATGCTACCGGTACTTTGAACGATGAAGAATTATCTATAAATATTTCTGATAATTATGAAGTTGTTCTTAGAGATGCTTTAAAACATTTTTTAGAAGAGTGGAAAGGTCCAGAGATTTCTGGAGTAGGACATAGAGTAGTTCATGGTGGTGCAGATTATTCACAGCCAGTTTTGATAGATGAGGATGTTAAAAAGGCTATCGTTAAGATGATGACTTTAGTGCCATTACATAATCCAGTCAACTTAAAAGGAATAGAAGTATGCGAAGAAATTTTTCCTGAATTAGTGCAGGTGGCTGTTTTTGATACTGCTTTTCACAGAACTATACCTAATAGAGCACAATATTATGCTATTGACAAAGATTTGTCTGATGAGAAAAATATTCGCCGCTATGGTTTTCATGGGACTAGCCATCAATACGTCAGCGAGGTAGGTGCAAAATTTCTAGATAGAGATATTAGAGATTTAAAAATGATTACTTGTCATTTAGGTAATGGCTGTAGTATGACCGCTGTAGAATATGGTCGATCTGTAGAAACTTCCATGGGCATGTCTGCTTTAGAAGGTCTTGTGATGGGTACTCGCTCAGGAGATTTAGATCCAGGAGTGATGACCTATTTACTTTCAGAAGGATATACTCCACATCAGTTAGCAGAACTTTTAAATCATAAAAGTGGTTTGCTTGGAATCAGCGGATCTACGAATGATATGAGAGGTATCATTCAGGGAGCTGAAAAAGGTGACGATAGATGTAGATTAGCATTGCAAATTTTTACCCATAGAATTAGAAAATATATTGGAGCATATGTAGCTTCTATGGCTGGTGTAGATGTTATTGTATTTACTGCAGGTATAGGAGAAAATAGCCCAGTAGTCAGACATAGAGCTTTGCAAAGATTTGATTTTTTAGGAGCTATTTTTGATGAGGATTTGAATAGAGATGTTCGATTGACAGATGAAAATCCTGTAGCAGAAATTTCAGCACCTAATAGTAGAGTGAAACTTCTAGTAGTCAAAACCGATGAGCAAAAGGCAATTGCTATAGAAACAGAAAAAATAATTTCTAAAAAATTCAAAGTCAATACTACTCCTAATATTCCTATAGCTATTTCAGCGCGTCATGTACACTTACGTCAAGAAACTGTCGAGTTGTTATTTGGTAAAGGACATCAATTGACTCCTAGAAGTCCTTTGTCCCAGCCCGGTCAGTTTGCTTCAGAAGAATTAGTCACATTAGTAGGTCCGAAAAATAATATTGAACGTGTAAGAGTTTTAGGTCCTGCAAGAAAGTATGATCAAGTAGAAGTCGCAAGAACAGACGAATTCTTTTTAGGTGTAGATGCACCAGTAAGAGAGTCTGGACATATTCAAGGAACGCCAGGGATTACATTAATAGGACCAGAAGGTACTGTTACTTTGAAGGAAGGGTTGATTTGTGCATTAAGACACATACACATGCATCCTGATGATGCAAAAGTTTTTGGTGTAAGTGATCAAGATATCGTAGAAGTAGATGTCGAAAACGAATTTAGACCTATTACTTTTAAAAATGTAGTAGTAAGAGTTTCTGATCAATTCAAATTAGAAATGCATATCGATACCGATGAAGGCAATGCTGCAGAAATCTCTAATGGACAGACTGGTACGCTAGATTTGACTGGTGCTACTTGTAAGTTGAGAAAGAGAAATGTCTAATGAATATTGATTTGTTGAGTAGAATTTAGCATTCTAAAAGAAGCTGATTTATTGTTAATATATGTTTTAATAAGGTAAAATCTTCAGTATTCTTTCTTAAAAATTTTAACTTGTGGCGAAATAATTAAAATGGAAGCAGGCAAAGACAAAGTGGTGTCAGTCCATTATGTACTCCAAGTAGATCATGACGGACAAAAAGTGGTTGCAGATAAATCTGAATTATCAGCACCTTTAGAATATCTTCAAGGCTCTGGTATGTTATTACCTGAATTTGAATCTAATTTAAATGGTTTGAAAAAAGGAGATACTTTCGAATTTATGATTGAAGCTGCCAATGGTTACGGTGTCAGAAATGATCAAGATATAGCAGCTATTCCTTTGGAAAGTTTCAAAGACGAAGAAGGGAATGTAGATTACGAAATGATAAAAGCTGGAAACGTTTTACCAATGGTAGATCAGAATGGCAATCGTTTTCAAGGAATCGTTTTAGAAGTAACTGACGAACAAATAATAATGGATTTTAATCATCCATTAGCAGGTAAAGATTTACATTTTAGCGGCTCAGTTGCTGATGTAAGAGAAGCTACTGCGGAAGAGATTGAACATGGACATGTTCATGGGCCAGACGGACATCATGATCATCATTAATAATAACAGCCTGCTTTCGAGCAGGCTTTTTTTTTGTTTAATTTAAAATGGCGTAGAAATTCTTATAATTACTTTTTGAAATTTATAAATCAAGAATTATTATTTTGTTTTCTAAGTGCTGGAATGTAAAATAAGTTTATGATAATCGGATAATATCCGATTATTGTATGGTAAAATTGCATTATTGTGTGAGATAACTTGCAATTAGTCGGAAAAATACCGATTATTGTATTGTAAAATTACATGATGTCGTTTAGAGGGAAAATAAAAAGATATGCAGAGGTGCCGGTTACTCATCAAATAGTATCGGAAGCACTTGCTGAATACAGCCGTCCTAATGACAAAATTAGTGAACTTATAAAAAGTGGTGAATTACAGTCCATAAGAAGAGGCCTTTATATTCCAGGACCAGAGGCTGATTTGCCAGTTCCTGATCCATTTCTGATAGCTAACCATCTTAGAGGGCCAAGCTATATTTCATTAGAATCTGCATTGTCGTATTGGGGTATTATTCCCGAGCGAGTGTATGAGGTAAGTTCAGTCACTCTCAAAACTCCTAAAATTTATACGACTCCCATAGGAAGATTTAGCTATCGACATTTGGCTGCGCCTTATTATTCTTTTGGCATAAGAAGCATAGTACTCGGTCCGCAGCAGGTTGCTTTAGTAGCATCTCCCGAAAAAGCAATTTGCGATAAAATTGTATTAACTCCAGGAGTTTTGTTTAGAAGTGTAGGACAAGTGAGCGATTTTTTATTAGACGATATGCGGATGGATGAAGAAAATCTGAGTAGATTAGATATATCTGTTATTCGTTCGTGGATAGAAGATGCGCCTAAAAAAAGTAGTCTAAATCTCCTTGTAAAAATGCTCGAAACATTATGATAAAAGATTGGATAGCAGAATACAACCCGAGTAATGAAGAAGAAGTATTATCAGCCTTGCGTGAAATCATGCAGGAAATAGTGCTTGCAGGCTTATCCCGAACAGATTTTTTCGGGAAAGCCGCTTTTTATGGTGGTACAGCTCTTAGAATTTTTTATGATTTAGATAGATTCTCTGAGGATTTAGACTTTTCTTTATTAAAATCGACTCCAGATTTTTCACTCGAACCATATTTTATGGCAGTCATAGAAGAGTTTGAGGCAGTGGGGATGACAGTAAATGTCAGAGAAAAAGATAAGAAAATAAAAACGAAAGTTGAATCTGCATTTCTTAAGTCGGAAACGATTTGGAAAGAACTGGTTTTGGAAGATATCGTAAAACAAGTAGGTATTAAATCTAATAGGACTATAAAAATTAAAATCGAAGTAGATTGTCAGCCACCTCTTGGTTTTGAAACAGAAGAAAAATTATTGCTACGACCATTTTCATTTTATGTAAAATGCTTTACTCGTCCTTCATTGTTTGCAGGGAAAATGCATGCCTTATTATTTAGAAAATGGAAGAGTAGAGTTAAAGGTCGGGATTGGTATGATTTGGAATGGTATATCAAAAAAAATATTCCATTGGATGTGCAGCATTTTTTGCAAAGAGCAAAAGATACTGGAGATTGGGAGAAAGAGTCTATTGCCAAAGAAGAAATTCTACAGTTAATCAAGGATAAAATAGATGCTGTTTCTATGGACAGTGTAAAAGAGGATGTGGTCCGATTTATTAAAGATGATAAGGTGCTAGATATTTGGAGCAAGGAGTATTTTCATCTATTAATAGAAAAGCTGAAGTTTGAGAATGAGTAAAAAGACGTTGAAGTCACTTACTCTATAAGTTATTATATGCTTTTTGGGTGTGATTTAATGAATAAAGTCAGCATATGAATCAACCATAATTTGATTTCTAAGCGTTCAGTTGTATATTCAGTATTCAGCTGCACAAGGGATAGAGCGGAATATCGCCCGAAATGATTACGGACTAAATCCGTAATGACATGTAGGGAAGATGAAGCGAAAGCCCGACCCTTTACTGAAGTGTAACGGAAGTAATGGGATGTGCCCAAAAAATCATTATGGAAAATCTTAGAATCTCTTTAGTACAATCCAATCTTTATTGGGAAGACATCGAAAAAAATCTACAACATTTTACTGAATTGACCCATGATGTCAAAACTGATATATTGGTCTTGCCTGAAATGTTTACCACTGGTTTTACAAATGCGTCGGAGAGAATGGCGGTAACAATGGATAGCGCGCCTGTAAAATGGATGGAAGATTTGTCGAGAAAATTGGACGCTTTAGTAATAGGATCGATGATAATAGTGGAAGATGAAAAATATTATAATCGATTGATTGCTGCTTTTCCAGATGGGTCAATGCAAACTTATGATAAGCGACATTTGTTTTCGTTAGTGAAAGAAAATGATTTTTATACAGCAGGTACGGAGAAGATAATTGTGAATTATAAAAATTGGAAAATATCGCCTTTGGTCTGTTATGATTTGAGATTTCCAGCATGGTGTAGAAATACTGAAATGGAAGAGGTTTTGGTATTTATTGCTAATTGGCCAGAAAAAAGACAAAAACATTGGAATCTTTTATTGAATGCAAGAGCGATAGAAAATCAATCTTATGTCATAGGAGTCAATAGAATCGGAGAAGATGCGAGCGATACCCCTCATAATGGTATGAGCGCAGGTTATGATTTTTGGGGGAATGAAATAGTTTTGGCAAAAGATTTGCAAGGAGTATTTACTGTAGAACTTTCCAAAAAGAAGTTAAAAGAACATCGAGAACGCTTTGGTTTTTGGAAGGATAGAGATACTTTTGAAATACAATGAGTGATATACTAACAGATATGCATTTTGATCCATTTAAATGGATGGAAATCGAAGATAAATTAAGAGAGCGTTTTGGTAGAAAACCAGACTTGCATAGCATTACCTATATTATTGGACATAGGGAATTAGGTCAAAATCGTACCGAATTCACAAAGGAACAAAAACAGGATTTAATGCATTTAGGGGTTTGCGTTTTATTAGAACCTGCTGGGTTTTATAAGTTTTCACATAAGGATGAAGACGGTTGGCCGCATTATGAGAAAGTCGCAGGGACACCGAGATTAGATAGTGCCTTACAAGATATTTTATTGAAAAATATGATTATTCAGTATTTTGAAAAACTTTAAAAGATGAAAAAAAGTTTATTTTTTGGGATATTTGCCTTGTTGTCTACAACTTTAATGGCAAATGAACCTAACTCAACAAAAGAAAAGAAACAAACTATGGTGATTATTAGTACGGATTATGGAGATATGAAAGTCAAATTGTATGACGAGACTCCATTGCATAGAGATAATTTTATCAAATTAGCTAAAGAAGGTTTTTTTGATGGTCTATTATTTCATAGAGTGATTCCACAATTTATGATTCAAGGTGGTGACCCAACATCAAAAGATGCAAAACCAGGTCAATCATTAGGAGCAGGTGGTCCAGGATATACTATTCCAGCTGAATTTAATTCTAATTTTATTCATAAAAAAGGGGCATTATCTGCAGCTCGTCAAGGTGATCAGGTCAATCCTAAAAAAGCTTCTTCAGGATCACAGTTTTATATTGTTCAAGGTAAACCAGCAACTGCTCAGGAGTTACAATATCTATCTTCTAGAACAGGTGTTCAATATACTGCGGAGCAAGCCAAAGTTTATGAAGAAGTAGGAGGCACTCCATTTTTGGATGCTCAGTACACTGTTTTTGGTGAAGTAGTAGAAGGATTAGATGTCATTGATAAGATAGCTGCTGTAAGAACAGCTCCTGGCGATAGACCTATGGAAGATGTAAAATTCTCAGTGAAAGTAGTAGAATAATAAGTCAAATTTAGATGCCAATTATTGGTGTTTTTTATATATGCCTTGGACAATTGTTCAGGGCATTTTTTGTTAATAATTTATTGATGCTTAGATGAGATACTAGTAAATGCATATGTTGAAAACAGATGTACATTTGCTCTTTAAATTAATATCATGAATAAAGTTTTTACACTTTTAATTTTAATTATAGGAACATTTACAAGCGTAGTTGCTCAAAATATCGATTGGGAAGCTAGAGTTAATAATGTGAGAAGTATAGAGGGGGGTGCCTTTTCTGGTAGTTCATGCTATGAAGCAGGTGAAGAAGAATACACTTCTCTTTTTGCAGTTAAAGACAATATTATGGGCTCTTTTAGTTCAAGAGTCTGTGTAACCTGTAATAGAAATGGTGATTGTGAATATGGTGGAGGTACTGGAATTGCTTCAAATTTAAATGTGAATGCTTCGACTCTACAAGTTTGGTTTCAAGGGTTTGAAGATGATGGAGGAGAACGATGTACTAAGGATGGTAGCGATGACTGTAATTGTGAAAATGATAATTTAGCTTCAATTAATATTCGAAGTGGTTCAGTATGTGAATGGGTGAATTATGGAGATTATGGTTGTGGTAGTCATGACCGTATAAGAATAGGACTCAGATGGAGATATTCTACAGCTCAGTTTTCTACTCATCCAAGTAATCAGTCAGTTTGTGATGGTACTAATGCTACTTTTAGTGCAGCTCTTAATAGTAATTATAATGGTGGAGTTACTTACCAATGGCAATATTTTAATGGTTCTTCATGGGTGAATCAAGGAGGAGCTAGTACAACTTATTCTAATTTAGTGATAGGTGCTATCAGTTCTATTAATGGGAGACAATATAGATTGCAAGTCTATCAGTGTAATTATGATGGAGAAACAAGATATACTTACTCAAATCCTGCTACACTGACAGTTAATACACTTTCTACAGCAGCGACCAGTATTATGGGCATTACTCAAAAATGTGATGCTGGCACTTCTACTTTCTCTATCTCTGGAGGTTCTTTAGGCACGAGCGCTTCTTGGAAATGGTTTTCTGGCGGATGCGGAACTACTTCTGTAGGTACAGGAAATTCTATAAATTATAGTTTGCCTGTAGGAACTACTGTTTTATATGCAAGAGCAGAAGGAACTTGTAATACAACTGTTTGTGTAAACAAAAATATAGTAGTTAATCAGCCATCTTCTCCTATGACTTCTGCAACTTACAGCCCAGCTGTAATCTGTGCAGGAAGCAACGTAAGCGTTACTGCTAATGGTGGTACTTTGGGTACTAACTCTACTTGGAGATGGTATAGTGATGCTGGACTGAATAGTCAAATAGCTTCTGGTAATCCTGCGAATATCAATCCACAAATACATCCGACAGTTTATGTTGCTGCATTAGATGCTACGGGAATTTGTCCAGTTTCTTCTGCATATTCAGTCAATTTATCAGGTGTCACAATACATACACCTTCTACTAATCCAAGTTCAACGAATTATAGCTCTACATCAGCATTTGAATGTTCTAATAACCCAGTATCTGTTACAGTAAACGGTGGTTCATTAGGAAATGGTGCTCAATGGGTACTGTATGACAAAAATCCATCTAATCCATCTGCAACAGTCATTACTTCTTCTACAAGTACAACTTTTGATTTTACTCCAAGTGAAACTGGTTCATACTGGGTGCGTGCAGAAAATTTGTGTATTAATACTTCTGCAGTGGAAGTGAAAGTAATCGTCAACAGTTCAAATTCCATAGACGGCTCTTTGACAAGTACTAATTCTAATTCTACATGTGTAGTTAATGATAATAGCTGGCACGTGTTTAGAAATGCAAATAACGAAATCATTGGAGCAATTAATTCCTATGGGCAAAATCTTGGAAATGTAACAGTAAGTACTACTGTTGGAAGTGACGGACCTTATGGTACGGGTGGCCCTAAATGTAATGGAGTAGAAGAGTATTTTATTCCAAGAAAAGTGAATATTACTCCTCAATATGCTGCTAGTAGTGATGTAGGTATCAGGTTGTTTTTTAATCAATCTGAATATAATGCTCATCAATCAACTACAAATGGTCAAACCAATTTTTACAAATATTGCTATGGTTTGACAGAATCTCCTTTTGATTTAACAGTTTCAGCTTTGAATTCTTCTGGTTTACCAGATAGTATAGGTTCTATAAATAAAGTGCTAAAATCTGGTTCAACAGATATTTATCAGTTTGAATTTGATTTGTATAATTTACCTGCCAATGGAACTTATACAGGTGGAAAATTAGGATCATCTGGTGTGGATTTTTACATTCATAATTCTGGAGGTTTGTACAGTGTTTTGCCCATTGAGCTAGTATCTTTTACAGGAAAGTATGTAGATATGAATGTTCTATTGGATTGGTTAACAGCTTCTGAAATTAATAACAGTCACTTTGATATTGAAAGATCCGAAAATGGAATAGATTTCAAAACTATCGCTTCTATCAATGGAAATGGTACAACTTCTTCTCCTAGCAATTATCAATTTATAGATTATCAATCCAATTTAGGAACTCAATATTTCTATAGATTAAAACAGATAGATTTTGATGGAGGTGTAAATTATTCTAATATCATACAAGTGAATACACCATTTATTTCAGGTGTTCATGTCGGTCTAGTTTATCCTAACCCAGCAGATAAAGAAGCTCAGTTTAGAATTTATTCTGATCAAAACCTACAAGATTTGAAATATAGATTGTATGATGCGAGTGGAAAATTGGTTTTTGAAAATCAATTAAAAGTATCGAAAGGAGACAATCAGTATCAAATCAATATTGCTCAATTACCTATAGGTGCTTACCAAATCGTATTATCTTCTTCAACTCTTGAAAAAGCAATGCCTTTAATTATTGCGAGATAGTAGATAACGAAATAGTGCAGAATCAATACTCTGCTACTTATTTTTAAATAATAACCGTTAGAGGAATTTTCTCTAGCGGTTTTTTTATTATTATCTTATTGTTACTTTGGTTCGGAACTAACCGAACTAAAAGAAGTTTGGTTACTTTTGTAACGATTTATCACCCAAAAAATTTATTTATGGAGAATCGACAAAAAGTTTTCATTGAAAAAATTGGTGTAAGAACTGAGAAAATGGGCTATTCTCCTTTATCTGGTAGAATACTAGGAGCCTTGCTATTAGCTGATCCTCCTCATATGACTTTTGATCATATCTGCACATATCTCTCCGCAAGTAAAAGTTCGATCAGTAATAATTTGAACATTTTGATGCGGGATGGTGTCAATATGATTGAATATTTCACAGTGCCTGGAGATCGTAAAAGATATTTTAGAATTAGTCTGCAAAATTGGTCGAAGCACCTTAAAGATATGCCTCAAGAATTTGAGTATAGTAATGAACTGCTGAGCGATATTATTGAGTATAGAACAGAAAACAAATTAGAATCTAAATTTACTACAGACCTCGAAAAGATTTTGTCTTTCTACAATTTCATGTTGGAAAGATTACCAAGTCTAATCAACGAATGGGAACAACAACAACTTAAAAAATAAAATCAATTTCATTTATGAATTTACGCTGGATAGCAATATTATTCTCATTGCTAAGTATCACAAGCATTCATGCGCAACAAAGTTTTAATTTGAAAGAGAGTGTCAATTATGCCCTTTCTAATAATTTTGATTTGTTAAAAGCGACTATCGATCAAGAATCGATGAAGTACAAAATTAAGGAACAAATGAGTGCAGGTTTGCCTCAATTAAATGGGTATACTTCATTTAGTGATAATGTCTTAATTCCTACACAATTAGTTCCAGGAGAATTCTTCGGTGGAGCGACAGGCACATTTATTCCAGTTAAGTTTGGTGTGCACTACTCAGTAGCTGCAGGTTTAGAATTAAGTCAATTACTGTATAGTCAGCAATTTTTTAATGGTTTGAAAGCTGCTAGAAAAGCAGAAGCTGTTGTTGCTGTTTCTATTGAGCAAGCTAAAGAACAAATTATTTATAATGTCGCTTCTCTATATTATCAAGCTCAAGCATTCAAGATACAATTGACGATGCTGCAAGATAATTATGATAGATTATCTAAAATTACTGATATCGCTCAAGGTCAATATGATAATGATTTAATCAGAAAATTAGATTTAGATCAGTTGATTATTAATAAGAAGAATGTCGAGACCCAATTGAATAATGCAAAAATCGCTTACAGTCAGCAAATTAATGCTTTGAAAATGATTATGGGTATGGATTACAATGACGAATTGACTCTAGTAGATGAGGACATCGAAATTGATAATAAAGAATATGAAGATGCTTTTCAAGTAGTGAATAATATCGCACAAAAAGCGCTTCAAACTAAAATGGAAATGTCAGAACTTGAATATAAAACCATCAAAGCAGGTCACTTTCCTTCTCTAGTAATGAATTTCAGTACGAGTATTAACGGTCAGTTTGATAAGTTCAATTTTAAACAAGAAGGTTCTTTCAATAGGTATCCTTATATGTTGATTGGTTTTACTTTAAACGTTCCAATTTTTGACGGATTGAAAAGAAATAGTCAATTGAAGCAAAAAAGATTGGCAATGGAACAAATGAAATTTGATCAAAAGAAAACAGATCGACAACTGAATCTTCAATATCAAAATGCAGTTTTCAATATTGAACAAAATAGAGGCACTTATGCAAGTCAAAAAGAAAACTTAGGATTTGCTAATCAATTATATGATGCTATCAAATACACTTATAATGAAGGTATGTCTAATTTGACTGAGCTTATCAATGCTGAAAATAGTTTGAAAGAAGCTCAAAATAACTATCTCAATTCATTGATGAAAATCAAAGTCTCTGAATTAGATGAAATGTTTATCTCTGGAAATATCAACGAAATTTTAAAATAATACTCTAACAAATATCTCATGAAAAAAATCATAGCTATCATAGCACTTGTAGCTTTTATTGCTTTTGTCGCTTTTAAATTAAGTGATAATAAAAAGACTATCAACCAAAATACCGAAGAGGCACTCAATATTGAGAAGTATCAATTTGTACCTGTTACTGTTTATGAAGTAGCCAAAGAAATTAACGAAAAATCTGTTGAAGAAATCGGATCTTTTGAATCTCGTCAAGAATTATCTGTAAGTGCGAATGCTTCGGGAAGAGTGATGAGTTTTAACATAAAAGAAGGTCAGTTTATTTCTAAAGGAACTGTAATTGCAAGAATAGATCACGCTGCTTTGATTAGTCAATTAAATACAGCTAAATTATCATTAGCGAATGCACGAAAAGATTTGGAAAGAGTTCAAAATGCAAATCAAGTAGGAGCTACTACTAAAATGCAAATAGAGCAATCTCAATTACAAGTAGATAATCTTCAATCAAATATTACCAATATCAACGAGCAAATTAAATTTTTCACAGTGACAGCTCCTATGTCAGGATATGTAACTAAGACTATGATTCAACAAGGAAGTTACGTAATGCCGGGTACACCAATTGTAGATTTAGTAGATATTGGAACTATCAAAATGGTAGTGAAAGTAGATGAGAGAATTGTTCCTTTATTGAAAATCGGAAGTACTGTTCCTGTTACGACAGAAGTGTTTCCTGATAAAACATTCAATGGTAAAATTTCTTCTATTGGTGTAAAAGCTGATAATTCTAAAAAGTTTAATGTGGAAATTGACATGCCAAATACTGGAAATCAATTAAAAGTTGGAATGTATGGCAAAGTGAAGTTTGATAATATTTCTTCAACTGATGCAATTTATATTCCAAGAAACTCTATTGTAGGAAGTATCAATAATGCACAAGTTTTCACTGTAAATACAGACAGTACTGTTAAAATTATACCTGTACAAGTGGGTGGATATCAAGGGAATAATATTGAAATCAAAGAAGGTTTAGAACCAGGAGACCAAGTGGTATTAATGGGACAAATCAATTTGAAAGATGGAACTAAAGTTTCTATCGTAAAGTAATTATTTGATACAAATAAAAAAATTATGTCAATTACATCCTTATCCGTAAAAAGGCCGACACTCGTTGTTGTATTTTTTACCATACTATCCTTCTTTGGATTAATCAGTTACAGTTCATTGAAATATGAATTGTTACCTGAAATGAGCTTTCCTGTAGTCATGGTGACTACAATTTATCCTGGTGCAGGACCTGGAGAAGTAGAAAGTACGGTTTCTAAAACTATAGAAAATGAAGTTTCTTCATTAGAAAATATTGATGAACTGCAATCCTTCTCTATGGAAGGTGTTTCATTAGTGGTGATTAAATTTAAGCACGGTACAGATGCAGATTTGTCCTTGCAAAATGCTCAAAGAAAAATCAACGCGATTCGTTCTCAATTACCCGATGATATAGAAGATCCAGCTTTAGATAAATTCTCATTTGATGATTTACCTATTATGAAACTCGGAGTAACTTCTAATATTGCACCTGTAGATTTGAATGACTTATTAGATAATAGAATTATTCCTGATTTAGCTAGAATTGAAGGTGTAGCAAATTTGTCTGTAGTAGGAAATACTAAAAGAGAAATACGTGTCAATATCAATCAGCAAAAATTAGAGTCTTATGGATTGAGTTTGTTGCAAGTGACCAATGCTATTCAGTCTTCTAACATGGACTTCCCAACAGGGAAATTAAAAAATGCTCAAGCTCAATATCAAATCCGTTTAGGTGGAAAATTTGAGAATGTAGAAGATATTAGAAATCTCATCATTGCAACTACTGCCGAAAGTAACAACCCTATTTATCTCTATGATATTGCGGACGTTTTTGACGGTACAGCAGATGTAGAAACCATTTCTCGAATTAATGGTGCGCCATCGGTGGCACTGATGATTGTCAAGCAGAAAGAAGGAAACGCTGTGGCAGTTTCGGCTAATGTCAAAGAGAAAATAATCGAATTAGAAGAAATGTATGCTGACCAAAATTTGAAATTTGAGGTAGCTTCTGATAGTTCTGATTATACTTTAGCTGCAGCAGATGCTGTGACGCATGACTTGATGATTGCAGTAATATTGGTAGCTGTCATAATGTTGTTTTTCTTACATAGTTTGAGAAACGCATTTATTGTAATGGTTTCTATTCCATTGTCTATTGTGTCTACGTTTGTGATTATGAACGTGATGGGATTCAGCTTAAACTTGATGACTTTATTGGCATTGACTTTAGTGGTTGGAATTTTAGTGGATGACTCTATCGTAGTGATTGAAAATATATATTCTCACTTAGAAAAAGGATTGACGCCAAAAGCTGCTGCTATCAAATCTTGGGATGAAATCGGGATGTCCGTATCGTCTATTACATTAGTAATTATAGTGGTGTTCTTGCCGATCGGTTTCGTTGAAGGGATGATGTCAGACATGTTAAAAGCATTCTCATTAGTAGTAGCCTTTGCCACATTTATATCCTTGATAGTATCATTTACAGTGACTCCATTATTGGCATCTAGATATGCAAAATTGACTCATTTAGATAAAAATAAATTGACAGATAAGCCTCTTATTTGGTTTGAAAGTTTTATCAACGGTGTGAAAAATGTTTACCTATCTATGTTAGATTGGTCTTTAAGACATAAGTCCGTAGTGGTGATAGGAATTTTTGCAATGGTATTTGCTTCCTTCTCTTTATTTGCATTTGGTTATATAGGCCAAGAGTTTGTGAAAAATGGAGATAGTGGCGAGTTTATTTTATCCATAGAATTACCTGATGAAACACCTATTGAAAAAACGAATGAACTGTCTATAGAAATTGAGAAATTCTTAGTAGAACAACCAGAAATGGCATCAGTATTTACTACTGTAGGTTCTCAATCTTCAGGAATGATGTCTACTCAAGCAGTTCCTAATGTGGTAGAATTTACAGGTAAAATGGTGAAATTAGATGAAAGAACAATTTCAGTTCAAGATTTTGCTATCCGATTAAAAAGAGAATTGTTTTACAAATATCCAGGTATAGAAATCAAATCTAAAGCTGTTCAAATGGCCGGTGGAGGTGAAGCTCCAGTTCAAGTCATTGTCCAAGGTGCAGACTTAGCTCAAGTTTTAGAATATGGAGATTCTGTCAAAAATATGGTCAATTCTATTGCGGGTACGATTGAAGTAGAGAAATCTATCGAAGATGGGAATCCAGAGGTTAAAGTTCAATTGGATCGTAAAAAGATGGCTGATTTAGGGGTGGACATTGCTTCTGTAGGAGCTACTTTGCAATATGCATTCTCAGGAAATACAGATAGTAAATTTAGAGATGGACAGGAAGAATATGACATCAATATCAAGTTAGATGACTTTGATAGAAAAGATATTAGCAATATCCAACAAGTGAGTGTTATGAATAAAAACGGTACACTTATTCGTCTGAATCAATTTTCTGATATCGTATTGTCTTCTGGACCTACACAATTAGAGCGTTTTGATAAAGTGCCTTCTATTATGATTACTTCTCAAATTGCAGGAGTTGCGAATGGTGTGGTTTTAGATGAAATTAGCGAAAGAATAAAAGCAATGAATTTCCCTAAAGGGGTATCTGCGACGATGATAGGTGAGTACAAATATCAAGCAGAAGCGGGAGCAAGTTTAGGCTTAGCATTAGGAATTTCTTTAGTATTGGTTTACTTGATTATGGTAGCCTTATACGAATCTTATGCTTATCCATTTGTGGTGATGTTCTCTGTGCCAGTTTCTTTAATTGGAGCATTTTTAGCATTAGCGCTTAATTTAGAAAACATGTCCATTTTTGGGATGTTGGGAGTAATTATGCTAGTAGGATTAGTAGTCAAGAATGCGATTTTAATCGTCGACTTTGCTAATCATTTGAAGAAAGATGGCATGCATTATAAAGAGGCTATTGTAGAAGCATCCAACGAGCGTTTCCGTCCTATTTTGATGACTACTATTGCGATGGTGATTGCGATGTTACCAGTAGCTTTAGCTAGAGGAGAAGGAGCAGAGTGGAAAAACGGTTTAGCTTGGATTCTAATTGGAGGATTGACTTCTTCTATGTTCTTCACAATAATAATTGTCCCTGTGATGTATATGACAGTGGATAATTTCAAAGCTTGGTGGAGTGGTAGGAAAGGTGCTAAAGAAGAAGATACTGAAATCGTTTCTGAGTAATTTTTAAATCGAATCTTATATAAGCAGTAATTGTCTTCGGATGATTACTGCTTTTTTTATGTGAATGACTGACTTTTGATGAAAAATATTTTACAGCATTTTTGTATAACTTTATTAGTAAGATAATTTTTGAATGATGAGCGAAGAGGAATACGAATTAGATTTAATGTGGGATGGTTATTGCCCAGAAAGTCAAATGAAAGACAAGCAAGTAAGGATGCGTTTAAACAGAAGCGACTTTTATGAAAGTGAAGAGACAGGTTTGCAAATTGCAGTGATAAGAGGAATTCAAGCTATAATTATGAATTTTAGAGGTAAAGGAAAATTTCGCTCCACACCAGAATATGCAGATGAAATTTCCAATGGAGAAATGCTCAGTCCACAAAACTCTGAACAACCACCCTTTAATACGCCTGCTGAAGTTTTTAAGAATAGCGACGAAATTAAAAGCTATATGAAAAACATTCAGTAATATCAGTAATCAAATTAAAATCAACTCAATTATTATGGAAAATAAATCAAACGAAGCTACGCCATTACGTCCGGAAGGAGATCGAATATTAAATGCAACTTTGGTAGAAATGGATTTGAATAAATTTATTGATCAAATCAAAAGTGAAGTGACTTGGCAAGAAAGTGACCGAAATTCTATGACAATTTTCAAATCCAATACTATGAGAATAGTGTTGATGGGACTACGTGAAAATGCAGAATTAAAGCCTCATAAAGCCAATGGAGTAATTAGCGTACAAGTGATAGAAGGCAAAATGAATTTTGTTGCTGAAAACCAAACCACTTTATTAGAAAAGGGTCAAATGATTGCCTTGCATGACAATATTACACACAGTGTTTTAGCATTGAAAGATACTTTTTTCTTGTTGACACTTGCGATGAATAGATAGGAGAGAGATTGAATTTATTTGGAGATATTTCGCACAATGAACATAGTCGTTGATATTAATATAAAGACTCAAAAGGAAATAAAAAATGGTTTGACATTGCTATCAAACCATTTTGTAAAACAATGATTTAAATAAGTGATTTTTTAATTTGTTTGTTGAAAACTAAAAGACAAATCGCCGGCATAATAAACTTTAGATGATGTTGTAGGATATGTTTGAGTAGCTCCCTTAAGGTATATAAAGTTAGTTATCGTTATGTTTCCAACTGATACAGGGTAAGTCGTAGCACTTCTATCTTTTATTTCTCTCGTATACCAATCGTTACTATTCGCAGTAATGGCATATTGTTTGTCTTTCGCAAGTTCTAAATCGGAAATATCAAAACGATAATTTTTGTCCGCTGTTGTAATATTAAACATCTCCGTTCTTAATACCGTTTTCGCATCTTTATCCCAAATGGTAACTCTATACGTTTCATTGGGGTCTGGAAGTTTAACGTGTAAAGCTGTTATTTTACCTTTAACAGTTGGTGTGAATTCTAAACCAAATTCATACTCTACATTATTTATAAAATTAGTTTTACTTTCATCAAATCTCGTTGCTGCAAGATAGCCGTCTAAGAAATTCTCTTCGTTATAACTTGGTTTCTCATCCTTATCCTTTTTGCATGAAAATAGAGAAACACTTAAAGTTAAAATTAATGCCGCTTTTAATACTTTCCTCATCATAATCGTCTTTTTTAGGGTAAAAAAATTTTTTACTAATGAAAATAACACAACCGTAATATACTTATTTTACGCATTATGTAGTATTGATAAAGAGAGATTTATATCGTTTTTATTTTATTATTTATTGGAAATTAGATGTAATTAAAAAATTAAATACATCGTATTCTAGGATTTAGAGAATTTATTTCTCAAAATTTGTGGATGGACTACCAAGACGAATTTGTAGAAACAGTTGAGATTTTTAGGAATATGGGAATCTGTCTAAAATCCTGATTTTAATTATGGCGAATTTGCCACAATTAAAAGTCAAGCGGGTTTGAATAACTATAAATTAAGTGTCAATGAGTGGGTTTTAAAAACAAATGCAATAGGAATAAAAGCAAAAGCTGGAAGATATGGTGGAACTTATACTCACTCAGATATTACTTTTGAATTTGGAATGTGGATTAGTGCTGAGTTTAAAGTCTATTTAATTAAAGAGTTTAAGAGACTAAAAGAAGATGAAAGTAACCGTTTAAATCTTAAATGGAATCTTCAAAGAACACTTGCCAAAATAAATTATAAAATCCATACTGATGCCATAAAGAAAAATATTATACCAACTATAATCTCAAGCTATCAAATCAATTTTACTTATGCCAATGAAGCAGATATGCTAAATGTGGCTCTTTTTGGCATTACTGCAAAGCAATGGAAAGAAAAAAATCCCAATGCTATTGGAAATATGCGGGATGAAGCTAGTATTGAGCAACTTGTAGTTTTAAGTAATATGGAAAGTATCAACGCCTTGCTGATAGAGCAAGGATTATCTCAGCAGGAAAGACTTATACAACTCAATAAAGTAGCAATTATGCAAATGAAATCACTTTTGGACAATAACATAATAAGCAAAATTTAAAATAAATATTGGAGAAGTCTTTTCAAATGAGGATGTTCAAAGAGAGATGAAAAATGGTTTGACATTGCTACCAAACCATTTTATTAATTGATTCTTTTATAGAATTCTCTTTAATCCATTTGTAGGAAGCTAAAAGACAAATCTCCAGCATAATAACTATTATCTATCTTTGAAGGATACGTTTGAGTAGTTCCGGAACTCCATATATAATTGTCTATTTTTATGTTTCCAGCTGTGATAGGATAGGTAATAGTCTTTTTGTCTGTTCTTCTCCTTTCGTACCAATCGTTTGTATTCATTGTAATAGAGTATTGCTTATCTTTTGTGAGTTCTAAATCAGAAATATCAAAATTAAAAACAATGTTTGGGGTTGGTATATTAACAGTTTCTGTTCTTAGCACTAATCCTGCTACTTTATCCCAAATTGTAATTCTAACTGCTGTGTTTACATCTGGAAGCTTAACGTGTAATGACGTAATTTTTCCCTTTACAATGGGCGTAAATTCTAAACCAAATTCATAATCTCCTTTATTTATAAAATCAGTGGGACTTTCATTAAATCTCGTTGCAGTAAGATAAGTCTCTAAGAAATTTTCTTCATTATAACTTGGCTTCTCCTCTTTATCTTTTTTACATGAAAATAAAGACATACTTAAAGTTAAAATTATTGCTGTTTTAAAAATTTTCTCTAACATAATCGTATTCTTTTAGAGTTGAAAATTGTAAAAGTATTAATCCATTTGAAATAGCATAACTCTAATATAGGTATATTATTTATTCTTTATACCTTAAAAATGAGATGCATATCTATTTTTTTGGAGTTTTTTTTTGTATTTGGCTCTTATGGAAATATTCAGAAAATCTATTTAATATATTAAAAACTTATTTATCAGAATGTTCAAGTTGCACTAAGTTGTATGAATGCAGAGGCTCGTTTACATGGAATTTTAAAAAGAATAGTGAGCATATTCAACCCTTCATTTTATAATTTTGCCTCACCAACAAATAGAACACAGATTTACTAATCTTCTCATCTTCTCATCTTCTCATCATCTCATCAAATCACCATTCCATCTTTCATTTCTACAATTCTATCACTCTTTTGTGCAAAGTCATCATCGTGCGTGACGGCAATAATCGTTTGTCCGAAATTGTGGGAGAGTTCTCTAAAAATATCAAAAACAATATCTGTATTTCTACTGTCTAAATTTCCTGTAGGTTCGTCGCCCATAATGATCAGCGGGTCATTAATTAAAGCCCTTGCAATAGCTACGCGCTGTTGCTGTCCACCGGATAATTTATTGGCAGGTTTTAAAGCTTGATCTTCGATACCTAAAATTTTGAGTTTTTCGTAAGCTCTTTCTTCAATTTCCTTTTCAGAATACTTCCCTAATCTCAAAGCTGGAATCATCACATTTTTAAGACAAGTAAATTCAGCTAACAAATAATGAAATTGAAAAACAAACCCAATTTTCTCATTTCTAATAGCTGCTAATTGATCGATAGTTAAGTTATTCATCAATTGTCCATCAATATATAAATCGCCAGTATGGTCGCGGTCCATAGTAGATAGAATATAAAGAAGAGTCGATTTGCCACAACCTGATTTTCCTACAAGCGTCAAGAGTTCCCCTTTCTTGACTTCCATAGAAATGTTTTTAAGCACATGAAACTCTGTAGGTTCGTGGAAGTATTTGTTAATATTTTTAGTTTTAAGTGCTATCATATTGAAGTTATGAGATATGAGAGATAAGCTATGAGTTATTTTTTAATGGATTTTTTTACTGTGATAATTGAGCTTTTAAGCAT
Organism: Chitinophagales bacterium; assembly: GCA_035515235.1. Taxonomy (GTDB): domain Bacteria; phylum Bacteroidota; class Bacteroidia; order Chitinophagales; family JADIYW01; genus JAMLHH01. Next base: position 22,294 of record DATJBS010000072.1, read on the forward strand.
TTTCAAAAGCTCTTGATTGTCATTCGCAATGCTTTCAAATTCTTTTTCGGAGATATAATGAGTTGCTTTAAGCAATTCAAGCCAATACAAGGTTTCATCACATTCTTTTTGAGCAATGGCTAATTTATGAATGAAATCCATTTTGCTTTCAGCATTTTGCGCTTCTCTAATCATAGCTCCAACAGCAGTTCCACTTCTATAAACTTGTTTGCTCATCACAAATTCTTTCTTCGTTTCTGAGATGACTTTGTATAAATTGACAATTCTAATAGCAAATGCAAAACTCTTATCTTTTAAAATACTATTTCCCATAAATTAAAATTTTTAATACTCATCACTCATATCTCAAAAACTTATTTCCTAAATATATCTACAGGATCCACTCGTGCAGCTTTTCGGGCGGGAAAGTATCCTGCAAAAAATGTGATGATTAAACCAAAACTGATTCCTTTTATAAATTGGAAAATGTCAAACTCAATGGGAAAATATCCGATGTCGCCACCGACATAAATATGTTTTAAAATATTGATTAAAAGAAGAGCTAAAAGAACACCACCAATGACGCCAATGACACCGATAGTCATAGCTTGAGTGACAAAAATACGCACTACATCATTACCTTTAAATCCCATCGCTTTTAAGATGGCGATATCATTGATTTTTTGATTGACAGTCATATTTAGAATGTTATAAATTCCAAAACCTGCCACCAATAAAATTAAAGTGGAGATGAGTTTGGCTACAATATTTCGCATCCTATTCCCTGTTACTATAGAATTATTCGCTTCCTGCCAACTTTGTGCTTTGTATCCAGTTAATTGAGTAATTTCTTCTCCGACTTTTTCTGCATCATCAGGATTTGTAATATTTACGCTGATATCTGTGATGTATAATGCGCCTTCCCTGTGAAGCTGTTGAGCTGAAGCTAGATTAATATAAGATTTAGTGTCGTCGAGTGATTTTACATTAGATCTGAAGATTCCGACAACTTTATACGTTCGATTAACTCCTTTTGCTGAGGTGAGATTCAAATTATTCCCTACAGCTAAATTCATTTTTTCTGAAATACCTACACCGATGATTATACCATTAGGATTAGAAGATAAAGCTTCAAAATCACCATCGACAATAGATGAATTGATACTATACATCGCATTAGCTTCCGCAGGTTTTACACCTACAGCTATCCCAGAAATTTGTGATTTGCCATTATTGTAAAATACCGAAGAGTTTACCTGAGGCGTTACGACAGTTACGTTTTTGTTTTTTAAAATGGTTTGGGTGACTAAGTTGGGATTGATAATAGTATTGCTTTTTGGAGCAACTTTAGGATTGGAGATTAAAAATTTTACAGAGCTATCACTGACCAACTCTTTGCTGATTTTATCTTCTTTATATACACGCAGATGCGCATTGTTTTTAAATATTACCGTTGTAGAACTTCTATCTAAAGCTATCATCAGGGAATTCATAAAAATATAAATCGCCATGCCTAATAATACACCTGTTGCAGCTACAGCAGTTTGTCTTTTGTCTACGAGAATATAAGTTTTGGCGATATCGGTATTGATGTTCATCTTCCTATCTTTTTAGTGGTAAAAGGACATCATCTTTGGTAATACCGCTCAACACTTCTACATAATCTGAAGAGATAATTCCTGTTTCAATAATGACATATTGATCTTTGCCTTTTACATTGACTCTGTTACCAAAATCCATTAAGTTTCGTGGAATCAATAAAGCATCTTTCTTTTCACTCGTAAAAATATTTGCTTCGAGTTGAGTACCAAAATACGCGATATCTAAAGGTTCTTCAAAGATAGCCTTGCAGATAAAAGATTGACTTTGCTCATCAAAAGCGGAAAGGATTTCAGAGATTTTGGCATTATATATCTTAGAATTATTGGTATTTAATTTTACGAAGACTTGTTGTCCAATTTTCACTTTCCCAATAGTCGTCTCATCTACATTTAGTACAGCCAGGATCTGTTGAGCATCAGCAATTGTAGCTATGACGTCTCCTTTTCTTACATAGTCACCATTGGATTTTAATTTCTCTATCACTGTACCGTTTTGTGGCACCACGATGCTATTGTATTTCTGAGTGACTTCATTGGCTTTTAATTGACCTTTAGTAGTAATATAATTCTGTTTGGCTTGTTGTAGAAGTTGTTCATAATTCTTCTTCAAAGCATTTAAACTAGTCAATGAATTTTCTGCTGCCAATTGGTATTTTTCATATTCAGACTGAGCTACACTTTGACTTTGTGCCAATCTTTGGTAACGTTCTGACTGTAATTTATCTTGTTTGTATTTAGCTTCTGCGTAAATAATGTTTTGTTGAACTTGTTGAAGGGCAGGAGAATTGCTACTTAAATTTTCTAAATTAATAGTCAGTTGCTCTCTAGCAGTTTCAGTATTAACAAGATTTGTAGGATTATCGATTTTAGCTAATATTTTTCCTTTTGCAACAGTGTCACCAATTTCAAAATTAATATTTGAAAGTACTCCGTCTGTTTGAGCCGTCAATTTATAACTGTTATCCCATTCTAAAGATCCTGAAGCAAATACGAGTTCCTTAATATCTTGTACGATAGGTTGAGTTTCTTCTTTCTTATTACAAGAGAAGAGAATAGTGCTAATGAAAATTATTGTGATGAATTTTAACTGCATGAGTTTAAAATTTATTGTTAATGTCAATTTTGCTTTTGTAAAACCCGATATTTGCTAAAGCTGTGACTACATTGAGTTTTGCCGCTAACATGTTATTATAAGAAATTAGTAAATCATCGAGACTTAAAATGTTTTCTTGATATTGGTTAAAGCTTTTACTGTAAGTATCTTCTTTAAGCACAACAATTTTTTGTAGATTTTCTAATTGAGAAATCGATTTTTCATAATCTAATATCAATAAGCGATTGTCAGTTTCAGATTGTTTTGCTACATGCTCGAAATTGTTTTTTAAAATATTAAGTTGAAGGTTTTTGTTTTTAATACTAGATATTTTTGCCACTGAAGTAGGTAAATCCATGCTCAATTTCAATCCGATATAATTGTAATCAATGGAGTTGGAGTTTGAACTATAAAAGAAATCTGAACTCAAGTTTTGCCAATTAAAAGAAGATATTAAAGTAAGCATAGGCCAATGTTGAGCTTTGTTCACTTTGATATCTTGTTGAAGAAGTTGCTGTTGCAATTCAATATTTTTTATTTGAAGGGTGTTATTGGTTGCTATTATTTGGTTAGAACTTTCATATGTCCAAACAGTTTCGGAAAGATGAGGTATATAGTTATTTTCTAAGAATATTGCCAAACTTTCCTTTTGAATATTGACATTGAATTCTAGCTGCTCTAAATTGTTTTTCAACGTAATTAAATTCACTTCAGCTTCATTGACATCTTGTTTTCGTCCTACATTTTCATTGAATCTATTTTGAGCAATTTTTAAAATTGTTTCAGCTCCTTTGATATTTTCTTGAACGATTTCTATTTGTGCTTGGTAAGAAAGGATGTTAAAATAAATAGGAGTGATTTGATTATAAAGTTTGAATTCATTGATTTTATTTTCATTATCAGTCAATTGCTGATTGATTTTTGCTGATTTAATTTGAGCAATTCCAACAATATTTAAAACTTCAAACTGTGGTTGAAGACTGATTAATGAAGTATATTTCTGTCCTGTGGTGACGCTTCTGTAAGTTCCAGGTTGACCAAAAGCTTCTCCCGGTAAAAAAAGAACTTGTTGTTTTGTATTGTCTATCCATTGAATAGAAGCAGGAATGCGTGGATTAAGAACATTTGCGATAGCAGTTTTTCTACTTAAATCTGCAAGTTTTGTTTGAATTTCTGCATTACCAAAACTATGATAATTATCCTTCACCAATTGTAGCACCTCTTCTAAATCGTTGAAAGTTTTTTGTTCTTGTGCGTCCACTTGTGAAATGAGCACTAACAAAGAACATGTAATAATTCCAAAGAAGTTTACAAACTTTTGGATGTTGTTTGGCATAAACTTTATTGTTTTATATAAGCTTTTAATCGGTATTGATATAGCATTCATCTTCTATTAGAAATATAAATTTGATTGTCATTAAGAACCATATTTGTAATCAATAGTTTTAACCTTGTTCCTTATTTAAACTTATCAATGTAAGTGAATGCTCACTACGTAAATATACTTTATTTTATCGAATAGCATGTATTCATTTTTGCTATGCAACTTTTAATGTAAAATATATTTAATAGGAGTGATTATTCATTCTATTTTTTTTAGGTCAATATAATATAAAGTGATATGTTGCGATGAAAATGTAAATTTAAATCAAATGTATATCTATTAAATATAGACTAAAGTTTTACATCTCCAAATTAAAGTAGGTATATTTTTTTAAGGTCCTTTATTAGTACAGAATACTCTCCCATTTTAGAGTTTATGTTATATTTTAGATGGATATCATAATAAATATTATAATTATGGATAGATTTCTACAGATAAAAAATAAATTATTTTTAATACTTACTCTAATTTTTTGCTTAGCATCAATGCATGATGTATCTGCACAAAATATAAGAATTATTACTGCAATTGACGGATTTAGACATAATCATGAGTGCAACAATGATGCTATTATTTTTGCTCAGCAAAAGCCTGATCCCAGATATCGAGTTTGGGTAGGGTATAATAGTTCTAATTTTTCTCAATACACAAATGGTCCTGGTATTTATTCAGGTTGTAATAGTCAATCAACTTATGGTCGTGATGAAGCTACTTGTACGCATTGGAATCCGGGAATTATAACTGGTCCAATTCTTACAGGAAATGCAACTACCTTAAATGTGGAAATGGAGTCTTGGGAAGAGGATGATTGTGGAAGTCAGTGTACTTCTGATGGATGTACTTTCAATAGTGATGATGTACGATGTAGCCGTAAATCAATAGGTGACATCAACCTCATGTTGCAGGCTCCGTGCATCGATAAGGTTTTTACAGGAGGATTTGCAAGTAGCAATTTCTTGTCTATGACCAATAGATGTGGTGAAGGTGACGGAGGTAATTACGGAATAAATAAGCTTAACGTCAAATGGGAGTTTGCAGTAGCTCCAACAATTAATAAACAACCCGATCATCTAGATTATGGAGGATCAGATAGAGAAGTTTGTACTGAATTTCCAATGACACTGTCTGTAATATCAAATGCTAAATATTCATGGACATTAGCTCGTTGGGTAAAGTGGCAGCGTTCTACAAATGGCACAACTTGGACAGATATAGCAGGTACAGTAAATTCTACAGCTTATACTACGCAAACCTCTTTTGACTATACTTTTACGCCTACTACATCAGGGACATATTATTATAGAGCTGTTTTAAGTTCTAATTGTACACGTATTTTCAATACTCAGACGGTTAACTCCAATAGAGTTAGAGTCGTTGTACGCGATAGAAATACACATCCTTTTTGTACTGCACCAAAATGTAATGTGGCATATGTAGATCCTACTATTACAAGTGATGCTGGGACTACAGGTACGCCAGCTAATCCTCATAAATATATCTCTACAGCTGTTAATTCTGGTGTGCTATATGTACGTGTTGCACAAGGTGTAGGCACTGATCCTAATATTGTGAATTTGGTTAATAGTATTGTGATTGAAGGCGGTTATGAAAGAAGTGGTACATATGGTGAACGTTGGGCAAAGTCTAGTAGTAGCTTAAATCGAACTATCATCACTTTTGGTGGTTCGGAAAGTGTAGCTGGAGTTCGTCATATTGTAGCTTTCAAATCAGATAATAAGGTAGCATGGACAGTAAAGGATTTAGATATTAAAACTGTAAATGCACCCAATCTATATGATGCAAACAATAGAGGGATGTCTAACTATGGCTTCTGGATATATAGGTCTGGTTTTTATACGATGTCTAGATTAAATATTACTGTAGGAAATGGTAGCGAAGGGAGGTCCGGCTCTCCAGGCACAAGTGGAAATGGTCTTGCAGGCGGAAATGGCGGAAATGGCGGAGCAAGTACTTATTGGGATGAAAACGGAGCAGCAGGTTTAAATGGGGCTGGAGGGTCAGGAAATAATGCAGCCGCAAATACAAGCAATAGTGGTGCTAGAGGTGTAGCAGGAACAGGTGGTGCATCAACTCCTAAAGATTGTTGTTATAATATTACATGTTGTGTAAGTTCTGGAGCTTGTAAAAACAATAGTGGTTATAATGGATTAAGTGGAGGTAGAGGGGGTAATGGTGGAAGCTGGGCTGTTGGGAATAAACCTACACCAGCTAATCCAACATCGGGTTCTTATTATATTCCAGCTGCACAGGCTAACAGCGGTGGTAGCGGCGGTGGCGGTGGTGGCGGTGGCGGTGGCGGATCTGCTGCTGCTGGTACTTGCGCCTGTGTGAATCGAGTTAGTTCAGCTGGCCCTAGAGGAGGTAATGGAGGAGCAGGAGGACAAGGTGGATCTGGAGCATATAGTGGTGGTGGATCTTTTGGGATTTGGAAGTACAATACTACTATAGTTACTGAAGTTGATATAAATATTGTTTTAGGAAATGTTGGTTCTGGAGGATATGGTGGTTCCGGTGGTTCTGGAGCTAGCGGTTTATTTGGTCAATCTAGAACCAATAACGGAGGAGCTTGTACGACATCTTCTGGATCTTCTGGTAATGGAGGTAGAGGCGGAGATGGAGGTAGAGGTCGAGATGGAGCAAATGGCTACAGAGCAGCAATGGTGAGTGATGGAATAGTTACAAGTACTCTAACTTCAACTATTCCTTTTCCAAGTAAATTAATTATAGATAATTTTAGCAATCGAAATAATGTTTCAGGTATTATTTGTAAAAACTCTGAAATAGATTTAGTGAAACTAACATCAAGTAATTTAGGTTCGCTTCCGGCCGGTTTGAGCTTTGTAAATAATAGAACGAATACAACAACATCGTATACATCGACATCTAGTCAGTCAAAAGTAACAACTAATGCAAGCAATGTTTTTTATGATATTAATTTAGGAGTAAACCTATTGAAAAACTTTTTATATGTAGCTGATGTAAATCGTACATTACCTGCCATATCTTTTTTCCCTGTATCAAAAGAAATTTGCAAAGGGTCTTCTATACTTATAGGTAAGACTAATTCTTATGATGTCTCAAATATCCAAGAGTATGAATATGTGGTTTTTCAAGATGGTAGTGATGCATTGACACCCTATGCAAGTGGAACGTATAATTCTACTTCATCATCATATAATACTCCAGTTTTTAATACTCCAGGTAGATATAGAGTGAGATATCGAGAGCGCCATCAATGCTGTGGATGGTCTCGCCCTGTTTATGATTACTTTGATGTACTAGGAGGTGAGCCCAATGCTCCTTCTGCAGTATCTGTATCAGCACCAAAATGTTATGGAAATACAGATAATTTTGTTTTATATGTGACAGCAGTCAAAGCCAATTCAACAGATTCTTGGGAGCTATTTGATACAGATCCTTCATTTGGTAATCCGGCTCCGATACAAACTAGTACTGTTAATTTCCCTAATTTTGCAGTTTTCCCTACTCAAACCACTACTTATTATATACGTGGAATAAATAAATGTGGAGATGTTTCTGCTACAATTTCAGCAATTGCAGTAATATCTGGCGGTCCATTTTCTACAGGAACTATTGCTAGTGTGACGAGCTCGAGAACTTGTTTAGTCAATGATAATAACTGGCACTATTTCAGAAATGCTGAAGGTCAAATTATTGCAGGAATTAATAGTCACGGTGAAGATTTAGGAAATGTGACAATCAAAGTTCATGTGAATCCAATACCACAAATACATGGTGATGGTGGAATCGGATATGCTGCTTGTATAAATCATCCTGAACTAAGTATGAGAAGATGGTATGAAATTACCCCTCAAAAACAACCTATGCTTACCCAATCTAGTGTGAAATTATATTTTACAACTGAAGACTATGTGAATTACACTTCAGGTATTTCTACTCATAAATTAGTTCATCCTGCACCTAGTTATGATCCTTGTTACGGAACGACTAGTAGTAAATATGATTTAGCTGTATCTATCAATGAAGTGGTGGATTTATTAGTCACGAGTGCTACTAGTGCTACAGGTATATTAGATGATAATGAAGAGCCTGTTGTAGAGTATCTGGTCACTACAATGCCACAAAATACTTATAGATTCCATACAAGCGGTGGTTTTGGTGAGCCTCTGCCTATTGAGCTTTTATCTTTTACAGGTTATAATAAAGAAAGAGTAAATGTTTTGAATTGGTCTACTGCTTCTGAAATGAATACAGAATACTTTGCAATCGAACGCTCTTCTAATGGTAAAGTTTGGACAGAAATTGGGTCAGTTTCTGCTAATGGATTTTCTAAAATACCTATCCATTACGAATATGTAGATAATTTCCCACTCAATGGACATAATTACTATAGATTGAAAGTGATAGATTTTGATAATACTTACGAATTCAGTCAAATCATTAATATCTCGATAGATAGTCATGAGGAGAAAGTGAGTGGAATATTAGCCGTATATCCTAATCCGAGTTCAGGGATATTTTATATAGTAATCAATTCGACGAGCTCTTATGTGGGGAAATTAGAAGTCATCAATATTCATGGTCAATCTATGGCAGCATTTGAGAAAGCAATTGTGAAAGGCGAGAATGTCACCAAGCTAGACCTTAAATTACTACCAGCAGGTACATATATACTTGTGTCTACTGATGATAAAGGAAATCGCACAGAAAGTAAAATCGTAAAAATTGATTGATGATATTGAGATAAAGCTTTAGCAGTATAGTAGAATGAACAGTAATTATATTGCTAAGCTTTTCATTTAGGATTTGAAAATAATCCTTAGAATTTTATCTTTTAGAAATCAAAATCATGTTTTAGATGTTGTATAGAAATATACTACTATCTGATGGCGGAGAAGGTCAATTTTAATAATACACAGTTAGCTTTTGCTTATAAAAATAATTGGGTACTCACGAGAGATTACGGAATATTTGGCTTGATGAGCTTCAATAGATTAGTCAATGCAGGAATTGGTATTGCTGATTTTTTAGTAAAAAGTGGACTGAGCTTTCCGGTAGTTTTGGGAATTAAGCCTACTGTTTTTCCATTATTTTGTGGAGGGAAATCATTGAAAGATTCTATCTCTAAAATTAATCTACTTCATCAATATGGAATAGATTCTATTTTGGATTATGGAGTAGAAGGCAAGGAAAATGAAAAGGATTTTGATAAAACAGCTCAAGCTATTCAGGATGCAATCCTTTTTGCCACTCATCACGATGGAGTTAAAATAGTCTGCTCGAAATTCACTTCTTTGATACCTTTTAAAATTTTAGAAAAATTACATGCTAAAACTTCATTGACGGAGGAAGAAAAAGCAAGATTTGAAAATTGTAAACTAAGAATTTATAAGATTGCTGAATTAGCTTTTCAAAATAAAATAGCCTTGTTCGTAGATGCAGAAGAGTCTTGGATTCAAAATCCATTGGATGAACTTTGCTTGGAATTAATGCGCAAATACAATAGGGAACAAGCTATTATCTACAATACTTATCAATTATATCTAAAAGCTCGATTTCCCGAATTTGAAAATGTATTAGAACTCTCTAAAAATGAAGGGTTTGTTTTAGGAGCTAAATTAGTAAGAGGTGCGTATATGGAAAAAGAAACAGATTATGCTAAAAAGCATCAATTACAAAATCCCATACAACCTTCAAAATCTGATACCGATAATGCTTACAATAAAGCAGTAGCAGTATCATTAGAAAACATAGAACACATTTCTGTATGTATTGCCACGCATAATGAAGAAAGTACTTTGAAAGCTGTCGAACTTGCTCAGAAATTTCATATTCCAGAAAATCATCCTCATTTGAATTTTGCTCAGTTATTAGGAATGAGCGATCACATTAGTTTTAATTTAGCGGAAGCAGGATATCAAGTTTCTAAATATATGCCTTATGGTCCGGTGAGCGATGTCTTGCCTTATCTGATACGTCGTGCTCAGGAAAACTCTAGCGTTTCTGGACAGATGAATCGGGAGTTGAGTTTGCATCATCAAGAAATGAAAAGACGAAGATTGTTGTAAAGGAAATTCGCTTTAGTCATAGTGATGACGACACTTCACTATTTGTATTTCATCTTCTTGATATCTATAAATGAGACGATGTTCATCATCAATTCTCCGAGACCAAAATCCAGCGTATTTATGTTTCAAAGGCTCTGGCTTTCCAATACCTTCAAAAGGAGTTCTTGAAATATCTTTGAGCAGTTCATTGATTTTTTTGACTTTCTTTTTGTCAATTTTTTGCCAATACAAATAATCTTCCCAAGATTCATCCACAAATACATATCTCATCTAATCTTCCAATAAATCTTTTGAGAATGAATTTCCTTTTTTTAGTTTACTGATAGCAGTATCTAATCGCTTTTCATTTGTTCTATTGGATAGTTCATAGTTTGTTGCCATAAGTGAATTATATTCTTCTAATGAAATCACTACTATACCAGAATCATTACCTCTATTGATGATTAATGTTTCAAAGTTTTTCGATACTCTGTCAAAGTAGGATTTTACATCCTTTCTAAAATCTGAAATACTTGTTATGACCATGATTGTAGTTTTGTACAAAAATACGTACAATATTTTGTAATTGTGCCTTTTGTGGTACAATTTAACTTTCACAAATATTTAGGGAGTTCAACAATTCAATCCTTATCCGACGCAGCCCGGATAGAGTGGAATATCACTCTGCTTCTGAATTTTTGAGGAAGGAGAGAAGATGAAACGAAAGCCGGAATTGCTGCCCTGAAAAAGTTCACGGTTTTCAGTCGATAGTCTATAGGATTTTCAACGAAAAGTGGTCTATTGTCTATGGACTGAGCTTCAAAACAGATTGCTTCGTTCCTCGTGATGACGGTTTTTTTCGTACTTCGTACTTTACTCCGGCACCCAAATCAACGCTTCAAAATTCTGAATTTGATTATCTTTTACAATAATGCCTTCTTCGGCTAATAGATTTTCCATTTGATAGATGTCGCCAAAATGAGCTTTGCCGGTCAAAAGTCCGTTTCTGTTCACTACTCGATGCGCAGGAATATCTTCATGAATATGGGAAGCATTCAGCGCCCAACCGACCATGCGAGCGGAACCTTTAGAACCCAAATATTGACCAATCAGTCCAAAAGTCGTCACTCGGCCTTTGGGTATCCGTTTGGTGACTTCGTACACTCTATCAAAAAAACTTTTCTGCATATTGTGTTTTATATTTTTTTGCCAATCCGACGAAGGATGATTCTCTTGATTTTCAAAGATTCTTCATTTCGCTACGCTACATTCAGAATGACAAATGTTCCTGTCATTCCGACGAAGGAGAATTCTCTTGATTTTCAAAAATTCTTCATTTCGCTACGCTACTTTCAGAATGACAAACGTTCCTGTCATTCCGACGAAGGAGGAATCTCTTGATTTTCAAAGATTCTTCATTTCGCTGCGCTACATTCAGAATGACAAGCGCTCCTGTCATTCCGACGAAGAATGATTCTCAGAGATTCTTCATTTCGCTACGCTACATTCAGAATGACAAGCGCTCCTGTCATTCCGACGAAGGAGGAATCTCTTGATTTTCAAAGATTCTCCATTTCGCTACTCTACATTCAGAATGACAAGCGCTCCTGTCATTCCAACGAAGGAGGAATCTCTTGATTTTCAAAGATTCTTCATTTCGCTGCGCTACATTCAGAATGACAAGCGCTCCTGTCATTCCGACGAAGGAGGAATCTCTTGATTTTCAAAGATTTTCCATTTCGTTACGCTACATTCAGAATGACAAACGTTCCTGTCATTCCGACGGAGGAGGAATCTTGTTTTTAAGAAACTGTTTCCTTTTTAGCCATCATCATTTCATATAAATCTAAACTGTCCTCATTCATCTTGAATTTTACCCAATAATTCAATGCTTTAAAGTATTTCTCTTTAGGAGATTTCTGTATGAAGTCCGTCCATAATAAAGCAATAGTCAATTCACCAATGTAGAATGCAATATCTCTGGAGCATCCAATCATGGCATCTTTAGAAGAGATATTTCCAACAAAACGGTAGAGTGTTTTTAATTTACTGGATAAGATATTTTTAGCGTCTTGTAATTCCGGTAAGGAGATAGATGCTATCATTTCTTCAGCATATTCTTTATAGGCTACAAGACCATTTTCTTTTTCGATGGCTCTCAGCATATCTAATGAAAGTACATTCGTGGTGCCTTCCCAAATACTCAAAACTTGAGCATTTCTAAGCATCACAGGAATATTGCTATCTTCTAAATAACCCAATCCGCCAAACATTTCTATATGTTCGGATGCGGAAGCGATGGAAGCTTTAGCTGTATATAATTTTGCAATGGGTGTCAAAAGTCTTAATAGTGCTTCTTCTCTTTCTGTGGAGGTTTTACAGTCTTCTTTACCTAATAATTGTGCTAAAAATAAAGCAATCAAAGTATTGCTTTCGTAGGCGATTTCTAAATCGAGAAGGCTTTTCTGATATAATATATGTTGGTCTATATTTTTTCCAAAGGCTACTCTTATTTTGCCGTAAGCTTCTGATAATGAGAAAGCTCTACGCATATATGAAACTGCAGAAATGGTATTGTATATTCTAGTGACATTGAACAAAGTAGAAATGGTTTTCACTCCTTTACCTTTTTCGCCTACTATTTTCGCTTTTGCTCCGGTCAGTAATAATTGTGCAGTAGGAAGTGCTTTGGTGCCTAATTTATCTTTAAGTGCTTCTACTTCTATTCCATTTAATTTTCCATTTTCATCTCTAATAGGTAGATAGAATAAAGATAAAGGTGCTCTTTTTCCATTTTCGGGTTGTTCAGTAGAAGCCAATGTAAAAGCCATATCTGCAGTGATAGCAGAGGTGAACCACTTGTGACCTCTTAAAATATATTCGCCCTCTTCAAAATAAGCTAAAGTCATGGAGCGAGAAACATCCGAACCTCCTGTGCGCTCGGTCATCCACTGTCCGCTTGTTAAAAACTGTTCTGGATTTCTCGATGTCAATCCTTGATAAGGTGTGCCTTTCAAAAATTCATCTCCATAGATTTCTATCAGTCGAGTTGCACCGTCTGTCATGGCTAATGGACAAGAATAAATGGCTGAGGATGGTGTATAGAGATAAAGTTTTGTGAATTGATACAATCGAGAAAATTCTCCATACTTGCGTTCGTAACCTATTGCAATCAAACCTTCTTCTGCTGCGACTGCTTCTAATTTATCCCATTCTGGTGCGACTTTAATTTCATCGACTCTTTCTCCCCATGCATTATAGGAGAGAAGTTGAGGTGGATTGTTTTCACAGACGTTGGCATATTCTATTAATTCTGTTGCTACTCGCTCGCCAAATCGTTCTAAATCAGGACGAATTTCTTCCAAAACTTCAGGTGGCATATACGCTTCTAAGTAGTCTTGTAAAAACTGGTCTTGAGTGTATTCGTTGCTAAGTTTAGGAGCTTTTTGCGAAAAATTAGAATAAGGAGTATGATTTTTCATGGCAATAAAATGTACATCTAATTTAAGGCTTTTTAGGTAAGATTGAAAACCTAATAAGTTTAAATATTAGTAAAAGTTCATTGACAGACTGGAGATGTATACCTTTTGATGTACGGTTAAATGCGTTTTGTAGCTCTATAATTGAACTAAAAGCTCTAAATTCTATCTATAAGGTAGGATTTGACATGTTTTAATACTTGTGTTATATTCATATTATTAGAATCGACGTATCTTGTAGCAGGAATTATGATGAATAAAATACCATTAGAGATAATAACTATTACAACAAGTGTTTCACAAAACAACTCGTTTGTAGTGATTTTGGCTGAGCCTAAAGGTAAACGTAGGTTGCCTATAGTTGTTGGAAATACAGAGGCTCAATCCATCGTTGTAGCCATGGAAAGAATGAATCCTAAAAGACCATTGACTCACGATTTGATGAAAAATCTGATGATGACTTACGATATTCAACTAAAAGAGGTCATTGTAAGTAGAGTGATAGAGGGAATATTTTTTTCACAATTGGTTTGCGAAAGGAATGGTCAAGAAGAAGTCATAGATTCTCGTACTTCTGATGCTATTGCTTTAGCTATAAGATTTAATTGTCCAATATTTACTTATACATCTATCATGGATTCTGTAGGTGTAGAATTAGAAGTATTCGAAGAAGAAGTGGATATGGAATCAGATGATGAAATTTTCGAAGCGTCCACTGTAGATAATCCTGTTTCAGATTGGAGCATGTATAGCGCAGGTGAATTAGAAAAGCTACTGAACGATTCTTTAGAAAAAGAAGAATATGAAAAAGCAGCGTTTATCAGAGACGAAATAGATAAGAGAAAAGCTTCATAAAAAATCCTTTATTGTTTCCAGGTTTGAAATAAATAAGGAATAAAATCAGAGCAGCTTTTACTAAAATATTATACATTTAGAAGTATGTCCATTCAATCTATTAATCCTGCCACAGGTTTTGAAGCGTATTCTTTTCCATCATTGAATGAAGAAGAGCTAGAAGAGTATCTAAATGTCAGTAAAAGGTCTTTTGAAATATGGAGTCGAACTTCTTTCAGTGAACGTTCTGAGCTAATATTAAATGTTGCTCAAATTCTAGAAAAAAAGAAAAGTCATTTAGCTCGATTGATGGCTGAAGAGATGGGAAAGCTTTATGCATCTGGAATTGCAGAAATTGAAAAGTGTATTTATTTATGTAGATATTTTGCTGATAAAGCAGAAGATATGCTTCAAGATACTTTGGTCTCTACCGAAGCAAGAAAAAGCTATATTTCTTATCGTCCATTAGGCATTGTCCTGACTGTAATGCCTTGGAATTTTCCTTTTTGGCAAGTTTTAAGATGTGCGATTCCAGCTATTATAGCAGGAAATACCGTATTACTCAAGCATTCTTCTTTGGTGCCTGCCTGTGCACTAGAAATCGAGAAAATTTTTAAAGAAGCTAACGCACCTGTCGGAGTTTTTAAAACACTCTTGATTCATAGTGATCAAACTGAAAAATGTATTGCACATGATGCGGTTTCAGCAGTTTCCTTTACAGGAAGTACCGAAGCGGGTAAAATAATTGCTTCTCTTGCGGGCAAATATCTAAAAAAGTGTGTTTTAGAACTTGGCGGAAGTGACCCTTATATTGTCTTGAAAGATGCAGATATTTCTCAAGCCGTAAAAATTTGTGTAAAATCTAGAATTACTAATTCAGGTCAAAGCTGTATTGCAGCTAAAAGGTTTATTATCGACCATACGATTTATGATGTTTTTCTCAAAAAATTTGTGGAAGAAATGGACAAGTTGGTGATGGGATTCCCTATGGCTGAGCCTACTAATATAGGTCCGATGGCATCTTTAAAACTTAGAGACGAACTGCATACTCAAGTTTTAGAATCTGTAAAATTGGGTGCAAAAATCGAATTAGGCGGTAAAATTCCTCATAATGCAGGAGCTTTTTACTCTCCTACGGTGCTGAGTAATGTTCAACCGGGCATGCCTGCATTTAACGAAGAACTTTTTGGTCCTGTAGCAGCATTAATCAAAGCTGAAGATGAAGTCGATGCTATTATGTTAGCGAATGATTCTGTATTTGGTTTGGGTGCAGCTATTTTTAGCAGAGATATCGAATATGCAGAAAAGGTAGGAAAGGAATTGATAGAAGCTGGTTCAGTTTTTATCAATGAAGCTGTCCGTTCTGACCCAAGATTACCATTTGGTGGTATCAAAATGAGTGGCTTTGGAAGAGAACTATCTTCTTTTGGAATCAAAGAGTTTTGCAATATTAAGACAGTTTATGTGGCTTAGTATACTTCAAATTGATTTTATTTACACCTTTTAACTTCTTTTAAAACTTTATTTGCTCTCTTAATCTCTGATTTTGAGCTTTTTATACATTCTTTTTAAGAATTCCACATTATTTAATGATAACTATAAATTAGTAAGCTTATTTTTACTCATTCTTAATAGTGAGACATGAAGACATTAGATCAAGTTAAGGTGGGCACCACTTCAAAAGTGGTCTCTATAGCAGAACCAAGAATAGCATCGAGGTTAATGTCTATGGGTATAGTGCCTGGTATCAGTGTTTCCATTATGAGAAAATCCCTTATGGGATCAACCTATTTTATTCAGTTTCCTCAATTAACATTAGCTCTTAGAAAAGAAGAAGCCGCCCAAATTGTGATAGAGTAATTATAATGAGTATTAACAAATATCAAGTCGCTTTAGTTGGAAACCCAAATGTTGGTAAATCTTCAGTATTTAATTTATTAACTGGACTTCAACAAAAAGTTGGGAATTTTCCAGGCGTAACCGTAGATAAGAAATCTGGTCAGTTTTTAATCGAAAATAATGTTTCGGTTGGCGTGACAGATTTGCCAGGATTGTACAGTTTATTTCCAACATCTGAAGACGAAAGAGTAGTTGTAGATGTCCTCTTGAAAAATTTGAAAAATCCATCTATTGATTTGATTCTATATATTATAGATGCGAATGATTTAGAAAGAAATTTATTGCTTTTTACTCAAATCAAAGACTTAAACTATAAAATGATTGTGGGGGTCAATATGATGGACACTGCGCAATCTAATGGTCTTGAAATTGATTTAGAAGGATTGTCAAAATCGTTTGATGTCCCATTTATTCCTTTGAGTGGAAGATCTGGTGAAGGTATTGAAGCTATCAAAAACAATATTTCTTCTCAAATATTGAAGGAAAGTAAGGATGGTTTTTATAAAATGAATGAAAGTGAAACACAAATCGTTCATGATATTCAAGAATTTATACCTAATACTACTTCTTATGAAGCTCTATTAATAGCACATCATTATAAGAGACTTCCTCAAATTACTACTCATCAGAAAGAATTCATTTCAAAACTAATAGAACAATACAGCTTCAATTCATTAGATCATCAATTGGATGAAATGATGAATAGATTTCAATTGATTACACCTTTAGTGATAAAGAACGTCAAAAGACATTTAGCTTCTATTAATCCATTCACAAAAAAGGTAGATACCATATTGACTCATCCTGTGGTTGGGTTATTTATTTTTCTTGCATTGATGTTGATTGTGTTTCAATCTATTTTCACTTGGTCAGAATTACCGATGGAATGGGTGGAAAGAAGCTTCTCATGGTTAGCGAATATCCTTAATGAAACTTTGCCTGCAAGTTGGTTCCAAGAATTATTAACAGAAGGAATTATCACTGGATTATCGGGTGTTTTTGTTTTTGTACCTCAGATTGCAATTCTATTTTTCTTGATTTCTCTACTTGAAGAATCAGGTTACATGGCGAGAGTGGTCTATATGATGGACCATTTTATGAGAAGATTTGGTCTGAATGGAAGAAGTATTATCTCCTTAATTTCTGGTGGAGCATGCTCTATTCCTGCGATCATGTCTACTAGAACAATTAATAATTGGAAGGAAAGATTGATTACTATCATGGTGACGCCATTGATCAGTTGTTCTGCAAGAATTCCAGTTTTTACAATACTAATCGCTGTAGCTGTACCTCCTACAAAACTCGGAGGATGGTTAAGTTTACAAGCAGTTGTATTTATGAGTTTGTATCTTTTAGGAGCTGTAACTGCATTATTGGTAGCATGGTTTTTCCACTTAATTTTAAAGACAGAAGAACAAAGCTTTTTGGTGATGGAATTGCCAAGATATCAAATGCCTCACTGGAGAAATGTGTTTATGAATGTGTTGGAGAAAATTAAAACGTTCTCTTTAGAAGCAGGTAGAGTCATATTAATTGTATCAATTATTCTATGGTTTTTGGCTTCTTTTGGTCCAGAAAAAAATATGGAAGCTGCCAGAGTACAAGCTCAAAATGAATACAATATCTCACAAGAAGTTTCTTTAAAACAATTGACTAAAACTCACGAACTAGAATCTTCCTATGCAGGAATGTTTGGCAAATTCATAGAACCGGCGATTCAACCTTTAGGCTATGATTGGAAAATTGGAATTGCTTTAATTTCTTCTTTTGCAGCTAGAGAAGTATTTGTAGGAACTATGGCTACACTTTATGCAGTAGAAGATGGAAATAATCAAGCATTGCTTACTGAAAGACTCCAAAAAGCTACTAATAAAGAGACTGGTAAAAAGGTATTTACACTTGCAACTGCGATGTCCTTGATGATTTTCTATTTATTTGCAATGCAATGTATTAGTACAATGGCTGTAGTAAAAAGAGAAACTAAGTCTTGGAAATGGCCTATTTTTCAATTCATGTACATGGGTGTATTAGCATATATCGGGAGTTGGATCGCTTTCCAATTATTGAGTTAGTCAATTAACCTTCCAATCAAAATCATCTTTTTAAAGTCTTATTCTTAGAATCAAAAATTTAGCAATTGATTAAATAAGGTGAATATAGTATTTACTGAATATTACTTTTAAATTTGCAGAGATAGATCATAAAATGAGACAAATACTATATATTTTAACTGCTATAGTGCTAGGAACTTGGGCAACCAATATTAACGCACAATGTCCTACTTTGTACGACCTAAAAGTAGACGAACAATCAGAAACAACTGTTTGCGCTCCTGGTAAAGTTGAACTTAGCGTTAGTGGGATTCAAATGCCATCTAAAGGTACGATTCAATGGTATTACAGTGAAGATGAAAACTTTGACCCTCGTACTGGGGGAGATTTAGTTGGTAATACACAACTACCTGAATTAACTCAGCAAAGTTGTCCAACAGTTTGTCCAGATTTATTAATGATTATGATGAATAGCTGTGATGGTTCAGGGTCTGAGCCAGATAATGAGTTCTTTATCTTTACGTCTGGAAGTGGTTTTTATGCTTCAGACATGCAGTTTAAAATTAATTCTGGCACTAACGATAACACAGCGAATGATAAAAGTATCAATATAGGTTCAGGAGCTTGTCAAATTCAAAAGCCGTCAAATGCATTCATGACGAGATTACAAAAAGATGCTTGTTCTAATTTGAATCTCTTTGCAGCTGGTCCGGGTGATTTTATTCCTGCAGATGCATTGGTCATATTTTATATGAGTTCGAATGTGACGATTGATTATGATTTGACTACACTTTGTGAATCAGGTTATAATGTATATGTGATGCAGAATTCTTGTAAGAGAACAATGGGAGCATTCACCAACTCAAGTACAACTACTGATAGCTATAGAGAGAATTTTTTAAGTATTAAAAACTGTACAAAATGTATTGATTCTTTGAATTACAATCGTAAAGGTATGTTAGATTTAGAAGGAGAATATATTATTGACAATGATTTTCAATATGCAAGTGTAGAAAACGGATCTGTTTTATTAAATACACAAGGTAATCCATGTCAAACTCCAGATTTGAGCAATTACCTCAAACCAGTAGAGCCTTATAAAATTCAGTTTGATATTGCACCTAATTCACCTCTTTGTGGTAAAAAATTGTTTTTCAAAGCTTATGTTACTCCATCTGACGAAAGTATTTGTTTGGATGTAGTCGCTAGCGGTGCTTCATTAAATGTTATTTGTGGAGGTTCAGAAATAGAGGTATTGGAATATACAGAGTCCGTATGTTCTGGCAGTGCATTAAATATTGAATTAGAAAGTCAAGGAGATTATACATGGACAGTTGATGCGCCGGCAGGAATATCAGGTTTATCGAATGGAAGTGGAATAGGAATGTCTAATATCACTCAAACGCCAATTTATACTGGAACTTCAGAGCAAATAGTAACTTATACAATCTCTCTAACTGATACAGATTGTCCAGTAGATCCTGTAAAAATTGAGATTAGAATTGGTCCTGAATTAACAGCTGAAATTACTGGAGAAACACAAGTCTGTTCAGGTTCTTCTACTACGCTTTCAGTAATCATACCTGATGTAACTACAATTGCTACATGGAGTAATGGAAAAACTGGAGCTTCTATCGAGGTTACCCAATCTGGAACTTATTCCGTAGAATTAACCAATAGTGTATGCACAGTTTCAGATACAGTAGAAGTCAATATAAGTGATGAATTACAAGTAGAGATTACTGGGAAAACAGCAATTTGTAGTGGAGAATCTACGACACTAACCGCTCAAAGTGGTTTCGATTCTTATGTTTGGTCTACAGGTACTAAAGGAATTTCAATCACTGTCGATCAAGCAGGTACTTACACTTTAACAGTTACCAAAGGAGATTGTAGCGGTTCTGCGACTGTAGAAGTAACTCAAGCAGAAGATGTTGAAATTTTGGCAGATATTATATCTGAATCATGTAAAGGTAATGATGGAATTGCATCATTAAGTATTGATGGTGTGGAGTTTACAGTATTATGGTCTACTGGAGAAACTACTAAAACCATTAAAGATAAAGTAGCAGGAACCTATTCTTATACTGTTCAATATGGAGCTTGTATTATAGAAGGTTCTGTAGAAATTACAAAAAGTGAAGATAAAATTACCGCAGACGTTCAAGTTCTCCCTTTAGGTTGTGATAATGAAAAAGGATCTATTTCTATTTCAAATATTGCTAACGGAACACCACCTTATTTGATTGCCATCAATGAAGATTATATAGAAGGTACATCTATTGAAAATTTAGAATTAGGTACATATGCAATCTACATTTCAGATAGCAAAGGATGTATTTTAGAACAAGCAGTGGAAGTGACTGAAGCTCCACAAGTCAATGTTGTATTACCTGAAAATATTTCTATCACTCAAGGTCAAGAAGTGGTCATTAATTCTACTGTTACTGGTATAGATGTAGAATCCGATAAAACTATCTATACATGGACACCTTCTTCTGGCTTGTCTTGTACGGACTGTCCGACACCTACAGCTAGTCCTTCTGAAACCACAGATTATATTTTAGTTGTAGAAAATGATTTCGGTTGTAAAGATGCAGATACCATTCAAGTAATGGTTTTAGCTCAACAAACCGTTTATTTACCGAACGCTTTCTCTCCTAATAGCGATGGGAAAAATGATATACTCTATATACTTTCTAACTCAAATGATGTAAAAATCAAAAAGTTTGAAATCTTTAATAGATGGGGAGAATCTGTATTTAAAGTAGAAAATGTATTAGTAAATGATCCTTCAAATGGCTGGAATGGATATTACAAAAACAAATTAGCTGCTGTAGATAATTATTCTTACTACTATGAAGTAGAGTTTTCTGATGGCTCTATAGCTAGAGACAAAGGGGCTTTGCTGATAGTGAGGTAATACCCAACTGAACAATCTAATGCATTGTTGGTTATTAAGATGTTAGAATAATATGCAATTAATATCTTCAAGAAATAGCCAATGGATGAAAGCGATTTTATTAATCGCTGGTCTTTATAGTATACTTTGGGGTACCTCAGTAATTCTATTTCCAAATTTTTGGTTTCATCTGGCCAATCTAGAAACGCCCAATTATATTCAACTTTGGCAATCCTACGGAATGTATTCTGTATCTATGGGAATTGGGTACTTGATAGCATATACAAATCCATTGAGACATTGGCCAATTGTATTGGTAGGACTTACTGTAAAAATATTAGCTCCAATTGGGTTTTTTATTAATTACCTACAAGGGGATTTGCCTTTTGTGATATTTCAGATGAATATCACCAATGATTTGATTTGGTGTATTCCTTTTGGATTAATACTCTATAATGTGTACGTCCATGATTATTTATTGGATAAAGAAATTATCAAACACACTGAACACAATACCAAAGAATTGCTTTCTTGGCATCATACTTTTCAAGAAAAAGATTCATTGTTAGAGTTGTCTGAAAAACAGCCTATCATGTTGGTTTTTCTTAGACATTTTGGCTGTACGTTTTGTAGAGAAATGTTATCAGAAATTTCTGATAACAAACAATTCATCGAAGAGAAAGGCGTGAAAATTATATTTGTACATCAGTTATCAGACGCTGAAGCACATCAATATTTCCAAAAATTCAAATTGTCAGATTTGTCTTCTGTTAGTGATCCCGAACTCATGCTATACAAAGGATTTTATTTAGAAAGAGGTAGGTTGTCACAGATTTTTGGTTGGAAAGATATTAAGAATTTACTCTTCAGAACCAATATATTTAAGCTTGGTATTTCTTCTTTCAAAGACGAAGACCCATTTCAAATGCCGGGAGTTTTTATAGTGAAAGATGGAGAAGTTATTCAGAAATTCATCCATACTTCAGTTTCTGATCAAGTTCCTTTTAAAGAATTGACCTCAGAGATTACTACTGTTTCATCCATCTAAAAGTGTTGGTGTAATCAGCTCCTTTTATAATTCCAATGTAGCTGCCAGCTGCTAATGTAGAAATATCAATTTTCTGCTGATTCTGAATATTTTTATTCAATACATTCTGTCCAAAAAGATTATAAAATTGGATAGTGTATGTTTCATTATGAGGCATATTTATTTCAATGAAATCTTTAGCAGGATTAGGATAAACTTCCACTTGTTTGGTTTTTTCTTGAGTAGAAGTAGGGGTTTTTTGATGAATCACTCCTACACCAGTAAGGTCAAATCCACTAGAGGAAAATGGAGTAGGAAAGGGGTCATTGACTATATTTCCTTGACTATCATAACTCGCGTACATTGGATCAATGCTTCCAACCACATCAATAATACGAACATGTGTGATATGATTAACGTCTAATCCTTCTTCAAATTTTAAATCTTCTAAATCAAATGGAGTTCCATAGTTGGAAATATATTTACCAGCAAAATTATGAATTTCTCTAGCGTTGATATTTGCGAATCCAGCAATTTGAACAGCATTCTCTACATTAGATACAGCAGGAAATCTTACAAAGTGGCTCCCATCTGAACTGACTTCTACGAATGCTAATTCTAGAAAAGCTCTTTCTGAACCATTACTTTCTAAAAAACCATTTTCAAAAATTGCAAAATCTGCTCCTTTGTCGTTATATATTGGATATTCAAATGTGAGAGTTGCTTGACCTCCATCACCTAAACTCAAAACTGCACCAGTAACTTTTCCTATAGGAGAGTTTTCGTCTCCCACGCTTGCTAGTCCTAAAGATGGGTTAGCAATATTTTGAAAACCTCTTTCTAATGTACAAGCTGTTGCCCAATTGACAAAAACGGTACTGTCTTTATAAATTCCAGTATGTCCATCTATGCCCACTTGAGGTGCAAATTGTGCTTTTAAAACCAAAACATTAAAAATAGAAATTGCAAAAAGTAAAAATGTTCTCATGCGGCGAAGATAGGAAGCGTAAGTAGATTACAATAGCTTTGCGATGAACATATATGAAAATCTACATTATAAAATGAATTTACCGTGATTCTGCAAATCCTCTTAGCATATTTTATGTACGATAAAAGTAAGAGCTACTTCAATTTTTGTACATTTACTTCACTACATACATGAAGATTACAGAAATTATTTCATTAGCCTTTCAGTCTATTAAGCAGAACGGTACTCGCACCATTATCACATGCTGTATTATTGGGTTTGGTATCATGTCATTAGTGGGTATTTTAACTGCTATTGACGGCTTGAAAACTTATATCAATAAGGACTTTAGTAGTATGGGCGCCAATACCTTTAAGATTAGAAATAAAGGAATGGCCATAAATATTGGGGTTTCTAGAGTGACACCTAAGGTTTTTAGATCTATTACTTATTTAGAAGCAAAGAAATTTAAAGAGCTTTTTCAAGATAAATATCCTGTCAATATTCAAACGATTGCTACAGGAGTGGGGATTTTGAAATACAAAATGGAAAAATCCAATCCGAATGTGATGATTTTTGGAGTGGATGAAGACTATCCAGAAGTGGAAAGTTATAACTTTTTGAAAGGAAGGAATTTCTCTTTCAATGAAATGAATCTTGGCAAACAAGTCTGTATTCTGGGCTATGATATAGCTTTAAAATTATTTGGAGAAGAATTAGATGGAGTAGGCAAAAATATCATCTTAGATGGTAGAAGATATCAGGTCATAGGAATATTTGAATCCAAAGGATCGAGTATGTTGACTTCTGATAATTTTTCTTTGATTCCGATGGCGAATTGTAGGCAGTTTTACGAGACACCTATGACTAGTTACATAATAGGAGTAAAAGTCAATCAGCAAGAACAAATGGATGCAGCAGTTTCTGAAGCTTTAGGAACAATGCGACTTGCAAGAAAACTCAATCCTAGGGATGAGAATAATTTTGATGTCATGAAAAGTGATAGCTTCTCTGAAATGCTCGTGGAAAATATGTCTTATGCAACTATGGGCGGATTCATTATTGGTTTAGTGACACTTTTCGGTGCTGCAGTAGGATTGATGAATATTATGTTGGTATCTGTAACAGAGCGCACAAGAGAGATTGGAACATTGAAAGCATTAGGTGCAAGAGGATCTGATGTCTTAAAGCAATTCTTAATTGAAGCGATTATCATTTGTCAATTAGGCGGCGCTTTAGGAATTATTCTTGGAATTATAATAGGAAATATTGTTTCGCTTATGATAGGTGGTGCATTTATTATTCCTTGGATGTGGATGACTTTAGGAGCGTTGTTCTGTCTGATTGTAGGTTTGATTTCTGGAATTTATCCAGCGATTAAAGCTTCAAAACAAGATCCAATTGAAGCGTTGAGGTTTGAGTAGTTTTAGTTCATAGTCCACGGACAATAGACCACTTTATAGGCAATAGTCGTTATATCAAAACTGTTTTAATACAAAATCCGTCATTGCGAGGGACGAAGCAATATCTATGGATTTTTCTAAGTTAAACCATTAAGAAGTATAGAAGAGTAAGAAGACGTATTCTGCGTTGATCTGTGAAATCTGCGGGACAAAAAAGGAAGCTGTTTTAAATTTACGAAGAGTAAACTACTTATCTCTCATTATTCAATACTAACAAAATCCGTCATTGCGATGGCAAAGCAATCTCTATAGATTTTTCTAAGTTAAACCATTAAGAAGTTAAGAAAAGTAAGAAGACGTATTCTGCGTTGATCTGCGAAATCTGCGGGACAAAAAGAAATAATTTTTATTAACGAAGAGTAAACTACTTATCTCTCATTATTCAATACTAACAAAATCCGTCATTGCGAGGGACGAAGCAATCTCTATAGATTTTTCTAAGTTAAACCATTAAGAAGTATAGAAGGGTAAGAAGACGTATTCTGCGCTAATCTGTGAAATCTGCGGGACAAAAAGAAATAATTTTTATTTACGAAGAGTAAACTACTTATCTCTCAGAATTCATCACTTTTTAAATTGTCTACATTAACTCATTCGCACATTTTTAAAAGAGATGCTTACAGCATGACATAGTATTAATGTTTACATTGTCACATCAGCACATTGACTCATTCTCTCATCTGCAAAATTTTATAAGAGATGCTTACAGCATGACATAGTACTAATGTTTACATTGTCACATCAGCACATTGACTCTTTAACTCATTATCCCATTGCCACATTAACTCAAACTCATCTCTCATAATTTATAACTCACCAATGCTTTTCCCATTAATGATGACATCTGTAATAGTATATTGACCCTGATAAACTTTTACGACAGCGAAAGCATTTCCTTTTTTGGTGACATTTTTTCGATAAATATCTTCTGCACGAGGGGCTTTAAACTCTTCCATATAGAAAACATTAAAAGGGTATTCAATTTGAATACGATTAGAATCTGAATAATTGACGCTTACTTTAATATAGGCTTCTTCATTTTGTGGAGGATCAGTTCTTAGACTTCTTACAATGGCTTTCTCTTCAAAGTCTTTTTCAATAATTGCGTAAACACTTTCACCGTAATTGAGATTCATTGGACGATCGCTGATAAAAGAAGTCTTCAAAAAATTCAGGTAAATATATTTTCCACTAAATGGATCATGAGGATCTACAGGAGCAATAGGAAATAAATAAGTATCTCCTTTCTGAATCACTAATTCTTTTTGATAAATCATCCAAGCCGGCACTAATAGCTGAACAAGTGCAACAAGGATACCGATGATGATAAAGTTTTTATTGGACATCATCTGATTGTTTTTTTATCAATAAATAGTTGGCTAAAAAGAAACTTAAACCTACAAGAATAAACAAGATCCCTTTTGCAATAAAGCTAAAATCAGCATCGAAAAATTTAAAAATGATCAATAGCGATGTGATAAAAAGACCTAGATTTAAAATACTGAGAGAATTATTTTTAATGCCTTCTTTGATAGTAAAAATACCAATACCTAAAATCATGATATTGATGAGATACATGGAGATAGGCAAGAAATAACCCATGATGAAAATAAGTATAAATGGAATATCTAAATAACGATAAAAGTCAGCTTTAGAGCGAGGTGTATCTTTTGAAAATTTACTTTTTATCCATATGGAAATCATTAAAACAATCCCCAACTGTATCAATTCTGGAGAGGTAATTAATTCGTTAAAGATGATTTTTTGCTCGTAAATGTCTGTCCAAAATCTATTAAAACTTAAAGTCAAAAGAACGACATTCATGCCTATCATACCTGCGATAGCAAAGGTTTTCTGATAAGTATAATTTCGCTCTTTGGGATAATTCTGTCCAACGATATAAAAGATTTGAAACATTAAGAAGTAGGTAATGAATAGAATCTCTTGATGAGTCTCGCCGTGAATTCCCATAATAATGGTCAGCGCTAAACAAAGTAACCAAGTGAAAATATGTACGAATACACCTTTGTTATTGATTTGAATATTTTTTAAATAGAATGGTAGAATCGAGAAAAATAGTGGCCAAGCTAAAAATTCGGGTAAATCATTGCTCCATCCATACCCAGAATTCACTGCAAATACGACCACCAATACTAAGCTAAATACTGCAGTAATTTGGGATTGCATTAAGTAGATGATTGGAATGCTTAATATCGACCAATAGAAAACATAAGTGCTTAAACTTCCTGGAATATTGTATATCTGACTAATGAGCGCCATGGAAGCTCCTAAGGAAATGGATAGAAATATTGCTGAACCTTCTGTCCATATCGGATTTCTAGCTTTTTTGAAATATGAATATGCACAAGCGAATTGTCCAATAAGAATTGGAAGAAATGCAAGAATTGTTTTGAAGGTTCTAGATAAATTATCCCAATTATGTGCAATCAATAAAAGTATACCTAATGCGATAAGGGTAGCTCCAATAATGCTGAAAATTATAAATAACTTCTGCTTCTGTTGAGGGCTTTCATTTTGATAATAGCTGCGTATTTTTTCAGCGATTTCATCTGAGATGATTTCATTGTCTACTAAATCATTGAGGTCTTTTTGTATAGACATTTTGCTGTTGAATGTGTGAATGATTATTCAATATAAATAGAAAAAGTTGCTTCCACTTGAATTTTAGCAATAAAACCTTTCTCCACTTTTTTGATTTCTTGCACTTTGATTTTATCTCTTTTAATATTCGGTGATCCTTTAGTGTTTGGTCTCCATAATTCAGTAATACAAGGAGCCTTCTTAAGAAAGAAGTTCATGATCAATGTAATATTGTAAAGGGAGGTTGGAGGGGATTCATTTAAAGAAAAGCTTCATTTCTTATAATAAGAAATGAAGCCACTCAAAAAAAAAAATTATTTATTCTATGATATCCATGATGGCGTCCATTGGTATAGACTGACCACCTTTTAAGATAATAAAATTTTCTGTTGCTGCCCAAACTGTGGTATGCACCATTCTAATGCCATGTGCAGTTTGGAAAAATATTTTGACTTTAGATTTATGCCCGTTGCCTAATCGGACAGCTCTGTCTATCTGCTGATGTAAGTGAAATATACTTGATGGTAAAGGAACAGATGCTCCATTCGAGAAATTGACCGATTGGGTAGTGGTATTTTCTACTTCTGATTTATCGATGGTTTCTATTTTCATAATATTGAGATTTTGCTTGTCTTAATATTATGATAACGTTGGGAGCTAATTGCATGTTTTATGCATTAGGATTTTTAACAGTGTTAAAAATCTAAAAGACCAGATTTGAAATATTTTTAATCTTCTAAAGATTACCCGATTCCGCCTGCTTTAAGCTTTTCTGCGTTCTCTTCAAAGATGAGTTTGTCGATAAATTCCTGAATATCACCATTCATTACATCAGCAAGGTTGTACATGGTGAAGTTGATACGGTGATCAGTCACTCGTCCTTGAGGATAATTGTAGGTTCTAATTTTCGCAGAACGGTCGCCAGTAGAAACGAGTGTTTTACGTTCTTTAGCGATTTTTTCTTGATGTTCAGCAATAGCTTTTTCGAATATTCTAGTACGAAGGACTTTGAGTGCCATTTCGTAGTTTTTGATTTGCGAACGACCTTCTTGACATTCAACTATTGTATTTGTTGGGATATGTGTCAAACGCACAGCAGATTCAGTTTTATTGACGTGCTGTCCACCTGCTCCACTCGCTCTAAATACGTCTTTACGAATATCATTATTATTGATGTCCACATCGACTTCTTCTGCTTCAGGTAATACTGCTACTGTGGCTGCCGAGGTATGTACTCTGCCTTGAGATTCTGTTTCAGGTACTCTTTGTACACGATGTACTCCTGACTCATATTTGAGGACACCATATACTCCGTCTCCTTCTATTTGCATAATGACCTCTTTGTAACCACCTGAAGTTCCGGAGTTTTCATTCAATATTTCTGTACGCCATCCTTTGTCTTCACAATATCTTTTGTACATTTTTAATATATCACCTGCAAAAATACTGGCTTCGTCTCCACCTGTACCTGCTCTGATTTCTAGAATTGCGTTTTTGTCATCACCTGGATCTTTAGGAATCAGTAATTGTCTGATTTCGTGTTCGATGGGTTCTATTTGATTTTGAAGAGTGTCAATTTCTTCTTTTGCCATTTCACGCATATCAGGATCTTTCTCCGTTTCCAATAATTGTTTGGAGAATTTTAGATTGCTGAGGATTGAGCTGTATTGCTCATAGGTCTCTACTATAGGTTGGAGATCTCTGTATTCTTTACCAATTCTTTTGAATTTGGACAAATCATTCACTACCTCAGGGTCGCTAAGTTGAATTTCTAAGTCTTGGTATCTGATTTTGAGGGCTTCTAATTTGTCCAGCATGATTTGCTTTTTGAGTGTGCAAAGTTACGATAAGTCTTGTAAAAATAATATGAACTTTTCAAACCTCTATAACTTTTCCATCCTCTATAACTTTTCCAAAGTTTAAAACTTTGGAAAAGTTGGATGTTTGAAAAGTTGGGTGCTAGATAAGTTAGCAATTCGCGGGATAGGGATAGAAGTGATAGCCCACAGTCCCGAAGTCAAAACTGTTCATTTGAAAAATAATGTCTAAACGCTACTCTTAGGAGCAGAGCGCTAAAAGGGACGAGGACTATAAACGGATAGCCCGTAATCCCCCAAATAATTTTTAAGAATTGGAATCTTCTTTAAACCAAGATGCATATTTCACATAATTGTTGGCGATTCTTTCGTTTTGGTCTTTGAATTTTTCTGGTGAAAGTGTTTTGACTTTTTTTGCAGGAATTCCCGCCCAAATCGTACCGGCTTCTACGCGGGTGTTTTCTAAGACGATGGCTCCTGCTGCAATTAATGCATTTTGTTCGATATAGCAATTGTCCATGACGATGGCGCCCATTCCTATCAAGACATTGTCCTCGATGGTGCATCCGTGAACGATGGCGCTGTGACCGATGGAAACGTTGTTGCCGATGATGGTTTTGGTCTTATTGTAGGTGCAATGTATGACTGCATTGTCTTGGATATTGACTTTGTTGCCGATTTGTATGGTATTGACATCGCCGCGAATGACGGCATTAAACCACACGCTGCAATCGTCGCCCATAGTGACTTCGCCGATGATGGTGGCATTGGGTGCGATATAGCAATTGTCTCCCCAAGCTGGAGTGAAATTTCTACAAGGTATGATATAGGACATATTTCAAAATTAGGTTGTAGGCTAAATATACTCATTGAAAGATAATTAGCGCTTAAACTCTTATATAATGGTTAAAAATGAATACTTTTGCGATGTTTAAAATCTAAATTTTTCATGAAACATTTTTTTCTTATTCTATTTTCTGTAATGGCATCGACAATGCTTTATGGACAAGCCACTATTTCTGGAACGGTGACTGATGAAGCTCAGCAACCTATAAGTGGCGCGACAATCATCGTAGAAGGTACGGATGTGAAAGTGAATACTGATGAGCATGGGAATTTTAGCTTTGAATCAAATAGTATAGAAAAGAAAAATATAAAAGTAGAATATAAAGGGTATAAATCTGTAGAAATGGATGCTTCGGTTGTCGAAAATGGATTGAATGTCCAACTAGAACCGAAAAACTATATTCTTCAATTGGTAGATTTTATCTTACATATTGATGATCATTTAGCTGATTTTCTCCAAGATTTTGGTCCCTGGGTGTATGCGATTTTGTTTTTAATCATTTTCGTTGAAACTGGCGTTGTTGTGATGCCATTTTTGCCGGGAGATTCTTTATTGTTTGCAACAGGTATGTTGGCAGCTCAATATCCTGAATCTTTAAATGTTTGGATTGTGATTGGATTGCTTTTGGTGGCTGCTATTTTGGGGGATACTTTAAACTATACGATAGGTAAAGAATTTGGAAATCAGGCTTTGAAAGTTAAAATCTTTGGAAAGAATTTTGTGAAAGAAGATCATATTAACAAAACGCACGAGTTTTATCATAAATACGGTAGCAAGACGATAGTAATTGCGAGATTTGTACCGATAGTAAGAACTTTAGCACCTTTCGTAGCAGGAATAGGACGTATGGCTTATAGTACTTTCATCACTTACAATGTAATAGGAGCGATGCTTTGGGTAATCGGAATCACCTTAGCAGGATACTTTTTAGGGAATATTCCTATTATTAGAGAAAATTTTGAAAAAGTAGTTTTAGGGATTATTTTCGTTTCGGTATTACCGATGGTATTTGCATTTGTGCAAGAGAAGATGAAGTCGTCTTCGCCTCCTTCCTCCAACTAAAGTTGGAGAAAATTGAAACCGTTATTTTATTGAATTATGTTGGATAAAATTGATAAGATTCCATTAGTGATGATAACTCCAACTAAAGTTGGAGTGAATTGATTCCGTTGTGGTTTTTAAAATTTATAATCTATTTTGAAATTTTATTTATATTTATTTATAAATAGTTTTGATTTCATGCCATTTGTAAAAGCAACATTCAAGTTCTAAATGCAACTTTTGTTAGTAATAAAGATTGAAGATATTTAATAGGAGAAACAAATCCTAATCGTTTTCTTTCTCTGTTGTTGAGTTTGTTTTGAACAATTAGCATTTGTTCTTCTGTGATGTCA
>DATJBS010000073.1:0-2942 GCA_035515235.1 Chitinophagales bacterium
TTCGTTATCTGGCCATTTTCCTTTAAAAACATCGTAGCTTTCACCTGTCTTGAAGTTAAACCTAGTTTTTTCTAAATCATTACATCTATAGATAAACAAAAAGGCTACATCAAAAAACTATGTTGCTATGGAGAGCAGGATGCTATGCAGTTTCTGGATAGTGTGCCGAGACAAACCTCATTTCAAGAAAAGAAATGAATTGGAATGTGGTTGGGGAATTAATAACTTCTTGAACAAATTGGAAGAGTTACTTTTAAATCCATCAGCATTAATCCTACAGTAAACCTAAATCATTACTTCTCTAGACAAACTAAAAGGCTACATCAAAAAACTATGTTACAATGGAGAGAAGGGTTCTATCCTGTTTACGGATAGTGTGCCGAAACGGAATAGCAACATTGTTTTGTAGGCGTTTTTCAACAAGCTTATTACAAGAAACAAAATGAATTGTGATAGGCTTGTTGAAAAATTATACTTATCAACTATTCCTTTTACCCTTCAAGCACGGTTTCTGTTTATATAGTGTAGGGATTTACTACTTTTATCTGATTTGATTTCTTTAATGGAATTAAATTTCACTAAACACTCTTGATTATGGGAGCATATCCGAATCCTCTTAGAGGATGTTACGTATATACAGCGTTTTCAACTATCTTTACAGTTCATATCTATGCTGTATTTTGAGATGTATAAAAATAGAGACAGCTTAGAAATGAATGGTGTACAATGTTGCAAACTTTTAACTTACCTGGATTTTATATTTATTACTGCGTGAATAACATTGGATAATTTTTCTAATAGCCTAAAGATGAAGTTTATATGATAGGGAGATGTACGATTAAAGAAACTGAATGTATGTATCACATTAGTGATAATAAATTCTATATAGCTCCAATAAAAACTACAGAAGCTGGAAAATTATATAGAAAAGTTGACAATAATGAACTCAAGTGTGTTGAATTGCAAAAGCCATATTCAAGTAATAGTTGCGACTTAATTTATTTTTCTAAAGTATCTTTTACACTAACTGGGATTGTATGTTATATAGAATATTTTTTTGAGTTGTATTCAAAAAGTAGTTTAACTGGAATCCGAATAATATCCGATCAGTTGACTGCATTTGTTAATCCTGCTGAGCATTATTATATTCAAAGACACGAAGAGAATAAATTTCAAAGAACTGATCTACTTTATGGTTCCGACGAGATTCAAGAATTTGAATTTAACTATAAATCAAAATTGATACAAGGAAAAATAATAAGTGGAGACATTTTAAGTAGAGGCATTGCAAGTGACTTAAAACTAAATACACGTTTGGATTTGAGATTCACAGCATTTGAGAATTTATTAGATTTAGTTGATCTTTGCAAGATTATCAGAAAAACATTTCAGTATATTATATATAATCAAGATGTTTATTTTAAATCTGTAGAAGTATTCTCTGAGGATAAAGGGAAATTAAGTATTTGTGGCAGAATTAATTTTGCTGCTGATAATCTGCATAAGAATGCAAAGGCATCTGCATTAAACTCAACTTATATTTATATAAAGAAATATCTTGGAGCTACTTTTAATGAAGTTGCTAATGATAATCAACTTTTCACAAAGCACCTACCAAAGAGTAGAGATACTAGTGAAACCAATGTAATACAATTTATGAATATCTTTTCAGCTTTTGAGAATGAATACAAAAAATTACCTGATGAAGATAGACTAGTTGACACATCAAAAATAGAGGATAAGAGAATAGAAATACTTGGAAAAATTAATGAAATTAGAGTATACAATGAAGATGAGATAATGTTTCAAAACATGGTTATTCAAAATGTGAAAAGAGCTGGAAAGGAATATGGTATTAGAAAGAAATTTTTTAATGCATATAGTTTAAACAAAGAGTCGTTGGAAAATGCATTTAATATGTTCGGCATTTCAGATAGAGTTTTTAAAGAAAAAGTAAAAGAGATAGTTGAGATTAGACATAAAATTGTTCATAACAATTATGATGGAAAAATCGAAAATCATTTTGATATATCAATAATTGAATGGATTACATACGCAATGTTCTTAAAGCGAGTAGGTGTTAAAAACAAAAATATTGAATTGTCATTAGGTAGGATTTTTAAGTATCACTAAACAGAGTTGAAAGAGAGAAATGTTTAGTTCAATGGAACAAGATTTACCTGAGACAGACTCTACAACCCTTATGACAGAAACCTTAAGGTGACAAAATAAAAAAATACAGTCCCACTAATTGTACATTTCAAACAAAAGGTATTCATAGAGAATTACTGGAACGTAGCTCGCAAGCTTGAAAAAAACAATTTACAATTACCCTAGCATCTTCACCACCGTCATCGAAGACCTCATACAACTCCTATACAATTGATTAGTTTCAGCAATATCGAAGTTGCAATTAGCTTTGTTCCAGACACCTAAGCCATGACTAGGGATTATTTTCCATCGGTCATCAATAAGAATATATCTGTCGTGAAGCATTTCATCAGATTGTAAATATAATTCAATTACAATGAGTGACTGATTATCTTGCAATTCCTACAATCATTCTTTGCTCTCCTATACACTAAGTTGCGAATTTGGTAAAGCAATCTAATGTATGGATCGATTATGGTAATCTATTTTACACCTGTTAAGTATTCACTACTCATCAATCCTTACGTTATTTTTGCTCAACCTTCACCATTTGTGTTCATTTATTGTCTGAGAATGGTTCAATTGGTTCAATTATGGTTCAATTAGTTCAATTATGGTTCAATGCAATTGTGCAGTTACATACCAATTATACAATTATTTTATAGAAGTAATCAATTCATAAAATGATCCCGCACCTCTTTGACCAGAAGCTTTTAAAATATCTCTATCAACCAATTCTTTTAAGTCACGTGCTGCAGTTGTTCGAGAACAATCATTTATTTCACGATACT
>DATJBS010000074.1:0-52552 GCA_035515235.1 Chitinophagales bacterium
ATTATTTTCCTGTAGCTGGCTGGTTAGCTGATATACAATTTCATACTTTTTTAGAAAATAAAAAAAGAATAGAGTGTGAAATATTAGTGATAGTAATAATGGATAATACGTTGATAATTTCATTTAGCTAATCTAAAGGAGAGCCTCAGCGACCTTACTGATTGGACGCTGAGGCTCTCGAAGCATCAAAAGCATTGTAATTAAGAGATCCTTCAATCCACTAACGTTACTTTCAGGATGACAACAGTGCTTAACTTAACAACATTGATCAGTTGACTGTCGTCTATCTAGCAGCCACCACACATTTAGCTCTCATAATATCTTTATTTCCATCCAAATCAAAGACATCCAAGACGACAACATAAATTCCAACTCGAGCTTTTTTTCCATTATCATCTAGTCCATCCCACGTCACAAAGCCTTGTTGAGCTAAAGTTTCTTGAGTAAATAATTTTCTCACGGGAATACCTTCAATGGTATAAATATTTATCGTTCCTACAAAACCAGTTTGGTCTAATTCGTAATTAATGCCTAGTAAATCATCTATTCCATCACTGTCAGGTGAAAAGACTTCTGGTGAAAGCGTCAAATTTCCTTTGGGAACAGCTTGTAAATACTGACTATTCTGATATCCAGGAGTTGCTCCACCGATAGAAACTGCCGCTGAATTCCAATTCGACTTTTCATTAGAAGGTGCTAATGGGTTCACTCTTTCTAGAGAAACTCCTTTAGTGATGTCTAAAAGTTTAAAATGCATTTTAGGAGAATAAACCACCTTGTCAATCAAATCATATTTTTGATTATAAATCGCAACTCCTCCACCATCTGATACATAATTTGGAAACTTGTTGACATCAACAAAAGCTCCTGCACCAGGATTAGTATATTGACCTCTTACACTTTCTCCCTTTGCAGAAAGCACAACATATTCATTAGGAAGCAATATTTTAGAAATATTTGACAAGTCGGATTTTGTGACTACATCGCCAGAAATAGCATCTTCTCTAGTTAAAATTAATTCTGATAAAGAAATAATCTTGTTGCTGACGTTTAGTAATTCTATAAAATCTTCTCCTCCAGTTTTAGGATCGTACAAAATTTCATTGATGACTAAATCTCCACTAGAAACAGAATCAGGAACACCAAACTTTAGTCGGTTAGTTTCCATAATATCTCCTGCGCAGTCATAAAATCCACTTATAGTAATCTCATAAATTTGTCCTGATGGAATAATATCTTGAAAAGCAATTTCAATTTTATCAGCATTAGGTAAAACAGGAACAATTGAATTTATCGGAAGATTAGGAATCACTGTTACTTGATAATCAGCCAATTTTGAAAGATTGATCTTCCCATTGAATAGAATTTGGATAACATTATTGGACAAATAAGCTACCGAAACAGGTTTTAATTCATCGGGAGCAGGGATAGTTCCTTGTACAGAATTTGCAGTTCCAGGAGTTCCGCCTTCTTTAGCTTGAGCTTCTTTCCAATTCTCTCTTCCTGCGCAAGGTTGATTGATATCTATCATTTCTAAAGACCAACCGCCTTCTTTTTTTGCAGCAGAAGCGTACCAACTATCGCTATAAGTGATTTGATAAATTAATTCGCCATTGGAATTTTTTAAAATTAAATCTGCACCGGAATTTGTCAAAGCTGGAAAGCTACTGAGAGCGATTACTTTTTGAGCATTAGGATATAATGTACTAGCTTCTGTGGAAGTAATTACTGCATATTCCTTAGGTAAAATTTGTGTTTCAGGTAAAGATGTTGTTCGAGATCCTGAAGCAAAAGTCACTCCTTTTAAATCTATAGCTTTGTCTGTTCTGTTATAAATCTCAATATATTCATAATCTGGTAGAAGAACCGTAGGGCTTGGGTCGGCCATGATTTCGGTGATCAATAAATCGTTGAAATATGGAGTCTCGCCTAATAGAATAGGGAAAGTTTTCTCTTCCATACTATTTCCTTCACAGTCGCTAATACCAAATATTTTAAGTTCATAAGAAACTCCTGCTTCTATATTTTCTGCGAGTGTGAGTATCGCTGATTTTTTATCTGCACTAAATACGACCTGCTGAATATCAATTTCAGGAGTAAAAAGGTATAAATTAGGATTTTCCGCAGTGATGACATCTACAGCTTCTGAAAAATTCAAAAGAACTGTATTAGAACTCGTTACAGCATAAGATAAGATGCTTGGCGGAATAGTGTCGGGAATATTACTTAATACACTATTGGCGGCTCCTGGTGTTCCTCCAATAGAAGCATTGGAACCTGTCCAATTGCTTGCATCAGAACAAATAAGTGAAGGGTTAATTAGTTCTAATGTGTAACCACCTTCTTTTTTAGTAGCATTTCCATACCAAGAATCTTTGTAATAGACCATATCTATCAATTCTCCTTGAGCATTTCTAAGAATGACACTATCGGCATCATTATTTAAAGCAGGTAGAGTAGAGGCAATAATCACTTGACCATAAGAGCTAAATAAACTAGCGTCTGCTGATTTACAAATAATTGCATAAGCTCCTGGAGCAATTGTGGAAGCAGGTAAAGTTCCTTTTGTTGAAGAAGCATCTTTTATGGTCCAGCCTGTCAAATCTATGGTTTGATTCGACCGATTATAAATTTCTACAAATTCTTTTTCAGGAAGACCTACCACAGGACTTGGGTCGGCCATAATCTCATTGATGACGATATCTCTGTAAGAAACGGTTTGTGCAGTAACAATTTGTGATGAAATTGTAAAAAATACACAAAAAAGAAGGGTATTTAATAGAGTCTTTTGCATTTCGAGTATAAGATAAGAAGCGATTGCCTATTTTTGCATATAAATTTAAAAAAATGAAAGTTGCTATTGTTGGAGCCACTGGATTAGTCGGTGGACAAATGCTTCAAGTATTGAAAGAAAGAAACTTCCCTGTAAGTGAACTTATTCCTGTTGCATCAGCACGTTCTGCTGGAAAGAAGCTAAAATTTGGTGATAAAGAATTCACAGTTGTAACACTCGAACAAGCAATTACTATGAAACCTGATGTTGCTTTGTTTTCTGCTGGAGGTACAACTTCTTTGGAATGGGCACCTAAATTTGCAGAAGCAGGCATTACTGTAATTGATAATTCATCTGCTTGGAGAATGGATCCAACTAAAAAATTAATCGTTCCAGAAATTAATGCAGATGCTTTAACTGCTGAAGATAAAATTATTGCAAATCCAAATTGTAGCACGATCCAAATGGTTGTGGCAATCAATCCTTTGCATAAAAAATATAAAATTAATAGAGTGGTAGTTTCTACTTACCAATCTGTTACAGGAACAGGAAAAGCTGCTGTAGATCAAATGATGAATGAGCGTCAAGGAATAGAAGGTCCTATGGCTTACAAATACAAAATTGACTTGAACGTGATTCCTCAAATTGATGTCTTCATGGAAAATGGTTATACCAAAGAAGAAATGAAGATGATTGATGAAACCAAAAAAATCATGAGAGACGATAGTATTGCTGTTACTGCTACTGCTATTCGTATCCCTGTGATGGGCGGCCATTCAGAATCTGTAAACATTGAATTTGAAAACGAATTTGATTTAGATGAAGTGCGTGAAATATTATCTTCTGCACCTGGAATCGTAGTAGTGGACGATATCTCTAAACAAGAATATCCAATGCCACAAGATGCTCATAATAAAGATGACGTTTTTGTTGGAAGACTTCGTAGAGATGAGACACAGCCTAAAACTTTGAATATGTGGATTGTAGCCGACAACCTTAGAAAAGGAGCTTCTACTAATACCATTCAAATTGCTGAATATCTAAAAGATAATGGATTGATTTAATCTTATCCGTTTTGTAAAATAAAAATAGGCTTCCAATTTAGAAGCCTATTTTGTTTTAATATTAAAGATATTATTGAGAGTCTCCTAAATGGAATTGACAACGATCTCTTTGCTGTATTCTTTTTTTGTGTTTTGTTAATGGTAAACGAAATAGAACACAAGCAATTTTAAATAAATAGTATGGAAACAGTGCTCGTGCAAATCAACAATAAAAAGGCTTACAAACTTTTAGAAGATTTAGAAGACTTAAATATAATTACGGTGCTTAAAAAAAATAAGCAACCAAATCAAAAACTTTCAGAAAAGTATGCAGGAAAATTACCTGCGGAAATTGCAGAAGAACTTCAAAATCATGTATCTCAAAGTCGTGAAGAATGGAACAAGCGCAGTTTTTAATTGATACAAATTCAGTTATTGATTACCTCGGCCAAAACCTTCCAGATGAAGGTATGGAGATGATGAATAAAATAATTGATTTAGCTTTCAGAGACTCAATAATAATTGTTTTAGACTTTAAATAGTCTATAAATTACTATAGTATGAGTTTTAATATTCAATAATAACTTTTAAATACTTTATCTTGCAATAGTAAAAGTTAAAGAAAAGTAGAGCATTAAAATAAATGGCCAAATCAAATAAATTAGTAGCACCTTTTCTAAAATGGGTTGGAGGCAAAAGACAACTTATGTCTTCTATTGTTGAACATTTGCCTAAAAACATACAAAACTACAACTATGTCGAACCATTTATTGGCGGTGGAGCTGTATTTTTTCACCTAAAGCCTAAAAATGCAATAATTAGTGATCTCAATAAAGAACTTATTAATGTTTATGAAGTAATAAAAAGCAATCTCGATGATCTTATAGCCGATTTAAATCTTCATAAAAACAATTCTGATTATTTCTATGAACTTCGTGGTTTAGACAGAAATGAAAAATTTCAAAAGTTAACTTCAGTTCAACGTGCATCAAGAATAATATACTTAAATAAAACTTGCTTTAATGGACTTTATAGAGTTAATAATGCTGGAGAATTCAATGCCCCATTTGGACGTTATAAAAATCCAAATATTATTAATGCACCAACCCTAAAAGCGGTTAGTAAATATTTGAATTCAAACAATATAATAATTAAGAATTGTGATTATTCAGAGGTTTTAAAAGACTTAAATGAAAATTCATTTGTATATTTAGATCCACCATATCATCCAATTTCTGAAAGTTCTAACTTTACAGGTTATGTTCAAGGTGGTTGGAATATTTATGATCAAGTTGATTTAAGAAAAGCTTGTGATGAGTTAAATGAAAAAGGTATAAAATTCTTACTTTCAAATTCTTCTGCTGAATTTATTAAAGATCAGTACAAAGATTATAAAATAAGTATAGTGAAAGCAAACCGTGCTATCAATTCAAATGGTGCTGATCGTGGAGAAATTGATGAAGTATTAATTAGAAATTATGAGTAAATCTAAAAACGATGTTGCTTGGAAAAAAATATTTGAAAAATACAAGATCATTGATAATGTTATCAATAATGGATATTCAATAATTTATTCAAAAAATATAAATGAATTTAGAGAAGCTAGATTAATGACAAAATTTGATCATAAATCACAACTTCCAAAATTATTTGCCGACAATAATTTGTCAATTCTTCCAACTTCAAGAGGTGGTTATGTGATTGGAACTTTTGAAACATTTAGTGATTTTAACATTGATGATGTTGCTATAACACCAATTGAATTTCCTACATTTTTGGAAAGTTTAGATTATCGTGACATAACAAGTGAAGCAACAGCTATTAACTGCGCTTTTGTTTCCAAAATACTTCACGATTTTACAGAAGAAGATAACTTATTGCCAACAGTTAGTGGAAGAATGAGTTCTTCTTCATTTGGATTTGATATTAATTCTAGTAATGGATTATTCAATATTAATGTTGGTAATTCACAAATAGAAATTGATGGTGGTTATGAAGGGGATAATTCTTTAAATTTAATTGAAGCAAAAAATTATATTTCAGATGATTTTCTTGTCCGACAACTTTATTATCCATATAAACTTTGGAGTGGAAAAATACAAAAACAAGTTAGACCAATTTTTTTAACTTACACAAACGGAATATTTCATTTGAGAGAATATGCGTTTACAAACATAAATCATTATAATTCACTTGTATTAATAAAACATAAAAAATATGTTGTTCAAGATGGTGCAATTAATATTGAAATAATTCAAGAAATTCTTGACAAAACGAAAACTATCAAAGAGCCAGAAACTCCTTTTCCTCAAGCTGATAGTTTTGAAAGAGTAATTAATCTTTGTGAACTTCTTAAACAAAAAGACTTCATCACAAAAGAAGAAATAACTCAAAGTTACGACTTTGATGCTAGGCAAACTGATTATTATTCTAATGCTGGAAAGTACCTAGGGCTTTTAGAAACAGGAAGAGATATTGTTAGCGGTCAAATTGGTTGTTTCTTAACTGCTAAAGGAAAACAAGTTTTTAACGTTAATTTAATCGACAGACAAAAAGAATTTATGAAAATAATTGTTTCTCATTCTGCGTTTAAACAAACTTTAAAACTTTATTTTGAAAATGGAGAAATGCCTAGTAAAGAAGAAATTGTTGAAATAATGAAAGAATCTAAATTATACAAAGTAGGTTCAGATTCAACTTATTTCAGAAGAGCTTCAACAATAACAGGCTGGTTAAATTGGATTATGAATCAAATACAAGAATAAAAAACTACAAAAATCATTTTCTAATTTAGAAGATTTATTTAATCTCATTCTTTTCCAAAATAAAATAAGCTGCCATTTCTGACAGCTATTCATTTTTATAGCAATACTTTTTAAATTATTTCACAGCTAAAATATTGGCTACAATCGCATCTCCAACTTGTACTGTACTATATTTTCCTTGATTAATATCTTCTGTAACGATTCCTTCTTCTAAAGCTTTCTCTACTGCAGCTTCTATCGCTTTGGCTTCTTCCAACCATCCAAAAGAATATTCTAATAACATAGCTGCAGATAAAATAGTAGCCATAGGATTAGCAATATTTTTACCTTTTGCTTGGGGATAAGAGCCATGAATCGGCTCATAAAGAGCAGCACTATCTCCAATTGAAGCAGAAGGCAATAAGCCTAATGTTCCTGTAATTACTGAAGCTTCGTCAGAAATGATATCTCCAAATAAGTTTTCCGTCAGCATTACATCAAATTGTCTTGGTCTTTGAATCACCTGCATCGCTGCATTGTCGATAAATAAACATTCAAATTCAATATCTGGATGTTGCTCAGCATACTTAGTGACGATTTCTCTCCATAATCTAGAAGTCGCTAAAACATTTGCTTTATCTAAAAGAGTGACTTTCTTTTTACGGTTTTTAGCATATTGAAAAGCTTTTTCTGTAATGCGTAAAATTTCATCTGCGGAATATTCACAAGTGTCAAATGCATATTTGCCATCTTCACTTCTTCCTCTTGGTTGACCGAAATAAATACCGCTAATCAATTCTCTTACGACTACAAAATCCACCCCTTTTACAATCTCTGGTTTTAAAGGAGAGGCATCCAATAAGCTGTCATAACTTTTTACAGGACGAATATTAGCATAAAGTCCAAGTGCACTTCTCATTTTTAGCAAACCTTGTTCAGGTCGAATTTTTGCAGAAGTATCATTATCATATTTGGGGTCACCAATAGCACCAAATAAAATAGCATCACTCCATAAACAAACTTCGTGAGTTTCATCGGGATAAGGATTTCCTGTAGCGTCGATAGCAACAGCTCCAACTAAAGCTTCTTTGTATTCAAATTCGTGACCAAATCTTTTGGCTACAGCATCTAATGCTTTTACAGCTTCTCTGACTACTTCTGGTCCAATACCGTCACCAGGTAGAATAGCGATTTTTTTATTCATATTTGTTATATTCAACTAATAGCAGCGCAAATTTACAAAAGCAAACAGTAAAAAATCAATTTTAGGAGATAGATGAGACAAAATGCTGGATAAATCAATAAGATATCAATGTTATTCATTTTTATGGATGTGCTTATTATTTATTAATGGTGGGGAAATCTATTTAAATGCCCAAACCAAGACCAAAGAGCAGCATATTTTTGTGATTAAAAATTCTACAAATCTAGATTCTATCCAAAAATCAAAACTGCAACTTTCAAAACTGTATGTTAAAAACGGACACTTAGATTCTTCTAGACATTATTTTAGTCAAATCAATATTCCTATTCACAACATCTTTTATCAAGGTCTTTATCAGGAGGTCAAAGGATTGATTTTGTTTGAAGAAGGAAAGTATAATTCATCCATTTCCTCTTTTCAGCAAGCGATTCAATTTTATCAAAAGGAATCTAAGGAAGAGGTCAGTTGGCAAGTATTAGAAAACAAGAACAATATAGGTAGAGCTTGGATTACGCTCAATGAATTTGAACCTGCCAAGAAAATTTACAAACAAATCTTTCAGTCGCTTCAGTCTATTCGACCATCGCAAATTGACTCTGCGATTTTAAGTAGAATGTATAATAATATGGGTGTTATCCATTTTTATGAAGGAGCTTTAGACGCTGCATTTACTTATTATGACAAGTCTAGAACGATTTCTACGATGTCTGCTTCTGAAAAAGATATCAATGTGGGTAGAGCATTGTACAATATGGGATTGGTCAGAGAAGAAAAAGGATTTTTAATAGATGCAAGTGTTTTGTACCAAAAGGCATTGGAGATTTATCTACACAATTATGGTCCATTTCATCATCATATCGCAGAAGTATATGGTAGTTTGGGAAATATCCATTTGACGAGATTCGAATTTAACAAAGCTCAATATTATTTTCAAAAAGACTTAGAAACGTCCAATTATTTGTACGGTGAAGGTCATGTAGAGACGACTTGGGGATATGAAAATTTAGGACGATTATATCAAGAAGAAGGAAAAGATAGTTTAGCGCATCAAATGTTTGAAAAGGTCTTGAAAATTAGAACTCAATATTTTCATGGTAAAAATATTTCTATCGCCAACGTATTACTCAATTTAGCAGAAATTGAAAAAAACACTACTCAATCTATTGATTATGCTCAAAAAGCTTTAAAAGTAGAAAACTCCATATCATCTCAGGCGACTATTGGCAAATGGAACATCTCGATTCATTTACTTCAAAAATATATTCAACTTCATCAATATTCAAAAGCTCAAAAAGAACTTAAAAACGCCATTGCATTAGGTGAGCAGATATTTCCAAGTAAGCGCCATCCGTCTTTTATTAAAACATATTTGTTGGGTTCAAAAATTTATTCAAATCAAAAACAATACAAAAAAAGTTTAGAGTTTTTAAATAAAGCCATCAAATCCAGCCTTGCAGAAAACATACAATGGAATTTACAAGATATTGTCAATACCGAATGGGTAGAATTCAAGCCACAGTACTTAGAAGCTATAGTTGAAAAGTCAAATATTTTATTTGAAATGGGATTGCAAACTCAGCAAATGAGTTATTTAGAACAAGCTTCAAAAGATTTGTATTCTAGTATTTCTGTGATTCAAAAACATCAAAAAAGAAGAACATCAGATGATATAGGTAAAAGATATTTCCAGCTTTATAAAAAGCTCTACGAAACAGGATTAAAGATCAACTATCATATATGGAAGACTACTCGGAATAAAAAATATCTCTATCAAGCATTTGAATTTGCTGAAAGAAATAAAAATGGACTATCTATAGAATTGCTTCAAGGAATGGATGTGTTTTCTATTTCTAATTTGCCGGAAACTACTTTGAGAAGAGAGTATCAATTAAAAAAAGACATTCAATATTATCAATCATTAAGTATTGATGGAGATGAGTTGCAACAACAAAAAGCCTTACAAAAGCTGATGTTACTCTATAATGAAGAAACTACTTTTTATCAAAATCTAGAAAGGTTTCATCCTCAGTATTATCACTCTAAGTATGAATTTGAACCGATTACTTTACAAAAGATTCAAAGTAAAATCCCTAATAAAGAGGCCTTAATGTGGCATACGACTTTTGTGGATGAAGTAGAGTATATCTTTTTGATTTCAAAAAATAATGTTCAGACTTATGACTATAAAGCTGCTAATTATGCTCCAATCATTACCAAAATTGCTCAAAATAAATACCAAGAATTGATAATAATTCCTGACTTTTCTACAAAATGGAGTCGATTAGAAGCCTATCAATTGAAAGGTCAATATTTAATAGAAAAA
Source organism: Chitinophagales bacterium (assembly GCA_035515235.1). Taxonomy (GTDB): domain Bacteria; phylum Bacteroidota; class Bacteroidia; order Chitinophagales; family JADIYW01; genus JAMLHH01. Next base: position 10,088 of record DATJBS010000074.1, read on the forward strand.
TGGAGTTTTATCTATAATGTATCTGCCACCAACTATTATATTACTCCAAATAAAAATCGCATTATCAATAAAAAGCTATTGGCTATCGCTCCGGTAAGTTTTAAAAATGAAGAGCTATCGACATTGAAATATTCTGTAGAGGAAATTCAAAAAATAGAAAAGTATTTTCCTATCAAAAGTTTTATCGGAAATGTCGCTACCAAAAAAGTATTTAATGATAATGTGCTGAAATATGGTGGCTTGCATTTACTCTCTCACATCAGCTATAATCCGCTGAATCCCATGAAAAGCAAATTGTTCTTATCGCCTATGGATTCATTAGATGATGGAGTTTTGTATGCGCATGATATCTTTGGAATTCCGATGAGAACACAGATTGTGACATTGAGTGCTTGCGAAGCTAAAAAAGACCAACAAGATTATAATGGAATCGCTGGGATTGCAGATGCTTTCAGTTATAATGGCTGTAAAAACATTTTGCATAGCTTATGGCAAGTAGAAGACAAAACCATGAAAGAAATTACTGTAGGGTTTTATAAATATCTTTCAAAAGGACACTCAAAAGAAAAAGCATTACAACTCTCCAAAATCGACTATCTAAAAAGTGCTGACAAGTATAAATCTGAGTCGTTTTATTGGTCGGGAATTATCTTGCAAGGAAATGTCGAAGCCTTAGAATTATCTCCAACTGCAATTTCAAAATACAGTATGTGGATTGCACTCCTTTTATTGATTATTGCTTTAATAGTTATCAAAAAGCTTTAATCACTATTCAAATATTTCCCTAAAAGATTACTTCCTAAAAATCTTATTTTCTAAGATTAGCGAATTTTTTAGCGTCTATTTTTTCTTTCCAATGCAAGAAATATTCTTCAAAATATTTATAGCTGATATGAGAAACCAATAGTAATACGCTCATATAAATCACCCAAGCGACCATTTCATAAGCTAGAGGATAAGCGTCTCTGATTCCGATTGGGACAAGTTTAGTATAGAAGATTAACCAGCATAATAATACCGGCATATGAAGTATATATATTCCGTAAGAAATTTTACCTAAATAGGCGAGAATGCTATTGCTAAACACTTTTGGAAGCAGACCGTGTCCTCTTTCAAAGCACATGAAAATCATAGCAGCAGCGATGTTCACCAAAGAAAGAATATACACATGCTGATAGTCGTGTATCAACCACGATTCTAAATTTCTATTTGCTCCAATTTCTTGAAAAGAAGTGCCTTGGTATGCGACGGTATACCATCTGATAAAAATATATAAGCCTACAATAAACGCTAAAAGACTCAGAGTGGCGAGTATTGGTTTTTTAATCCATTTAAAACCTGTCAAAGCTAAAAGAGCTCCTGTAGCAAAACTGTCCATTTGAAAAGGAGCCATTCTGTATAAGCTAGTTGCTGCCCATTTAGTGTCAGGTTGAATAGAATATAACCATTCATATCCGCCATATCTCAATAAAGGCGAGAGGACAATAATTGCAACGCAGGTATAAAGTAAATTTTTACGACTTAGAAAATATACCGCCAATGGAAAGAAAAGATAAAATTGTTCTTCTAAAGATAGGGACCAAAGATGGCCGAAAACAGCAGAACCTAAATATTCTACGTCTCTAAAATGGTTAGCTAATCCCATAAAGTTGTAGGTATAAGTCAATAAAAACCCTAAGTTTCTTCCTACTTCTTCAGAAATTTGTTTGAGTAAACCAATATTAGCGACTATTGCCACACCGAAGACGACCACCCAAAAAGCGATATAGGCAAAGTACAACGGGAATATTCTGAAAGACCTGCGATAGATAAATCTTGTATAGAAATCTTTAAGACTAGGCTGTTTGGCTTTATCGTGAACTAAAATTCTTGTAATCAAATATCCAGACATTACAAAAAACGCTTGCAATACTTCCCATCCAAATGGTATAGACATCGTGGGCATAGGCCAATGGTAACCTACCAAAAACATGCAACAAAATCCTCGAAATCCGTCGAGATAATTGATATAGCCTAATTTACCCATGATAATGTGAAGATAAAAAAATAATGAGATGTATAGTAGATGTAGAAACCAGAAAATATATGAGAGAATACATTACTTAATACAGTGATGAACAAGCTGTTTTGAACGAGTATTAAAAATGGAGTAATTCAGAACAAAAAAATCTTTGAAAGAACCTCTACTATTCAGAATGATTAGAGAAGTTATTCATTTCTATAATTTCCAAGCTGGATTTTTTATGTCTAATAAACTGTAGAAAACTTCTTCTGACATCTGATGTCTCTATGATTTCCTGCATTTGAGAAGAGATATCTTCTAAATCATTAGACTGCATGTTTTTTACCATTGCAAAGCCTTTCAATTCGTAATCTTGAATACTATAAACAATAGATTGCTCGAAGTAGGACTTGCTTTCAATTACCCAACAGTTTTGGTGTGGATAGGTGATATTATTCAGTGATGTTCGTAAGAGTTTATTATAATCTTTTGGAGAAAAGAAGTCTTGATGTTTTTCGTTGAGATTGATTTTTTCAAAAAATTGAACAAGATATTTATTGGCTTTATTCAGTGAATTGAACTTCACAATAGGGCAATCTATGCTTTGTTTGATTTCAGAAATCTTTAATTGAATATAACCGTCATCGTTTTCTTCAACATATAATCCGAATCTATTTTTATAAATCTTGATGGCTTTATTTCGCTCCGGCTGATGTTCTAAAACTATTTTGGACTCAATCAACATCGCTGACATTTCAGAAGGAAATTCTTGGAATGTAAAACTAGTTAAAGTCTGAATCCATTGATTTTTTTGCTGAGGCAAAGGCGTTTTAAAGTGCGACAGAATACTATTGCGCAAGTTTTTTGTTCTAGAAACATATACTGGTTGAGATTCCTCGCCATTCAAAACATATAAGCCTGTAGTTTCTGGTACAGATTCTATGTCTTCAAAATTAAAACCTTCAGGAAAATGATTGGACGTGATTTCATCAGGCTTGATATCTAGTAGAACTCTTTCTGCATCTGCTTCCCAAATCATTTTAAATAATTGCGTAGTAGCCAAAGTGTCTCCATAAGCTCTATGTCTATCCTTCACTTGAATATCTAGTGACTTACATAATTTTCCTAAACTGTAAGAAGGAAGATTTGGAAATACTTTTCTACTTAACTCTACCGTACAAAGATGAGGAGACCTAAAACGAGTATCGAGCTTGCTAAACGCCGCTTTTATAAATCCGTAATCAAATCTCACATTATGAGCCACGAAGATGTGCTGCTCTAAGATTTTATAGACTTCAGGAGCTATTTGGTCAAAGGTAGGAGCTTTTGCTACCATTTGATTAGATATTCCAGTCAGCTTGGAAATAAAAGGAAGTATGGGTCTTTCGGGATTGACTAATGATTTGTATTCAGATACAATCCCTGTCCCATCAAAAACAATAATAGCAATCTCAATAATTCTATCTTGAAGAAAATGACTTCCTGTTGTCTCTATGTCAACGACAGCAAAAGTTGGATTATAGATAGAATGAGACAGACCTTAATTATTTTGTTATCATCACTGGCATGACCAACATCAGCAAGTCTTCTTGCTCGTCTTGCTCTTGTGGTTTTAAAATACCAGCTCTTGTAGGAGTGGAGAGTTCTATTCTGATTTCTTGGTCGCTGATAGTATTCAACATTTCAATCAAAAACTTAGAGTTGAAACCAATTTCTAAATCTTCACCTGTGTATTCACAAGAAAGTTGCTCAGAAGCTTCGTTAGAGAAATCTAAATCTTGTGCAGATATCGCCAAGGTATTTCCTACAATTTTCAAGACTACCTGATTTGTAGTTTTGTTAGAGAAAATAGTTGTTCTTTTTAGAGTGCCTAATAAATCCTCTCTACTAATAACTAATAGATTAGGGTTTTCTTTAGGAATCACATTATTATAATCTGGGAATCTTTGGTCGATTAGTCTACAAACTAAATAAACATTCGCTACATGAAAAAACACGTTGTCCTTATTATAAGACATAGAGATTTCAGTATCGTTATTAGGAACTATAGATTTTAATTGATTCAAAGCTTTTTTAGGAATGATAAAGCTTCCAGGATTTTCTGTTTGAATATCAGCTCTGCTAAATCTTACTAATTTATGAGCATCAGTCGCTACGAAAGTAATTCCAGAATCATTAAGTTGAACGAAAACGCCATTCATTGCAGGTCTTAACTCGTCACTACTTACTGCAAATAGAGTTTTAGTAATACCATTATTTAAAACAGATGCTGGCATTTTAATGACTTGCACCTCATCTTCTACAGGAATTTTTGGGAAATCTTCACCATTTTCTCCAGACAATTTATATTTACCATTATCTGTAGTTAATTCTACGCCAAAGCTCAATTCATCAAAAGTAATGGTCACTGGTTGCTCAGGCAATTCTTTTAAAATATTGACTAAGATTTTAGCTGGGATAGCAATCTTAAAATCTTCTGCAGCTTGAACTTCAAAACTTGTAGAGATAGAAGTTTCTAGGTCAGTAGCTGAAACTGTCAACAGGCTACTTTTTATATCAAAAAGGAAATCCTCTAAAATAGGCAAAACTGTATTAGAGCTGATTACACCTGAAACTTTTTGAAGATTTTTCAAAAGCGTACTGGAAGAGACAATCAATTTCATTAGGTCAAAATTTGTACAACAAAAATAAATAATTCCGCAAGTTATAAAATTTGAAATTCAAAAAACTATATTGCACCATGCGAATAGGTATAAATGCTCGCTTTCTTATCAAAAACCGCCAAGAAGGGCTAGGAGTTTATACTCAAGAGGTCTCTCAACGACTTGCAAAAATGTATCCAGAACATGAATGGTATTTTATTTTTGACAGGCAATACGACGAATCTTTTATTACTTCATCTAATATTACTCCTGTTATTGCTTACCCTTCTGCTAGACATCCATTACTTTGGTATTGGTGGTTTGAAAAAAGTTTACCAAAACAATTTTCAAAACATCGTCTAGACATGTTCTTTTCTACAGACAGCTATTTAAGTTTATCTGCAAAAATCCCTCAACTTCTTACTGTTCACGACCTTGCTTATGAGTATTTTCCTAAAAGCATCCCATGGTTAGTTCATCAATATTATCAAAATTTTATTCCAAGATATTGTCGTAAAGCTAATCAATTGATAGCAATTTCCAATCATACAAAACAAGACCTTTTATTAAAATACCAAATCGAAGAAAATAAAATCCATACCATTCCAAATGGTGTATCTAGTGAGTTTTCTGTATTGAAACCTTCGGAGATTCAAGAAGTTAAAGCTCAATATACTCGCCACCAACCGTATTTTTTATATGTAGGTGCAGTGCATCCGAGAAAAAATGTCATCAGCATACTTCAAGCATTTGAGAAAATGAAAACCTCTCAACCTGATTTGCCACATCAATTAGTGATAGTAGGTAGAAATGCTTGGGATAATCAATCTTTTATGGATTATCTGAATAAGATGCAATATCGTAAAGAGGTGATATGGATGGAATCTTTAGAGAAATCTACTTTGGTGAAAATAATTGGGGCAGCAACTGCTATGGTATATGTTTCATTGTATGAAGGATTTGGTCTACCCGTTTTAGAATCTATGGCAAGTGGAGTAACAGTGATAACGAGCGAAAATTCGCCAATGGAAGAGATTGTTCAAGATGGTGGATGCATAGTTTCACCATTAGATATAGATGAAATTTCTGGTGCAATGACTCGACTTGCTACAGATGAAAGTTTAAGATTGGAATTAAACACAAAAAGTAAAATAATTTCTCAGCAATATCATTGGGATAAAACAGCACAACAGACAGGAAAAGTGATAGAAGAAATGTTGAATAAAATCAATAGTTCTCGATAAGCTACAGTTTGTCACATAATTTTACTTCTAAACTTTATCTTTATAGTCTTTCACCAATTGATGATAATGAATCAAGATTATTTATACGATTACAAACTCCTGTTTAATAATAAGACAGTTGGGATATTAATCGTGAATAAAAATGGTGAAGTCATAGAAGCGAATGATTTTTCATGTGAATTATTAAAATATTCAAAGGAAGAATTAGAAAGTCTAAAGATTGAAGATTTAGTCCCTAGAGATTTAGCTCATCAGCATAAAAGTCATCGAGAAAATTATACTCAACGACCACATACTCGAATTATGGGTGTCGGTTTAGATTTGTACGCATTAAGAAAAGACGGTACAGTTTTTCCAATAGAAATCAGTTTGAGTCCTTTTGAAAAAAACGGTGAAAAGTTTACGATAGCTTTTTTAATAGACTCTACCATTAGAAAATTAAGTGAGCAAAAAATCACTAAGCAAAATATTGAGCTAGAGCATGTCAAGCAAGAATTAGAAAAGCTGAATCTAGAATTAGAGAAAAAAGTAGAAGAAAGAACGTTCAAACTTCAAGAAGCACTCGAAGAATTAGAGCATTCTAAAAATGAACTCAGCGAAGCGCTTGACAAAGAAAAAGAACTTGGAGAACTAAAATCTAGATTTGTAAGCATGGCTTCCCATGAGTTTAGGACTCCATTGAGTACGATTTTATCTTCTGCAGGATTAATTCACAGATATATAGAATCCAATACCACTCAAAACTGTGAAAGACATATTCAAAGAATTAAATCCTCAGTCGAGCATCTCAATTTTATATTAGAAGACTTCCTTTCTTTAGGTAAAATAGAAGAAGGTTTAATCAAAGACAATCAAGAGAATTTTGACATTCAAACAGAAATTGAAATGATTGTCAATGAAATGAAGCAACTCGCAAGAGCTGGTCAGGAAATTAAAATTCAGACAAAAGACACGATTTCTTTGACTTCAGATAAGCATTTATTGAAAATTGCAGTTTCTAATTTAATCTCAAATGCGATTAAGTTCAGTCATGAAGGAGGATTGATAGAAGTCATACTAGAAAAGAAGGCTAATTTATTTGCAATACATATTATAGACCAAGGAATAGGTATTCCTTTAGAAGACCAAAAGCATATCTTTTCTAGATTTTTTAGAGCAAGCAACTCTTCCAATATTCAAGGAACAGGATTAGGAATTTATATTGTCAAAAGATATATTGAAATCATTGGTGGAAAATTAAACTTTGATTCTATTCCAAATCAAGGCACCACATTCACAATAGAATTACCATTATGAAAAAGATATTAATCATAGAAGATAACCACGATATACGAGAAAATATTTGTGAATTATTAGAACTCTCTGGATATGAAACTTGTCAGGCTCCTAATGGATTAAAAGGAATCGAGTCTGCTCAACAAAACCATCCTGATTTAATTATTTGTGATATTATGATGCCTGAAATGGATGGATATGGTGTTTTGAGTACATTAAATAAAAGCTTATTGACTACAGGGATTCCGTTTATTTTTTTGACGGCAAAAGCTGAAAAATCTGATTTTAGAAAAGGACTCAGTATGGGTGCGGACGATTATATCACTAAGCCTTTTACGGATGACGAATTACTACACGCTGTAAAGATGAGATTGCAAAAAGTAGATACATTTAGAAGTATTATCTCTCAACATGCAGATGCTCAAAGTGTAGAATTAGATAGTCAATCAGCTAATTTTGAAGCTTTACTGAATTTTGAAGAGAGAGAAGTTAGAGATTATAAGAGAAAAGAATTTGTATACCACGAAGGCAATAGAGCATCCTATTTATTTTATGTAAAAAAGGGAGCTGTCAAAACTTTTAAGATACATGATGAAGGGAAAGAGTTCATCACAGAGATTTATAATCAAGGCAGTTATTTCGGATACTACCCTTTGCTGAAAGATACCAATTATCAAGATTATGCAGAATGTATTGAATCTTCAGAATTGATATTAATTCCTAAAGCTGATTTTCTACAATTGATTTATAATAATATCGAAATTGCTCGTCAATTTATCAAATCATTGACCAATGATATACTGGACAAAGAAGACCAGTTGATTCATATGGCCTATGATTCTTTGAGACAAAGAGTGATTAGAACACTGTGTGAATTACATGAAAAATTCAAAGACGCTGAGAATATTTCCAAAATCACATTGACTAGAGAGGAAATTTCTAAATATATAGGAACAGCTAGAGAATCCTTTATTCGGATTATGAGCGAGCTAAAAGATAAAGGCGCTATTGAAATTATTAATGGCGATATCGTCATCAGTAATATCAAAAAGCTTGAAACAGTTGTATAAGCTGTATTACTTTCTCTTAGGTATTTTTTGCTCTGCCGGCATTACAGAAGATTTCTGAGCGTTTTTCTTTTTATTTTCTTTAAAAGAAGCTTGTTTCTCATTATTGACATTCACGCTCTTTTTAGCAAATTCAGAAGCTTCGCATCCAGATCCTCTATTGCAAGAAACTCCTACAAATGCGATTGCAATGACAAAAAGCCAAGTGTTTTTTCTCCAATTCATATATTGAAGGTACAAAATACCTAGCAGTTTTGCGTAGATTGGTTTATAAAGAGAATTTATTCTGATAGTCGATTTGAGATCTTTTGATCACTTCGTAAGCTTCTTCTCTACCGTAAGAATGTGTGATTTCACAAAGAGCTAATGATTCTCCAGGAATGTTTTTGTACGTCAAAAAGTAATGTTTCAGACGTTGTACAATTGCTGGAGGAAGTTCTGAAATATCATTATAATCCTGATAAATTTCATCTTGAACCATTACAGCAATAATTTTATCATCTGCTTCTCCTTTGTCGATCATTCTAAAACCACCAATTGGCTTAGCTTGTACAAGGATATTTCCGTGAACTATATTTCTTTCTGTTAAAACTAAAACATCCAAAGGGTCACCATCTCCAACGATAGATGTTCTATTGGTTTTTTCATTTGCAAATTCTGCACATAAATCTCCGCAATAAGTTTGAGGTACAAACCCATAAAGTGCAGGAACTGTATTGGAGAATTTTTGAGGTCTATCTACTTTTAAATAACCTGAATCTTTATCTATTTCGTACTTAACGGTATCGGATTGAACAATCTCTATAAATGTAGTCAATACTCTAGGTGCATTCTCACCAATGAAGATTCCGTGCCAAGGATGCGCTTTAAAAGAATTTGTCATGGGCGCAAAACTAATCAACCAAATATAATTTTGCTTCAATTCAATAAGAAATGTTCTTTAAATATTTGATTTTTTACAGAAAACTAAAATCCTTAATATAGAATAAATATTAGAAGCGGAATTAATCACCTTTTAAAATAAAAAAGCCGGACATCATTGCCCGGCCCCATGAATTAAATTCCTATTTTTTTACTCTCCTGTCAGTTTTCCGAATCCAGTGATATAATCAGCTTCGACTTCGATTCCTCTTTTAGCAGTTGCAGTTTTTGGATCGATTTCATAAATAGCTGGCAATTGTCCATTATCTGCTGACATGATAGGGATGAATGCTTTTCCATCTTCTAAATATGGCATTGGAGGATAGATATTGCTGTTTTGTAAGAGATTTGTAGGTAAACCAGTCACCCATTTCAAATCTTGAGTATTGATATTTAAGATAGCAAATTTACCTGTTCCAGTAAGTGATCTTTCTCCCGGCTCAGTGTAAAAGTCTAACATATAATATCCATTTCCTACAGGCATTACTCTCCAGAAATAATGACCATTCGTCTTAGTAGATGCAGTCAAGTCAATTTTCCAGTTAGGATCAAATTCGTCCGTAGTCAAATTGATTCTTAATACTCCAGGAGTTTTTGTTGTATTTTCATCTACAGAGTTAGAGAATACATACACATAATTCCCCTCAGCAAATACATGCTGTAAGTTTTGAGATCTACGACGACCTGCAGCATAAGAAAGACGATCATCTTCATATACTTTGTCAATCTTATCCAAAGCAGCATTTAATCTTACAACAAATACTTTGTTAGGGTAATCAGTTGGACCTACTGCAGAACCACCGCCAGTAGATTCGTATTCAATCTTGGAAGGAACTACACCTGAAAATATTTTACCGTCAGATGATGAAGTAAATCCAGCAAATGAGAAAAATTCACCTTGTGCATGGATATTAGAAACTACAACTTCACTTCTTTTAGCACTTGGTACTCCACTTTCACCTTCTACTGTATAGATGTATTCTTTTACTTCTTGTTTTTCAAGATCTTTTTGGTCTGCAAGACCTCCACTAGAAGCCAATGCTTTTCCATTAGCAACGCTATAGCTATTAAAACGAGTTGGGAAAGTAAATCCTTCGCCAATTGGAACAACTGTACCGTTTTTAATTCCTAAAACATCGCCAAAATTTTGAGCTCCACGGACATAAACAAATCCTATAGCTCTACTTGGAGAAATATTATACCACACGTGGCCTGCATTTGTCAAAGGGAAACCTTGACCTACAGCGGAAATTTTACCTTCTGATAAAGATTTTGCAGTAAGGATATAAGTTGAACCCGCATTTCCATCAGCTAATTGATTGGTCGAAATGAAGTATTTTGATTTGCTGCCATCCGGTTCTTGTTCGTCAGTAGGCTTGTCTTTTGAGCAAGAAATTGTCAAGAATGCAGCGGAAGCTAATATCAGTGTTTTTGATAACCAGCTTTTTTGTGATGTGATGTATTTAATCATATTGAAAAATTGTGTTGGGAAATAAATAAATTTTAAGAGTTTTTATTGAAGTAGTATCTCACTTTTACATTGAAAGATCTACCAGGTTTTTGTAAACTAAAATTGTCATACAACAAAGCATTTGATACGTTCATAGCTTCGAGCATGATATTATATTTGCCATTTTGCAAGCTGTACGCAAGACTTAAGTCATGCGATAATTGTCTTGGAATAAATGGTCTAAAAATAGGAGTTCCTAAATTTTCCCAATCGAAAGAATATTCTTCTACGAAGTTCAATCCATAATTAACTGTTAATCTCGTTTTTTTCCAAATTAAATCATGGAAGTAAAATTCAATGTTAGAATTACTATAGAAGTAAGGAATATTGGGAACTCTGATTTTATAGGATAAGCTTTTTCTTCCTGTAATAGTGCTGATTTCTTGTTGATCTCTTGAGTCTTGATACGTCAAAGAACCTCCAACAGAAAACAATTGCCCATAGTAATATCTCAATTCAGCATTAACGCCATAAGTCAAAACATTTCCCCAGTTCATAAATTTTGCAAAACCGTTGGTGCCTGTTGTCACACCTTGTCCGCCGATAGATTGGATGATGAAGTCTTTGGTATTTCTGTAAATCACCCCTACATCGCCGAAGAATTTGTGTTTGCTTTCTTTACGAGCATCTGTAGTATAAGAAAAATTGAAATTGATATTATGACTACTTTCCGGACGGAGAAGCGATGTGGCATTGTCTATATTGATACCGTCACCAAATAGCTCTGTAGAGCCAGGCATACGATAGCTTTTTTCGTAAGAAGTCTTGAATTGGAATTCTTTCAATAAATAAGTGGTGGTCAATCCATATCCCAAATTATTAGATTTACGACTTTGTAATTCCCATACTGCGCTTGTATTAATATTAGTAGAAACGTTTGTAGGACCGGAAGCCCATTGAGCATATTGTTTTCCAAATGCTAAAACATTCCAGTTTTTGAGATTGTCAAAACCGTAAGAAAATCCACTTACAATTTTACTATTGGTTCGTTTGTAATTCTCTGAACCTGTCAAAGGATCTTTAACCATTTCTGAGTCTGCTGTTCTTCTTCTGAAAGCAGTGTAGGTCGTTTGATAGTTGAATTTGTGTTTTCTATTTGGAGTGATATAATTCAATCCTGCAATTCCTGTAAGATTATCGTTGAAGAATTTATTTAAACTTCTCATTCCAGATTCTCCTGATCTTCCACTGATGCGAGATTCTCCTCTCCAATTAAACCAATATTTTGAAGTATCAATGATTTGATTGAGATTGATATTCATATTTGCTACTACTCTCAAATCCAGTCCATCCACAAAAAGATTTCTTTTGGAATATTCTACTGAGGGCATGATAGTGCGACCTTTTTGTGCTCTCTTTCCGAAAACAACTCTTTGTCTGTAATTAGTTTGAATGCCTTTTACATCCTGACCGACCATTACTCCAACTAAAAACTTGTCAGCCCATTTTTGATTGATAAAGCCAGTTTTTAATGTCAGCGTTTCATTTCTGTATTTATCATTGAACCTACGATTCCATTCTTTATCAGGAGATACGCTGAAATTGTCTAAATCTGTTACAACTTCATAAACCTTATAGTTGTTCTTAGAATAGTTTTGTACTCCAGAGACTTGAACAGTATATCCTTTTTTTGTGGTATGACCGAAATTGATATTAGACCTTACTGTACTAAAAGAGCCATAGGATGAAGATGCGTCTAAATAGGTATTTTTATTAGAACCAATTTTGCGAGTGATGATATTGATAGCGCCACCTAAAGCATCCGAACCCAATTCTATCGGTACTACACCTTTGTAAATTTCAATTCTATCCACCTGAGTTGCAGGTAAATTATTGATATTGTATGCAGAGCCAAATCCTTCCATCGGCACACCATCTACGAAAGTTTTTACTTGACGTCCAGTGAATCCATTTAAATTGACAGAATAATCTGAGCCTACTCCACCTTGCTCTCTTACTCTTACTCCAGAAGCGGTATTTAATAAATCGACTACGTTTTTTGTGGTATTATAACTTTGGGTGGCATCTATTGCAGTGACATTATATCCAGTTTCTCTTACTTTAGTCAAAGCGGATTTTCCAACAACTGTGACAGCTGCTAGTTTTGTTCCTTCAGTATCTTTTAAACTAATATTCAGGTGGAGCTTAGTTGCTCCAATAGTAATTTTTTGCTCATAAGGCGCGGCTTCTATTGTACTTACTTTCAAGGTATATGCACCTATTGGAACATTTGGAATACTAAATTTTCCATTTAAGTCGGAGATACAACCTTTCTTGATTTCTTCTATATAAACATTTGAATAAACCGCAGGTTCTCCTGAAGATAAGAGAATGCGACCTTCCACTACAACTCCTGTTTGACCAAAAAGGACAACATTCAGTAAGATTGTAAATAGAAAAAGAAGTGGAAGTTTTTTAAACATGATAAGTTTTATTTTAAATAGACCTGCTGGAGTTTAGACAAATTCTAAATAACGCTATTTAGATTCAAAGTAAATAAGAAGATTATTAATAGGGGTGGTAGATGTAGTTAAGAAAGTGTTAATCATTAATAAGTGTTAAGGTTGAAGTATATAAAAATTTCAAAAACCCATTTAATTGCTTGATAATGAGCATTTTATTTTTTTGTAGTTTTTAGATTTAATAATTTTTCCAGAGTTGTTGATGATTAAACCAGCGAAGTCAGGAGATTTTTTAAGCAATTGAAGCCCTCCCTTTTTCCCTATTACCATTATTGCAGTGCTAAAAGCGTTGGCAGTTTCAGCATTTTTACCAATAACAGTTACGCTAGTCAGTTCTGTGGACGGCATTCCCGTTGTAGGGTTGATGATATGCGAATATCTTTTGCCATTGATTTCAGCGTATTTCTGATAATCTCCAGAAGTGACAATAGCACCATTTTTAATCTTTAAAATATCTGCACTTTTATAAAGTTTAAAAGGATGATTGATTCCAATTTTCCATGGATGACCATTCGGTGGATTGCCCCAAGTGGTAATGTCTCCGGAAGCGTTAATGATTCCTGCTTCTACATTATGGACGATCATTAATGCTTTTGCTTTATCTGCAGCATAGCTTTTACCTGTCGCTCCAAATCCTATTTTCATGCCGGGTAATTTTAAGAAAACAGTCATTTCCACAGAATCTAAAATGATGTTTTGGTAGCCTACTTTTTCTATTGCTTTACTTAAAGTGGCTTCATCAGGAAGAGAGGTCATCGATCCATCAAACTTCCAGATTTTGTCCATAGCTGCAAAACTAATGTCGAAAGCTCCATCGGTAATTTTAGAGAATTCTATCGCTCTTTGAGTTAATTTGAAAACTTCCAGATCTACTTTCACCGGACGAATTCCTGCATTTTGATTCACTTCAGAAACTTGAGAAGTACTTTTCCAGTCAGAAATTAAATTTTCAATTCGAGCAATCTCCGCAATAGCTTGGTCGATATAATTTTCTGCAGATAATGAATCCTTTGCTACAATAGTAATATCAAACTCGCTACCCATCAAAACTGTATTTCTCTTACGGACAGTCTGACTGTGAGTCATTTCTGCACATGAAAACAGCAAAGCGAATATTAGAAGTAGAGAAAGATTTTTTGTCATGATGTATATTTTAATAGCAATCACTTTTAATCTGTCCTTTCAATCGATAGTCGTCCAAAGACTTTCCCGTTTTCTCAAATACAATTTGATCTAAAATGGATTCTACATCATTTTGCATCATCAAGGATCCACATATCATTAATATTCCTCCAGTTTCTAAAACTTCAATAAAAAAGTCTCGGTCTCTTTTTATTAAGTCCATGACATAAGCAGATTGCTCTTCTTTTGAGAAGGCAATATGAAACTGAGTTAAATGATTTTGAGCAATTTGTTCATTCGCAAATTCTTGATATTTTTTAGAAGCCTCATTATTATATCTAAATCCACAATACAAATGAGTGGCTATCTTCTTACGATTTTCTCTAATCATCCCGAGGAAAGGAGCGATGCCGGTACCGTTAGCAATCATTACCACCTTAGAAGCTTTTTTGGGAAAATGAAAGGTCGAGTTTCGAATAATTCTAGCTTTGATTCTTGAATGATTTTCTAGTTTATACAAATACTGCGAACCCAAACCCTCTTCATATAACTTGACAATAAGTTGAATAGCATTTCCATGTTTGGAGATAGAATAAAAACGTTCTCTATGATCATCAGCAGGATAAATAGCTAGTAAATCTCCTGACTGAAATTTTTCTTTATTGGTAGGTTGTAATAAAATCTGGAAAGTGGAATCAATTTCTGAAGTGGGCGCACTTTGAAGCACATCAAACTCTTTCAATTTAGGCAGCTTTTGACTGTATAATGCCGGTGCTGTTGCTAAGGCAATGAGATTTTTTTCGCTCCACTCTTTCGCCCATGCTGTAAATTCTTTTGGAGATTGGTCATTGACAGTATGCATTTCTACAGAACGAGTTGCCCATTTTTGAGCTGCCAAAAATTCATCTACACGAGTTGCAAATGCACAATAGTCATCATAAGATTTTGAACCAAAACCAACTACTGAAAATTCAACTTGTTGAGTAGGAGCATGATTTCTAACTCGTTTTATAAATTTTGTAGCATTACTTGGAGGACAACCTAATCCGTATGTGGAGGTAAAAACAATGAAATGTCGAGCCTTTGGAAATTCGGCAAATTGATTCATTTCTGTTAAAAATGACTTTTGACCGTTGGCTAAAATTTGTTGATGAATTTGATTGGCTAATCTTTTTGTACTTCCATTTTCGGAACCAACTAGTAAGATATACTCTGCATTTTTAGCTGTGAACTTGTTTTTGATTTTCACAGCTCTTCTTTTTAAGGTAATGGCAAAACCAGAAATGATAAAGAAGATGATATTCAGCGAAGCTAATCCGAGAAGAATTGCCCATAATATATTTGTACGTCCCGTATGAAGATCTAAACTCCATCTTTCAAAAACTGAAGCTTGTGTGTACTTTGTTTGAGAAAGAGCTTCTCCAGTAAATTGATGAAGGATAATCTCTCTGTCTTTTAATTTGATTTTATAAAATTCTTCTGGATCTTCAAAAATTGGAAATTCTATTTTTAAAACTTCTGACAAATAAGTCTCTTTTAAAATCGGGAACTCTTCTAATGGGAGTGTTTCTGATTCGTCGAAATCAGCAGTTGTACTGATTTCATTCGCTGCAAGAATTGGATTCGGAATGATTTCAAATCTCAATAAAAACAGGTAAGTACCTGTCAGTGCTAGGATAAAAATCGGTATCAATAAAAGTCTGCCTGCTACTACATGATAATATTGCGCAATAGAATCTTTATTGATTTTGGCAAAAAAGTGTTTTACACCTTGTTGACGTTTGATGATTAAAACCGTTCCAGATATAGTGATCAGCATCAATAGAAAAGAAATTATTCCGATGATAAATCTTCCCGTTTCTTTCAAAAAGAGAGAGCGATGTAATGCTAAGTTCCACTGAACAAATTCATTCTTCACTTCTGGTTGAGCAAGTACTTGGCCAGTTAGAGGATGTATGATTGATTTTACATCATTGCCTTCTTCATCGAATCCTTCTAATGTGACAAATTGATTGTGGTCGACACTGATTTCAAATATTTCCGAATAGACTTTCTTTAATTCTGGAAGAGATTGAGCAAGTGTTATCTCATCGAAATTTTCAACCTCGTATGGAGACATTCTTTCATCGACCGCATCTATCGCCAATATCACACCAGTCACCGAAGCCACTAATAGAAATACAAACGAAAATACTGCTAATGCTAAATGTGCAGAACGCCATACGGTCAGTGTCATTTTGTTTAGTTACGTTTTATTGAACTTTAATGAGTTTTACGTATCTGATATAACCTCCGCCATCTACTTTAAGCGAGATTCCTTCTGTAGTTAATGGAATTTCAACGTCTTTGACATGATAATTTTGGTCTTCCACTGATGATTCGAATCTCAGTTTGTACCCTTTATTCATTTTAGAATCCTCTATTGTAAATGTAGTAATGCTTCTATCTCCGGCTGCTATGGATGCTCCAGTGATTGCACTCAAGTTTTCATTCTTTTTAGAAAGTGCTTTATGCCATTGTTTGAAGCCGTTATACCATTGTTTGTCAGGACCCATGACGTACAAAGTCTTTTCATATTGACCATTTGGAGCAATTAGAGAAACGGCTACATAAGCTTCCAAACCTTTATAGTTGGACATCTGAAGTAGGCACTTATATTTTGTGCTTTGTGCAGAAAGTGAAGATGAAAAAAGAAATATTGAAATAGATAGGAGTAATAATCTGCTTAAAGTTTTCATTCTACTATTTTAAAAATTGAATAGAAATATTGTTTTCAATTAGAGATTCGTTTTCACTTGCTAAGTCATAAGCTGTTTCTTCGAACTCTGTCAATATATTTTTGTCTGCACCTTTTTCAATCAAATATTGTAAGATGTTCGCATCCTTAGCTAAAAGTGCTGCTTTATGCAAAGCCGTCATTTCTTCTTGATTTGTAGCGTTAATATTAGCATCTATACCTTCCAGTTTTTTAATTAAAGAAAGATCGTTTTTAGCTACAGCCAAATGATAAATGGTATTGCCATCTTGTTGAGCAGCTTTCAAATCAAATTTTTGCTCTTTTAGAATTTCTAGTTTTTTAGAGAAATCTTCTACATTATTGAACGGGCCTTGACCGCGATATGAATTGATGAGATAGAAAGCTAAGTTTCCAGATTCGGTCTGTACATCTATTTGAGCACCATTGTCAATTAAAAATTGAACGACTTCTGCAGAGCTGGATTTGAAAGCTTCTACTAAAGCAGTTTCTCCTTTTGAATTAGCGGTATTGATGTCTATTACTTTTGGTAATAATAATTGAATGACATCTAAATCTTTTGAGTTAGCCGCTGCCATGAATATGTTGTTTCCATTCTTGTCAGCTTGATTGACATCTACTCCTTTTTCTAGGAAATATTGAATGATTTCTTTTTGGTTTGGTTTACGAGCGATATAATGTAAAGCTGTTTCTCCATTTGGAGCAGTAGAAGAAGGATTCATTTTTAAGTCATCTATTAAATATTGATACACTTCGATGGTATTAGCAGAGCGACGTGGACCTTGTGCTGCAAAAATTAAAGCTGTCGATGTAGGTTTTACTCCTTTTTGAAGAATTTCTTGAAGATGATTTACATTTCCAGCTCTTGCAGCATAATCAAAAGCAGTATTGCCATGATCGTCTTGGTCATTTATAGATAAGCCTTTAGTGTTGAGATATTCTGTCAATTCGAAATTGGTATCATTAGGAATCGCTAAGAGTAAAATATTGGCGCCGTTTTGATATTTTTTTTGAGGCTCAATACCTGCTTGGAAGAATGCTTTATACACTTCAATATTTACTTTTCCATTCGCTGCACCAAAAACTAGAGGCGTAGCTCCTTTGTCATCTTTCAGGTCTGCTGTCCAACCTTTAGAAATTAAATAGTTGACTAATTTGTCATTTCCGTTGATAGCAGCCCAATGTAAATATGTTCTTCCGTCGTGGGTTAATTTATCTACATCATTCCCTTTTTGCTCTAATAAAAACTGAATCAATTCCAAATTAGCATCATTGAGAATCGCTAAGCTCACGACATCGTAATTTGCTCTATTGGCTTCAGAAGGATCATTACCTTTAGAAATTTCTTCTTTTACACCTTCGATACTTGGAGTAGATTTCCAAAACTCAGCATTCAATAAAGAGTTAGATTGAGCTTGAATTGTAAAAGGAAATATAAGTAAGAGTAGTAGAATTTTATTTTTCATATTGATATTATACTGTAAGGTTTTCGTCTTATTTAGACACAGTCCAAATATAAATCAATTATCTTTCGTAAAGAATCTCAGTAGCTAGAAAATACCTAAATTTAGGTATCGTCTGCTTAGATATAGTTGGCTATGGCTATAAAAAAGTAAAGAGTCTTTTAGAATTGTTTCAGAAAGGACAAATTAAACAGTCCCTATAAAATCTATTTCATTGCGATGGACTTTTTGAAATTTATAAAAAGGGCAAAAGAATTTTTAACAATAGAAAATAATTCGTTGAATTCTTATCATACACGTATATTACATATCTAAATATTACTAAATGAAATCCAGAATTTCAATCCTTAAGCTGTTTTCCGTTTTAACGTTGATATCTCTTTTTGCCATTCAGTGCAAAAAAGATGGTTCAAATGATCCTCTGAAAGATACAAACGGTATTAAAAATAAAATAATAGAAGAGCAAAATGCTCGTCTTTCGTCAGTTATTCCTACGACTACAGAAAAATTCAAATTAAAAATTCAAGTTTTTGATGAATCTGAAAAAACTTTAAGTGGAGCTACTGTTAAAGTGGGAGGCCAAACTAAACAAACAGATAATAAAGGATCTGTGGAATTTGAAAGTGTATCACTCAATACAATGTATGCAGTAATCACCTCTGAAAAAACTGGATACATGAAGGGTACTAGAACGATTGTACCAGTTAAAGATATAACGAATACTGCATTTATAACTCTTCAAACTAAAGGTCCAAAGCAGACAATTGATGCTAGTAAAGGTGGAGAACTTAAGTTCGACAGTGAACAGGTAATACTAAACTTTCCAGCAGGATGTATAGCAGACGCTAATGGGGATTTATACTCTGGAATAGTACATGTGTTTGCAAGATATATTAATACAGATGCGGAAACTGATGAGGCTTATTATATAATACCTGGAAATTCTAAAGGTTTGACAAATGATAATAAAATAGTCAATCTATATTCAGACGGAATGCTCAATGTAGAACTGACCGATGAAAAAGGAAATCCATTACAAATATTAATAGGAAAAACGGTTAAGGTTACTATTCCTAATTATTATCTAAGTATATCAGAAATGCCGGCTTGGCATTTTAATGAAACATATGGTTTGTGGCTACAATCGGGGACAGCAACAACTAATGGAACTCATTATTCTTTTGAAGCAAATCATTTTTCCACTTGGAGTATTGGTGAATTTGTAACTCTTGTAGAAAACACTACTGTCACTATTATTGATACTTATGGAAATCCAATTAAAAATCAATATATAGGCGTTTATACGCAAGATTATGAGCATTTTCTTCAGGGAGTCACTACAGATGATAAAGGAAGAATTTATTTACTTCCTGTCGTTCAATTTTACGTCCTTCAGTTAGATACTGATTGTCAGAATCTAGTTAAGCTAGTTGACATGACAAGTTCTGAAATTGTTGTTGTTTTTCCAATAAGCAATATGAGTACTCAGACATTTCAATTTTCAGGAACCTTAAGAGATTGTTCTGGAGTATTGAAAAATTCGAAATATCAATTAGTAGGTATTACTGATGGTAAAATAAATGTCTCCGGACAAACTGATGCGAATGGGAAGATAAATATTTCAAAAACTTTATGTGACTTAGATGCAAGTATTTCACATAAAGTCCAATTGATGGTGATTAAATCAGACAATACAACTAGACATGAAATTCTCAATATCGATTTTAATAAAAGCACAATCTCTATGGATTACAATCTATGTAGTTCTACATTATTTCAAACACCGTATCTAAATACAAGTCTCATATACGGTACAGTAAAAGACAATGAAGGTTATACTTATCCAACTATACAGATTGGAAATCAAACATGGATGGCAGAAAATCTCAGAGTTAGTAAATTAAATAACGGAACAGCTATTCCAAATGTAATTGCACATGGAGATTGGAAAAAAACTTATACTCCAGCTTGGAGTTTTTATGAAAACAATAATGATTATCATCAGCTGTTTGGAAAGATTTATAACTGGCATGCAGTGAATACTGGAAAACTCTGCCCTACAGGATGGCATGTTCCTTCAAGTCAAGAATGGAGTACACTCAAACAAACAATTGGTGTTAATGCAGGAGGAGAAATGAAAAT
This sequence comes from Chitinophagales bacterium, assembly GCA_035515235.1. Taxonomy (GTDB): domain Bacteria; phylum Bacteroidota; class Bacteroidia; order Chitinophagales; family JADIYW01; genus JAMLHH01. Next base: position 30,693 of record DATJBS010000074.1, read on the forward strand.
TTTAAAAGTTTGGTACCCTACAAATCTCGGAGCAACTAATAGCACTGGATTTTCAGCACTTTCTGGAGGAAAAAGAATAGATTTTGGTTTTACAAATGTAGGACATCGGATACATTTTTCGACTTCTACAGAACGGACTAGTACGAGTGCAAATGAAATCTATTTAACAAATGGTAGTACTTCGGTATTTGAAAGTTTCGCAGTAAAAGAAGATGGAGCTTACTGCCGTTGCGTAAAAAATTAGATTTCAAATAAAACAATTTTTAAAGTCCTTTTGTAGTTCTGCTATAAAAGGACTTTTTTATTTAAAGGATATAAGCAAAAAAAAAGAGCCTCATAAAATAAGGCTCTTCTAAAATTATAAATTTCTGAAATGGTATTTTGAATTAATCATCCAATGCTTTTAATAAATCGTCCAATGACATCTGATCAACTTCATTTTGTATCTGATCTATTGTAGAGATTTCATCTACTTTAGGAGCTTCTACTTGCTCGATTTTAGAAGTTTCTGGAGCAGCATCTTGTATGTTCAACTCGTCTGCTAAAAACTCAGCATATTTCTCCACCGTACTGTGCGCCCAAATACTTGAAACAGCGATATTCAATTCAAATTCTGTTTGCAAACGATTTTTAAATTGCACAGCCATCAAAGAATCCACGCCAAAGCTTTTGAAAGTAGCGTCTTCTTTGATTTTAGAAACTGGTATTTTTGTAATCGCTGAAAGTAAATTTTTTATGACAGACTTGATATGTCGAATTGCAGCAGGTCTGTTTGCATATCCTGTAGAAGGTTCTTCTTCCGCACTTTCAGCAGAAGCGATTTGATCTTCAATTTTTAATTCCTCTACTAAGTATTCTGTGTATTTTTCTACTGTAGGGTAGGTCCAAATACTCGACACCGCCAAATCTAAACCAGATTCAGTTTGTAATTTATTTTTAAGTTGAACTGCCATCAAGGAGTCTATGCCTAAACTTTTGAAGGTAGCGTCTTCCTTGATTTTTGATGTTGGAATTTTAGTAATAGACGAGACCAAATTCTTTACTATCGTTTTGTAATGTCTGATAGCACCAGATTTAGAAGTAAATGCTTTGTCTTCTTGAGGAGTTTCTTTGGTGACATTTGGTGTCGGTTTTAATACCAAATCATAAAATGCATTTCCTTGAATTCCGCTATTGTTTTGAGCCCAAATATTAAAGTCGATATCCATCAACATATATTGTGCGCCAGGCAAATCAAACAATTGATCTAAGTAAGTTTTTAATTGCTCAGGATTAATCACGCCCATTCCTTGATCTTGCAATCTCTCGCCTCTTTTTGTGTCCGCAGCTGCTAAACCTACTTCGCCAATATTTCCAAAATTAATAGACAAAGCAGAAAGGCCTAAAGATTTTCTATAATGTGCTAATTGATCTAAAGCCATATTTGCAGCAGTATAATTCGCTTGTGCTGCCGTACCTAATACAGATGCTCCAGAAGAAAAGAGTACAAAAGATTCTAAATTTCTAGCAGAAAAATACTTGTGAAGATTCCATGCTCCGTTGATTTTTGGTGCTAAAACTTTATTGAATTGATCGTGCGTCAAGTTTAAAAATGCTCCATCATCTAAAAGTCCAGCTGCGTGAACCACACCTCTAATGGTAGGTAAGATAGTCTCTACTTCCATGACCAACTTCGCCAAACTATCTGGAAGAGTTACGTCAGATTGGAACACCTCCACTTTGACACCTTCGCTTCTCAATCTTTCTACTACAGATTCGGTTTCAGGTTTCATTCCCGATCTACTGACTAATGCAAGATTTTTCACTCCTTTAGAAGCGAGCCATTGTGCAAAAACCAATCCTAATCCACTTGTCCCGCCAGTGACTAAATAAGTCATATTGTCACTGAATTCTTGGACTTCAGATTTTATGTTGGTTACAGCTTTTAATGCTGGAGTATAAACGGAAGAGTTTCGGAAAGCAAATTCTTTATAAGTAGTTTTTTGACTGATGATTTTCAAAATATCTTGAGCAGAAGTCAATTCTTGAATATCAATAGTCGTAGGATTCAATTCAGGAAACTCATTTCTTAGTGTTCGCATCATGCCCCATAAGGCTGTACTTGGGATATGCACTTTTTGATCTTCTTGACCGATGACTTGTCCATGTTTTGTCACTGCCACCATCATAGGACTTTTGCCTACTTGATTAAAGTGTTGGATCAAATCCTGAAAACTAAATATCGCATCTTGTAAGGAAGCAGTAGCTTTTGTGCTAGCTAAATGTATGACCAAATCAGGTGCGATTGTCGGCAATTCATTAGAAGAAATGATTTGGGTAAGTACATTTTGTGCACTCAATAAAGTCACTAATTTTTCAGCCATTCCATCTTCATCTCTTACAATGACAACAGATTCTGGTAATTGAGTGGAGACAATATCTACTTCTTTCCAAATGGTTTCAAATATGACTTCCTTAGCTTTTGGCTCTTCTTTTACTTCAACTTTTGGAGTTGAAGCGACTTCTTCAGTTATCATTGCAGCGGATTGAGATAAGTTTGGTTTTTCATCAAACCAAAATCTTTCTTTTTGCCATTGATAATTAGGAAGTAGTACGAATTTTTGAACTTCTGGATAAATTTTTGTCCAATCTACTTCTAGGCCAGATTCAAAGTATTGACCGAATGCACTATAAAAACTGACCAATTCATCTTTCTCTCTCCAAAGAGTTGGGACAGTTGTATTTCTTTTTTTGATGGATTCTAAGTTTTCTTGAACGGCATTAGATAAAACCGGATGTGGAGTTAATTCAATAAATACTGCTTCATCTTTCTGAGCAATATCTTGAATCACTGCACCAAATTGAACAGGATTTCTTAAGTTTTTCACCCAATAATCTGCATTCAAATCTGTTCCTTTAACTTTTTCCCTCAAAGCAGTAGAGTAGAAAACGATATTGCTATTTTGAGTTTGTATATTTTTCAGCGCATCTTTTAATGGATCTAATAAATTATCCATTTGTGAACTATGCGAAGCCACATCTACTTTAATCATTCTGCAAAATCTTCCTTCTCCATCCAATTGATTAAGGAATTCTTGCAGTCGTGTTGGATCTCCAGCGATTACAGTAGAATTAGGACTATTCTGAACAGCCACAGATAAGTAAGATTCTTGACCACTAATTTTTTGATGAGCTTCTTCCAAAGTCAAATCCGTCACAGCCATAGCACCTTTTCCGCTATTCTGTTTCATCAATGAACTTCTAGTGCAAATGATCAAAGCTGCATCATCTATAGAAATCATTTCCGCCAAATAAGCTGCTGCTACTTCACCCAAACTGTGACCTACCACAATATCAGGGTGAATGCCTTTCGATTTCCACAACTGACCTAAAGCGATTTCTATGGCAACAATAATCGGTTGAATAATATCTATTTCATCAAAACGATTGCCTTTTAATTCCTCAATCAAATCCCATGAAACAACTTTGCTAAATGCTTGAGCACATTCGTCTAAAGACTTTTTGAAGACTGGTTCAGATTGATATAATTGTTGAGCCATTCCTATCCATTGTGCACCTTGACCTGGACAAACAAAGACTACTTTTACTGTATCGTCTGCGTCGTAATTTTTGCTTTCTTCAACAGATAGTTCAGAGAAATCATTGAGTTGCTCAATTAATTGTTCTTTATCTCTTGCGACAAATACTTTTCTGACTTCTAATGCAGATCTTTTCAAAGCGGCCATCGCACAGATATCTTCTAAATCTTCTTTTGAGTCGGAGATGAATTCTGAGTATGCACTCGCTAAAGCTTGTAAAGACTCAATAGTTTTTGCAGATAATGGAAGGACAAAAACATCTTTCCTTAATTCTTGAGTAAATATTTTCTCTTCAGTTTTTGGAGCTGCACCTAAAATGACGTGTGCATTTGTGCCTGTCACTCCAAATCCACTTACGCCTATATATTGTGCATCAGTATCCCAAGCAGTATTTTTCACCGGAACTTCAATCGGAAGATTTTTCCAATCAATCAGTTCATTGGGAGTTTTGAAATGTAAATTTTGAGGAATTGTTTTATTTTGAATAGACAAAACTGCTTTCATCATTCCAGCTACACCTGCGACACCTTCTGAGTGACCGATATTCGTTTTGACAGAGCCTACATATAAAGGATGTTCTTTTGTTTTAGAAGCAGCAAAAGTTTCTGCGATAGCTTCCATTTCTATTGGATCGCCAATTTTTGTTCCAGTACCGTGTGCTTCAATAAAAGCAATTTGCTCTGGTTTTAATTTGCCATCAGCTAAAGCTTTTTTTATTAAACGTTCTTGAGCTTTGACGTTTGGCGCAGTAAATCCATTACTTCTACCATCTTGATTGACAGCAGTACCTTTTACAATAGCTAAGATATTATCACCATCTCGCTGAGCATCACTCAATCTTTTAAGAATCAGAATCCCTGCACCTTCTGAACGAATAAAACCATTGGCTTCATTAGAGAAAGATTTACATCTAGAATCTTTTGACAAAGAATTGAGCGAAGAAAAATAAATTGTAAATTCTGGATCTATAATCACGTTGGCTGCTCCAGCTATTGCCAAATCACTTTCGCCATTTCTCAAAGACTGAGTCGCTAAATGTGTAGCCACTAATGAAGAAGAACAAGCCGTATCTAATGCTAAGGACGGACCTTGCAATCCCATTAAGTAAGAAATTCTTCCGGCATTAGAACTCACAGCCGAACCTGTATATGAATATGGATTTATTAAAGTATAATCTCCTGATCTAAAATGTCTTTTTTGGTAATCGTTGTTGGTCACTCCGACATAAACGCCTGTATTTGAACCTACTATACTTTGCGCAGGAATTCCAGCATTTTCTAAAGCTTCATAAGTGACTTCGAGTAGCAATCTTTGCTGTGGATCCATGCTCTCAATCTCTGCATAAGATAAATCAAAGAAAGAACCATCAAATTGATCAATCTGATCTAGAAAACCACCTTGCTTGACTACCATTTTACCGAGTGTGTCAGGATTAGGGTCGTATAAAGATTTCGCGTCAAATCTACTTTCTGGAATATCTGAAATAGCATCTACTCCATCAAAAAGTAATTTCCAATAATCTTTTGCATTATATACGTGACCAGGAAGCCTCATCGCCATACCAATGACAGCAATAGGTTCGTGTTTTTTATTTTTTTCTGATATTAAACCAGATTTCAGTTTTTTTATGGCGACTAATGCATCTTTCAGCTGTTGTTGTAATCTTTCTTTTTCCGCTTCTTGCATAACAAATTGAGTAATTAGCTAAGATAATAAATCGATGATTGTATAGAGAAAATTTTAAACCTCTTCTTTCATCAAATTGATTCTTCTTCTACCTTTTCTGGCAAAACATTTTGAATCGTTTCTTTAAGTTGTTCTTCTTCGTCCCATTTTAATAGAATAGGTTGGACATAAATTTCTAATTGTAATTCTTTGATTTGACTTTTATAGTCGACTAGTCTTGCTGCATCTTTTTCAGTAGTCAGTAGAAGAGTTCTTCCAGAAGAAGAAAGTTTTTCAAATTCTTTATGGATGATTACAATATCCTCCGGTCGGTATCTATAATGATCTGAAAATTTCAAATGTTTAATATTATTCACCTTACTTTCTATATAATGGACCAATGGAGAGGAGTCTGCAATTCCAGTCAAAAGTAAAACGGTATCTGTTTTTTGTAAATACAATTGTATTCCTTCATAATTCATCAAATACGGTGAAGCATAATATATAGAAGATAAAAAAGTTGTTTGATGATTTTCAAGATGAATATTTAATTCTTGAAGCACCTGAGTTTTTTTCTTTAAAAGATTTTCTGGACATTTCGTGACAATAATAATATCTGCTCTCTTTGCTTCGCCTATTCCTTCTCGTAATTTCCCTACGGGTAAAAAATGATCTTTCGTATAAGGAGCATGATAAGTGGTGAGCAAAATATTCAAATCTGTACGAATGCCTTGCTGTTGAAATCCGTCGTCCAAAATAATACAATCTGTATGTAAAGCATGTCCGACTAAATTGGGAATTCCTTCTACTCTGTTTTCTGCGACACCAATATTGACTTGAGGATATTTCCTTTTGAGCCAAGCCGGTTCGTCGCCCACTTCTTTGAATCCATCCGAATGGGAAACGATTCTAAATCCAAATGTCAATCTTTTGTATCCTCGACTTAAAACACTGACATGATAATTAGGAGTTAAAATTGAACATAAATATTCAACCATAGGCGTCTTGCCTGTTCCGCCGGCTTGAATATTTCCGACAGAGATAATAGGAACAGAGAAATTTGACTTTCCCCAATAACCTCTTTTGTACATCCAACTCCAGAGTTTTATGGAGACTGCATACAGAAAGGCAAAAGGGTATAGTAAAAATTGAATTATCTTCATTCCGGAGTAATTTAATTCAATTTTCAATCATCACAATGATAAAGATATTAAACATCATCAAAGAGATAGAAAAAGTAGCAGATCCTTCTTTGCAAGAGTCCTATGATAATGCAAGATTGATCACTGGAAATTCAGATTGGGAATGTACCGGTGTCGTGATGTGCTTGGATGCTATAGAAGAAGTCATAGATGAAGCTATCGAAAAAAAATGCAATTTAGTTTTATCACATCATCCTATAGTTTTTAGCGGATTAAAATCTTTGACGGGTAAAAATTATATCGAAAGAACGATTATCAAGGCCATCAAAAATGATATTGCTATTTATGCAGCACATACTAATTTGGATAATGTAATCGAAGGTGTCAATCAGAAAATAGCTCAAAAGATTGGTTTGAAAAATATTCAGATTTTAGAACCTAAAAAAGGATTACTCAAAAAGCTGTACACTTATGTTCCTACAAGTCATACAGAAAAAGTCAAAACTGCACTTTTTGAAACAGGAGCAGGACAAATAGGCAAGTATTCAGAATGTAGTTTTAAAGTATCTGGAGAAGGAACTTTCAAAGGAAATGCTGATACGAATGCATTTATTGGAGAACAAGGAAAATTGCAAATCGAGCAAGAGGATAAAATAGAATTTTTATTCCCTGCGTATTTAGAAAGAAATATTCTGAAGCAATTGTTTGAATCACATCCTTATGAAGAAGTCGCTTACGAAATTATTTCTTTGGAAAATTATCATCAAGGAATAGGTTCGGGAGTCATAGGAGAACTAGAAACACCTGTGAATACCATGGAGTTTTTGACAAGTCTAAAAGTTAAAATGCAAACACCATTGATAAGATATACTTCTCCAGTTAGTGAGCATATCCAAAAAGTAGCCATTTGTGGAGGTGCCGGAAGTTTCTTGTTAAATACGGCAATAGCTAAAAATGCAGACATTTTTATCACTGGAGATTATAAATATCATCAGTTTTTTGATGCAGATGGACAAATAGTAATTGCAGATATCGGACATTTTGAGAGTGAACAGTTTACAATTGATCTTTTTTATGAGATATTGATAAAAAAATTCCCTAATTTTGCACTCTATTTGACTAAAGTCATTACTAATCCAGTAAACTATTTATAAATGGCCGCAAAAAAAAATGACTCTGCTGTTGCAAACAAGTTGGATCAACTATCCAAATTGCAGGGAATACACACCAAAATTGATCAAATTCAAATCTTAAAGGGAGAGTTGCCAATGGAAGTGGCGGATCTTGAAGATGAAATTGTGGGCATGAACACTCGCTTTTCAAAAATCCAAAGTGATATTGAGGATTCTAACGAGCAAATCTCTTCCCGTAACAATACTATCAAAGATGCTAATTCATTGATTTTGAAGTATGAGCGTCAGTTAGATACAGTAAAAAATAATCGTGAGTTTGATGCATTAAGCAAAGAGATTGAATTGCAAAAACTAGATGTAAAAATTTCTGAGAAGAAAATTAAAGAAGCTACTAGCTCAATTGAGTTTTCTAAAGGAATGCTAGATGATTTGAAATCTAAGATTGATGTGAAAAACGACAATTTGAACGCTAAGAAAAAAGAATTAGGTCATATTGTTGCTGAAACGGAAAAAGAAGAAATTGAATTAGCTAAAAATTCTGAAGAGATCGAGCAAGCAATTGATGAGAAATTATTAGCTGCATATAAAAGAATTCGTGCTTCATACAGAAATGGACTTGCTGTTGTACACGTAGAGAGAAACGCTTGTGGAGGTTGTTTCGGGAAAATTCCACCACAAACTCAAGCGGAAATCAAATTGAAAAAGAAAATCACTACTTGTGAGCATTGCGGTAGAATCTTGACTGATGTTGAAGAGTTTGATGAGGATGCAGAATTCATCCCAGCTTCAGCAATGATAGAATAGATTAGTAAAGAAATAAATCATATTTTGCAGGCAGCTATGAAAAAGCTGCCTTTTTTTATTTCAATAGCACTACTCTTTCTTGCTAGCAATGCATTTGCTCAGCAGTTTGTGTATAATGCACAATGTCAAAATGCCTATCAATCGATTTTTAAATTAAAAATCAAAGAAGGCAATCAATTGCTTTTTAATGAGAAGCAAATCAATAAAGAAAACCTACTTCCTTACTTTTTAGAAAACTATGCAGATTTTTTGATTCTGTACATTAGCGATGATGCGAATCTCTATAAAAAACTATTGCCTAAGAAAGATGAAAGGATTAATATCCTAAGTGAAGGAAATCGCAACTCGCCATTTTTTCTATATAGTCAAGCTAGTATCTATTTACAATGGGCATTTATAAAAATCAAATTTGGAGATTATTTTTCTGCCGTTTGGGATGTAAAAAAGGCCTATTCTTTATTGAAAGAAAACAAAGAAAAGTACCCTCAATTTGCACCCAATGATAAAGATTTGGCATTGCTCAATACCATCTTCGGTGCGATTCCCGATAAATATAGATTTGGAGCGAGATTATTAGGATTAAGAGGAAATATAGATGAAGGCTTACATGATCTTGCGAATTTGCTCAAGGATCCCAATATGCCTTTTAGAGAAGAAGCTTCGATTATGTATACCATGTTATTATTGCATCTTGGACAAGATAAAAACGGCGCATGGGACATGTTGAACCAACTGAATCTTAAGCTTGAAGATAACCTACTGAACTACTTTATCACTGCTAGCGTAGCGCACTATACAGGGAAAAATGATCAGGTCATCAATATTCTTTCCAAAAGACCGGTCTCTTTAAGTTATTATCCTTTTCCATACTTGGACTATATGATTGGGAATGCTAAACTCAATAGACTAGACCGAGATGCAGACAATTATTTCAAAAAGTTTTTGGAGAAATATAAAGGGAAGAATTACCTAAGAGAAGCAAATAGAAAATTGGCTTGGTACGGATTAGTGAATCAGAAACCAGAAACCTATAAATATTATATTTCAAGAGTTTTGCAGATAGGGAATAATTCATTAGACGAAGATAAGGCCGCTACAAGAGAAGCAGAAAGCAAACAAATGCCAAATTCTATTTTACTGAAAGCAAGACTATTAAGTGATGGAGCATACTATACCAAAGCGCTGAATGCGTTGGATTCTTGTGAATTTAAAAGCTTGAATTTTGAAGATAAATTAGAATACTATTATCGCAAAGGCAGAATATTTGACGATATGGGACAAGGAGCGAAATCTATTACTTTTTATGAATGGGTGATTAAAAATGGAACGAAGAGCAATAGTTACTATGCACCTAATTCTTGTATCAAATTGGGCAATTATTACGAGCATATCAATGATAATAAAATGGCAGCTTCTTACTATCAGAAAGCTATGACATTTACCAATCATGCATACAAAAACAGCATAGACGCTCAAGCTAAAGCGGGATTAAATAGAATCCAATAAATAGATAATTTTTGATGCAAGTATATAAAAACGTTGACCTTCAAGCCCATCATACATTTGGTATTGAAGTGTATTGTGAAGCTTTTGCTGTATTGGAAAAGAAGGCAGATTTGTATCAGTTGAAATCACTGAGAGAGCAGTATAATAACTTTTTTATTTTAGGCGGCGGGAGCAATGTTTTATTTACCTCCAATTACCCAGGAATTATTGTTCAGAATAAATTATCAGGAATAGAAGTTCTTTACGAAGACGCAGCCACTATCCGTCTAAAAGTAGCTTCCGGTATGAATTGGCACGAATTGGTCATGACAGCAGTAGAAAAGAACTGGGGCGGTATTGAAAATTTATCATTAATTCCAGGGACTGTAGGTGCATCGCCAATACAAAATATTGGAGCTTATGGTGTAGAAGTCAAAGACGTGATTAAAGAAGTAGAAGCTTTTGATTTAGAAAAAGAAGAGTTGATCACTTTCTCGAAAGAAGATTGTCAATTTGGCTATAGAGATAGTATTTTCAAGCAAGCCATTAACAAAGAAAAATATTTTATTACCGATGTCGTCTTTCAATTAAAGAAAAATCCAACTGAGTTTCAAGTGAGTTATGGAGACATCATTAAAATGATGGAAATCAATCAAGTGGAGCCCTCTGTGAAAAATATTTCAGATGCCGTCATTCAAATTCGACAACAAAAACTTCCGGATCCAAAAGAAATTGGAAATTCGGGTAGTTTTTTCAAGAATCCTGAAATTTCTTCGAATCAAGCTCAACAACTTTTAGCAAAGTATCCAACGATGCCTCATTATAAAATCTCTGATAGCATTACAAAAATTCCTGCAGCTTGGTTAATAGAACAGTGTGGATGGAAAGGTCTAAAAGTCGGTCAAACAGGTAACCATGCTCAACAAGCATTAGTTATTGTCAATTATGGAAAAGCTACCGGCGAAGAAATTCGTCAGCATGCAATTAATGTGCAGCAATCTGTTTTAGAGAAGTTTGATATCCAATTACAGCCAGAAGTGAATTTTATCCCCTATTGAAATAGTACGTTAATCCTAAATTCAAGCCGCCAAACATCGTTCTAGAAGCTTTGTATGCATCATGCACTCTAAAGTTTTTATTATTGATATCTAGTATAGAGATTTGACCTTGAAAAGAAGGAGAAAAGGCTAGTTGAGGAGTGATGAAAATATCTCCGCCAATATTCAAAACAAAAGATAAAGACCATTGAGTGAATAAATCTTTATCATTGTCAATGGGAGCATACGGATATCCATTAGCAGAATAAGGTATAAGTTTTGATGGATAAGGCATATCTTCTCCATTAGCATTATAAGATACTTTTGCGTCGATTAACTTACCGGCAATAAGACCACCCATTACAACAAATTGAGCTTTTGATCCATAGACATAAGAGTCTTTAAAAGTAGTCGTGTATTTTGCTAAAACTCCCAAGTTGATATAGTCTAAGTTAATATCCTTCAAGTGACTTTGAGGAGGTGCTCCTAAGCCAGGTCTGAAATCGCCTTTATATTGCTGATGAAAAGTTTGATATCCAGTAGTTAATAAAACAGCTAAGTTAGAATTGACTCCATATCCGACATTTAATTGTCCTCCGTATCCGATTTTAAATTTATAATCTAGTTCGTAAAAAGAGTTATCATAATGATTTTGAGGGGAAACCAATCCTAAGCCCCCGATACCATGAACAGAAATTTGCAATCCATCTTGAGCTTGAAGAGGGAAAATAAAAAAAAGGAGGATTAATATAAATGCGCTGTATCTTAATTGTATCAACTTCATATGATTTACTATCTAAACTTTTACAAATTTACAGCATGATAAAGTCATTTCCAATATTATAAGTGAAATGCTATGATATTATATAGTTTATTTTTAATTTCTGGTATGGTTCATCTTTTTGAAACTATTATTCATGACTTGTGAATATAAAATCTCCATGTTCATCTTGAAATAAGTTATTTTGTACAATAATGTCTTTTAAACCCAGAAACACCAATTTAAGTAAGTCATCTTTAATCAAAGGGATTCAATGTAGCAAAGCATTGTATCTTTATAAGTATCACTATGATTTAAAAGATCCCGTATCTCGTCAGCAACAAGAGAAGTTTGACCGTGGGCATAGAGTAGGAAAGCTGGCGCAATCACTTTTTCCAGGCGGAAAAGATTGCACTCCTCCCAATATTATGAGCTATGATCAATCACTTAAAGCTACAGAAGCATTGGTCCGAGCAAAATTTCCAGTCATTTATGAAGCAGCTTTTAAATATCAAGGCATATTGGTTGCACTAGATATTTTAGTACATCGCGATGGTAAATGGTATGCTTATGAGGTGAAAAGTTCATTAAAAATTACGAAAACTTATCTGCAAGACATTGCCATTCAATATTATGTAATTAAAAATTGTGGAATAGAATTAGAAGATGTTTTCATCATTCATGTCAATGGAGAGTATATTCTGAAAGAGAATCAATTAAATATTCAAGAGCTTTTCAAAATCATCTCTGTAAAAGATCAGGTACAAGAATTACAATTAGATATAGAAGCTTCAATTAGTCGGGCTCGATCTGTTTTATCATTAGAGGATGTTCCAGAAATTGAAACGGGTGCACATTGCTTCAAGCCGTATCCATGTGATTTCTTAGGATATTGCTGGAAAGGAGAACAAAAAAATCCAATTCTAAGTATTGCTGGAGCGAATATTTTAGATAAGATTCAATGGATTAAATCAGGCATTAAACATGTGAAAGATATCCCTCTTGAAAGTTGGTCTTCTTCGAGAATGTATGCTCAAAAGGAAGCTAATGCTACCAATTCTCCATTTATTAATCATCAAGCGCTCGGAGAATTCATGCAAAACATTCAATATCCACTGTTCTTCTTTGATATTGAAGCGTATCAGCCTGCGATTCCGTTGTTTGATGAAACCACCCCTTTTCAAGCCATTCCATTTCAATTTTCGATACATTATGCCGCTTCTGCAGATGCAGATTTAGAAACTTACGAATATATTACTCCTCCTGGAGAAGATGGTAGAGAAGAGTTTTTGAAGGCATTCATAAATGCAACAGAAGCCCCTGGTCAAATTTTAGTATTTAATACGATTTTAGAAAAAGGTATTTTATTCAAGCTAGGAAAGCTTTACCCAAAATATGCCAAGTTTATAAAAGATCGGATGCAAAGAATGGTCGATTTAGAAACTCCATTTAAGAAAGATTGGTATTACCATCCTAAAATGAATGGCTCTTACTCCATGAAAAGCATTCTACCTGCTTTAATAGACAATATGAGCTATCAAAACATGAAAGTGAAGGATGGCGTAGATGCAATGATTTTATATCAGCGTTTGGCTCATGAGGAAGATCAAGTGATAATAGATAAGACGATTCAAGATTTATTATCCTATTGCAGAATGGATACTTTGGCACTTTACCATGTTTATAAAAGCTTGAAAGAAATTACTTCGAAAGCCGATTAATCTTTAATGACTTTCCATTCTTTCAAAAACTCTTCAAGTTCATTGTTTTCAAATGCTGCAGACTTAAAAGTATTGATAGACTTGTTAGAATTGAAGAGTAGAGTCGCTGGAATCACACCTTCCCACTGATCGGTAAATTGTGCAATCCATTCATTAGGATCGTTTTCATTTAAATATAAAACTTCACTTTTGAGCAGTCGTTTGTCGATGAATTCTTTGAGTTTGGTTTGAACATTCTTTTTGAAATCCAAGCTGACTAATAAAACTTTTACATTTTGATCTGCGTATTTAGTATTGACTTCTTCAAACAAAGGCAATTCTTGAATACAAGGAGCGCACCATGTCGCCCAAAAATTTACTACAAATGTAGTATCGCCACCATTATGAATTCTCTTTAATAACTCATTTGCTTTAATAGCAGGTATGTTTTGAGAAGATGCTGAAAACACAATTCCCATAGAAAATAGAGTAAGAAATAGTTTAATGTTTTTCATTTTTTAGATTTTTAAAATTTATTTTCTCTCAAAAAAAAAGCAAAGAGTCCTCAATTAAAGGCAATTATCGTAATATACGCTACTTTAGCAATAATGTTTTCTAACGCTCCTACAAAAGAACTGAATCTGCCTTTAGGTAAAAAAGCATTTTTTGCTTCTGACTTTCATTTGGGTGCTCCCAATATTTCTAAAAGCCAAATTAGAGAAAAGAAAATAGTGGAATGGCTGAAGTCTATTAGAAGCCAAACAGGAGCATTATTTTTAGTAGGAGATTTATTTGATTTTTGGTTTGAATACAAACACGTGATTCCTAAAGGATATACAAGATTTTTGGCAGAAGTGAGCAATTTTGTAGAAGATGGAATTCCTGTTTTTGTTTTTACTGGCAATCACGACATATGGATGTTTGATTATTTAAAAAAAGAAATAGGAGTAGAGATCATTTACGAGCCCACACTCTTTAGTATTAATCATCAGAGATTTTTTGTTGGACATGGAGATGGTCTAGGTCCTGGAGACCATAAATTCAAATTTCTAAAACGTGTATTTACATTTCCTCTATTTCAGAAATTATTTTCATGGTTACATCCCGATATTGGAGTGGGATTAGCCCAAGCATGGTCTAATCGCAGCAGGACGAATCCAGAAGAGGAAAAGTTTGAAGGGGAAGAAAATGAAAGATTAATGGTGTATTCTCGAGAAATTCATCCAGAAATCCAAGCTGAATTTTATGTATTTGGACATAGACATTTGCCCTTAGATCTAAAAATAGATGATAATGGAAGATATATAAATCTTGGAGATTGGATTATTAATTACACCTATCTAGAAGTTGATGGCACGCATGTTGAATTAAAAAAGTATTCATCATGAAGTCTACCATCTTAATCATCTTAATGAGTTATTGCTCTGTTCTTTTTGCAAAAGAATTACAAGAGGAAAGAACGCTGATTTCCACAGATGTATACTCGGCTTCAATTGACCCTTTACAGCAAATTTATTATATCAATAAGAGCAAACAACTCATAAAAACTTCAAGTTTTCAAGATCGGAATTATATCTATTCTGATTTAATGATTGATCAAAATACAAGCATCAATACACAGAATCCTTTTAAGGTGATGTTGTATAAAAAGGATGTAGGAGATGTCATTGTATTAGATAATCGTTTGGCGAAAAACTCCAAAATGAATCTTTTTAATTTAGGTTATTTCTCAGTTTCTTCGATTACTTATTCTATGGACAATCATAGTATAATACTATTTGATACCTATCGTCAACAAATTATCAAGTTAGATCAACAGAACAAAGAGATTTTTCAAAGCGTCAATTTGACTCAATTGCTGCAAAAAAGAATTTCTCCCGTTCAGATCAAAGAGTATGAAAACAAGCTTTATCTTTTAGATCCTGAATCAGGAGTTTATGTTTTCGATCAATTAGGAACATATATTAAGAATATCCCAATAGAAAATGTTGAGAATTTTTGGATCATTTCCAAGCAGATTTACTATTATAGAGATCAGCAAATCTGGCTGTACAATTCTGATTTGTTTGAAGAAATCCCGCAGTACCGATTAGAAGACTATACGAATATCTTCTTATGTAGAGATTTTATTTTGGGGATTACTCCTCAAAATGAATTGTATCAAATCAATTGGAAGTAATCCTTTTATTTATTTTTCGAAAACCTTTTTGAAGTAATCTACAGTAAGCGGTAGACCATCTTTAAATCTGTGTGTAGGTTGATAACCAAGCAAGTTTTTCGCTTTTGAAATATCTGCTAAAGAATCTCTAATATCTCCTTCTCTAGGTTCACGATGCAACGCTTTAATGTCTTTGTCAAGAATCTCACAGATAGCATCATACATTTGATTGATAGTGAATCTTTCTCCTAAGGCAATATTATAGATTTGGTTGAGTGCTTCACTTTTCTCAGTCGTTAAGCCTAAAATATTAGCTTGCACAGCATTGTCTACATATGTAAAATCTCTACTTTGGTCTCCATCTCCATTGATATAAGGAGCTTCATTATTCAATAACATTTTTATAAATAGAGGCATGACTGCTGCATATTGTCCATTGGGATCTTGACGTGGACCGAAAATATTGAAATATCTAAAACCAATTAATTCCATACCATATGTCTTTGCAAAAACATCTGCATAAACTTCATTGGTGACTTTAGTGACCGCGTAAGGAGATAAGGGTTTCCCTATTCTATTTTCTACTTTTGGCAAATTCATTTCGTCGCCATATACAGAAGAAGAGGAGGCAAATACAAATCTTTTTATACCTATATCTCTTGCCGCACAAAGCATGTTTAAAAAGCCATCAATATTATTTTCGTTGGTCGGAATTGGAAACTGTATTGATCTAGGAACTGATCCTAGAGCTGCTTGATGATTGATAGCATATATGCCTTCGCACGCTTTTAGGCATACGTCATAATTTCTAATATCTCCTAATACAAACTCATAATTAGGATGATGAATAAAAAGATCAACATTTTCTTGTTTGCCAGATGAAAGATTATCAAGCACTCTTACCTGATAGCCTAATTCTAACAATTTTTCTACAATATTACTTCCGATAAAACCAGCTCCTCCAGTTACAAGAATTTTTTTCATATAAGATGATTGGACTATTATTTTGAATAAGATAATACTTGTTCATAAGTATGGATAGTGTCTTTTAACATTCTATCCATTGTGAAATAGGTTTTCAGCTTATGATAAGCATTATCAGTTAATTTTTTTGAGTATTCTTTATTATCTAATATTTTAATGATTTTATCTGCAAGAATGTCGGTGTCAAATTTAGGAACTACTACTCCTGTTTGTTCATTGTCCACTATCTCGTTGAGAGCAGGTACATCAAAACAAACAACGGGTGTATGGTTAAAATTAGACTCTAAGACAACAGCACAAAATCCTTCTGCGAAAGAGGGGATTAATGTGACATCAGAATTTTTAAGAAAATCGTGAATTTTAGTTTGGAACCCCATGAATTCGACATTGTTTTCTAAGCCTCTTTCAGCAACTTCTTTTTTCAAATCTGCTTCAATTCCTCCAGAACCAATAATGGTTAGTTTCACATTAGGGAATTTCTGGATAATTTTAGGTAATGCTTGAAATGCAAAAGTATGCCCTTTCACAGGGTCTAGTCTGCCTATAATATTGATTTGGGGATTTCCTCTCTTGTATAATTCAGTATTTGAATCATAGGTTACATCGTCATAATCAAAACCATAGTGAATAACATCTATATCTTTTTCTTTGGCTAGCTTCATAGCTACTATTAGGTTTTTCAAACCATGAGAAATGGATATCGTTCTATTGAAAGATCCACTATTGAATTTGTAGAGCCACCAAAATTTATCTTTGATATTGAATATAGGTTCAAATCCATGTCTCACTTGATAGTCTGGATAATAACCATGTCTAGTATTAATGAGTATCAAATCTCTTATAAAGAACTTCTTCACCATTGAGGTATAAAGTTCTGAATGGATGAGATGAGTATTCACTAAATCATACTTTCCTTCTTGAATGATTTGAGCAATTTTTTTGTACAAACTCCAAGAGAAATCTTTTGGAGCATCTAGTTCAATTACTTCGACACCTAGAGATCTTATTAGATTAGTGACTTTCGCAGCTCCCTCTCTATGTGCAGGGTTAATCATTCCTAAAAGAGCACATTGCACTCCTGCTTTATTCAATTCAGGCAAAATCTTAGAAAGATAAACTTCAGCACCTCCAAGACCAGCAAGCTTTATAACATGAAGAACTTTCATTAAAATCCTCCCAATTCGATGGTTTTGCGAATTCCCTCTTCTAAAGTTGTTAAAGGTTTTCCAAGTATCTTCATCATTTTAGAATTGTCAGGTTGACGTCTAGTCATATCGCCTTCAGGTAAAGCAGGTAGATGAATGAGTTTAGATGTTGAATTTGTATGTAGAACAACAGCTTGAGCTAATTCTAAAATGGTCATTTCAAGATCACTACCGATATTCAAAACATCATTGACCATTAAGTTTTCATTGAGTATTTTTTCAGTGACATCTAGATTATCCTCTATATAACAGAATGTCCTCGTTTGAGAACCATCACCGTAAATAGTAATATCTTCTCCCTTGAGAGCTGAAGAAATGAACTTTGTAATTACAAAATCTGTACTTTGTCTCGGACCATATGTATTGAAAAATCTAAATATTCCATATTCAAGACCATACTCTTGATGATAAGATCTTAAAAATGCTTCTCCAATATTTTTTACTATAGAATAAGGCAATTTTGAGTTTAAAGGAGTTCTATCTTCATGTTGAGGGATTTCCACAGGCTCACCATACACTTCCGAAGAAGATGAAAAGAAAATTCTTTTAACTCCTGTGTTTTTTGCCATATCCAAAACGTTCTTGATTCCATCAATATCATTAAGAACCATTTTTGGGTGAAGGAGCGTTCTCTTGACACCCACTACAGCAGCATAATGATATACATAATCAAATGCAAAAGATGCCATAATAGAAGAGATCTCTTTGAAATTATTGACATCAGCTTTTATAAATTTCCAATTTGAAAATTCTTTTGATGGCAATTTTGATACACATCCAGTTAAAAGGTTATCTACGATTACTACGTAGTTATTTTTGTCTTGAACTAATCTAGCAGCTAAGCTTCCAGCTACATTTCCTGCACCACCAGTAATTAAAATTTTTCTCATTTATTTATACTTTGAATGTTTTTATTAGATTTAGTAATTGATTTTTTATTTTTTGGTTTAAAGAATCTATCAAAAAAAGCTTCATTTGTTACTTGAAAATACAATATAAACAAACCGCTCATATAGAATGGTAGCAATGGTATTTTATATCTCACCAAACTTCCAAAGTTAGAGGAGGACATTCCTACTGCAAATCCGAAAATCAATGTAAAAATAAAGCAATATAGTAATACCCCACTTCCAAGAACTTGATTAAAGAATTTAAATATTCCAACTTTTAAAAGGATATAAATCGATATCAATAAAACTATGCTCGACTCGATGGATGCAAACAGCATAACTATGTTATTGACTTCAAAAATATATGGTCTAAATAAAGTAACGTTTACTGCAACTGGCATCTTGCTTAAAAGCCCACCGATACTAGGACTAATTGCTCCTAAGTCATATGCAGAACCTGCATCCAATTTTGAAAGATTATAAGAGAGAGAGAGGGCTGTATCTACAACATTCTCCAATGCATATTTATCTAGTTCCTCAGCAAATATCTGCAGCCCAAAAATGATAGCAACACTAGCAACTAATAATAAAAATGGAGTGATAGAAATTCGTATAAAGTCGCTTTTTATATTATTTCTATACTTATAAAACAACCATAAAAAGGTCCCTGGTAAATATGCTATTAATTGATATATTTTAATTTGAGAAATTATGTATGAGCAAAAAATAAACATAAAAGCATTTGAAAAGATATCTGTAAAACTGAGCTTGTCTTTTAATATAAAAAGTCTACAAAAATTATATGTCATAAAACCTACAGCACCTATACATAAAGTATCTTTCATTAATCCTGAACCCCAAAATACTACTGAAGGGAAAAATAAGATAGAAATAGCAAACTCTCTTTTTAATTGTGGAAACATTTTTAAAAAAGCTAAAAACATATACCATAAACCTAAATACGATACTAAAGAAAAAATAGCTGTATTTAACAGAAAGGAATTAAAAGTGAAAATAGATAAAAGTCCTGAGATCTTATTAATTACAAAACTTGAGTTTGCAAATCCATATGCGTAGTCAATTTTATAACTTATTAATTGCCTAAACAAGTCATTTTTCATAAATAACCATTCAATAAAGCTTAGATCAATAATTTCTGAATATAGATTCTTATACATTTGTCCAAATCTAAAAAAGCGAATAGTATCTCCATAACCATAATAGTAAACATAAACATGTACATAAATTTGACTAGAGACTAACTTGAGAACTAATCCATTTATAAAGTACTTGTAAATGTTAGGAGAGATTTTCTTTTTAAAAAATGAATTGGAGATTAAAACTACAATAGATAGTAATAAAAGGAATAAAAAATAATCATACCATCTTATGTTTTCAATCATTACAGTATACTAAAAACGAATTTATAATAACTAAAAGGATTATGATTCATATTTATATTTTGCATTAAATTATTAAATACTCCTGTTTTCTAACAAAAAATAAAAATACTATTTAATCACAAAGTTAAAAAATCAATTGGTATTGCGACATTAAAGATTTAGCAATAAATACAGATACTTTTTACAATAGCAAAAGTGATACCTACTTAAATTATTATAACTTTGCTTCTTAATAATATTAAAAATATTATTAGATATATTGATATGAATTCCTCAAAAAAACTGTTACTAAATTCTTCTATATACATATTATTAGGATTTTTAGCTCCGGCAGTAAACTTTATATTATTACCTATTTATACCAATCATTTAATAGCAGAGGATTATGCATTAATTACTCAATCTGCATTAATTCAGAGTGTATTTATGAGTATTCTAGGCTTTGGAGTAAATGCCGCATTTACTAGATATTATTATAATAGCTACAATGATCCTGAAAAATTAGATGAGCTATATTCTACTACGATTATCAGTTTGTTTTTCTCAAGTTTTGTAATCATTTTATTGACTAGTTTAATCGGTAATTGGTTAATAGGAGTTAGTTTCAGCAATAATATTTTTACTTATTGGGGTTATGGAATATATTCAATATTGATTGCTCTGATATTTAATCTGCAAACCCTCACTTTAGCTTTTTATAGAAATAAAGAACAAGCTATCCATTATGCAGTAATTGCAATAGTTTCATTTTTATGTGTTTCTATTTGTATTTATATAGGCGTTGTTGTTTTAGATTTAAAGGCAAAAGGGAGTATTGTTGGTAGATTTATTGGAATTTCAATCCCTGTAATATTATATTATATTTGGTATTATATAAAAAAACCATTTAGATACTCTTCTGAACTGAATAAGCAAATGTTATTATATGGCTTACCGTTAGTTCCATATCTTATATTAAATGTTATTCTTTCACAGGCTGATAAATTTGCCATTGAAAGATATTTTGATATGAAAACTCTTGGTCTATATGGTTTTGGTTTTTTGATTGCGAGTGTTAATGATATCTTTATTAACTCATTAACTTCGGCAATTTCTCCTCAGATTTACAAAAATATGAAGATAGATACTGAAGATTCTAACAAAAAAATACAGCAACTAATAAAAATATATGTCTATTTAGGTATAATAGTTAATATTGGAATAACAATTTTTGGAACTTTATGTATTTATTATTTAATAAATAAAAACTACCAATCTGTTGCTCTTTTCTTTCCCCTTCTATCTCTTTCTTATATTCCAAGAATCTTTTTCACAGCTTATCAGATACCTGTTTTCTATTATGAAGAAACGAAGGTCTTACCATTTATCAACCTTTTTACATTAATAGTATATATAATAGGGTTTATCGCTTTGGCCCCAATACTCGGTATTTATGGAGTGTGTATAGCTGCAATAATTATTAAGGCAAGTCAAATGGTATCTCTCTATTTATTTATAAAGCATAAAAAACTAGATAAGAAAAACGGATCTTTATTTCAACTCAAAGATGAATATGTTGTCTCCTTAGTTATCTTTATTTATATTGGATTTTGGTATTTGATATCTCAGAACATGGCTTATCAGACCAAATTCTTATATCTTCTTCCATTATTTTTTACAATATTCCCATATGTGGTCTATAAAACCATAAAGACTACGAGTTTTAAAATATCAGATATTCTGAGTTTTAAAAAGTAAAAAAGATTTTTGATTTTATCCTGGAATTAACTATTTTGAATCATTGTTGTCCGGAATAAAAAGAGTAGCCGATTAAGGCTACTCAAAAATATCGTACTTTTGTAATAACTACAAAACATTAGAACGATGTCTAAAAGTAACTATTTTTCAACTAAGTGTGTTTTCGGACAGCTGATTTC
>DATJBS010000075.1:0-2193 GCA_035515235.1 Chitinophagales bacterium
TACATCCTTGCTTCCAGTTCGAGGTATGTACATAAAAATATGTTCGTCTACCAGTTGTGCATAGTCTTTGTCAGATGTCATCATATACACATCAAACTCATCTTTATCGACATGTTTGGCTATAGTGCCCACCACATCATCTGCCTCATATCCATCGACTTCCAAGATATCTATATTGTAGGCCTCTATTATATCCTTAATAATGGGGATAGCCAGTTTGATATCTTCCGGAGTTTTTTCACGTTGTGCTTTATATTCCTTATATTCCTCGTGTCTGAAAGTAGGTCCAGGAGGATCAAATACCACAGCAATATGCGAGGGGTCTTCTTTTCGAAGAACCTCTTCAAGAGTATTTACAAAGCCAAAAATGGCAGATGTGTTAAAGTTCTTCGAGTTTATTCTAGGGTTTCTAATGAATGCATAATAAGAACGATAGATGAGTGCATAAGCATCGAGGAGGAAAAGTTTTTTTCTCATAATTATATTAGAACAAAAATATTGTTGTTTTGTTTACGTGGTTTTATCAAGTAAGAGTAATGAACAAAAACACTTACTAGAATACTTAATAGAATGTAAAGTTACAAATAAATGTTGCTATCAGACGATTTATTCATAAATTTGTACTTAATTTATAACATTCATGGATTACAAGAACCTTGCAGTTGCCACAATTACCGAAGAGTTGAAGAAATTCGACTTGTTGTATAGCTCAATTAGAAGTGAGAATACTCAACTTCAGGAGATGATTGAGCATATGTATAAGGCCGATGGTAAAAAAATACGTCCTATCCTTATGTTGCTCACAGCAAAGGCATTGGGTGAAGTGAATGATAGTACCTATCATGCAGCGGTAACTATTGAGCTTTTACATACAGCAGCACTTATTCATGACGATGTGGTAGACGATGCTGATATGCGAAGAGGTCAACCCTCGCTAAATTCTATCTACGATAATAGAAAAACGGTGCTTTGCGGCGACTTTTTTCTTTCATCTGCTCTTACTCAAAGTGTGCTTACCAATGATTTAGAAATTGTTGCTACTATAGCAAAGCTGGGCAAAAACCTCTCTGAGGGAGAACTAATGCAACTTATTCTGGCTGATGAAATTATTATTGATGAAGAGGAGTATTACAATGTTATTCGTAAAAAAACAGCTTCGCTACTAAGCGATTGTATGAGAATAGGGGCTATTACAGTGGGTGCTGATAAAGATGTAGTTGAAAAATTTGCTCAACTAGGCGAGCTTATAGGTATTGGGGTACAATTGCGTGACGATATATTTGACTACTTCAACGATAATGTAGGCAAACCAACTGGTAATGACATTAGAGAAGGTAAAATAACTTTGCCACTCTTGCATGCATTCAAAAATACTAGCGATAAAGAACACCAGCGAGCCATGTCTATTGTAGAAAATAAAGACTTTAGTGACGAAAATGTAGATTATCTTATCAATTTTGCAAAAGAGAATGGTGGAATAGATTACACCTATGCTGCACTAGATAATACAATCGAAAAAGCTAAAAACATTGTTACTGATATTGCATTAATACCAAGCGATATGCAACAGTCTTTCCTTGCAGTTATACAATACTTGAAAGAGCGTAAATATTAATAGAGTGGGGGAGAGGGTTGTTTTATTTTATTTGTAAACACATTCCCCATGGGGAATTGAGTTTTCAACTCTTGAAAATCCAAATCACCGCGGTAGATGTGTTGCTTGTAAGCCATAAAATCGAGTTTCCATTATTTTTCCATCATTTACGCTTCAATTTTTATTTTGTTCTTCGTTTTTCCACAATTCATTCAGAGGAAATTCTATTTACAGTCGAAAATTCATTTCTTGTCTCTCTTTTTTCTATTCCACGGCAATATTTTCATCAGTTATATTCTGTTTTTGTCAAATGTTTCAAAAAATGGGCAATTAATGCAGTTTTAAACATTTTCCCCGCGGGGAATTCAATTTTCATCTCTTGATTGTCCAATTGTACATGGTAGAAGAGATTTTTGTTGTTTAAAACATATTTTCCATGGTAGATGTGTTAGAAAATCCCCATTTATAAGAAAGTTACTAGTGAAAAGCCTTTTTTTAATAGCGATTCGTTCAATAAAAAAAAGAGACTCTACAAAGTAGAATCTCTTTCTTCATGTTATTAAATACGCTTATCGCTATTTCTTAGGCAGTTCTTTAAT
>DATJBS010000076.1:0-71475 GCA_035515235.1 Chitinophagales bacterium
AATATTTCAACGAGTATTGTTATAGGATAAATAGATCACAAGCAAAAGGAAGTATTTGGCACAATACTATCCTAAAAATGCTAAGTCATCAACCTCTAACTTTAAACTTAATTACACGGAAGCTAAACCAGTAAGTCTAAATAAATTTATAGAAACAATAGAATTAGTTATTCATCAAATAGCGATAAATCCTAGCCTATATTCTATTATCAATAAAAGTAAAAAAGTTAGAAAATGTGTATTGTCAAAACATAATACTCTTTTTTACAAAGTTAGTAATCATAGTATATACATTTTAAGAATTTACGATACGAGACAAAATCCTAATAATTTAAAATTCTCTTAGCCAGAATTGTATAATAATCGTATCGGCATATTATTTATCTTCTAAAATCGTCATTACAAGGAAGGAATCTCTTAGATAAGTCCATAGTTTTCGAATTATATTCAGCTATAATTGCTGGAATAACGTTATTCTAAATTTAAACCATAAAGAATTTAAGGATTAAATATGCTTGAGTATGAATGAAAATCATAATTAAGGACATTTATTTATTGATCTTAAGGAGAGCCTCAGTGACCAATATTGCCGAATGCTGAAGCTCTCGAAGCCAATCAGCACATCAAATAATTGTCACATTTTCTAATGTTCGTCTGTTGAATTTTACAACAAATTCTTCAAAGCACTCACTAACAATACAGCAAAACCGCCGACTTCACCAGCAATGAGTAAATACATTCCTGTGGTCGTGATAAAGTTTCTCTTCTTGAATTGATTGTCTGTGTGATCTGTAAAACCAAGGATAACATAAGTCCCTATTGCGATAGCGAAAAATAGAATAGGAAATCCTGCCGCTAAACTTTCTACCAAATCTGAAAGCGTACTCCATTTAATAAATTCCAAAAGTACCAAACAAGCAAATGCATACATCAAAGCCGCTCTATGTGCTATGTCCACATAAATAGGTGCCTGATGATTTGGACTTTTCATGATTGCAAAATATTTCCAAACTCCAGTAAGAAGTCCTGTCATAAAAAATACTCCTGATGCTATGATGGCTATTTTTTCTGCTAATGTTGGCATACCTTTTTTTGAATTTTTTAAACTATTTAAAAATACAATAAGTCATTGAAATAAAATTTATAACGCATAGATACATAGCTTTTAATTTCAAAAGAAGGCGTGGATAGTTGAAGATATATCTTCTCACATAGTCAGCTATATATGCTTTTGCAATGCCCTTGGGTATCTTTTATATTGACTTTGCACTTATCAAGCTATAATTTCCCTATGTGGTTGAAAATTAATCAAAGTAAATTAATGAAAAAATTCAACACAGAATCTATGTGGTAAAAAAAGTATTAGTTGGTTTTGAATACTCTAAATAAAAAAGGACACTTCTCAGCGTCCTTTCGTATAGTTTGAAATAAATATTTAATATTAAGCGATGTCAATTTCTTCACTTAAATAAACATCTTGGATTGTATTCAATAATTGAATTCCTTCATTCATAGGTTTTTGGAATGCTTTTCTTCCTGAAATCAATCCTTGTCCACCTGCACGTTTATTGATAATAGCAGTAGATACAGCCTCAGCTAAATCCGTTGCTCCTTTAGATTCTCCACCAGAGTTGATCAATCCTGCACGACCCATATAACAATTTGCCACTTGGTATCTATTCAAATCGATTGGGTGATCTGTAGTCAATTCAGAATAAACTTTAGGATGAGTTTTACCAAAATTAACAGCATTGTAGCCACCATTATTGGTAGAAAGTTTTTGCTTGATAATATCTGCTTGGATAGTCACTCCTAAATGATTCGCTTGAGAAGATAAATCTGTAGCAGTATGATAATCTACACCGTCTTTTTTGAAACCATTATTTCTAGTATAGCACCATAGTATAGTCGCCATTCCTAATTCGTGTGCATAATCAAAAGCTTTTGCAATTTCTACAAGTTGTCTTCTAGAAGTATCACTTCCGAAATAAATTGTAGCTCCTACAGCCACAGCTCCCATATCCCATGCATTTTTGATAGTGCCAAACATGACTTGATCAAATGTATTAGGATATGATAAAAATTCGTTGTGATTGATTTTTACTATAAAAGGTATTTTATGCGCATATTTTCTTGCTACTGATCCTAATACTCCAAATGTAGAAGCTACTGCGTTACAACCACCTTCGATGGCAAGTTTTACAATATTTTCAGAATCGAAATAAATAGGGTTAGGAGCAAAGCTAGCGCCAGCTGAATGTTCGATGCCTTGATCCACCGGAAGAATAGAAACATAACCACTGTTAGCCAAACGACCGTGACCGTAAATAGCTTGCAAGCTTCTTAAAACTTGTGGGCTTCTGTTGGATTGCATCCAAATTCTATCTACAAAGTCACTTCCAGGAAGATGGAGTAAATCCTTAGAAATAGTTTTAGATTGATGGTCTAACAGATATGTAGCCTGTTCCTCTCCAATAATTTCAACGATATCTTGACGCTTCATTTTGAATTTTAAGTTGAACGGCAAAGATATAAATTTACCTCCTATGCCAAAAACATTTATTAACATTCTATTCAACTTTAACTAATAACTCTAATATTTCTTAATTAATTCTTAATCTTTTGCTTTGACACCACATTTGGGCTTCTTTTTTTTTAAGTTTGGTAACTTTACAGAAAGTATTGGCAGATGAAAGAAGCTCAAAGAAAATATGATATCGTTATTTATGGCGCAACTGGTTTTACAGGACAATTAGTTGCTGAATATTTCGCAAATAATGTTGATTTTAAAAAGACAAAATGGGCTATTGCAGGACGAGATCAGAATAAATTATTGAGCATTAAAAATAAATTAACTGTAAGATTTCCAGAGCTTTTATCATTAGAACATATTATTGCAGATACAGATCAGCCGGATACTTTAGAAGCTTTAGCTAAAAATACCAAAGTGGTCATTACGACTGTAGGGCCATATCAAATTTATGGAGAGCCTATCGTCAAAGCTTGTGTAGAAGCAGGTACTCATTGTTTGGATTTGACTGGAGAACCAAAGTTTGTCCAACATATTTATAAGCATTATAATTTTTTAGCAGAGAGAAATCATGCTTTTGTTATTAATAGTTGTGGTTTTGATAGTGTGCCAGCAGATATGGGGGCGTTTTATACCGCTCAACTTCTTGGAGATAGTGAGGATAAATCTATTCAAAGCTATGTCAGTGCAAAAGGCAGTTTCTCTGGTGGTACTTTAAAATCTGCTATCGGTGCATTTGAAGGTTTCAATGAAGAAATGATTTTAGACCCAAAATATAAATTTGGTGCTGAAAAATTTGAAGGTATACATAGACAAAAATCAATTCAAAAATGGGCATTGCCTATGCCTGTTGTAGATCCTTTAATTGTAGAAAGATCATCGAGATTGCGAAAAGATATTTATGGCAATAATTTTTCTTATGCGCAGTATTTTGCTGTCAAAAAGCCATTTGTTGCTGCAACTGCTTTGGTTGGTTTGAGTGCTTTAGTATTGGCTACTCAGGTGCCTGTATTGAAAAATAAAATTTTAAATTTTAAGCAGAGTGGAGAAGGACCTTCTTTAAAAGAAAGAGAGCAGTCTTTCTTCAAATTAGTATTTATAGGCAAATCTCCTAACAAAACTGTAGAAACAAGTGTTTCTGGTGGAGACCCTGGTTATACTGAAACTGCAAAAATGCTATCTGAAGCAGCACTGACACTTATAGAAAACCCTAAAGAGTTTAGTGGAAAAGGAGGAGTCTCTACACCAGCTGGTGCATTAGGCGAAAAATACTTACAACGATTGATTGAGAGTGGAATCCAATTCAAACAATTAAAATGAAATTAAGCATCAAATATTCCATCGTTCTATTTTACTCAAATTTATGTTAGATATTATTAAGGACTTTGTATTCAATTTGGATACGTCTTTGGCTGAGGTCATCAGTAGTATGGGGTATTGGACTTATGTTCTGTTATTTTTTATAATATTTTCAGAAACAGGGTTGATCATCATGACATTTCTGCCTGGTGATACTTTACTTTTTGCAATCGGTGCTATTTCTGCAAAACCTGATATTCCATTAGATATTATTTTGATCAATATTCTTTTGATAGTAGCTGCTATTACTGGAAATATGCTCAATTATTTCATTGGTTTTAAATATGGTAGAGCTATCGTACAATCTGGCAAAATGCCTTTTTTTAAACCTAGTAATCTAGCTACTGCTGAAAGTTTTTATAATAGGTATGGTGCTACTGCAGTGATATTAAGTAGATTTTTCCCAATTGTTCGATCATTTGTTCCATTTGTAGCAGGTATTGGACAGATGAATTGGTTAAGATACATGGTATACAATATTATTGGAGCTGTGTTGTGGATTTCTACTATTACATCTGCAGGATATTTCTTTGGAGATCTTCCTTTTGTAAAAGATAATCTTACCTACTTTATAGTTCTTTTGGTCATCCTACCATTTATACCGTTGATCTTTACTAAGCTTAGCCAAAGAGCAGATAAAAAGAAAAGTCAAGAAATTCATTAGATTAGAGGGATTCAATTCTAATTGATGATTTCAACATTTACCAGCTATGTTGTATTGTGAAGTTATTTTACCTCTATACGTAAAGGGTACTTTTACCTATAAAATCCCAGAAGAATTAGAATCTTTTGTGGTTCCTGGAATACGTGTAGAAGTCTCTTTTGGAAGAAGAAAGCTTTATACTGCAATAGTTAAGACTGTTCATCAAAATCAACCTACAGCTTATCAAGCCAAAGAGATATTAGGTGTTGTAGATAATTTTCCCATTGTAAATCAGGTTCAATTAAAGTTTTGGGAATGGATGGCGACCTATTATTGTTGCTATGAAGGAGAAGTTATGTTAGCAGCATTGCCTTCCTATTTTAGACCTGATAGTGAAACCAAATACCTAAAATCTCCATACTGTGAAATAGATATTTTAGACTTGCCCGATGATGAATATATGGTTGCAAGTGCCATGGAAAGTCAAGATTTTCTTACGCTGTTAGAAATTCAACAAATTCTACAAAAGAAATCTGTTCAAAATGTCATCAAAAGCTTAATCAATAAAAAAGTCATCCTAATACAAGAGTTTTTAGAAGAAAAATTTAAACCAAAATTAGAACCTTTTATTCAGCTCAATCCTATACATTTTCAACCACAAGAATCTTTAAGAGCTTTATTTAAAAAATTAGAGAAAAAGACGAAGCAGACAGATTTGCTATTAGGTTATTTGTCTTTAGCTCCTAAAAATCAATGGATTCCTAGAAATGAATTATTGAAGCATGCTGAAATTTCTGCCGCAGTCCTGAGAACAGCTATTCAAAATGAAATCTTTTTATTAGAAGAAAGAGAAGTTTCTAGAATTGAAGAAGAAGATTTATTAGATAAAGAACTTTTACTCAACGAAGAACAGCAACAAGCTTTTGCAAAAATCAATGAACAGTGGAAAGAGCAACAAGTCGTCTTGCTGAGAGGAGTTACAGCATCGGGAAAGACACATGTTTATGTAGATTTGATCAAGCAAGCTATTAGTCAAGGCAAGCAAGTGCTGTATCTAGTTCCCGAAATAGCTTTAACGACTCAGTTGATCCGAAGACTGAAAGTTTTATTGGGAACAGTTGGGGTTTATCATTCAAAATATAATCCATCTGAAAGAGTAGAAACTTGGTTAAAAGTATTGAATCAAGAAATTAATATTGTCATAGGCGCACGGTCTGCTATGTTTTTACCTTTCACTAATTTAGGATTGATCATAGTAGATGAAGAACACGACGGTTCGTATAAGCAGAACGATCCTGCTCCTAGATATCAGGCTAGAGATTGTGTGATTTGGTTAGCCTATCAGACGCAAGCCAAGGTATTATTAGGAAGTGCAACACCTTCTATGGAATCTTGGGCAAATGCTCATGCAGGAAAATACGGATGGGTGGAATTGTTACAAAGACACGGAAATATGTCGATGCCTGAAATTGAGTTCATCAATATGACTCAAGCTCGCAAGACAAAACAAGTGACAGGAGTTTTAAGTGATCAGCTTCAAGCCTCTATTTTAAAAACACTTCATCAAAAAAGTCAAGTCATTATCTTTCTGAATAGGCGAGGATATTCCCCTTATATAGCATGTAAAGATTGTGCTTGGATTCCATATTGTCAGCATTGTGATGTGAGTTTGACTTTTCACAAATTTTCAGAACAGCTTAAGTGCCACTATTGCGGATATACGACACCTTTGCCAAGAGAATGTCCGTCTTGCCATTCTATAGTTTTAGAAATGAAAGGCTCAGGAACGGAAAGAGTAGAAGATGATTTGCAAGCTATTTTTCAAGATGCTAAATTTTTGAGATTAGATTATGATACTGCTAAAAGCAAGCATGCTCATGAAAAGATCATTCATCAATTTGAGAATGATGAAGCAGATATATTAATAGGTACTCAAATGGTCACCAAAGGACTGGATTTTAAAAATGTCCATTTGGTTGGTGTGCTTAGTGCAGATTCGTTATTATATTATCCTGATTTTAGAGCGACGGAGCGAGCATTCCAATTATTATCTCAAGTGAGCGGGAGAGCAGGTCGTTCTGAGAAAACAGGTAAAGTGCTGATACAAATTAGCAATCCAGATCATCCGATAACTAATTATCTAAGAGATAACAATATTGAGAATTTCTACAAAAAGGAATTAGGCGAAAGAAAGAAATTTCATTATCCACCATTTGTAAGAATGATTCATATTTCGGTGAGAGATGCTAGTGAAAAAGTAGCAAATGACGCAGCTAAATATTTATTTCTACAAATTAATGCACAAATAGAAGGAGAGTGTTTAGGTCCATCTATTCCGTCTTTATCTAAATTACAAGGAAAATATATTCGAGAGATTATTATCAAATTAGATAGAAAAGCATCTGTAATCACTGCAGCAAAAAATATTATAGAGAATACTAGGCAGTTAATGTATCAATATAAAGCTTACAAAAAAGTGAGATTAGTAATAGATGTAGATCCATAAATCTTAAAGTAGACTTATTTTACAGATATAGAGTACTTAGAACTTTAAAATTATCTTTGCACTCAGATGAACTATCTATCAATCAATCAACTTAGTAAATATTATGGCGCAAGATTGCTTTTTAACGATCTTACGTTCTTTATAGAAAAAGGTCAAAAAGTAGCACTTATTGCCAGAAATGGAAGTGGAAAATCTACATTACTCAAGATTTTACAAGGAGTGGAACCTCCTGAATCTGGTGAAGTAAAATGGCATAAAGACCTTTCTGTAGGTTTCTTATTACAAGAGCCTGACTTAGACGACAACATGACGGTTTACGAAGCGATTATGAACGCTGATCATCCATTATTACGTACTTGTTTGGCGTATGAAGATGCATTAGAAGGACATGGCGATTTGAATAAAGTCATGGAGGAAATGGATAGATTACAAGCTTGGGATTATGAAGTTAAGGTCAAGCAAATCTTATCTAGATTCAATATTCTGAATTTGGAACAAAAAGTAGGATCTCTTTCAGGTGGCCAAAAGAAAAGATTAGCCTTATCTATTTTATTATTACTCGAGCCTGAGTTTTTAGTTTTGGATGAGCCTACTAACCATTTGGATATGGACATGATCGAATGGCTAGAAAGTTATTTGAGCAATGGACCGATGACCTTACTGATGGTGACGCACGATAGATATTTCTTAGAAAATATTTGTGATGAAATCATTGAACTGGAAGAAGGAGTCATTTATCGCCATAAAGGAAATTATAGTAGATACCTGGAGAATAAAATTTTGAGAGAAGAGAATTTGAGATCAAATGTATCTAAAGCTCAAAATACGATGCGTAAAGAATTAGAATGGATACGACGCCAACCTAAAGCTCGTACCACTAAATCTAAATCTAGAGTAGATGCATTTGACGGTATCAAAGAACGTGCATCTCAAAAAGTAAATGACGACAAAGTACAATTAGAAATTAAAATGAATCGCTTAGGTGGTAAAATTTTAGAAATGTATAACGTCAATAAATCCTATGGAGATCGTAAAATTATTGATCAGTTCTCTTATAAATTTTCACGTGGTGAAAGAGTCGGTATTGTTGGTAAAAATGGATACGGAAAATCCACTTTACTGAATATTATCATGGAATTAGAACCATTTGATAGTGGAAAATTAATTCATGGCGAAACTGTTGTTTGGGGATATTATCACCAGCAAGGTTTACAAATCAAAGGAGATAAAAGAGTTATCGATGTCATTAAAGATATAGCAGAAGTAATTCCTGTAGGTAAAGGGACTTTGACTGCATCGCAAATGTTAGAAAGATTTTTATTTGACAGTGGGCAACAATATCAATATGTATCCACACTAAGTGGAGGTGAACGAAGAAGATTGTATCTATTAACGATACTGATGAAGAATCCTAACTTCTTGATTTTAGATGAGCCTACGAATGATTTAGATATTCTAACCTTACAGATTTTAGAAGATTTCTTATTGGATTTTCAAGGGTGCCTGCTTTTGGTCAGTCACGATAGATATTTCTTAGATAAATTGACAGACCATTTGTTCATTTTTGAGGGCGACGGTAAAATCAAAGACTTCAACGGGAATTACAAAGATTATAGAGTGTATGAAAAAGCACAAGCACGTCTTCAAAATGCTGCTGAGTCCGATAATACATCTTCTAAATCCGAAACTTCTTCTGCTGTAGATAATACTCAGAAACCAAAAATGAGCTTTAAGGAAAAGCAAGAATTAGAGAAGTTAGATAAGGAAATAGAAAAGCTTGAAAAAGAGAAGCAAGAGTTAACTCAAAAAATTTCTTCTAATGCTATTAATCATAAAGAATTATTAGAAATCTCTCAGAAAATAGAGCAAGTTATTGAGAAATTAGAGCGTAAAGAAATGCGTTGGTTAGAGCTAAGTGAACTCGCTTAGTTAACAAATGATGGATTAGGTTTTAATTTTAAATAAAATTTAATTTTTTTTATTAAATTGATACATTTCTAATACATACATATAGTTTTTATTTTACCTTTACAATCTCAATTAAAAAAACCAAGAGGATTAATTAACTCAAAAGATGAATATTTATATTGCCAATATTCCCTTTAAGGCAAACGAAGACGATGTTAGGGGTATTTTTGAAAGCTATGGCCAAGTAGCTTCAGTAAGAATCGTTTTAGACAAAGAAACACAGAAAAGTCGTGGATTTGGATTTGTCATTATGGACAACGATAAAGAAGCAAGTGTCGCTATTGATCAGTTGAATGGATTTGAAATGATGGGCAAAGTATTGGCTGTCAGCGAAGCAAAACCTAAAGAATCTAGACCAGAGCAAGGAAGAAGAAGTTTTTCCGGTGATAGACCTCAAGGTGATCGACCATTCAGACCACAAGGAGATCGACCACAAACCGATCGTCCACGTTTTGGTGCAGGTGCAACAGATAGACCTTATACACCTAGAACTAATGCTTCTGATTACAATCCAGCGCCTCCAACATTCTTAGGAGAAAATGCTAAACCTGCGATTAAATCTTCTAAGGACAAAGAATTCAAAAAAGACAAACCTGATCGTGCAGGTGATGCTGATAAGAAATTCAAGAAAGAAGCTAAGAGCAAAAAATATAACAGATTTACAGATGATGAAGAAGAGACTGAATGGAAATTCGGTAAATACTAAAATCACTATCATAAAATAATAGAAACGGGCAATTGAAAAATTGCCCGTTTTTTTTGATTTAAACTTAATTTTTAAAGTATATTTTTTACTCTGCCGACTTGACCGTCTTCTAATCGCACTTTAATGCCATGCGGATGTTGTGGAGATTTAGTAAGAATATTTTTTACAATTCCTTCTGTCAGTTCGCCTGTGCGCTGATCTTCCTTCAATACGATTTCTACTGTATCGCCAATAGAAATGTGTGATCTTTGAGTTCCACTCATGCCTCTACTATTATTTGTTGTCCATCAAATTCAGCGTGATCTCCGGCGCGCATTTTTTTACGTTTTTGATATTCTACTTCGCCATTGACTTTTACTAAGCCGTCTTCAATTATAGCATGCGCTTCTCCTCCGGAATTTACTAATTGCATGAATTTTAAAAGTTTATCGAGTGCAATAAATTCGCTGTCATTGTTTAATGTGAAAGTATGCTTAGTCATTATATTTAATTTGAAGTGCAAATATAAGTTTTATAAAAGTAAAGGTTAATGAGAATTTTACAACAGATTCCTCCTTGGTCGGAATGAAAGAATGAAACTTAAATACTCTCCACAAATTCTTCAAAAACTTTTTTGTGTAATTCTAGATTCATATTTGGAGAAAGTGACACTCGAACAATATAATCTTTATCGCTTTCTTTCGTCGTTCCTTGAGTGGAGGTCGCTGGTATCGTCCAATAGCATCCTTTTAATTGACCATAGCTGACACAAAACTTACTTTCATCTGGAATTTTATTAATCATCAAATTGATCAATTTTAGATTTAATGCTCTTTTGTAATCTTCTCTTTCTTCGTGAGTATCGCCTTTTGTAGGAAGATCTAAAGAGAAAACTGACGGAGTAAATCCATGTTCAGCTAATTCTTCTGAAACAAAATTGATTTTTGCAGTCGGCAAAGTATCTTGAATAAAGTTAACAAACTCGCGCGTATTTTGATAAGCATCTTGAATTCTTTGATTCATAGAAGGCAGTTGTTGAGCAAGAATTTCAATTTGTAGAGGCGTAGCCACATTGTCACAAAGGAATAAATGTTGTTCCACTTTCTCCATTAAAGATTTTGTGAGTTCATTTCCTACACAATATCCAGCAGTACAAAGTCCACCACTTGGAAATTTAGAACCACTGACATAAGAAATGGTTTTTACTGTAGAAAGAATATCTCCTTCACCTAAAAAGTGGACATTCGGACAAAAGGTTTGGTCTAAAATAAAAACGGGAACGATGGCATTTTCTCCATTTTTAGTTTGACGTTCTTTACTCAAAACAGCTTTTAAATCTTGGAGATTTGGAACTTCTACTCTTGGGTTAGTCGGTATTTCTGCAATGATATAAGGAACAGCATTCTCTTGAGCAATTTGATTTAAAATGGTGTCAATACTTTGAACCATATCGTTATCTCCGTCTACTGGCAAGTCTACCACTTCTACATTTTCGATACAAGCAGCCACTCGTCTAGCTTGGTCATTTGTACCTCCGTAACAGTTAGGTGGTACAATAAATTTGATAAATTTTCCTGAGTGATTTTCTAAAGCGTCGTGAACAGCTCCCATCATAATCGCATACTGAATAGATAACCCACTAGAACCTATGAGCACCTTAGTATTAGTATTCGTAATGTCTGCAACTGAATCTATAACGAGTTTTTTATTAGAATCAACTTTATTATCATCTTTTAAATTATCAGAATTTGAAGGATTGATGATAGATTTTAATGCCGTCAAACAATCATAAGGCGTCATGGCAATAGATTCTCTTCTTCTGACATGCTGAATTTCTGAAATGTAATTTTCATTTTGTTCTCCGTTCACAATTACAACACTTCCTAATGGAGAAAGAGTAATATGAAAGTCAATATTTGAGGCTAGATCAATTTGGGAAAATTCATCTTTTTGTGAAATGAGAATAGTACTACCTTTAAATTTAGCAACATCTTTTACTTGTTCAATCTGCTTTAATTCAAACTGATAACCATAAACTTGTCTCAAAACCTCAGCATTAAAAGACTCTGGTAAATCATGAGTATATAGTATCTGAGTTGCTTTTTGATTGAGTAAGTTTTTTCTTAGAATAGCTAGAATAGGCATCATTTTAGAAGAAAAACTGATGACATGACTTGGACTAATCTGATTTAATTTTGCAATTGTCCATTCTAGTACACACGACAAGGGATGACCTAATCGAATATAATCGTATGCCGTAGGTAAATTACTGAGCGCATCAGAATCGGTATTATTATCAATAAATAGTTGTTCAAATAGTTCTAAAAATTGAGTTTTTGCCAACTCTTCCTCATAAATATCTAATCGATGTGTAGTGAGTTTCAGCCAATCAGAAGGCATATTTTCTAGTACATCTTTAATATAATGGAGTATTTTATTGTCTTGCATGATTTGTTCTTTAGATAGCCTTTATTATACGTGATTTAGAGTTGTTTTAAAAGTATAATAAGATATTTTTGTGTCAATATCTAACCATTTAGATGAGTGATTTGTTTTGCTCATTGCTATTATACCTTAGTTGCATGCTTCATAAAATCGTTTGCGAGAATATATTAGTCTTCGGTAGATTTGATGGGTAAAAGTTGAGGTAGGTGAATATGAAATCTTACAGCTATCAGTCGTGCAAAAATTACTGTTAATGCAGCAATAATTTCAGTGACACTTATTGGAAGATTCAAATAGGTGCAAATAAAATACACTCCGCCGCCAATTACACAGGCTAATGCATAAATATCTCTTCTGAAAATTAATGGCACTTCATTCAGTAAAACGTCTCTAATTATTCCTCCCACTGAACCTGTAATCATTCCCATGACGATACAAACCCAAAATGGTAATCCTGCATCGATACTTTTGGTAATTCCAAGTATGGTAAACAACCCTAGTCCTATGCTGTCAAATAAAAACAAAGTACTTCCCCAATTCAGTAGTTTGCTTTTTGATAATATTACTGCAAATAGAGCTATTCCTGTTGTTATGAAATATTTAGAATCTAACATCCAAAAAGGAGTGACGCCCAAAAACAAATCTCTTATCGTTCCTCCACCCACTGCTGTTACCAAACCTATCGTATACGCTCCGAACCAATCGATTTGTTTTCCAGAAGCTAATCTAATTCCACTAATTGCAAACGCAAAAGTGCCTACAAGGTCTAAAATAATGGTGATGTTGAAAGGCAAAATTGGTTGGGTTATGTGTTAGATATTTGTAATAGTATAAAACTAAGAGAATTGTCTAGTTTTTTGAGAATTCATTGATCATGAAATTATTACTACTGAAGTCTTACTTTGGGAAAAAGCTTAAGGAATTAGAGAGTTTTAGCTACAATGCTTTGAGTCATTCTAGACATTGTATTGTGAAAGTTTTTTTGCATTAATAGAATAAGTTTTATCCCCTAACTCACTTCGCATATATCAAACGCTTTTTATAATCATTTTCGGATTATTAATAGTTGATTTTTGCTTGTTCTTCTGAAATGATTTTTCTTAACTCATCTTCGTGCGGTAAGTTAATCACAATACTTATCTTAAAAGCACTAAAAGCACATTCAAAATTCAGCTGGCATCTTTCAAACCTTGTTGCATTTATTCGATTAAATCTTTTTGTCAAAATCAATCTCCAAAAATGGCTCGATCAACCCTTCTCGGAGCACATAGAGCCGCCTCCTATATCACTACAAGGGGTTCTTTTTTAAAAATCTGTATTTATCAGTCTAATAACTAATGGAATCAGACTGAATTTTTGTTTCTTAATTTATTTAGGACAGGATTGATTTCCCATTTATAAATTGCCTCGTAGAGACAAAACTTTTTTTCAAGTGGAAATTGATTATTTAGTTGTGTACCTACGGCACACGATATTTTATTCCTTAGTTTGTTACAAAGCTTATTCACTTACGGTGCATCTCAGTAAAGCATCAGAAATGGACTTTAACTTTTACATTATAACACCAATGTAATTATCTTTTACTTTGTAAGATTTTCAATAGCTTTTCAGAATCTTGACGATTGTCCCAAAATGCAGAAATTATAATATGATTATCTGTAATCTTATAGTAAATACTAAAATTACCTAAAGGAGCTACTCTTATGTCATTAAAATCAGTCAATTAATATATTAAAGGTCTTTTAGAAATTTGTGTGGTTTTTTCTAAAACTAATCGAACGAGTTTTTTAGAATAAGATGTTGATCTGTTTTTATTTACCCAATATTCTAAAATTCCTACAAATTGTAAGTCGGCAATTTTGGTCCATACTATAATGCGTTGAGCCATTCAAGATTTCTTTTGTTCATTGCATCTTGAGAAATAAGTTTACCATCTTTGATGTCCTGTTCACTCATTTCTAACATTGCTTTTTGTTCATTGCTTAATTCAACTTTGTCGGAATCGAAGGTGCTAGAAGAAATCAGTTGGTCAAGTGCGTTTAAAAGATCTTTGTTTTTTATGGAATGAATCTTATCAATTAATCCATTTTTTATGCTATCAATTGTTTCCATATACTGTTCATTATAATTTAAATATCGTTATTATTTCCGAGAGTTACTATGTATCTATTAATGAAAATACTTAAATGTATGTTTTACAAACTTTTAATTTCTTGTTGTACATTACTTCAAGAGTAATACAAAACCATTGAAATCTTTTATTCCAGATTAACTTGTTAAATTTATATCCAACCTTTTAAAAGATTAAATAACATGAGCAAAACTCTCCCAATAGCTTTACAACAATGGCATCAATTTGTAGAAACTAAAAAACCAAAAATATTGAATGATTTATTAGCAGAAGAAGCTGTTTTTCATTCTCCAGTAGTTTTTACTCCACAAAAAGGAAAACCTATCACTTTCATGTATCTGATGGCAGCGATAGGTTTGCTGAACTCTTCTGAGCAATTTCAATACAACAGAACAGTGGTAGATGGAAACACATTTGTTTTAGAATTTACTACCGAATTAGATGGCATTACTATTAATGGAATAGATTTTATAACTGTAAATGACGACCAAAAAATCATCGACTTCAAAGTGATGGTGCGTCCATTGAAAGGCATGAATAAACTCCACGAAAAAATGGCGGAAGCTTTGAGTAGGATGAAATAGTTTCTAGTTGATTAAGGATTAGTGGACCATAAAGCAGCACTTTTTAGCATCGCTCTTCTTGGTAGTTTTAATCCAGCAACGACGAGTTCGGCAAAGTCCTCCGCTTGTAAAACTCTATCTTGAGAATGATCATCAGCAATCCCTAATTCGATCGCCATATCAGTTGCAATCGTACTTGGAGTCAAAGTGCAAACTCGGATATTATTCTTGCGAACTTCCTTCATCAAGGATTCGGATAATCCAATCACTGCAAATTTAGATGCTGAATAGGCAGAAGTATTGGCATTGCCGTTGATTCCTGCAGTAGAGGAAACATTGATAATATCCCCTTCATTTTTTTGGATCAAATAGGGGAGCACTTCTTTGGTAACATAATACATGCCCATAACATTGGTCTGAATGATTTGAGTCCATTGTTGGACATCCATTTCGTTGAAAGATCCGAAAGCTGCAATACCAGCATTATTGACTAAAATATCTACACCGCCTAATCTTTCTACAATGCTTTTGATTTCAGATTTGACTTCTTCGTAATTGCCGACATCGAATACTGAATAAATCGCTTTAACACCAAGTGCTTCTAATTCTGCTACAGTTTCTTTTAAAACAGTTTCATTTCTACCAGTGATGGCGACGTCGATTCCTTCTTTTGCAAATGCTATGGCAGTTGCTTTTCCAAGACCTCTTCCGCCTCCAGTAATGATTGCTTTTTTATTTTTTAGATTCATGGGTGTTGGTTTTGTGATGAAATAAATTTATGCAGGACTATTGTTTTTTGTGATCAATTCATGTCTTACACAAAAGACGAAGCTAAATATAGAAGCTCTAGTAAGTTGTAGTAAATGCTTAGTTTTATTTTCAAAATCATCAGATGAGGTCTTAATTGAAAATTGATTTTCATTAACATCATCATTTATATAATTTTTATTTGTTAAGGAGAATAAACCATGTTCTAATTTATTTCTCCATTGCTTATAAAAGCCGAACTCACCATTCTTTTTATTTAAATCGCTTGCAATACTGTAAAGTGCTGTTAAGTGAATATTTTGGAATGAATTAATTTTAATCCACCTTTGGGCATTTTTACTTGTTTTCCAAAAACTTTCAAAATAAATCTTTTCTCCTTCTTTAATTTCAAGTTCAAGTAAATAACAAATTCCTTCCGCTATTTTATCTAATATTCCAAAACATAGTCTAAAACTTGTTCTAAGTTTTTCATATTTGATTCCGTTAACAATTCCATTTAATACATTTTCATAGTGAACATTGTCTTTTTGAGTTTGTTTAGTAAAATCAAAATAAAGATTTTTGGCTAATGAGAATTCTGATTTAATTCTATTATTGAGTAATTCTAGTTGTATTATTCTTTTGTCATTTGTTTTATATCCAGGATATCCAATTGTTAAATCATCAGTTTTTGCACCATTACATTTACAATATAAACTGTGCTCAGATAGGTTCATAAAGTTTTCAAGATAGAATTTAATGTCCTCTGGGTGATTTTTAAATTCGATTTCATTTAATTCAAATTCATTTTCAAGCGTATCTAGATTGATGTCATTATCAATTAAAAGTTGACCAAATTCCTTCTTTCCCCATTCTACATTTTTATTGATTTCTTCTATAACAATTTTATTTTCACTAGCGATGCTGTATAATTTGTATATTTCTGAATATAACCATAATGTTTTAGGACAATCTGTAGATTGAATCATGTAACGAAGTCCATCTGCTTTTGAAACAACTGCTTCAGGAAATTTAGGTTTATGGTTTAGAACTATGTCAAATAGTTGCAAAGCTTCAACTATTCTACCTGAATGATTCAAGTTGTTTCCAAGGTTTGTAAGAATTTTAATTGCAAAGTCATCTAGATAATCAAGATTTATTTTCTTGAACACTTTTAAATAAGATTGTTTAGCATCGAATAATTCATCCCTGATGTTTTCAGGTTTAACGAAATAGTTATCTATATTTTGAGTTTTAATTTTATAAATAGCTTGAAAACCATTGCCTAAACAGTAATCTAGACTGTCTTCTGAAATTACTGACTTTAAGATTTCTCTGTTTTCTTGAAAAATTGCAATTCCTTTATTTACTGCTAATATATTATTGGATTCGTCACCTAATGAAATATAAGAGCCTGCAATTTCTGCAAATAAAAATAAATTAGGGTTTTCTTTTTCAATGGAAATCTTTGTTTGAATACTTAATTCTTTCATTGCTTCATCATATTTATTATGATCAAGAAGAATATTTATTTTTTCTTTAAGCTTTAAAGCATTTTGCACTATAAATGGTTTCTTTTTAATAAAATAATGTACTCAATAATTTCCTTTTTTTTATAGTAAATATACTAATTTTATTAATTCATTTTTTTAAACACTCCTCAAATAAAAAGAGGACAATTTTCATTGTCCTCCATGTAATTTATCGTTTGATGAATATCTATTTTATTTTTGTACTCTTTTAATTATAGCGATAAATAAAAGAACAGTTTCTCTTTATTATTTCAATTACTTGTTTTTTAGAAAATTATTTACTCATCATCCATTGCTTCCCATCTTTAGAAAAATCATCATAAGATTCTAAGTTGCCTTGTCTTATATCGTCTTCCGAGGCATCAGCACGTGCATTCAATTCGATTTCAGTAAGAATAGCTTCCAGTTTTTGAATGGAGTTTTCTTTTTTGAGTTTCATAAAACGCTCTATAAAACTTAGCTTTTTTGCTTCTATATTCATGATATTCCCTGCTCTTCCTTAAAGATATTAATTCTCTCGATACTTCTAAAGCAGTATTTCCAACCACCCCCAAAATAAAAAGAGGACAATTTTCATTGTCCTCCGTGTGATTTATCGTTTGATGAATATCCATTTACCGATATCCTTGAAGCCGACTTTCTGTCCTTGAATGAGGATACCTACTCGATAGATTCTAGCGGCTAACCAAAGCATAAAGAAGGATCCTAAAGCTAATAAACCCATCGAAATGAACTGTTCGGTATAGCTGATGTCAAATGGAATTCTCGCCAGCATCACTACAGGGGAGAACCATGGAATCATTGAACTATACACTGCTAATGGTGAACCCGGCTGTTGGATAGCTACGTTCATAATCATGATAGCGATAATGATAGGCATCGCAATCGGCATCGTGTAAGCATTAGCATCCATATCGTCCGTGATAGCTGCGCCAACTGCCGCAAACTGTGCTCCGTAAAATAAGAACCCAAACACAAAATAGAAAAAGAAACTCCAAGTAATCCTAGATAAGTCTAGAAGTTTGAAGGTATTGATCACT
Source organism: Chitinophagales bacterium (assembly GCA_035515235.1). Lineage (GTDB taxonomy): Bacteria > Bacteroidota > Bacteroidia > Chitinophagales > JADIYW01 > JAMLHH01. The sequence goes on from DATJBS010000076.1 coordinate 18,150, forward strand.
TCTAATATGGCAGCTTCATTCGACGAGGAAACCCCTTGAGATTGAAGTTCTGCCAGCTCTTGTAGTTTATCTGCAAAGAATATTCCTATCAGAAACTGAACAAGGAATAGCACCGAAAACCAAATGAAAGACTGTAAAAAGGCGACTAAACCAATTCCTAAAACTTTACCTGTCATCAATTGGAAAGGTTGAATGCTACTTAGCATCACCTCTACAATACGGTTGTTTTTCTCTTCAGCTACACCTTTCATGACCATAGCGCCATAGATGAAAATAAACATGTACATGATGAATCCCATCGCATAGCCTAAACCGGATGAGACAGCGGTCATGCCACCTTTCTCTTCTTCTTTGATGATAGACTCGAAAGAGACTTTATTGTCTAACTTTTTAAGTAATTCGTTATCGTAGCCTTCTCGTTTCAATACTTGAGTTTTCACCACATCTGTAAGTGCGTCAGAAATTATGCTTTCTGTTTGAGGTCCTAATTGATTATTTCCATAATATTTGAAGCCTTTCGGATTGTCTAAATCAAAAGATGGAATATATAAGACTCCGCTGACTTTATCTTCTTTGACTTCTTGCTTCAAATCCTCTAAAGGGGTGGATTTAATATATTTGAACAGTAAAGTTTCTCCTTGGTCTAGTCCTCTGAATTTATCTTCAAATAATCCACTGTCATCTTTTACAGCTATAGTTAATTTCTCACTGCCATATAATCCTATGAAAATAGAGACTCCGATAATTAGAATAAATGATAGCGGTACTAATGTGGTGGATATAATAAAGGATTTAGTCCTTACTCTAGAGTTGAATTCTCTTTGTATGATGAGCCATATTTTATCCATGATTTGAATCTTTTACTTTTTGAATGAAAATGTCGTTGACAGTAGGTAGAATTTCTTGAAACCCTACGATAGGCGTTGCAGTAGAGATGATCTCTGATAGAAATTCGTTGGGAGTATGTTGTTGGAGATAGATTTGATAATTGTGTACATCTATCGCTTGTGAAGGGTATTTGTTATCCAAAATCGTAGGCCATTCAGCACCATCTGCTAAAGTGACTTGGAATAAATTTTTCTTGTATTCTCTTCTGATTTCTTTAATATTTCCTTCAAGGATAATTTCTCCGTTATTGATTAGAGCAATGTCTTCACACATTTCTTCAATAGATTCCATTCTATGTGTAGAGAAAATAATTGAAGTGCCGTTATTTTTTAGAGCAATCATTTCGTCCTTGATCAAATTCGCATTGATAGGATCTAATCCTGAAAACGGTTCGTCTAAAATTAAAAGTTCAGGATCGTGCAATATCGTAGCAATGAATTGAACTTTTTGCTGCATCCCTTTCGATAAGTCTTCGATTTTTTTGTTCTTCCAATCTTCAATCTCAAAATGCTTGAACCATTTTTCTACTTTCGCTTTGGCTTCAGTGGAGCTCAATCCTTTTAATCTAGCCAAATAGATGAGGTGCTCACCAATTTTCATTTTTTTGTAAAGTCCTCTTTCTTCAGGCATATAGCCCATATTTCTTACATGCTTTTCTTGAAGAGGCTCGTTCATGAAAAATATTTCTCCACTATCGGGATGATATATTTGCGTAAGATTTCTGATAAGAGTAGTTTTTCCTGCACCGTTAGGACCAAGTAAACCATATATTGTTCCTTTGGGAATTTTCAAAGAAACACCTTTTAATGCTTGATGATTCTCAAAGCTTTTTTTAAGGTTTTGAACTTGAATTATTTCTGTCATGTATGATGTAAATAATTGAATAGTTGGATTTGAATTGTATCTGAAATAAGCTTTGTTACTTATTTATCTTGAGATTTTTGTTTGATTGGGCTACGGTCTTTTAATGTTTTGGATAATACGTCATAAGGTCCGGTGATAATTTTATCGCCCACTTGCACGCCTTCTAAAATTTGAATATAGCTATCATCTTGTATTCCTATTCTTACTGTGGTCTGAATCGCATAGCCGTTGCTATCTTTGAAAATAACTTCTTTGACATCTTTTGTAATACTGTCTTCTCTAGTCACTACAGCTTGGATTGGAAGCGCGATAACTTGGTTTTCTTTTCTAGTGAAAATATCTACTGTTGCAGACATTCCTGGTAGAAATGGTTTCTTTCCTTCAGCAGTCAAATCTGCATATGAAGCGTCTAGAATTCTAACTTTTACGATGAAATTACTCGACTGTTCTGCTGATAAGCCCATATTAGAAGAGCCTTTAGAGGTATTGGAGACTTGAGTGACGATGCCCTTGAATTTTCTGCCGATATACGCATCAATTTCTACATCAGTAGTATCGCCTAGTTTTACTTTTATAATTTCATTTTCGCTGACATCTACACGAACTTCCATATTGTTAAAATTGGAAATTCTCATGATTTCAGTTCCAGTCATTTGTAGGGTTCCTAATACTTTTTCACCTTTTTCTACATTCAATAAAGAAACAGTTCCAGAAATAGGAGCGAATATGGATGTTTTAATCAGATTAGATTTAGCGTCTCTAATTGTAGCTTGTGCGCCTTTCACACTAGCTTGTGCGCCTTCGATAGAATATTTTGCGCCTTTGATAGTTTCTACTGCAGCTTCTACTTCAGCTTTCGCAGTTTTAAAATTGGTTTCTGCTTGCTCTAATTCTGCTTTGGAAATAGATTTTGTAGAAAATAATTCCTTAGCTCTGTTATAAGCTAATTGAGCATTGTCTAATTGTGCAGTCACTTGTTTTTCTCGTGCTACCGAATTAGAATAATTGGCTTGCATATTTTTCAGATTAGCTAAAGCATTATTGTATTGAGCATCAGATTGATCCACCATCGCTTGATAGCTTTCCGGTTGAATTTTAGCCAGTAAAGTCCCTTTCTCTACGTACTGTCCTTCTTTGATGTACAATTCAATAATTTCACCAGAAACATCAGAACTAATTTTAACTTCTTCTTCCGTATAAATTTTTCCACTAGCCGTAACAGATTCTGTAATATCTCTTTTCTCAGCAGATTCTACGGTGACTTCTTTGGCACTATTGGCACTATCTTTCGATTTTTTGATAGCAAAAAATATTCCTATGGCTACCATGACCACTATTCCAATGATGATGTATTTTTTCTTCATATTATTATTTAAAATCGATCATTTTTCCGCTATAGAAATCTAATACTTTGCTGTTGAAAATATATTCGTATTTAGCTTGCGTCATTCTTGATTCAGCAATCAATAAATTGTTTTGAGCTAGATTAAGTTCCAATTGACTGATAGCACCATTGGATAATCTGTCTTGTGCAAATTCATAAGACTTTTCCGCGGCGATAGTATTCTTCTGAGCTGCTTTGAAGTTTTGCTCGGAAGTAGAAGCTTTCAAATGAGCACTTTTAATATCATTCATGAGCGAATAATTGATATTTTCCCCATTTAATTTGGATTGCTCTAATGCTAATCTTGCTCTTTGCGAACTTAAATATCCTGCTCTACGATTGTAAATAGGAACAGATAAGTTCAATCCGATGGCGTAAGACATATTATTATTGAATTGCTTGCCAAATGGGACGGATACGGTATTGCTAGAAGGGTATAAGGTATAAACAGCTTCTCCGCTACTTTTGATATATCCAATTGGTGTTTCTACAGATCCTGAAATTGTAGTTTCTTTGAACTGATCCGAGATATTGGTTCCAATACCTGAGAAAAATGATAATTGAGGATAATATGCAGATTTAGCTATTTTGACACCTAGTTCAGAACTTTTAATTCTCACATCTGCAGCTTCGATATCAGGTCGAGTATTGCTTGCTTTTTGGTAAATAGATTCTACAGATTCTAAATCAAAAGGATTGATTGGATCGTCAGAAATTGGATTTACTATTTGTATTTCTTGATTTAAATCTAATTGTAATATGGTTTTCAAAGCCATATATGCTAATTGTACTTGCTGTTGTAATTGTATGATAGTGTATTCATCTGAAGCGAGTTGTGCTTCATTGTCTACTAACATTCTTTCAGCTAAAGCGCCACCTTTCGCGAGATTTTGATTGTTTTGATATTGTTCTTGACTTCTTGCAAGCTGATCTTTTGCTTGTTGAACTTGCTCTTGTGCGTTTAAAATATTCAGATATGCATTCAATAATTGCAATTGAATATTCATTTTAAGCGTCTCGTTATCTAATTGAGAAGCTTGTAGGTCTATCTTGGATTTTTTGAGCGCATTCAGGTTTTTCAAACCTTGAAATATCGGTTGATTCAAAGAAACTTGAAGATTTCCTGTATTTACAGGCTTGGTGACATATTGATAGGTCGACATGTCTACGGTACGTCCTACTGCATAATTATATCCCGCATCCGCTTGTACAAAAGGAGTCAAGTTCAATCGATCTTGCTTGACCTGAAGTTCTGACAAAGCTATATTGATAGCATCTGATTTCAGTTGTAAATTGTTTTCGTAAGCATATTGAAGGCAACGTTCCCAGTCCCAAGTTTCTTGTGCATCGGTGGAATGAAGAAAGGATGTCAGGAATATAAAGCTGAATAGGTTCTTAATGAATCGCATAGTAGATTAAATATTAAAAGTAATTCTTTAATATACTCACTCCAAATCTGTACATATCTATTTGTATTAAATTAGTTTTTTTTAGGAAAATTAGAGCTGCTGCTCATGTTTCTGTTGCTCAAAATATGTTTAGGATCAGTGAGTTTTTTGATTGAACTCCATATTTCTTGATTCAATGTTGAAGATTTTTCCGGATGGTAAGCATGGTTTTTTTTTGTATCAATGAGCTCTTTAAAATAGTCGGAAAGTTTTAGAAAGGAGTCTTGATTTTTTCGATGCTGAGTAGAACCAAAAAAGTAATAATCAATCTGCAAAAGTGAAGAAGGGAGATGAGTAAAAAGTAACAGATCATCTGAATATTTGGCCGGATAAAAGAGTTTCTTTTCTAATTGTTTGCGGATGGCTTTCTGATAATCTTCTATTTTATCTAATGGAATAAGCGATGAAAGATGCAAGCAATCGATTTGGTTTTCTTCTGCCTCATTCTCCAAATAAGGATAGTTTTTTCTCCATTGATCTAATCTGTCTTTTAGATTATAAGAAATCAACTTGCCATCTATTTGCTGAATTAAATCTTTGACTTTTAATAAGAGAGAAGATATACTAAAGTGATATTCTTGAAATTCTAGAGCAATGAAAATAGGTCTTTTGGTCTCATCTTTAAAAAGAATTTCTTCTGATTTCTTAATAAAGGTATTGATGAAGTCAATAGGTTGTTCTTCTGGAATTTTATACCAATCGAGAATGTTTACTAATGAATTTTTACTATAGTTGAAAGAATATAAATTGCTGTATGTTATATTGTTATGTCTAAGTAGCTCAATTAATTTAGTAACATCATGTAAATCTTTAAGCTGAGCTTCTATTTTTCTAGTATACTTAGATTTGGGTTGAATTCTTAAAACAATTTCTGAAGGTATTCCTAGAGTGAAATCATTAAAATATTGCTGAATAAGTCCGTTGTTTGGAGTGGCAGATATCCCTCCAGATGGAGTATGAATTTCTAATTGTACAATTGAAGGCTCTATTCGATGATTGCTTTGTAAGAGTTCTAGGGCATTCAAATGCTCTTGCCCTATGATGTCAAACTCTAATTCCCAACCTTGCTCTTTTAGATACTTTTGGAGCTCTAGAGCTTTTACTCCAGGCTGAACATTGATCTGAAATAATTCAGGTTCAAATCGGATAATTTTAGACATAAATTCCAAGTGAATGATTGCTAAAGTTTTACTTTTTGGAATAAACATTTCAGGATCTTTTAGCCATTGATTAAAAGTCCGAATGGAGATGTCAAATTGTTGAGCTTGTGATAAAATATCTTGTATTTCTTTGGCTTGAATGGGAAATAAAACAACGTCTGCAATTTTTATTTCGCTGCTGAGGTCTTTCCATTTTGTCCAATTTCTGCCTAATGAATAGTAAACTCTTTTTTCATTTTGAAAAGAAATTCTCTTAATAGCGATATGGGCAAAAATATCTCTTAAACTGTCTTTTTGTTTGTCACTAATTTCAGCAGGTAGCGGAAACGCGGATATTGGTCTTTGAGTGGTAGGTTCAGTTTGCCACTTCTCAAAAATCTTTGTTTTAAAATTTTTAAAAAACTTTTCTTGCTGTTGATGTTCAGGAAAACCCCATTTCCAAATAGGTGATTTCATTGTAGGTGATTTATACTTCTTTGGGAGTAGGATTCAGTTTTTTACTCAAGCGAGCGGTTTTCTTTTCGTCTTCTTCGCTAGCCTTTTCAAATGCAGAAATAATTTCTTTGACCAATCTATGTCTTAAAACATCTTCTTTATCCAAATGTACGATGCCAATTCCTTTGATATCTTTCAAAAGTTCAGTAGTAAATTTTAGTCCAGAAGATTGACTTCTTGGTAAATCTATTTGTGTTAAGTCGCCAGTGATAATACATTTTGCACTAGGTCCGATTCTAGTTAAAAACATTTTCAGCTGAAGAGAAGTAGCATTCTGTGCTTCGTCCAAAATCAAAAAAGCATTGTCTAAAGTTCTACCTCTCATATAAGCGATTGGTGCCACTTCAATGACTCGATGTGCCATATAATAAGCTAGTTTTTCAGCAGGAATCATGTCCTCCAAAGCATCGTAAAGCGGTCTTAAATAAGGATCAACTTTATCTTTCAAATCTCCAGGAAGAAAACCTAAACTTTCACCTGCCTCTACAGCCGGGCGAGTCAAAATGATTTTTTTAACCCATTTATTTTTCAAAGCTCTTACAGCTAAAGCCACAGCGGTATATGTTTTTCCAGTTCCAGCAGGACCAATTGCAAAGAGAATATCGTTTTCTTCCGATATTTCTACCATTTTTTTCTGATTGGGTGTCCTTGCTCTAATTAGTTTTCCAGAAATTCCATGTACTAAAACATTTTCTTGAAACTGTGGAAGCTCAGCTGGTAATCCAGATTTTCCAAATAAAATATCTTCTACTTGCTGATCTGTAATATTGCCATTTCTTTCATATAACTGTATGATTGCTAAGGATTTCTCTTCAAAAGATTCTAGTGCTTCTGTAGTACCTATTCCAATCATTTTAGAACCTCTCGCAACAATATTTAATTGGTTAAATGCTCTTTTTATTAGCTTTAATCTTGAATTATTGTACCCAAAAAAATCTACAGGATTTACTGTATCTAGTTTTATGACTATTTCGCTCAAATTATTCTCTATTTTTGTAGTTCAATATATACTTTTTTTCTAGATCATATATGCCTATTGTAACTTTAACCACCGATTTTGGACATGCTGATATTTATGCAGGCAGGTTTAAAGGGAAGCTATTGTCTGTGCAAAGTGATCTAAATATCGTAGATGTTACCCATAATATCCCCGCCTATAATATTGTCACAGGCGCATTTAATTTGAGGCATACATACACTAGTTTTCCCAAAGGTACTATTCATATCATTCGTGTCAATGAACAGGGCTTAATAAAAGATGGATTATTGATAGCTTATTATAAAGGCTATTATTTTTTAGCTCCTAATAATAAAGTTTTGCCTCTAGCATTGAATAATCAGTTTGATTGGATTCGATCTGTTAATTTTGACCAAATCCAAAGTCAATTAGCTGATGGCATTTATGCAGAAGTCTTAAAGTATGTTTTAGAAAATCGCTATGAGGAGATTTCATATCTTTCTGAATATGAGTCAAGTTCGGAATGGGCTGTCAATACATTTGATAGTCATATTCGAGGAATGGTGGTAATTGTGGATTATTATGGTAATTTAATTACGAACATTCATATGAAAGATTTAACTCAATATATGGACCGGTTCAGTGAGGTGGTCATACAATATAGAGACAAAGATTCAATCAATGGAATAGTTGGAAACTATAACGATGTAGTAAAAGGAGATCAAATGTGTAGAATCAATGATCTTGGATTTTTAGAAATAGCAATTAATGAAGGTGCCGCATATAAATTATTGGGTATTAAATTTGGTCAAATCGTAAACGTCTTTTTTTCATGATTATAAGAATTGTAAAACTTCAATTTAAAGAAGAAGAAGTAGAAGCTTTTATGGCTTACTTTGAAAGTATCTGTCATCAGATTAGAAATTTTGAAGGATGTCAAAAATTAGAATTATTGCAACAAGCCAATCAGCCGAATGTGATTTTCACTTATAGCTATTGGGAGAGTGAGGATGCACTTGAAAATTATAGAGTATCTGAATTATTTCAAACATTTTGGGGAGTAGCGAAAGCTAAATTTTCAGGTAGACCAGAAGCTTGGTCGCTTAATAAAATCACGGAAGTAGGAGCATGAGAACATTGAAAAGAATAACATTAGATGATTATGAAATAGTTTTTGATGAACAACTTTCATTTTTATCTGAATTTTTAAAGGAGAAAGATTACAGTGAAATTGTCATTTTAGCAGATTCTAATACTGCCGAGTGTTGTTATCCTAAATTGGTTCAGTTTGTACCTTTCTTATTGAATGCGCCGCTGATTGTCACGCCTGCTGGAGAAGCGAATAAAAACTTATCTGCGTGTGAAGAGATTTGGGCAAAAATGCTTCAAGTCAATGCTGATCGTAAGTCAGTAGTATTAAATTTAGGTGGTGGTGTGATTGGAGATATGGGTGGATTTGTAGCAGCTTGCTATAAAAGAGGTATCGATTTTATTCAAATTCCTACTACAGTTTTATCGCAAGTAGATTCATCTATCGGTGGAAAATTAGGAGTAGATTTTCGATATGGCAAGAACTTAATCGGAGTATTCAAAAATCCTGCTTTAGTGATCATGAGTACGATTTGGTTCGATACTTTAGAGCAAAGACAAATAGTGAATGGATTTGCAGAAATTTACAAACATGCATTGATTCAATCTCCTATTCAATGGGAAGCTCTGTCTAAAGACTTGACGATACCTCCGACAAATTTTTACGAAATACTACACGATTCTTTATTAGTAAAAAAGTCCGTAGTAGAAGAAGATCCATTTGAAAAAGGCTGGAGAAAAATATTGAATTTCGGACATACAATAGGTCACGCTGTAGAAGCTTATTCTTTAGAAAATGATCAAGAACCATTATTACATGGCGAAGCTATTGCAGCCGGAATGTTGATGGAAGGATATATTGGAACAATCACTTCTGGATTTTCTTTAGAAAATTTACAAGAATTAGAACGAATTTTCTTAGCTCAATATGGTCATTATTTTATCCCCAACGGTATAGAAGAAGCTTTATGGGATTCTATGAAGTTGGACAAGAAAAATGACGGAGCAAAAGTAATGTCAGTAGTTTTGAAAACCATTGGCGAACCAGATATCGATGTCGAAATCACTCAGGAATTATTAAAGAAGGCATTATTTTATTACAGAAATTTATCATGAATACATACGAAGTTACTCCACCTATAGATGGGATAGTGAATGGTGTCATCACTTTAAATGGCTCTAAAAGTATTGCCAATCGCGCTTTGATTATTAGAGCGATGACGGAAGGTGGCTTTGATATAAAAAATTTATCTAATGCTGATGATACATTGGTTTTAGATAATTTATTGAAAAGTCAAGAAGCTGTTTTGGATGCTGGAGCTGGAGGGACTACATTTAGATTTTTGACAGCATACTTAGCTACCTGCGAGGGGAGAGAAGTAGTATTGACGGGTTCGCAAAGAATGCAAGAGCGTCCAATTCGACTTTTAGTAGATGCTTTGAAAACTTTAGGCGCAGATATCGAATATGTGAATAATGAAGGGTTTCCGCCATTAAAAATTAAAGGTAAAAAGCTCAAAGGAGGAAAAGTGAGTATTCCTGCAGATACGAGTAGTCAGTATATTTCTGCATTATTAATGATTGCGCCTACTTTAGAAGAAGGTTTAGTTTTAGAGTTGAAAGGTGAAATTGTATCTCTTCCATATATCTTGATGACTTTAAATCTCATGAAATATTTCGGAGTAAATTCAAGTTTGGATGGGAATATTATTACTGTAAAAAGCCAAACTTATCAGACGAAATCATTTTTTGTAGAAGCAGATTGGAGTGCAGCATCTTATTATTATTCCATTGCATTTTTGGCCAATAGTGCTGAAATTACTTTGAATGGATTAAATCAAGATAGTGTGCAAGGAGATGCAGTTATAGCAGATATTTTTAAGGATTGGGTGGAAACATCTTTTCAAGAAAATTCTATTTTCCTAAAAAAGAAAACGGCAGATTTACCTCAAATATTTGAATTTGATTTCTTAGAATGCCCAGACTTAGCACAGACGGTATTGACAGCTTTGGCTGCTAAAAATATAGATGGAACTTTTCAAGGATTAAAAACTTTGCTGATTAAAGAGACAGATAGAGTAGCAGCTTTGGATAACGAACTTTCTAAATATGGAGCACATCTTGCAGGTGAAGTATCTGAAAACTTATGGAAACTATCTTCAGAAAACTTTAATCACGAATCAAAAGCAACACCGATAGCTACTTATGAAGATCACAGAATGGCAATGTCATTTGCACCATTGTCACTTATCACTAAAAAGATAAGTATCGAAGAACCTCATGTGGTGACGAAGTCTTATCCTCAGTATTGGGAAGATTTGAAGAGTTTAGGTTTTGTTATAAGTGAAAAATAAATTTTTCTTTAAAATATTTTATTAGAGGATATTCTTAATAGAGTATCCTCTTTTTGCTTTATAATCCATTGAATTTAAATAAGATCATAAAGTCTCCTCTATTAGTTTATTAAAATATAAATATGAGGTATTTAGTGAAAACATTTTAATAATATACTTAATTATAATAAATATGCGAAAAATAAAGTCCATAAACTATCTTTAGTTGCACGTTAAAGAATAATTTATGAAAAATTTTAAATCAAAAGTTCCTTTTATCGTTTTAGTAGGTGTAGTCCTATTGGCTGTAGTCTTTCCTTCAGTTCCAATCAATAATATTGATAACGACTTCAATCATGCTGATGTAGCGTGGATGTTGACTTCTACAGCGTTAGTCATGTTTATGACTCCAGGCCTAGCATATTTCTATGGCGGTATGGTACAAAAGAAAAATGTTATCTCTACTATGATGCAAAGCTTTGTAAGTATGGTCATTATGGCGGTATTATGGATAGTTTTTGGTTTTAGTTTGGTCTTTGGGGAATCTCTCGGAGGAATCGTGGGAAATCCTACTACATATTTTATGTTTAAGGATGTAGTTGGAGGTGCAAATTGGCTTTCTGCACCTACGATTCCATTAGTGATCTTTGCGATGTATCAATTGAAATTTGCAATGATCGCTCCGGCATTGATTACAGGAGCCTTTGCTGAAAGAGTAAAATTTACTTCTTATATACTGTTTAATGTGCTGTTCTTCATTTTTATTTATGCCCCCTTAGCTCATGCTACATGGCATCCTGATGGTATATTGCTCAAATTAGGAGTTTTGGATTTCGCAGGAGGAACGGTCGTTCACATGTCAGCAGGTTTGACTGCATTAGCAGCTGCTATTTATCTTAAAAAAGGAAAAGATCATGGAAAAGCTCATGAGCCTGCAAATATTCCTTATGTATTATTGGGAGCCGCTTTATTGTGGTTTGGTTGGTATGGTTTTAATGCTGGATCAGCTTTTTCTGCCAACGAAATTGCTGGAGTAGCATTGGCTACCACTTCTTCTGCTTCAGGAGCAGGAGCTTTAGCTTGGATATTTTTTGATGCAGCTAGAGGGAATAAACCTTCAGCATTAGGTTTGGCAATCGGATTAGTAGTTGGATTAGTTGCTATAACACCCGCAGCAGGTTTTGTAACAGTATCTCACTCTATTGTTATTGGTGTAGTAGCAGCTGTAATATCAAGATTGGTGGTAGATTGGAGAACGAAATCTAAATTGGATGATACTTTAGATGTTTTCCCTTGTCATGGTGTGGGAGGAATTATTGGTATGTTATTTACAGGAATATTTGCTACCAAATCTATCAATGGAGCTGTAGAAATTAATGGTTTGTATTATGGAGAAACTGGTTTATTTATAGCGCATTTAATTGGATTACTTGGAGCTTCAGTTTTTACTTTAGTGATGGCATTCTTAGTATTGAAAATGACAGATTTGATTTCTCCATTGAGAGCTACAATAGAAGAAGAGGAAATAGGAATGGATATTTCTCAACACGGAGAGAAAATATAAATTGATTAGAGCTTAAAGCTTGTTCATTCTTGAGCAACTTTTTTATCTTCTATATTTTTAATTTGAATGGCTTGATCAAATACACTTACACCAGCTTTGATTCCAAAATCTATAGTAGTAATAGGAAATGCAATCGTAATTCCTTCTATTTCAAATCTCTTTTTTACAAGTATGATAATATCACTTAACCCTCTTCTGTAATCTTTGTTTCTTTCATAGCTGACCCAAAATCTCAATTGGAAATTATAAGCATAAGGCCCGATTCCAGTATAATAAAAATCAATAGGCAAATCGGTAATAATATCTTCAACCTTTAGTGCTTCTTCTAAAGCGATAGCTTTCACTCGTTCCAAGTCATCTCCATATGAGACTCCCGATTCAAATACTACTCTTCTTTTTTCATACCTTGAAAAATTGGTAAACGTTGTATTCAGAATCAATTGGTTAGGAATGTTTAAAATTTGTCCTGCTCCAGTATCTACTTTTGTGGTGATCCAATCAATTCCAATGATATAGCCGTTTTGGTCATTGATTTCTACATAATCACCGTGATCAAATGGATTTTGAACTTTTAAAATGATGCCTGCAAAAAAATTGGAAGCGATATCTTTCAGTGCAAAACCTGCTATAATTCCAATGATACCCGCTCCAGCAATAACACTCGAGAATAGTTTTTCTAAACCTATTATTTGTAATGATATAAATGCACCTGTAAAGACCAAGAAAGAATAAATCATGGTAGAAAGAATATTTCCTACGTCTTCATGCTTTCTTATAGATTTATTGTAAGCTTTTAAAAATAACTTTTTGGCAATCTTAGCTAGAAAAATAAATAAAACCAGTAATGCAATGGATAAAACAATTTTGGGAATTTGAGTAAACATTAAATCAAACCATTGATGAAATATGAGTTTTATTGATTCGATATTTTTATTCATAAGGAGAAATTAACGATTGTAGCAAGTTCGATATCTAGATTATTATAGAATATAAAACGATTGTTTTTAAAATGTTTATTTTTATTGAAATTAAAAACATTATTCAATTCTTTATTAAGTTGAAGAATGTTCTTTTTTAACATCAATTCTTGAATATCTAGTGAAAAAAATTATTTATACTCCTGAGCAAGACCATATTTCTGAAATAGAAAAAATTGTTTCCATGTTTGAAATGGGCGCTGACTATTTATATTTAAGAAAACCACAACAAGAGATTTCTTATTGGTATCCATATATTGAACAGTTTCCTTTTGGCTGGGAGTCTAAAATGATGACCTCCGATTTCAAATTATTGCACGACTTAAATTTAGCTGGATTTCATTTTAAAAGAGAGGTATTGCTAAATTTATCAGAAAGTGATTTGAGAGAAAATCTTAAAATGCTGAAAGAGGCTAACAAAGTCAGTAGCGTAACAGCTCACAATTTTGACGATTTAAAAATTTATGATGGTCAATTTGATATTGTTTTAGTCAGTCCATTATTTGATAGTATTTCTAAAAAAGGATATTCTGCTAATTGGGACTTTAAACAACTAAAAGCGTATCTTGAAAATAGAAAAACATCTTCTTCTTTACTTATTGGACAAGGAGGAATTAATAATAAAAATGTGTCGGAAATTCAGCAATTAGGTTTAGATGGATATGCATTATTAGGTTATATATGGAACACTACTGAAGATACAATTCAAAATTTCAAACTCTTGAGTGATGATTAATGAAGATAGACCTTATGCATTGACTATTGGTGGACACGATCCATCGGGAGGTGCAGGAGTGACAGCAGATTTGAAAACCATGGAATCTATTGGCGTTCAAGGAATGAGTGTTTGTTCATCTTTAACATTTCAGACAGAAGATCATTTTGAAGGGTTGGTTTGGATGAGCAAAAAGGAAATTAAAAAGCAACTCAAGCCTATCATTGAGCAGTATAATTTCTCTGTAGTAAAAATTGGAATTATAGAAAATCTTCAGGTTTTAAAGTGGATAGCTCAATCTATTAAGACCTATCAGCCGAATATTATTATCATTTGGGATCCTGTAATAAAGACATCTTCAGGGTTTAAATTACATGATAAATTATCTCATAGATTTTTAATAAGTGTCTTAAAATATATCGATATCATCACGCCTAATTGGAATGAGATGATAGAATTAATTGGAGAAAAAGATGTTTTAACTGCTGCCGAGAAACTTTCTGAGACAACTATGGTTTATCTAAAAGGAGGTCACAACGACATGAATATAGGTACGGATTACTTATTTGTAAAAGGTTCAGAAACGGTATTTGTACCAGAATATGTATCTTCGCAACAGAAACATGGTTCAGGATGTATATTTTCGTCGGCATTAGCTAGCTATCTTGCTTTGTCCTATTCATTAGACTCAGCTTGTGTGGCTTCGAAAAGATATATCACCGAATATTTAGACAGTTCAGAGACTTTGTTAGGAATTCATTTTCAATCATTATGATCAGCAGATTACACGTAATTACTCAAGATTTAGATAATTTTTCACATATTCACCAAGTAGAATTGGCATGCAAAGGAGGCGCTGATTGGGTTCAGCTGCGTGTGAAAAATACCAGTTATGAAGATTGGACTACTTTGGCTAGAGATGCTATAAAGATTTGTAGAAAGTTTGGCACTAAACTCATCATTAATGATAGTGTTCAAGTTGCATTAGAAGTCAATGCTGACGGTGTTCACTTGGGAAAAGATGATATGCCTATTCACTCTGCAAGGGTACTATTAGGAAATGACAAAATCATAGGTGGTACAGGTACTACTATGGAAGACATCATTCATATTTATGAATCTGGGGCAAACTATGCAGGAATAGGTCCATTCAAATTTACACTCACGAAGAAAAACTTAAGTCCTTTATTAGGCTTTGAAAAGTATCAAGAGTTCATTACTAAAATGAATTTTCAAAAAATAGAATTACCAATTATTGCAGTAGGTGGAATTCTTACTAAAGATGTCCAACCCTTATTAGGAATGGGTATTCATGGTGTGGCAGTATCATCTGCAATATTTTCTTCAGCTCAACCACAACAATCATTATCAGAATTTCAAAAATCTGTACAAGTTCAACTTGAAAATCCCAACTATGTCATTAACAATAGCTGATAAAACTTTCCAATCTAGATTGTTTACTGGTACAGGCAAATTTAGTAGCCCACAGACCATGCAAGATGCGATTGTTTCATCTTGTTCAGAATTGGTGACAGTAGCTTTGAAAAGAGTAGATTTGAAAAATGATGCAGATGCTATTTTAAGTCATTTGCAGATTCTACATGTTCATCTTTTGCCCAATACTAGTGGCGTTAGAAATGCAAAAGAGGCTGTTTTTGTTGCTCAAATGGCAAGAGAAGCCTTAGGAACAAATTGGGTGAAATTAGAGATACATCCGGATCCTAATTACTTAATGCCCGATCCAATAGAAACACTAAAAGCAGCAGAAATTCTCGTAAAAGAAGGTTTTGTTGTGTTGCCATATATTCATGCTGATCCTGTTTTATGTAAAAAATTAGAAGATATCGGAATTCAAGCCGTCATGCCTTTAGGAGCTCCAATTGGGAGTAATCTTGGATTAGCAGCTAAAGATTTTTTACGGATTATTATAGAGCAAAGTAATGTTCCTGTCATTGTAGACGCTGGTATTGGTGCTCCTTCACATGCTTCTTTAGCTATGGAAATGGGAGCTGATGCAGTTTTGGTCAACACTGCAATTGCAGTCGCTAAAGATCCGATCAGAATGGCATTAGCGTTTAAATATGGCGTAGATGCAGGAAGAATTGCTTATGAATCAGGATTAGGTGGACAGTCAACAAGAGCTATAGCTAGTAGTCCATTGACTTCTTTTTTAGAAGAAATCAATTAGAGTATTTGAATTTATAATTCCTCATTTTTTTTATCAAATGTATTCTTAGTTTTCATTGGAATGACTGACTTATTTATTTAGTCTATGCTTTCAATAGGAAAACATATTTTTTAAACTTACTTTTGAGGCGCAATTTGGTTTTTAAATCTGTAAAGGTTTGAGATTAATAGGGAACTCCGGTGTGAATCCGGGACAGTCCTCGCTGCTGTAAGTTTTTATACTTTTTAGCAATATACCACTGCAAGATTTTTGCGGGAAGGTGCTATAAAGAAAACAAGTCAGAAGACCTGCCATATGCACAATTATTTCAAAACTTTCGAGGCAAAGGGGATGAAGTGGGTACTATACTTTTAGTAGTACTACTGCATTCTGTTCGTTTCGATGATTTTTAATTAGAATGCAGAAATTAGTCCTCATTTGTTGTTTGCTTTTCATCAAAGGTCATTTATTGGCTCAAGATTCAGATAGTACGGCATATCTTTTAATGACGGACACCATCACCTATATTTCAGATCCTTCCTCTAATTTTCCTCAAGCATCAACAGTAGGCGATGTTTTAAAATTGACTCCTAGTGTTTTTCTTCGCTCTAGTACTATGGGAGGCATTCAGACTGTGTCAGCACAAGGTCTAAATGCTCAGCATATTCAAGTGTTGTGGAATGATATTCCCGTGAATTCTAGTATGTTGGGAGTAGCGGATTTGTCTTTGTTTTCGGTAGGCTATCATCAGAAAATATCTTATGATGTACAAAATCAAGAACTCGCGACAGGCGGTTTAGCAGGAATTGTAAATATTAAAGACAATACCTTTTTTGACAAGAGTATCATTTCAGCTTTGAAGCAATCTGTAGGTTCTTTTGGGCAATCTTTGACGAATCTACATCACCAAGGCAGTCAAAAAAACCAAAGTTGGTCTATCAGCGCTACTTACGAGAAAGCGGAAAATGATTTTTCTTATAATGACTATACCGTCTATCCAAATATCATCAAAACTCAAAATGATGCTTCTTTCTATAAATGGAATATTCAAGACCAATGGAGCATGATTTTTAAAAATGGATCTAAAATAAAATGGATTCAAGAAATTAATACCACCAATAGAAATCTACCTGCGTTTTTAGTCACTCCGAATAACTTATCTACTCAAAAAGATTTTTCAGCTAGACAATTATTGAAATGGGAAATTCAAAAGACTTCAATAGAACATGCTATTACTGGTTTTTATAGTCATAGCAATTTATTATACGAAGATTATACCTTAAGAAGAGCTTCGGACAATAATGAAAACTTAGGCTTTTTTAGATATCAAGGAAGTTGGAAGTTTAGCAATAAATGGAAATGGTCTTACGGTTCAGATGTGAAATTAAATCATGTCAAAACTGTCAATTATATCAAAAGTCCAAAGGAATTGGGGTGGGATGTATTTCAATCAATGCAATTTCAGCCAAATTTGAACTTTAATATCAAAGGGCTTTTTAAAGTAGCTACTCGAAGTGATCTAGGTTGGTATTTTCCTTTCTTATTGGAATCTAATGCTTTTTTAGGAAAAAATAGAAACTACAAAATTTGGGCAAATATTGGAGCGGATGTTAGATTTCCTACTCTAAATGATAGATTTTGGATGCCTGGAGGAAGAGTAGAATTAGAACCTGAATCCAATATCAAATCCACCTTAGGAAGCTCTGCAAAATTAAATTTGAATACTCAATGGTCTTGGAATTCAAGAGTAGAATTCTTCTTTAATAAAATTGATGACATGATACTTTGGTATCCATCTAATAAAGGATTTTTTCAGCCTATTAACGAGGGGAAAGTTTTAGCGTATGGTGCTAATCTAGAGCAAGAACTCGAGTGGAAAAATCAAAATCATCAGGTGACTTTAAATGGTGCTTTGGGTTGGAATCGTTCTGGAAATATAGATAAGAAATCTGCCAACGATAAATCACAGTGGGTTCAATTACCATATTTCCCAATATTATCAGGAAAGTTCTCTTTGGACTACAAATGGAAAAACTTAGGACTGAATATAGATGGACAGTCTTATTCTCAAAGATTTGTTACCCGAGATGCTGGAATATTTTTAACTGCATATTCTATTGTCAATACCTCTATTAATTATACTCAAAAAATTAAATCGATTGCTATCGAAGGACGAATATCTTGTCTTAACTTATTGAATCAACAATATGAAGAAGTGAGATATCGTCCAATGCCTGGAAGAAATTATTTATTTACCCTATTTATAACTTGGAAACATGAAAAAAATTAATGCATTTGGATTATTTGTATTTGGACTGATCCTCCTAACAGCAAGCTGTAAGAAAAATGAATCATTTGTTGAAGATGATATTAAAGACGCTAAAGGTTTTTATATCATTAATGAAGGTTCGTTCTCGTTAGGAAATGCAAGTTTGAGCTTTTACGATTTTGACAAAAAAACAATTTCGAATTCCCTATTTGAAGGTATTAACAACAGACCTTTAGGCGATGTATTTCAAAATTTAAAATTTAATGATGGCAAAGGATATTTAATCGTCAATAATTCTAGAAAAATTGAAGTAGTGGACAGCGCCTCTATGAAAAGCATTAGAACTATTGAAGGGTTTACTTCTCCAAGAAACATCTATTTCAAAAATGGTAAAGCCTATGTGACAGATTTGTACAGTAATGAAATCACGGTTTTAGATGGAAAATCTTTAGAGAAAATTGGGGCTATCGCGGTGGAAGGTTCTACGGAGGATATCGTGGAGACTTATGACAAATTAATTGTTGCCGTCAATCAATCTTTTGAATATTCTAACGTAAGCCTTCAAGGAATTTTAGTAATTGATACTAAGACTGATACAATTGAAAAGTATGTGAAATTGTCTGAAGGTGCTGTTGATTTAGAAATAGATAACAACGGAGATATTTGGGTATACTGTACAGGCTTTTGGGGGACTAATGCTTCTGGAAAATTATACAAAGTTAATGGATACACGCACAAGGTCGCTCAAACTTTTGATTTTGGTAAATTAGCTTATTATGCTAATCCGTTGAGATTCAATAATGTCAAAAACCAAATTTATTATGCTATCGGAGGAGATGAGGGTTCGTATACAG
This sequence comes from Chitinophagales bacterium, assembly GCA_035515235.1. GTDB lineage: Bacteria > Bacteroidota > Bacteroidia > Chitinophagales > JADIYW01 > JAMLHH01. The sequence goes on from DATJBS010000076.1 coordinate 37,315, forward strand.
ATTTTGATATCTACTCCATGCCAATTAATAGCACAAGTCTGCCGACGACACCGTTCTATGACAGCAAAAACGAGTACATGTATGGTTATAATATCGATCAGTTTAGAAACGAACTCTATATATTAGATGCAGTAGATGGTATGCAAAAAGGAGTGATGTCTATCATTAATATAGATACTAAGACCAAAAAATCATCTTTTGATATAGGTTATTTCCCAAGTAATATTGTTTTTAAATATTAATACTAAAATTTTTCATCATCTCTTCTTAATTTGGGAGAGATGATGAATTTAATGAAGTATTGTAATCTATGTGGATCACCTGTCAATTTTGATTATGTGGATGGTGATAATCGCAAAAGATTTGTCTGTTCGAGTTGTCAGACCATTCATTATACCAATCCTAATGTAGTAGTAGGAGCTGTAGTATATTGGGGTGAAAAAGTTTTGCTTTGTAAGCGTGCGATTGAACCGAGATATGGATATTGGAATCTTCCTGCAGGTTATCTAGAAGATGGAGAGAAATCAGAAGATGGAGCAGCAAGAGAAGTGATGGAAGAAGCTGGTGCAGAAATCAATATTGAAGGCGTTCATTTGGTCTATAATCTACCTCAAGCCAATCAGGTGTATATTCACTTTTTGGCAGAATTAAAAGATGGGAAATATTCTAATGGCCCAGAAAGTATTGAAACTGCATTGTTTACAGAAGAAGAGATTCCTTGGAATGATATGGCATTTACTTCTTCTTACTTTGCTTTAAAAAGATATTTTGAAGATAGAAAAACAGGAAATCGTATCACTCATATGGGAACCTTTCCTGAGAAGTAGAATTCAAAAGTTAGAAATAAAAAAGCGACAAACTTCAGGAATTTGTCGCTTTAAAAACGGCATTTGATTTTGTATCAAATGCCGTTTTTATTTTTTGTTATATAATTTCTTACTCCTTTATCGCAGCAACTCCTGGTAAAACTTTGCCTTCGAAAAATTCTAGCAATGCACCACCTCCAGTAGAAACAAAACTCACTTTGTCTGCTAATTTGAATAAGTTTACTGCTGCTACAGAATCACCACCACCTACTAAAGTAAAAGCGCCTTTTGTTGTTGCATCTGCTACTGCATACGCTATAGCTTCCGTTCCTTTTCTGAAAGCATCCATTTCAAATACTCCCATAGGTCCATTCCAAAGAACTGTTTTAGAATTTAGAATAATATTGGTGTATTCTTCAATCGTTTCTGGACCGATATCTAATCCCATCCATCCGTCAGGAGTTTCGTCTACAGATATTGTTTGAGTATTTGCTTTCGCATCAAATTTGTCTGCGATCACTTGATCTTTAGGTAGGTATAAATTGACTCCTTTTTCTTTGGCTTTTTGTAAGATTTCTAAAGCTAAATCCAATTTGTCATCTTCACATAAGCTGTTTCCGATAGAGTGTCCCATCGCTTTCGAGAAAGTATAAGACATACCACCACCGATGATAATATTGTCAGCAATATTTAAAAGATTCTCTATGATTAAAATCTTGTCAGAAACTTTTGCACCACCTAAAATTGCAGTGAATGGTTTTGTAGGAGATTTAATCACTTTCTCAGCATTCGCTACTTCTGCATTCATCAAATAACCAAATGCTTTCTTGCCCTTTTCAAAAAACTGTGCAACAATCGTTGTGCTTGCATGCGCTCTATGGGCAGTGCCAAATGCATCATTGATATAGATTTCTCCTAATTTTGCTAGTTCTTCAGCAAACTCTTGATCTCCCTTTTTTTCTCCTTGGTGAAATCTTGTATTTTCTACTAATAATACTTCACCAGCTTTTAAAGATTGTGCTTGTGCTACTACTTTATCACCTATACAATTGTCAGCAAACAATACATCTTGACCTAATATCTCAGACAGTTTAGATTGGACATGTTGAAGTGTAAATTTTTCTACATCAATTTTTCCATCATTTTTTAACTTTTTGAGCGGTCTTCCCAAATGCGACATTAATATGACAGCTCCACCATCTTTCAATATTTTTTTGATAGTAGGTAAAGCCGCACGGATTCGGGTGTCATCGGTGACTTCATAAGTTTTTTTGTCCAATGGAACATTGAAATCTACTCTAACGAGTACTTTTTTATTCTCAAAATTAATTTGGTCAATCTGACTCATTGTAATGGTGTTTTTTAATTTAATGATTTACACTCTGCTACTTTCAATACTAATTCAGCTAATCTACTAGAATAACCGTACTCATTGTCGTACCAACCTACTATTTTGCAAAATTTATCTGAAACCATAGCAGTCAATTCAGAATCAAAAATACAAGAATGCGGATTAGTTACAATGTCTCTAGACACTAAAGGAGCGTCGGTGTATTCTATAATTCCTTTAAATCTTCCTTCGCTTGCTGCATTTTGGAATGCTAAATTAATTTCTTCTACAGTGGTAGACTTAGAGAGCGTACAATATACTTCGGTTAAAGAGCCTACTAAAACTGGAACTCTCATCGCTCCACCAATAATTTTACCTTTCATTTCAGGAAGTACTAATTCCACTGCTTTAGTAGCATTAGAAGTAGTAGGCACTATATTCTCGGCAGCAGCACGAGCTCTTCTATAATCGCCTTTGTGATTGCCATCTTGAAGGTTTTGATCGCCCGTATAAGCATGTACAGTGGACATAATAGCTTGCTCAATACCAAAGTGGTCGTTCATCACTTGAATCATCGGCGCAAGACAGTTAGTGGTACAAGATGCATTAGATAAAATAGTGTCTTCAGCGGTTATTGTATCATCATTAATTCCTAAAACTATCGTCTTAGTTAATTTGTCAGCAGGAGAGGAGATGATGACCTTTTTAGCGCCAGCTTCTATATGTTCACTTGCAGTAGCAAAGTTTCTAGCTTTACCAGTACATTCTATTACGATATCGATATTCATTTCTTTCCAAGGCAGCTTTTTGAAATCTGCTATTTCTGTACATGAAATTGGTCTTCCGTTGATAATTATATTTTTATCATCATGATCCACCTTTTGATCCCATGTTCCGTGGGCGCTATCGTACTGTATTAAATGCGCTAAAATCTCATTCTCAGCCAAATCATTAATTGCTACCACCTCCACTTCTGGATTGTCGTATAGTATTCTAAAAACTAATCTGCCTATTCTTCCAAGACCATTTATTGCAATTCTTTTCATGATTTTCGTTTGGTATGAACTGTAAAGTTATATAAAGCAAAAGAATTTTTAAATTTCTTTTGTATGGAGTTTGGAAAATTAGTACAAGTGCGTATATTTGCACTCGCTAAGCCCTAGGCTTTGCAAAAGTTCATTAAATGGCCCGTTCGTCTATCGGTTAGGACGCCAGGTTTTCATCCTGGTAAGAGGGGTTCGACTCCCCTACGGGCTACCAACAACACTCCAAGCGATGGCCCGTTCGTCTAGGGGTAAGGACAGAAGAGTTTCATTCTTCAAACAGGGGTTCGAATCCCTTACGGGCTACCAGCTTACAATATTTTTTCAATTTTATTTTTTGTCATTTGCTAAAAGTTTTTTGACAAAAACTACAGATTTCTCTACAAGACAGATATTCGAATAAATTTCAACTAAACAATATGAGATGTGTTTATTACAATCAAATCTAATTACTCATAAATATCTTTTCTGTGTCCCAAAGTAATAATATCTATAAGGAGTTCTTTGTCAAATATTTCATAGATAATTCTTTAGTTTCCTATTCTAATTCTATAACCATCTCTACCTCTTAGTTTTTTATATCCCATAGGACGTGGATTCTTTTCTAAATCTCCTATGGCATTAAATATAGGTTCAGCAGTATTGTCATCAAGTTTATCTAATTGCCTCTGTGCTTTTTTAGATAATACAGCAATATAATTAGACATTGACAGATTTTCTGATTTTTAAGTATTCAGAAAATGGAATACGTTCTCCATTATCTTCTTTTTTAGCCTCGTCGTACAGTCTAATATCTTCCAACTCCTCCATAATTTCTTCAAACTCTTGAACAGTAAGAATTACCAAAGACTTTTTCCCTTCGGCATCTTTAATATATTGTGGATTTACAGAAATCATCTTTAATATTTTATCAGTTTGTATCACTCTTTCAAAAAATTTGAAATCTATTGATAGTACTTATAAAGTTAACGAAAACGATTAGAATTATGTTCTTTTAGATTTTCTATTTGAAATCATAGATTTCTATTGGAGCTAGATCAGTGATCCTCTTCAATATTCTCACTATTTTCCGCACTCCTTATACTTTCATGTATCTTTGTCGATTCAATAACATTGCATGCAAGATTTTGAAAACCGACTTCGCAAAAACTTTAAACATATTTCCAAATGGGCGAGAAGACAAAAAATTACTTGTTTTCGAGTCTATGATTTAGATATTCCATCTTATCCTTTGTGTGTGGATATCTACGGCGATTATGTTCATGTGGCAGAGTATAAGGCGAATCACAGTTTGACAGATGAAGAGCATGCTGAATGGCTGTTTGGAAGCCTTCAAGTGATAGCGACAGTTTTAGAAGTGAATTTGGATAATGTTTTCTTGAAACTAAGAGAAAGACAAAGAGGCACATCTCAATACGAAAGATTTTCTCACGATAGTTTCGGCACTTGGGTAGATGAATTTGGAGCAAAGTTGTGGGTTAATTTTACCGACTATCTCGATACAGGATTGTTTTTAGATCATCGACCTACGAGATTAATGGTCAGAAATGAATCCGATGGCAAACGAGTGCTCAATCTTTTTTCTTATACAGGAGCGTTTTCAGTGCAAGCAGCAATGGGAGGCGCCGTTCGAGTGGACACGATAGATATGTCGCAAACCTATTTAGCTTGGGCAGAGAAAAATATGGCAGAAAATGGATTTACTGACGCTAGTAGTTATAAATTTTTAAGAGAAGATATTTTACAATGGCTGCCTGGACCACTCAAAGAGTATTACGACATTATCGTTTTTGATCCTCCTACCTTTTCCAATAGCAAAAAGATGAAAGAAATTCTCGACATTCAGCGAGATCATGCCTATCTGATTCAGCTATGTATGCAAGCATTGAAGCCTGATGGAGTCATGTACTTCTCTAATAATTTTAGAAATTTCAAGATGGACGAATCCGTTGCCAATGTTTTTAAAGTCAAAGATATCACCAAGCAAACCATTCCCGAAGACTTTAGAAATCAGCAGATACATCATTGTTTTAAGATCACTAAGTAATCCTATTGTCCACACTTCGAGCAGTGCTTGAGCCTGTCGAAACCTACTGTAAAATACCCAATACTCTTTCAGGGCGCCAATTCGCGCTTTCGCCTTGTATCTTACTTCCGCTATCGCTTCAGTAAGGATATCGGCTCTATCCCGGGCGCTTAGCTATTCCATTCTCTATTAAACTTTTCCAACTTTCAACTACCAACTTTTCCAAAGTTTCAAACTTTGGAAAAGTTAATAGTAATAGATAAAGTTGAAAATTAAATAGTAAATTGTTTTTTTTTAAAGAATCATTCAGTTTCTTTAAATTCCCTAACTCAAATAGAATAACCATGCAAGATGTCAGCGAAAAATCGATCTTAATTCAAAAAGTTATAAGAATTTTAAAATCTAATCCTGCTGATTATACCTTTTTGAAAAAATTAGAAATCAAAGATTTAAACGAGCTCAATGACAGTATTCAAGATGCATTATTCAATGACCAATCTGAGCATTGGAAGAAATTAGCCAAAGTCGTTAAGTTCTTTCCAAATTATATGAATGCAAAAATATCTGAACAAGTGATTGGTGCATATATCACCGCTAATGTTTGCTATCATATTGATACTACTGATTTGAATGGAATATCTAAACATCTTTCTATTCCATTTTTAGCAGAAGTAACAGAAATTATTATCCCTTCAAAATCTTCTAGGCTAGTGAATGAAATGTCTGTTTCAATTTTGAAAAAAATCATTCAACATCTCATGGAGAACAATCAACATTTTGTGGTCGCTTCATTCATAGAAGTCGTCCATAGAAAGAGATTATTAGAACTTGTAGAATCTATTCAAAGGGAAAGCGACTTAATTAGATGTTCTGAATACATCCGTAATTCAGAAATTTTGAAAGATATATTTTTGAGTTTATCCTCCACTAAGCAGATGAAGCTTATAGAAGCTTCTATTGATTTAAATCAAGAAGCCATTATCGTAAGAACTTTAAAATATATGAGTGATCGAGATAAATCAGAAATTTTAAACAGATTCGCTACTCAGCATCCGAAAGTCGCAGAAGCATTTATCCAAAAAGTGAATCACTAAATTAATTTCCTTCCTCTTCGTGAAGACAATTGTCCTCTAGAGTTTCTACTTGAATCGTAGCATGCTCAATATGGTAATTAGATAAAACGGCTTGAACCTTTTCATACAGATGAGCATACGTTATTTTTGATTCTGTAGGGATTTGTACATGTAATGAACCTACATGATAGTTTCCATCCATAGTCCAAATTCTTAAATCGTGAAAATCAATCACCTCGTCAATATTTCTTATATCTATTGATAATTGTTGCATATCGATATTTTCAGGAACGGATTGCAACATGATTTTCATGGTGTCGATAATATTTTTTACAGCATTTATACTGATAAAACCAGCTATTCCTATTGCTAAAAGTCCATCTATCCAATTCCAATTAGTGAAATAAATTACTATAGAACCAATAAGCACAGCAATCCAACCTAATACATCTTCAAGAATATGAAGCATTACAGCTTTTCTATTATTATTGGTTTCGTCATCGTTTTTAAGTCGTAAAAAAGCAGCTCCATTCACTAATACTCCTAATATGGCTAAGCCTAGCATTCCTAAGCTGTGTACTTCTTTTTGAGATTGGAAGGACAAAACAGCACTATATACCATCACGGCAGCACCTACTAAGAGAACTACAGAAAGTCCTAAAGCAGAGACCAAATTAAATCTACGATAGCCGTATAAAAATTGATCTGTTCGTTTTTTCTTGGAAATCTTTTCAAAATAAACAGCTACACCTATTGCCATTGCATCCATAAAATCATGAAATGCATCCGCAACTATGGCTGTAGAGTTGGTCAATATTCCACCGATTAATTCTATAACCGAGAAACCAAGATTCAAGAAAAATGCAAAAGTTAATGCATTGCTCCCAGAAGAATGATGGTGATGATGGTGGTGGTTGTGCGACATGAACTCGAATGTATTATAAATAAGTCAGTTGTGCTAAAGTCAGAATTAAATACTTTTAGAATGTTGATCTAACCAGTTCAATGCGTAATTCCATAGTTCTTGATAGTCATCTTTAAAGAAACCCATATGTCCAATAGAAGAATAGTTGAATTTTTTAGGATCTAAGATTAAGCGTTCAACTTTTAACTTGTCAAAAACTTGAATCATATCTTCTACGTTTTTATTATTGGAAATTTCGTCATCCGTAGAGTTAGCCCACATAGATGGAATATCCAAATCCTTATAGTGATGAAGAAATACATACTTACCTAGCGCTCTTTGGATATATCCAGAACCTCTGCACCATTCACTCCATTGAGCAGCGACATTTTTAGGCAATGGTTCACCCATTTTCATCCACGGAGAATTGGTATAACCCAACAATAAATTATTCAATGGAATAAAAGCACTCATAAAAAAATGTGCTTTTACTTTAAAAGGAAGTTTCATATTTCTCAAGCTGCCAGAAGAACTGCCATAATTGAAAATTGAACTTAAATCTTTTGCATTTTCCATCAATCCTACTAATTGCCCTCCAGCACTATGACCAATCATATGATATGTTGTAGATGGAAATTCTTCTTTCAATCGCTCTAAAGCCGCTGTCTGATCGATTTGTCCCCAAGACACTAGAGAGGAAGGGCAAAGTTCGATAGAGCCTTTTAGAGAATCTCCGATACCTTGATTGTCGTAAGTAATAACTCCATATCCATGCTCTGCAAGAAATACAGCAAAATGATGATAGAAGCCACGTTTAATTCCTGTAGCCGGACAAATAATAACAGCACCTTTTACAAAATTGGTTTTGTAAAGATTACCAGCAATAGTGGTATGGTCTGAGCAATATATTTGAATAGGTTGAACACTTAGCATAATGTAAAAAGACCGTTTTTCATGATGTATTGACTCGGTCCAAGAGCATCAAAAATACAGAAATATCAGCTTGTTATCATTAAATTAATGTCAGATAACTATGATTTAATAGCCATAGATGTGTGGATAAGATGTAAATTTACACGGTATGTCTAAAATTGGAAATTCTATCACCGAATCTATCAAATTTCTTGAAGATGGCGGCTTAGTAGGCATTCCTACAGAAACAGTTTATGGATTGGCCGCAAATGGATTAGATGCTAAAGCAGTTTTGAAAATATTTGCAGCTAAAAAAAGACCTTCTTTTGATCCCCTAATTTTGCATTCTACTTCAGATAAGATTTTCAATTGGGTGAGGGAAATTCCTGCTCCAGCTAAGAAATTGGCAGAAGCTTTTTGGCCAGGTCCATTGACTTTGATTTTGCCTAAGTCAGATTTGGTGCCTTTTGAAGTGACTTCCGGATTAGATACAGTTGGAGTGAGAGTTCCAAATCATGAATTGACATTAGAATTACTACAAAAAATCAATTTTCCCTTAGCTGCTCCAAGTGCTAATCCCTTTGGATATATTAGTCCTACGACTGCTCAGCATGTCAATCAACAATTGGGTGATGAGGTAGATTATATTTTAGATGGTGGTGCCTGCGATGTGGGAATAGAAAGTACGATTGTCGGTTTTGAAAATAATGAAGCCATTATTTATCGGTTAGGAGGCCTATCTGTGGATGAAATTGAAGCAATTATTGGAAAAGTAAAAATTCAAAATAATCAAGCTTCAAATCCTAAAGCTCCTGGGATGATAGCTGTGCACTATGCACCTAAAAAGCCATTGATTTTAGTCAATGATTTTTCAGAAATTGAGGATGAACCTCAAAATGCATATTTGATTTTCGGTGCGAATATAGAAGTAGATATTGAAAGACAGTTCTTTCTCAGTTCTACACAAGATTATTACGAAGCTGCGGCTAAATTATATGCTATGATGCGTCATTTAGACGAGTCAAAATTCTCTAAAATTATTGTTCAGCGTTTACCTGACATTGGTTTAGGCAAAGCCATTAACGATAGACTTTTTAGAGCTTCAGTGAAATAATTAATCTACTCTTGGTATCTGAGATTTGTACTTAGCTTTATCTTCCAATTTGATATTCAAGTTGAGGAAAATATACTTTTTAGCTCCCGCTTTCTCAAGGTTGTAATTGTATTGATGAATCAATCCTCCTTGTAGTCCAAAAGTTTTGTTGATTTGGTATCCAAGACCGATATAAGCTCTATTTCTCATAAAGTGAGGCATTTTTGTTGTCAGAAACACTTCGTTAAATGCAGTGACAAAAAAAGTTTTGGCTTCTATTTTTTCATGATTGATAGGAACAGCCAATTGAATTCTATATCTAAAACGATTAGCAAAGTTTTTATTTAACCATCTTTCTTCTATTCTAAATCTATGCTCAAATTTTAAACGAGCAAGATATTGACTGATGATAAATTGTTGCCAGATTCTAGCTTCTCTAATAATGGGTCCATCACTAAAATTATCTAAATCATGTGTTCCATAATGACCTGTACCTAATAGGACTTGGAAATTTTTATTGATATTATAATAGATGCCTCCTTTCTGTTCATAATAGTTTAAATTATGAAAAGGCTGATGTAATCTAGTTTGTAATTCTACCATTACTCCCCATTTTGGAGCAAAGGTGTATTGAAAATTCAATGTATTCCAATTGCCTACATTTTTATCTTTTACATTTTCTTGAGCCTGCAATAAATTACAAGTAAGAAAAAAAAAGGATAAAACGAAGAGTAAGATTTTTTTTGGATTTGTCATAAGTAGAGAGTAGCTGAATTTTTAGAAGAGAATAATTCTTTAATTATTAAGTGATTTATTGTAACATTACCACAGAAAAAATTAATTTACCTTTTATACTATTTGAGTGAATAGATCAAAAGTAACCATGATTTTATCAAAGAATGTTTTTTTTGTGAAAATTCTATTCTTCAATGTGTCAATTTTACTATTAAATTTTAGATCATGAAAAAAACATTATCGATCATCACTGCACTAATTGTTGTGATTTCTATTGCAATTTTTAGTTTTTATTATTTTGGATATTACGAAGAAGGAGATATGTCTGGCAAAGTGATGAGGATTTCACAAAAAGGATTTGTCTTTAAAACTTACGAAGGAAAAATTAATTTAGAAAGTTTTGGTGCATTGCGTGGAGCTTCGCCAATTCAAGAAGTTTTTGATTTTTCAGTAGAAAAAAGCAATCAAGAAGTTATTAATACACTTCAAGAAGTTTCTTTAACTGGTGAAAGAGTAAATCTTCACTATGTGAAAAGATACGCTAAGTTTTTCTGGAGAGGAGATACTCAATATTTTGTAGATAGCGTGACGAGAAGCGCTAATAAATCAGAGGAAACACAAGAATAGTTTTGTTGGGATTTGGTTCTTAATCCATTTTCTATTAATTATCTTTGTGCCACTTTTTAAATATGACTACAACTAAAAGATATACTATCACAGCGGCATTACCTTATGCTAACGGGCCATTACATATTGGGCACTTAGCAGGTGCATATATTAGCGCAGATATTTATGCAAGATATTTACGTTTGATGAAGAAAGATGTCATTTTTGTTTGTGGAAGTGATGAGCACGGTGCAGCAATCACCATCAAAGCTATCAAAGAAGGAACTACTCCTCGAGAGATAGTAGATAAATATCACGCAATTTTAAGAGATAGCTTTAAGAAATTCGGTATTGCTTTCGATATCTATCACAGAACTTCAGAGCCTATACATTACGAAACCTCTCAACAGTTTTTTAGAATTTTAAATGAGAAAAATGCATTTGAAATTAGAGAAAGTGAGCAGTATTTTGATGAAGAAGCTCAGCAATTTTTAGCAGATAGATATATTGTAGGAACTTGCCCAAAATGTCAAAGTGAAAATGCTTACGGAGATCAGTGTGAGAAATGTGGATCTACATTAAGCCCTACAGAACTCATTCACCCTAAGTCTACTATAAGTGGTAGTACACCCATTTTAAGACAAACTAAACATTGGTATCTCAAATTAGATGAGTATCAAAATGTCATTCAGAAATGGTTGGAAACAAAAAAAGGTGTTTGGAAACCTCATGTATATGGTCAGTGTATGAGTTGGATAGATGCAGGATTGCAACCTCGAGCAATGACTAGAGATCTGAGTTGGGGGATTCCTGTCCCACCCGAATTTGAAGGTTCAGAAGGCAAGGTGTTATATGTTTGGTTGGATGCCCCGATAGGATATGTATCTGCCACGCGTCAATTATTTAAGGAAATACAAGAGAAGTCTTATGAGTTTGCACAACCGCAATCGACTCATTTATTAGATAAAAAAGAAGAAGATTGGAAATTATATTGGCAAGATGAAAATACTGAGTTAGTACATTTTATTGGAAAAGATAATATCGTATTTCATTGTATTACATTTCCTGCCATTTTAAAAGCGACAGAACAATACATCTTACCAGAAAATGTTCCAGCAAATGAGTTCATGAATCTACAAGGAGATAAAATCTCAACTTCTAGAAATTGGGCAGTTTGGTTACATGAATATTTAGAAGAGTATCCTGGAAAAGAAGATGAACTCAGATATACTTTGATGGCAAATATGCCAGAAAATAAAGATAGCGAGTTTACATGGCAAGATTTTCAAGCCAAAGTCAATAATGAATTGGTAGCAAATATTGGAAACTTCGTTAATAGAGTAGTGGTTTTAATGCATAAATACTATCAAGGAATTATTCCTTCTGTAGATTCAAGTGCATTCGACTCTACTGATGAGCAAGTACTTCAAGCTATACATTCCGCTTCTGAAAAGATCGCTCAATCTATCGAGCATTTTAAATTCAGAGATGCATTGGGTGCTTTCAATGAATTATCATCTGTTGGTAATAAATATTTAGCAGATTTAGAGCCATGGAAATTGGTAAAAACAGATGAGAAAGCTACAGAAAAAGTGTTGTATATAGCAGCTCAAATATGTGGAGCTTTAGCTTTATTAGCTCAGCCATTATTACCACGCACATCAGATAAGCTAATTAATATTTTTGGCTTGACTAAAGGAGATTGGATATCAGAAAACTCTATATTAGTAACATCTGGTACTCAATTAGGAAAAGCTGAATTATTATTTGAAAAGATTGAAGATAGCTTAGTGAATCAACAGATCGAAAAACTTGAAAATTCAAAAAAGACTAATTTGATAGACAGTTCGAGTCAAGAAACAGAATATTTGGCTGTAAAAGAAGAGATTACTTTTGATGATTTCTCTAAATTAGATATTCGTACAGGTAAAATTGTTGAAGCAACGAAAGTTCCTAAAGCAGATAAATTATTAAAGTTGACTGTAGATTTAGGATTTGAAACAAGAACAATTGTATCTGGAATAGCTGAGTTTTTCAAACCTGAAGATATCATTGGACAAAACGTTTCGGTATTGATCAATTTAGCTCCTCGGAAATTAAGAGGTATTGAATCAAATGGAATGATATTGATGGCAGAAGATGCAGATGGTAATTTATCTTTCGTTCAATCAGATATTGAAGCAGGAAGAGTGATTAGATAACAATATGTAAAATCTACTTTCGTTACTAACTAAATAAAGATTCTTGGAAATTTTATTGTTGATTTTTTACAGTGTTTTATTCTTACTCTTTGTATATAAATCCAAAGTATTTAAATCAACTAGTGTAAGTCCAACCGTATGGATGTTTTTAGCAATGATTAAAATATCTGTTGCTATGTTATACAATTGGCTGAGTCATCAAATTCCAACTTTTTTTGATTCTAATATTTATTTTCTAGAATCCAATATTGTTTTTAGTTCTCTTCAGGAAAACCCATTGTATTATTTGCAGTTATTATTAGGACGAAATAATTACTTTCCGGAGCCCGAGCATTTATGTGGTTACATCGATAAAATGGGGTATTGGTATGATTTTACCGGATATACCATAGTGAGAATTAATTCGATTTTGAGGCTATTTTCATTTGGATTTATTTCTATACATTTCCTTTTCTTTTCCTTTTTATCATTTATCGGAGGATATTATTTATATAAATTTTTCAGCGATAGAACAGATTTGTCTGAATACATCATTATAGGAATTATTTTTCTGATTCCAAATGTTTTGTTTTGGACGTCAGGGCTTCATAAAGAAGCATTGATTATTTTTTCTTTAGGGATCTTATTGCATAGTTTTAATCAGTATTTATATTCCAAAAGTTTTAAGTTTTTACTAATTTCTATTCTTGCATTTATATTTTTAATCCATGTGAGAATGTACATGTCATTAGTCATTCTGCCTGCTCTGATAGGATTTTATATCAATGAAAAAACAAAGTTGAAAGCAATTTATCCTTACTTGCTCTCATTTGTATTTTTGCTATTATTGGTCATATTGTATGATGTATTAGCTCCCAATAAGTTGAGATTAGCGTATAAAATTTCTAGTTTTCAATCCTCATTTATTAACGCAACAGGAAATACGAGTTTTGAGGTCGATTTTGTAGGAAATAGTTGGATGAGAATATTGAGCTCTTTTCCAGAACATCTTTTAAATGGTTTTATTTATCCTTTATATAATCAATGCAAATTAACTTGGTGTAGATTGGCTTCTATAGATTCTATAATTTTATGCACTGTCATCTTTATCAGCTTTTTTAAAGTGAAGTATAAATACATTTTAGATAATAATATGGCATTGTTTTGCTTAAGTATTGGATTGGGATTAATGACGATTATTGGTGTTGTAGTTAATAATGCTGGTGCTATTGTAAGGTATCGTTCTGTTGCCTTGATTTTTATTTTCTTAGGATTATTCTTATCTTTCTATAAGTCAACAAAAAAACAATAAAATTTTTCAATTATTTTATTGAATTAGATGCAATATCTTTTCTTTTGTTGTAAATTTATGATATTAAAATATATTCTATGTCAAAAACTAGATTTAATGCTTTAGCTGCATTTGCATCCAGATCAAAAGTTCAAGTAGATATGCCTTCTGATAAAATATCTGATTTTTTTGCTGAATCTGTCTTTAACGACAAAGCAATGAAAGCTACTTTATCCAAAGAAGCTTATAAAAAGCTGAACAGCTACATGAAAGAAGGTAGAAAAGTGGATAGAGATTTAGCGGATTTGATAGCTTCTGCCATGAGAATATGGGCTATGGATAAAGGTGCAACACATTATACGCATTGGTTCCAACCTCTTACAGGAACCACAGCCGAAAAGCACGACTCTTTCTTTATGCCTATTGATGGGAGTGGAATAGAAGAACTTTCTGCAGCATCATTGATTCAACAAGAAACGGATGGTTCATCTTTTCCTTCTGGAGGAATTCGTGCTACATTTGAAGCAAGAGGTTATACAGCTTGGGATATTACATCTCCAGCTTTTATAATGAAAGTAGGCAATGGAAAAACATTGTGTATTCCTACTATTTTCTTTTCATATACTGGTGAAACATTAGATTATAAAACACCATTATTAAAATCTTTACAAGCTATCAATCAAGCTGCAACAGAAGTTTGTCAGTATTTTGATAGAAATGTAGGCCAAGTAAATACCACTTTAGGTTGGGAGCAAGAATACTTTCTGATCGATTCAGCGATGTATTACTCCAGACCAGATTTGGTCATGACTGGTCGTACTTTATTAGGAAAAAGATCTGCCAAAGGTCAACAATTAGAAGACCATTATTTCGGTGCGATTCCAGAAAGAGTATATGCATATATGAGAGATATGGAAATTGAATCTCTTAAATTAGGAATTCCTATTCATACACGTCATAATGAAGTAGCGCCTTCTCAATACGAATGTGCACCTATGTTCGAAGAAGCGAATTTGGCTGTAGATCACAACCAATTATTAATGGATGTTATGGAAAGAGTTTCTTCCAAGCATAAAATGAAAGTTTTATTACACGAAAAACCTTTCGCAGGTGTCAATGGTAGCGGTAAGCACAATAACTGGTCATTATCTACTGATACAGGAGTAAATCTTCTCTCTCCAGGTAAAACACCACGTACCAACTTACAGTTTTTGACCTTTTTTATCAATACAATCGCTGCAGTAAATAAACATGAAGCGCTGTTAAGAGGTTGTGTAGCGACTCACGGTAATGATCACAGACTAGGTGCGAACGAAGCTCCTCCTGCAATTCTTTCAATTTTCACAGGATCGTATTTGAAAGAAGTATTAGATATGATTGAGAAAAGAGTAGATGAAGATACTTTTGACGAACAAGATAATATCAGCTTAAGATTAGATATTCATAATAAAATTCCAGAATTCATGTGGGATAATACGGACAGAAACCGTACTTCTCCATTTGCTTTCACTGGAAATAAATTTGAATTTAGGGCTGTCGGATCTTCTGCCAATTGCTCCATGCCTATGACTGTAATTAGCGCAATTGTAGCTCAACAATTAAGAAAGTTTAAAGTAGAAGTAGATGCGCTGATTAAAAATGGCGACTATAAAGATGTAGCTATTCTTAAAATTTTGAGAAGAACTTTATCAGATTCTAGAAGAATTTTATTTGAAGGAGATAATTATTCTGATGAATGGAAAGAAGAAGCTGCTAGAAGAGGCTTGAGTAATCACAGCACAACTCCTGATGCCTTAGATGCATTTATAGATAATGAGACGGTACAGTTATTTGAAGAGTTGAATATCATGAATCACAGAGAAAGTCATGCTCGTTATGAAATCCTATTGCATGATTACACCAATCATTTACAGATTGAATCTAGAATTTTAGGAGAAATGGTTATCAATCAAATTGTTCCCGCTTGTATCGATTATCAAAACAAATTGATTCAAAATGTAGAGGGTATGAAAGATCTAGATTTAGATGCTGAATTATATACACCTCAATTAAATATCTTGAAAAAAGTAGCTAAAAATACTGGTATATTGATTCAATTAGAAGGAGAGATGAAAGAATATCGTGTACAAGGTAATGGAACCTCTGACCCAAGAAAGCAAGCAGCTTTATATTGCGATAAAATCAAACCTTTAATGGATAAAATTAGAGAGGCTTCTGATGAATTAGAAACTATCATCGATGATAATTTATGGCCATTAGCAAAATATCGTGAAATGCTATTTACGAAATAAGAAAACTATTAAATATATAAATGGCTGCTTGAAAAAGCAGCCTTTTTTTTGATGTATCTGTAATAAATGTAATTACAATTAGATTGCTTCGTTCTTCGCAAAGACGAATTAATGTGCTAATTATAAAATGTGCTGATGTGATAATTATTATACTACTGTGTCATGCTGGAAGCATCTCAAAGCAATTCGTAAATGGAAAAACTCTATTAAGTATTTCGCTTGAATGGAAAATCAAAAGCAGTCCAACACGACTGCGCCTAGATTTTGCAGGCGGGGAACCCACTCTGTGAAAAAGGCGTAACATCTCCAACTGTTTGCACTTCGACAAGCTCAGTGTCCGCACTTCGACAGGCTCAGTGACCGCATTCGACATTGTACAAACGAAAGAAAAGTTTTGAAGATGTTGCCTTTAAACAGAAAGTGGGTCGCCGAGAAATCTAGTGCGATTTTGGATGTTGAGCTTGTCGAAATATGCATACTTTTTACTAAAAAAAGTATGAAGAGAAAGAGAAATAATTTTTACATAGATTGCTTCGTACCTCGCAAAGACGAATTAATGTGCTAATTATAAAATGTGCTGATGTGATAGATTTTATACTACTGTGTCATGCTGGAAGCATCTCAAAGCAATTCGTAATGAGATTCTTTCAGAATGACTTTTTTTTGACAAAGATTGCTTCGTGCCTTGCAAAGACGATGTTGAATGAGATCCTTACAGGATGACAATACTGCTTTTAATGACATTTGTCTTGAGTCAATGGTATATTTTTCAATACGGTCGACTGTGGACTTTTGACTTTTGCATAGATTGCTCCTTTCCTCGCAATGACGATTTTAAAAGAAATCCTTCCAGGATGACAATCCTGCTTAATTTAACAAAATTGGTCTTGGATCAATAGTGTTTTTTTTTAAATACTGTCGACTGTGGTCTTTTGACTGTGGACATTTACATAGATTGCTCCTTTCCTCGCAATGACGCATGTATAAGACGATTCTAATAAAATCTCCTTAACTTTATAATATAACTCAACAAAATAATCAACCATGACGCTTCAATTTATTCATGATAACAAAGGCAAGACTACTGGCGTATTTATTCCAATAGAAGAATGGAATGCTTTAAAAAGCAAATATTCTGATATTGAAGATGAAGTGATGAGTATTATTCCAGAATGGCAAAAAGATATTGTAAATCAAAGATTGAAAGATTATAAACACAATAATGTTCAGGCTTTAGATTTCGAAATAGCTATGGATGAAATTGAAAAAGAACTTTAACAAGCAATGTACAAAGTCATTCTCCTTCCTTTAGCTAAAGAAGATATTAGAGAAGCAGTTCTTTGGTATAATAACCAACAACTAGGTTTAGGAAAAAGATTTACAAAAGAGATTCGAAAGAAAGTAGCAGTCATCAAAGAAAATCCTTTTACTTTTAGTATTCGATATCAGAATGTGCGTACAGCCAATATTGATATATTCCCTTTTATGATTCATTTCGTGGTTGAAGAAGATGCCATATTAATTTCTTCCGTTTTTCACACATCACTTGACCATAACAAATGGTCAAAAAGACAAGAGTAGTATACTTGCCATTGTAAAAATGAAAAAATTTGAATACTAAATTTAACGAAGAGCCATTCAAAATAGAAAGAGATCCTTACAGGATGACAATACTGCTTTACTTAACGACATTGGTCTTGAGTCAATAGTATATTTTTAATACGGTCGACTGTGGACTTTTGACTGTGGACTTTTACATAGATTGCTTCGTTCCTCGCAAAGACGACTTTGAATGAGATCCTTACATGATGACAATACTGCTTAACTTAACGACATTGGACTTGGGTCAATGGTAAAATTTTTAATACGGTCGACTGTGGACCTTAACATAGATTGCTTCGCTCTTCGCAATAACGACAAACTTCTCTACCTCTCCAAAAATAGATATTTATAATCCGTAGGAGATAAGAAATTCTCTTTGATATTTCTCGGAGAAACCCATCTCAAAAGATTCAAATAAGAACCAGCTTTATCATTTGTACCAGACTTTCTAGCACCACCGAAAGGTTGTTGACCTACAACTGCTCCTGTAGGTTTGTCATTGATATAAAAGTTCCCAGCAGCATTTCTTAAAACTTTATTGGCCATTTGTATTGCTTCCATATCATTGGCGATAATCGCTCCCGTTAATGCATAAGGAGAAGTTTCATTGACTAATTCCATAGTGCTTTCAAATTGATTGTCCTCAAAAACATAAATCGTCAAAACTGGTCCAAATATCTCTTCGACCATAGTCAAAGAAGTAGGATTAGAGGTCAAAATAACTGTTGGGTCAATAAAATAACCAATAGTTTTATCATAAGTTCCACCGGCAATAATTTGATTTTCAGTAAGGTTTCTTGCTTTTTCTATATAGTCTGTGATTTTGTCAAAAGCTCTTTCGTCAATAACAGCGTTGACGAAATTCTCAAAGTTTTCAGGACTTCCTACTTTGATTTCTCCCAACATGACTTGCATTTCTATAAAAACTTCATCCCAAATTTTATGTGAAATATATGCTCTAGATGCAGCTGAACATTTTTGACCTTGATATTCAAACGCACCTCTCACTAATGCTGTCGCTACTACTTTTGCATCAGCAGTTTGATGTGCAACTACGAAATCTTTCCCGCCAGTTTCGCCTACGATTCTAGGATAGGTTTTATATCTATCTATATTTTCACCGATGGTTTTCCAGAAATAGTTAAAGGTTTTAGTCGAGCCTGTAAAATGTAAACCTGCAAAATCAGGATGCTTTAAAGCAATCTCCGATAATTCTGGTCCATCACAAAATACCATATTAATGACGCCTGCTGGCAATCCTGCTTCCATGAAAACTTCCATAATAACTGCTGCTGAATAGATTTGAGCGCCTGATGGTTTCCACACCACGGTATTACCCATTAATGCTGGAGCAGAAGGTAAATTACCTGCGATTGCTGTAAAATTAAATGGAGTAATTGCCAATACAAACCCTTCTAATGGTCTATAATCTAATGTATTTCTTTGTCCGGCCGCAGAGATAGGTTGTTGAGCGTAGATGTGATACATGTAATACACATTGAATCTCAAAAAATCTATCAGTTCGCAAGCTGCATCGATTTCTGCTTGATAAGCATTTTTAGATTGTGCAAGCATAGTGGCTGCATTGATTTTTGCTCTGTATTTAGTCGCAAGTAAATCGGCAGCTTTTAGAAATATATTCGCTCTTGTGTGCATGTGTGCATTTGCCCATTTTGGAGCAGCTTCAAGCGCAGAATTAATCGCAAATTCTATCTCTTCCTCCGAAGCATAATGATAATGTCCAATCTTTGTATTGAAATCATAAGGTGGTGAAATCTCCACAATATCATCAGTTGTGATTTGCAAACCATTAATAATCATTGGAATATCCTTGTATTCACTTTTAAGTTGCTTTAAAGAATTTAATAGTTCTATTCTTTCTGCACTACCTGATGCATAATTTAATATAGGCTCGTTAGTAGGTATAGCTGTATTTATTATTGCATTCATAAGTGATATTTAGATGGTTATTGGATAATAGTGAAACAATTTATCATTATTAAGTTTGTAAACTATTAATAATAGACCATAAATGCATACTCAATTTGATAAGTTTAATAAGATTGAGTTCATTTATAATGAGAAGAATGAAGTAATTTTGCAGTCGATGAAAAATGAGATGGAATTAAAAACTTTTCCGGATGATGTCTTAAAGAAATTAGACTTTCCTACGATAATAGAAAAGTTGGAAAACTTGTGCAGAGGATCCTTAGGAGTAGAGAATATTCAGCAACAAACATTTAGCTATGATTCTGAGTGGATTGAGAAAGCCGTTCAGCAAGTTGTAGAAATGAAAGATATTATTCTCAACGAGCCCAATTTTCCAGAAAGCGGATTTGATGTTTTACCATTTTTAAATAAGATCTCCATTCAAGGAGCTGCTTTAGCAGAATTCGAGTTTGTAAAAGTTGCTAAGTTTTTAAGCACTTTTCATGATATTTTAAGCTTCTTTTCTTCTAAAAAAAGAGAAGGCGTTTATCCTGCTTTAGAATCATTAATCAAGGAAATTTATTGGGATAAAGCTTTAATGAAAGAGATTGATAGAGTGATTGACAAAGAATTAGAAATTGTCAAAGAATCTGCATCTCCTGAATTAGGGATTATTCGTCGTAAAATGTTGGAAGTCGAGCGAGAGCAACTTTCTATTTTCGCAAAAATTGTAAGAAAATATAGAACTCTTGGATATTTATCTGATCAAGATGAAGGAGTAAGAAATGGAAGAAAAGTATTAGCTGTCAAAGCCGAATTTAAAAGAAGTGTTCCTGGAATTTATCACGATGATTCTGCAAGTGGAACAATTGCTTTTATTGAGCCTCAGGAAACTGTTTTATTGAACAATGAATTAACTTCTTATCAA
The DNA here is from genome assembly GCA_035515235.1 of Chitinophagales bacterium. Lineage (GTDB taxonomy): Bacteria > Bacteroidota > Bacteroidia > Chitinophagales > JADIYW01 > JAMLHH01. Next base: position 58,064 of record DATJBS010000076.1, read on the forward strand.
AGAGAGGAGCGTAGAGAGATTGAAAAAATATTGCGTCTTCTTACAGAATATATCAGTCCATATTTAAAGCATTTCAAAAAATATTTAGAAATTCTAGCAGTTTTTGATGCTACAAGAGCAAAATCTTTTTTAGCTATAGAAATGAACGCTTCTGCACCATTGATTAGTAAAGATGGTAACTATCAATTGTTTCATTTCCGACATCCATTATTATATCTCAATTATAAAAAGCAAAAAAGAAAAGTCGTAGAGAACAACCTTATTTTAGAAGCGAACGAGAAAATTCTTTTGATTTCTGGTCCTAATGCTGGAGGTAAATCTATAGTGTTAAAATCAGCTGGATTGATACAATTAATGTTTCAATTTGGTATGATGATTCCCGCTAATGAAGGTTCGAAATTAGTAGTCTATGAAAAGCTTTTTGTAGATATCGGCGATGCTCAATCTGTAGAAAATGACCTAAGTACTTATAGTTCTCATTTGAGAAACATGAAGCATTTTACAGAAAATTCAAATACTAAAACTCTAGTTTTATTGGATGAATTAGGTCATGGAACAGATCCCATCTTGGGTGGAGCAATGGCAGAATCTGTAATGGATGAATTACTATCAATTGGTGTTTACGCAGTTGTGACGACTCACTATGCAAATCTAAAAGCATGGGGTGCACGTACAGAAGGTGTCCAAAATGGCGCGATGAGTTTTGATCAACAACACTTAGAGCCTATTTATCAATTGAATATAGGAAGTCCGGGTAGTTCTTTTACGTTTGAAATTGCAGCTAAAAGTGGTTTAAGTCCAGCGATTATCAAATCTGCTAAAGCTAAAATCGGTGAGCAGAATAAAGAGATGGAATTATCGCTTACAGAAATTCAACATGAAAAACAATATGTAAAAGGTATCCGTAAAGCTTTACAGCTCAGAGAAAAGCAAGTGGAAATTTTACAAAAAACTTATGAGCAACTCAAAAAAGATATAGAAAAAGAGAAAAAATTGCTCATGAAATCTTTCAAGGACAAAGCGTTGGAAGAGTTCAATGCTTCTAATCGAGAGTTAGAAAAATTAATGCGAGATTTCAAAGAAGATAAGCAAGACAAGGCTAAGTTTTTGGAAACGAGAAAGTTCATCGATCAAAAAAGAGTAGAGTTTGAAAAAGAACCTACTCCTTCAGTAGAATCCAAAGATATAATTGAACCTATTTCAGGAAAAATGGAAGTGGGAAGTTTGGTCAAATTAAATGAAGGAGCTCAGGTAGGTGAAATTATTGAAATAAGAAAAAATAAAGCGGTCGTTTCATTTGGTAATCTATCGTCATTAGTGAATATGGATAAATTGCAATTAGCAGCAATAAAAACTGCGACCAAACATCAGGTAGTTTTGAATACTGCACAGAAAATGTCAGAAAAAGCTGCGTTTGATACTAATCTAGACTTGAGAGGTAAAATGAAAGATGAAGCATTAACTGCGTTAGATAATTTCTTGGATAATTCTATGATGTATGGTCATCATAGAGTGCGAGTGATACACGGTAGAGGAACGGGTGCAATTCGTCAAGCAGTACATTTTAGTTTGAAAACACAACCTTCAGTACTTCATTTTGAATTTGAATCTCCAGAATTTGGAGGAGACGGAGTGACTGTGGTAGATTTGAAGTAATATTTTATGTAAAACTGAAGAATAGATATTAATTATTCAATTATAATTGATATCATCACATCCAAAATAATTTTAAGGCTTTAATTTATATTCTGACAGAGTTTCAACAAGTAATAATTTCAAAATCAGTAATTTTAAAAAAAAATGGAATGTTTAGAGCATTTGTAATCTTTTGCATATTTGGATCTGTTCTCAGTTTGAACGCCCAAACTCAGTATTTAAATGATATTCATTCAGATACAGTATTGGCAAATGATCAAGAAATCTTTTTCTCCTTACCCTATGATATTGCTGATGAAAATAGTGCGAATAGATATTTTACTGATGCCAACTACCAATATCAAAAAGGCAACCTAGATTATGCATCTAGTTTGATGAAAAAAGCAATTAAAAAACAGCCTAATCGGTACGAATATCATCAATTGCAAGCATTTATTTTGATGGATTTGGGAGATCATAAAGCGTCTGTAAAACATGCAGAAAGAGCGGTTTTGCTTAACTCTGATGATTGGAAACTGTTGTATTGTCTGGGTTTGACTAAGTATGCAGCCAAAGATTTTTTAGGAGCAAATATAGAATACAGTCGAGGTATGGAAGTTGATCCAGGACAGTATTTACTATATGAAGGAAGAGCGTATACTAAAACAGAATTGAACGATCCACTTGGCGCTTTGAGTGATTTTGATTTAGCAATAATGATCAAGCCGACTTATATCAAAGCATATCAAGGTAGAGGTATGGTGAATTTTAAATTGGGAAAATACAGAGAAGCTGTTGCAGATTTCACGAGTGTATTGTTGAGAGAACCTGAAAATGCTAATGCTTTATACTATCGGGGTGTCAGTAGAAAGTTATTAGGTGATGTAGTAAATGCTTGTTTGGATTTTGAAAAGTCTTCCAAACTAGGAAAAGTTGAAGCTTTAAAAGAATTAAAAAACGCTTGTTCTAGATGATTACTCAAACGACAATGACCATTATCAAAGGTAGTGGAGGGGAAAAGATATTAATTAAATATTTGATTCCTGATGCTTTGAAATCTACTACTCCAGTAGTCATTATGCATGGTTTTAAAGGATTTATGAATTGGGGCCATTTCCCTTTGGTCGCTATGCAAATTGCTGAAAATGGACATCCTGTAGTGATGTTTAACTTTTCTCATAATGGTACTGCAGAGTATGCTCCTGATCAATTTGTAAAAATGAAGTTGTTCTCTGAAAACACTTATTCTAGAGAAGTAGAAGATATTGGATTTGTCTTAAATGAAATTGAAAATTCAGCTTTTCTAAAAGAGAATGGAGTCAATGGAAGTCAGGTGACATTAATCGGACATAGCAGAGGTGGAGGTGTAGCGATTTTGAAAGCTTCACAAGATGCGAGAGTTCAAAAATTGATTACATGGGCTGCAGTAGGCTCGTTTGGTTCTTTCTTTGGTCAAAATGAAGACTTATTGGAAGAATGGAAAACAAAAGGTGTAATCAGTACTTTTAATTCTCGAACTCAGCAAGAAATGCCGATGAAGTATGATTTATATGAAGATGTTTTATTGAATCAAGATAAATTAGATGTTCAAAAAGCTGCTACTCAAATATCAATTCCGTGGTTGATTATTCACGGTGCGGATGATCCTACGATTCCAGTAGATGTGGCTTATCAATTTCATGAAATACAACCGAATTCTGAACTTTTCATTATGGAAAATGCTCACCATAATTTTGGCGGGAAGCATCCATTAGATGAAACTGCTGATATGGATCAGATTCAGTTATTGATGCAACAAACTTTAAATTTTATTGAAAAGTAACTGGGAGTGAAATAGGAATTTCCTAAAGTTTGATTTCAATGTTTATTTATAATATTGATAACTTCTTTCGGTGATTTTCTCAGAATATCCATTTTTTAAAAGAGTTCTTTTTATCCAATTACCTTTTAAATCATATTCATAAGTCCACTTTAAGTTGATGATCTCTTTGTTACTCTCTTCGCTTTCTTCTATTATATTATGGTCGTCATCATATTTATAATTTGATTTCGAAAGTATATCTCCTTTGGAATGATAATGAAACTCTTCTATTTTATTTCTACTGTTATCATATCTATAAGTACGAGATTCTATTAAATCACCATCAGAATTATAGATTTTAAGTTCAGTATTATTTCCAAAATCATCGTAGTCGTAAGTTTGTTTCAGTTCTAGTTTTCTGTCAGAATTGTATCTATTGCTCTCTATTATATTTCCAATGTCATCGTGTAGAAAAGTCCATTGTGTTTTTAATTGACCGATAGAATTGTAATAATTTTCTTCTATTTTATTTTCGATATCATCATATTTGATTAGAGATTTGGAATGTATAATTCCATATGAAAAATGGATAATTTCAGTAATATTACCGCTTCTATTAAATTTTGTTTGAAATGCAATACTAGGTTGACGTTTCTCTTTTTCTGAAGTGGCGAGTTTGTCTGCTGATTGATATGAAAATTCATGAATAGCTTTCACCATTTCTTTTAAATTCTCTTTCGTCCAATCATTTTCTTTTTTGATAGATGTACAACTGTTTAAGAAAATAAACAGAGCAATAATCCAAACTACTCGATTGGTAATTTTTTTCATAATTCTATTTTTCTTTAGAATGTTTTAGACAAAAGAGATAAGTCAAGAAATTGGAACTTATCAAAAAAACATAATGATTTGAAACAAAATTCATCATCTGTTTAGTGTAATACCATCGACTCAAAAGGTGGTCTGTTGTCTATGGTCTGAATGCTTTCTACATCAAATCGTCAAATTGACGAATACCAATATGTCTAGAAGTCGTAAATCCTTCAGCGTATTCTGCACCAATAGGTCTTCCAAAATCTTTCATTCTCCCTAATAGGAAATCAAAAAAATCTTCTCCTGAAATCGGAGTTTTAGGGTCAGTAGAAGCAGGGTCAAAAAATTGTGTTTTAAAAGTCTTGATAGCTTCTATTTTTTTCTGTTCAAACCCACTTACGTCTATTACAAAATCTGGTTTTAAATAATAATCCTGGATATAATGATATACGGACTTAGGTCTCCAATGTGTTTGAACTTGACTGTCTAACGATGTTTCGATTTTTTTTAAACCTGATAAAAAGCACGCATCTGCAATTAATTTTCCAGCTTTGCCATGATCAGGATGTCTGTCAGAAACTGAATTTGCCAAAACGATTTCAGGCTGATATTTTCTAATCATTCGTACGATGGCTAAAAGATGAGTTTCGTCATGTGTAAAAAATCCGTCTCTAAAACCAAGATTAACTCTATCCACCAATCCCATCAACTTAGCTGAGTTAGCAGCTTCTATCAGTCGCTCTTCTGCACTGCCTCTAGTTCCTAATTCTCCTTGTGTCAGATCTACAACTGCTACTTTTTTACCTAAAGAGATATGTTTTAAAAGTGTAGCCGAACAAGAAATTTCTACGTCATCTGGATGCGCACCTAAAGCTAAAATATCAACTTTCATATTTATAATAATTTTTGGATGGCCTTTTTAACTTTTGGAGAATTCGGTTTTGTAATGGTCAAAAAATAATCGACTACTTGACCATCTTTATCGATTAAGTATTTCTGGAAATTCCAAAGAGGAGCGATGTTGACGTTACCGTTGAGTTTTTTATCTGTCAGAAATTTAAAAACGTCGTGTTGTTCAGGACCTTTTTTGACATGAATTTTTTCTGTGATAGGAAAAGATACTCCGTAATTAATTTGACAAAATTCTTGTGCACCTTCATCGCTATTGGGTTCTTGACCTGCAAATTCATTAGAAGGCATTCCGATGATTTCTAGACCTTTATCTTTGTATTCTTTATAGAGATCTTCTAGTCCTTCAAATTGTGGCGTAAATCCACATTTGCTTGCTGTATTGACTACTAAAACGACTTTGCCTTTATATGCTGCGAGATCAATTTCTGCGCCTTTTGCGTTTTTTATCTTGTACTGGTGGAATGAATTCTTCATTTTGTATTTCTTCTTTTATGCCGTCTCGTTGATAAATCATATCGAGATATCTCACGTATCTTTCTATTTCTTGGTCTTCTCCTTCAGGTGCATATTCTCTTTTCAAATCTTGGTTATAAAATTTGCCTAAGAAATTCCAGAACCCTGCAGAAAGACCATTTTTATATCCCTTTATTAAGTCAAAAGCAGTACGATTTGTTTCGCGATAAATCAATTTAGTGAGCATTTGCCCTTGAATTCTTGTTAAATCTTTCACGTCTTCGGTAAATTGTTTTTTAAGCATGTTTTCCATCTCGTTGATATACTTCTTCTTTTTTCTGTTTTTTTCAAGCATCCCAAGCTCCCGATCTAATTGGTCAACTAAATGTGATATCCTAAGTGCATAAGGATAAACCTTCTTTAAGTATAATTTATCTCTAGAAGTTAAGCCTAAGTTTTTAGGAATTGGAATAGCATACACATCCACTGGCTCTAATGTATAACCCATAAAAATAGTATCTGTCAATTCTATATTAGGGATTTTAATAGAGGGAAAAGAGCTGTCCTGACCGTAAGTTTTTACGTTGATTACTGTAAATAATATAAAGATGTACCACTTCATGTATATGGTTAATGCAAAAGTTGAACCTAAATTATTAAAAATTCTTCAGCTATGATTTTTTTGTGGATTTGATGAGCAGGTATTCACGATTTTTAAGAATTATAAACAATAAAAAACCCTCAGGAATTGAACTCTGAGGGTTAAAGTATTATTATTGGAGTGAATTTTTAATCAATATCTATTTTGTTTCTAAAGATGACTTTCCCATCCATAACGTCACAAACAATTGGAACATCTTTTTGAATTTTATCTCCAATAATCATTTTAGATAACTCGTTGATAATTTCTCTATTGATGAGTCTTTTTAAAGGTCTAGCTCCAAACTGTGGATCGTAACCTTCATGGCCAAACCACTCAACGGCTTCATTAGAAAACTCTAGTTGAACATCCATTGTTTTTAAAGTTTTTTGCAATTCTTTCAATTGTAAACGGACGATTTGAGTGATTTCAGATTCTATCAGAGGTTTGAACATGATAATTTCATCAATTCTATTCAAGAACTCAGGTCTCATCGCTTTTTTCAATTCTTCGAAAACTAGAATTTTAGCAGTCTCAGTAGCAGAGAATAAATCATTTTCAGATTGAATATCTTTGAAAGTCTCTTGTATTAAGTGAGAGCCAATATTTGAAGTCATGATAATGAGTGTATTTTTAAAATCTACCACACGACCTTTATTGTCCGTCAATCTACCATCTTCTAATACTTGCAATAAGATATTGAATACATCTGGATGAGCTTTTTCCACTTCATCTAATAATACTACAGAGTAGGGTCTTCTTCTGACAGCTTCTGTTAATTGTCCGCCTTCATCATATCCTACATATCCTGGAGGAGCTCCTATCAATCTTGAGACGGAATGTTTCTCCATGTATTCTGACATATCTATTCTGACCATTGCTTTCTCGTCGTCAAACATCAATTCAGCTAAAGCTTTGGCTAATTCAGTTTTCCCAACACCCGTAGTACCGATAAAAATAAACGAACCTATTGGTTTCTTCGGATCACTCAATCCTGCTCTACTTCTACGGATAGCATCAGAAACTGCTTGGATAGCTTCCACCTGCCCGACAACTCTCTCATGCAAAAACTCTTCTAAATCCAATAGTTTTTTTCTTTCGGATTGTAGCATTTTAGTCACAGGGATACTTGTCCATTTAGAAATTACATCAGCAATATCATCAGCTCCAACTTCTTCTTTAAGTAAACTATCGCCACTTTTTATTTCTTCGAGTTGATGTTCACTTTGTTTTAAAGCTTCTTCTGCTTCTTGAATTTTACCGTATCTTAATTCAGCTACTTTTCCATAATCTCCATTTCTTTCTGCTTGTTCTGCTTGAAGTCTATAGTTTTCTATGGCTAGTTTTTGTTTCTGAATATTGTCTAATACATTTTTCTCTCCTTCCCATTTAGATCTTAAAGCAGAGTTGGTTTCATTTAAGTCCGCAATCTGTCTAGATAGATCCTCTAATTTGACGTGATCATTTTCTCTTTTAATGGCTTCGCGTTCGATCTCTAACTGTCTTATTTTTCTTTCAAGCTCATCAATTTCTTCAGGTACAGAATCTATCTCTAGCCTTAATTTTGCTGCGGCTTCGTCGATTAAGTCAATTGCTTTATCTGGTAAAAAACGATCCGTGATATATCGAATAGATAAATCAACTGCAGCTATTATGGCTTCATCTTTTATAATGACTTTATGATGAGTTTCGTATCTCTCTTTTAATCCTCTAAGTATTGAAATCGTATCTTCTTTGCTAGGCTCTAAGACCATTACCTTTTGGAATCTTCTCTCAAGAGCTTTGTCTTTTTCAAAATACTTTTGATATTCATTCAGTGTAGTTGCTCCTACAGCTCTTAATTCTCCACGTGCTAGTGCAGGTTTCAAAATATTGGCAGCATCCATCGCACTGTCTCCTCCACCTCCAGCTCCAACAAGCGTGTGGATTTCGTCTATGAATAAAATGATTTGACCTTCAGAATCCGTCACTTCTTTGATAACAGCTTTTAATCGCTCTTCAAATTCTCCTTTGTATTTCGCTCCGGCAATCAATGAACCCATATCCAAAGAATAAATAATCTTAGATTTTAAATTCTCAGGCACGTCTCCAATGGCGATTCTTTGTGCGATTCCTTCGGCGATTGCCGTTTTACCTGTACCAGGTTCTCCCACTAAAATCGGATTATTTTTCGTCCTTCTAGAAAGAATATGTAATACTCTTCGGATTTCTTCATCTCGACCAATAACAGGGTCAAGTTTATTATTTTTAGCTAATTCGTTTAGATTTTTTGCATATTTATCTAAAGAATTGAAGGTGAGTTCTGAGCTGCTAGATTGCACTTTATTGCCTTTTCGAAGTTTAACAATAGTTTCCTTTAATTTCTTTTCATCTAATCCTACACTCTTTAAAAGCTTACTAGTGTCATCATTGATTGTCAATAATGCGAGTAAAAGATGTTCTAAAGAGACGTATTCATCTTGCATTTCTTTCATCAAACTATTCGCTTTCATGAATACTTGTGAAAGATTTTGAGAAGGATATTTTACGTCGTCATTTCCTAATGTTGGAAGTTTTTCAATGATTTCTTGAACTCTCTGTTTGATGATTTGAGGATCAATATTGAATTGGTTGAATAAATAAGGAATATAATCTTTATCCACCTCCAAAATAGACTGCAACAGATGACAAGTGTCCATCGAAGGATTCTTTTTGTCAAATGCTAATTGCTGAGCTGCAGCTATGGCCTCTTGTGATTTTATGGTAAATTGATTCGGATTCATACTTATAATTTAATGGTTTTAGTATGAAATGTCAATTAATATACCGCATCAGATTTTCATTCAAAAAATTAAAATCTCCTGAAATAAAGTCACTGTCATAACAAAGCGTATGACAAGTTGTCTTGTATTGAAAGTAAAAACTTACCTTTTGTCAGTAACGACTTGTTCTATTGCCCAACTAATTACGGAGAAAAGGATAGAGAATAGTAAAGCGTTGATAAAGCCATCAATTTCAATCCCTGCGACAATTCTCACTGTCAGTAAAACTATTACAGTATTTATGACTAATTGGAATAATCCTAAAGTCAAAAATGTAATCGGTAATGCAAATAGAGATAGAATGGGTTTGAGGAAAGTATTTAACAAACTCAATACTACTGCAAAAATAGTAGCTGTATAAAATTTCTCTTGTGGAGTAGAGCCAATGAAATCAATAATATTGGTCAAATAGCTGATCAAAAGTATAGCGGCAACTCTAAATAATATTTTTATAATCCAGTTCATATCCTTGTTTGTAAGATTTTTAAAATTGGACTCATTTTGATTCAATAACTATTTCAATTATTTTTATTGTGAATGAGTACTACTTTCTTCAAAACTAAGATAATTGATAATAAAAAGCTGATTTTTGATCCGATAAGAAAAAAATATATTGTTCTTACACCGGAAGAAGAAGTTCGCCAAAATATTTTAGCTTATTTGGTAGAACACAAAAATTATCCTATCACTTATATTGCTGTTGAAAAACAAATCAAAGTTTCCGGTAAAAATAGAAGATTTGATATCGTGGTGTATGATAAAGAGTTTGTTCCTATTGTTCTGATAGAATGTAAGCAACCAGAAGTTCCGCTGACTCAAAAAACGATGGAGCAAGCGACGATGTACAATTTGACATTAAAAGTCCCATTTTTAATTATCACCAATGGCAAACAACATTTTGTAGTAAAAGTGAATTTGGAAAGTGGTGAATATGAATTTTTACAAGAAGTGCCTATTTTATTTTAAAGACCATTGTTTTATATTGTATTAGCAGTATTTTTACTTTGAAATTAACTTAAAGTCATGTGTTTAAATATTAAATTCTTTGTAATTGCTCTTGCATTTTTATCATTGAATATATTTTCTTTGAGTGCTATTACTGTAGGATGCACAGATTCAAAAGCAACGAATTATAATGCAGTAGCGACGCTCAATGACGGTTCCTGTAAATACAAAGAGACTTATACTGAGCCTATTTTACTCACTCAACTTACTTCTGAAATTTCAGAAACATCCGGAATTTTCTATCATGAAGGAAATTTATGGACGCATAATGACAGTGGAGATGATGCTATTTTATATGCAATAGATATGAATTCAGGAGAGGTGATTCATAGAGTTGTGATTGCAAATGTACCGACAGTAGATTGGGAAGATATTACCTTGGATGACGATTATGTGTACATCGGCGATATAGGAAATAACAGTGGAAATAGAAAAGATTTAAGTATAGTAAAACTTCCTTTATCAGAATTGATGAATGATACCGCTTTTGCGACAGTGATGTATTTTAATTATTTGGATCAAACAGACTTTTCAAGTCAGCCAGAAAATAATGATTTTGATGCAGAAGCTATTGTTGCTTTAGGAGATAGCTTATACATTTTTTCTAAAAATTGGAAAAATTTAAAATCACGAGTCTATGCTTTACCCAAATCATTTGAGCAATATACGGCTTCAGTGGTCAGTACATTGTCTATCAACGGATTAGTGACAGGTGCAGATTATTCGCAAGAAGAAAATGCCATCATTCTTTGTGGATACAATAAGCTTTTGCAGCCCTTTGTTTATTTACTTTGGGACTTTAATACTCCAAAAATGTCTGAAGGAAATCAACGTAAAATTAATTTGAATCTCCCATTTCATCAGGTGGAAGGAGTTGCATTTAATAATTTACAAAAGTTGTATTTGACAAATGAAGCGATAGCTAATAAATTTATGAAGATAAATGCTGCTCTGCATGAGCTGGATGCTTCTCAATGGATTAATAGTCATATTGTTGAAGATGGTGTTTTGAATTTTAAAGACAGTAAAACCATTAATTTATTTCCGAATCCTTCTACAGACCTTTTGAATATAGAGTGGAATATCTCATTGAAAATATTTCAGATAGATATCTATGATGTCAATGGAAAATATTCTGAAAGTTGGCCAGTAAATGATATTGATAACAGTTTACAATTAGATGTATCCTACTTAAAAAAAGGAGCATATTTAATGAAGCTTTTAGGGAAAGATGAAATTCATTATAAAAAATTCGTTAAGCAATAAACTTCATTTTAAATATTTCTGGCTCAAATATTAAACAGTAAAGTCTCTTTATTTTCATCTGATTTATCATCAATGATTATATTATTGTATTTGAGTACTTGAATTCTTTTATATTCGTAAGTATTATTGACCAATAAAAAATTTTATCAATGAGTTTTCAAACAGCAGATTTATATGATGCTAACGAAGGGAAAGTAAATGTATGCTTGCCACTTTTTCAATCTTATGGTGCAAAAAGTAAATTTTACGGTCAAATAGTAACGCTTAAATGTCACGAAGACAATACTTTGGTGGGAGATACTTTGCGAAACGAAAATGGTCAAGGAAAAGTATTAGTGATTGATGGTGGAGGTTCTTTAAGATGTGCTTTAGTTGGAGATTTGATTGCTGCGGCAGCTGTCAAAAATGAATGGGCAGGTATTATTGTTTTTGGTTGTATAAGAGATAGTGTAGAAATTAACAATATGGAAATTGGAATAAAAGCTCTAAACACTAATCCCACAAAAACAGTTAAACGCAAGACGGGCTTACTCAATGAAATAATAAATTTTGCAAATGTTACTTTCTATCCTAATGCTTATGTATATTCAGATGAAGATGGAATACTAGTAAGTGATATTGCTTTAATATAAATTATTTAGGAGGTGAAATGAAAACCAAAGAAGAGATAGTTGATAATTGGTTGCCAAGATATACAGGGGTGGCATTAGAAGATTTTGGAGAATATATATTATTGACCAATTTCCAAATGTATGTAGATATGTTTGCTGAATGGAATAAAGTAGAAGTCCAAGGAGAGGGGAGACCTATGAGAAGTGCGACTGCTGATGGAATTACCATTATTAATTTTGGAATGGGAAGTCCGGTAGCAGCGACTATGATGGATTTACTTTCTGCAATAAAACCCAAAGCAGTTTTGTTTTTAGGAAAATGTGGAGGTCTTAAAAGAAAAAATGAAATTGGCGATTTCGTTTTGCCCATAGCGGCTATCAGAGGAGAAGGAACTTCTAATGATTATTTTCCTCATGAAGTCCCAGCACTACCTTCTTTTGCATTGCAAAAAGCTATTTCTACTACTATCAGAGATTATGGTTTAGATTATTGGACAGGCACTGTTTATACTACCAACAGGAGAGTGTGGGAGCATGATGATAATTTCAAAGAATATTTGAGAATGGTAAGAGTGATGGCGATCGATATGGAAACCGCTACAATTTTTACAGTTGGTTTTCATAATGAGATACCTACAGGAGCTTTATTATTAGTTTCAGATCAACCTATGATACCTGAAGGTGTAAAAACGGAATTGAGTGATACTAAAGTGTCTAGTGATTTTGTAGAGCAGCATCTCAAAATTGGTATTTCATCTTTGCATCAAATTCAATATGATAAGCTTACTGTGAAGCATTTGAAATTTTAAGATTAAAGAACATTTTTCAAATAAATCTAGAGCCCAGATATTAATTATTTTGAATTAGATTTTGTGCAAATCACGTTGAGTATATAAATTATCTCTTATTTTTCCTTATAAAGAATTTTATAATCTCTTACAATTATTCTTCTATATTCTGGAAATATGTCATCTTTTTGATATTGCTCAGGGAATTAAATATTTTTAGATGTATTTTTCATATCATTTTTAACTATTTCAAATGCTGCTGGAGCTTCTGAATAGCGATATAATAAAATAGCAGAAACTGATTCTCTTGCTTGTCGAGTCCATACAATTCTTCTGACTTTTTTAGTCATTTTTATTCCAATCTTCTACGTCGATATTACCTTCTGCAATCTGCTTTTCCGCCACTGTACGAGCTTCTTTATACTCTATTCTTGTCATTGGTTTTCCATCAGGATGAAAGCAACAATATCTTTATTGTAGTAATTTTCAAAAACACCGTTTACAATAGACAAGACTCTTTTATCTGCATTTTCCACAAACTTGAGAATTCTGTTTTTTAATATGCTAGTTTCCATAATTTCAAGTATATAGTATGAAACTTTTGTCTTAAAGAGATAAGAAGTCATTGTTTTTTGAGAGAAATTGTTACTTTATAAATGAAAACATAAAGCTATATGAATAAAAATA
>DATJBS010000077.1:0-34378 GCA_035515235.1 Chitinophagales bacterium
CCGAAATCCCTGCTCATATTCTTTCACTAATTTTAGCTTAAAATCTTCAGAAAATCTCCTGAGTCGATTAATGCGCTTTCCTGTTTTATTCATCTCTTTTTGAGTTTTAAAACAGTCAAGCTATGTCAGGGAATGACATCAAGACGGCTAAAAATTACCTAATAGAATTTTAAAATAAAAATATAGTTAGGAAGGGCGTGGAGAGATCTGCGCCTTTCTTATTTTTGAAAAACAAGTAATTTTAAGTTGTTTCTTTATAGCTCTGCCGCAGCCCGGATAGAGCGGAATATCACCCTGTAGATACGTAGCATGCTAGGTATCTACAGGGAAGATGAAGTGAAAGCCGGAAATGCTGCCCAAAATAGTTCCCTAATGTTTTGTCTGTTATATGGATTTGAAGACTTAAGGACTTCACGCTTTAAAATGATTATATCATCTGCGCCTTTCTTATTTCCTCTTTACAATAATTTTGGGTTGGATAGTTTTGACATGTTGCAGAAATACTTCTTTGTCTTTTGGAGAAATCAAAGTCCATTTCCCATTGTCGTAAACAATTTTTAATCGATCGAGAGAGGCTGCAGGAGCACTCAGAGGATTGTTGCTTTCACTGATTTGAGTAATGGTCAGGATATCAATTTTTCTATTGATTAGAAAAGTACTTTTTACAGTTAATATATTATCCTCTATAGTATAATTAGTGCTAGAGAAAGCATAAAATACAAAAATAGCTACTGCTAACAGTGGAAGGTATTCAAGATAATTAGCTTCTTGAGTGTACAATGTATGTGCTGAAAAAATAACTACTATGCTAATCAAGACTGCTAGCCACCAGCTTATTTTTGAAGGATAAATTGTTTTCATTACTACAAATTATCAAAAAGATTCTATTTGTGCATTATTATAATAGCTTCTCTTTTTAATAATCCATTAAGTTCTAAATTCTTCTGATTCTTTAATGTTTAATTTTTATCTTTGCGCCATCATTAAAAACTAAAATGAATGGTACTCCCTGACGTAAAAATTATATCTGGTCGCTCTACGCATTATCTCGCGGAGAAGATTACAGAAAGTTATGGAGAAACATTAACTGATGTAGAAGTGTTGCAGTTCAGCGACGGAGAATTTGAGCCTATTATTCAAGAGTCTATCCGTGGATCTTTTGTGTTCATTATTCAATCTACTTTTGCTCCTTCTGACAATTTGATGGAATTGCTAATGTTAATAGATGCGGCTAAAAGAGCTTCAGCGGGATACATTATTGCGGTAGTTCCATATTTCGGATTAGCGCGCCAAGACCGAAAAGATAAACCAAGAGTAGCAATCGGTGCAAAACTTGTTGCAGATTTATTGACAGCAGCAGGCGCAAGTCGTGTGATGACTATGGATTTACATGCTCCTCAAATTCAAGGCTTCTTTAATATTCCTGTAGATCATTTAGATGCATCAGCTATTTTCGTTCCTTATATCCAAGAGTTAGATATTCAAGATTTGTGTTTCGCTTCACCTGATGTAGGCAGCACTAAAAGAGCTAGATATTATGCGAATGTGATTGGTGGAGATTTAGCAATTTGTGATAAACATAGAACCAAAGCCAACGAAGTCGAATCCATGAGATTAATTGGTGATGTTGCTGGTAAGAATGTGGTATTAGTAGATGACTTGATCGATACGGGCGGCACATTAGTAGCAGCGGCTAATTTAATCATGGAAAAAGGTGCTAAAAGTGTAAGAGCTTTAATCACTCACCCAGTATTATCTGGAAAAGCATACGAAAGAATCGAGAACTCTCAATTATTGGAATTAGTAGTTTGTGATACTATACCTTTAAAACAAGAGTCTCCAAAAATAAAAGTATTGTCAGTGGCTAATCTTTTTGCGAAAGCGATTAGAAACGCTCACGAATACAAGTCCATTAATTCATTATTTATTCAAAAAAACAAAAGCTAAAAGCCATGAAAAAATTTACCATTGACGGCACACCTAGAACGGAGGTTGGTAAAAAGGCCAGCAAAGCTGACAGAGTAGCAGGACGCATACCATGTGTTCTTTACGGAGGAAGCAATGACACGGTTCATTTTACAACTACAATTTCCGACGTAAGAAAATTGGTTTACACTTCCGATTTTTACAAAATAGCATTAAACATTGACGGTAAGTCTACTGAGTGTTTATTAAAAGATATTACTTTTCACCCAACGACAGAAGAAATCGTTCATATGGATTTCCACGAATTAGTTCCTGGAGCTATGGTGAATGCTGAAATTCCTATTAATATCGTAGGTTCTTCTGAAGGAGTACGTATTGGTGGTAAATTATTAGTGAAAGTTCGTAAATTGAAAGTGAAGTCTACTCCAGAAGCATTGAAAGATGTTATTGACGTAGATATTTCATCTTTGAAATTAGGACAATCTGTAAAAGTTAAAGATTTACCAGAACAAGGTTTTCAAATCATCAACGCACCAAATATTCCTATCGCATCTATCGAAATCCCTAGAGCGCTTAGAAGTGCAGGAGCAAAAGCTGAAAAGAAATAAAATAAATTTTAAGCTAATAATGAAGCCATCTCGTATAGAGGTGGCTTTTTTTATTGCTATACTTTAAACCTTTTTAAGAATTTCGTGTATGTATATACAGCTATTCTTCATGCTAAATTTTAGATGAAATTTTTTGAGTGTATTGAGTGATTAATGATTCAAGTGTTTTGCTAAATAATGAAGTGTCAATGAATATCATATTTATTACCTTTACTACTTAAAACTTTTATAAATGAGGTATATTCTACTCTTTATTTTGTTGATGCAAAGCATGCTTGTCTCTGCACAGAGAACTTGCGGTGCTGAAATTTTGCATCAAATCAAATTAAAAAATGACCCTACTTTAATTAATAAAGAAGAAGAGATTGAGAATTTCGTACAAAAGTATACAGAAAGCCGTGCTGGATTAAAAGCAGACCTTTCAGAAGAAATGATTATCCCTATAGTGTTTCATGTAGTGTACTTTAGAGAAGCTCAAAATATTTTAGAAGAAAGAATTTTAGAACAAATTGAAGTTTTAAATCAAGATTTTAATGCTTTGAACTCTGATATTAATAATGTTCCAGGTCCATTTCAAAGTGCTATTGGAAAATTAAATATAAAGTTTGTATTGGCTAATAGAGATCCAGATGGAAACCCAACTACAGGTATTAATAGAGTAAAAACTAGTAAGTCTACAGCTTTTGATTATATTAAAGATGATGTAAAATCGAATTCACAATTGGGGGTAAATGCTTGGGATACTAAAAGCTATTTGAATATATGGGTATGTGATATAAAAGATTATTCAGCTTCTTCTCGTTCATTACTAGGATATGCTACTTTCCCTTCTTCAGCAGGTCGTTTTGATGATGGTGTAGTTTTAAACTATAGACATGTTGGTAAACCTACTTCTGGTGGAGGTTCTTTTAATTTAGGGAGAACTGCCACACACGAACTAGGACACTATTTTAATCTAAGACATATTTGGGGCGATGCAGATAACTGTAGAGCAGATGATGGTGTTGCCGATACACCTAAGCAATTAACCTCTTCGTCTGGATCTCCTAGATTTCCAAAAACAGATGAATGTTCAAATTCTTATCCAGGTATCATGTTTATGAACTATATGGATTATAGTAATGATGCGGCATTATTAATGTTTACGAATAATCAAGCTACAAGAATGGCTGCGACTATGAGTGGTCCTCGAGCATCTTTATTGACATCTAAAGGATATGTAAACGCTACAGATTATGATGTTGCTATTAGTAAAATCAATTCTCCAAATACTAGTTTTTTATGTGATAATGCTTTTACTCCTTCAGTTAAGGTAGTTTCTTTAGGTAAGAATCCTGTAACAACTTTTAAAGTGGATTTTATAGTAAATGATATTGCTTATCAAACTGCTACATGGACAGGACTTATTAATTTAAATGGTGTTGTGAATGTAGTATTTAATCCAGTGACGATTGAGAATGGTTCTTATACAGTAAAATATAAAGTTTATGCCACAAATGAACAAGATTTGGATCCTTCTAATGATTCTAAATCAGTTTCTGTTAAAGTAGGTACAGATAGTAAATCATTGCCATTTACAGAAAGCTTTGAGTCTATAAATATTGCTACAAATGGTTTTGTAATTTCAAATCCTGATAATGCCATTACTTGGAGTAGGTCTTCTAGCAATGCAAGTACAGATGGTAAATATTCAATTTTTATGAATAATGCTGAATATGATCCTTCACTTTATTCTAACGAATACGGAGTATTTGATGATATTATATTTCCATTTATTAATCTAAAGAATTATAATCAAGCTACGATGACATTTGATTTAGCAGCTTGTCAGTACACAGAGTTAGATGTCGCAAATAATAATTGGGATACACTTCAAGTGTTAGTATCAGTAGATTGTGGACAGACATTTAATGTAATTTATAGTAAATATGCTGGCGAATTAATTACTGTTCCTCCATCTACTAGTTTTTTTAAACCTAATAATATTAATCAATGGAGAACAGAATCTTTAAACTTGAGTGAATATACTGGGCAAGACAATGTGCTTTTGAAAATTAGAAATATTAGTCATTTTGAAAATAATATCTATATAGATAATTTGAAAATTAATGGAACTCAAGTCACTTCGGTTAAGGATGCTATTTCAGATGTATATATTCAGCTGTATCCTAATCCTACAAAAGGAAATGTCTCAGTTAGAATTGATCAGAATGTCCAATCTCTAAAAAGAATAGAGTGGATGAATACTTTAGGTCAAACTATTCAGGTTCCTACTTCAGGTCCAATATCCAACTTCATGCAATTCGATTTCTCTAATCAAGTAAAAGGGATCTATATTGCTCATTTCATTTTTGAAGATGGCACAGTCAATAGCAAGAAGTTAATTTTGAATTAATCAATACATTATCAATTATTAAGGCGGTGAAGATTCATCGCCTTTTTTGTTATCGTATTTTATATGATATTTGCATACATTTTACTCCTCGATTACTAATCTTCCAATACCATGAATTCTTTAGAAATAATAGAAAAATATTTTCCTGACTTAACTGATCTTCAAAAAGAACAATACGAAAGATTAGTAGAATTGTACAAAGAGTGGAATGAAAAAATCAATGTGATTTCTAGAAAGGATATGGATGAATTTGTTGAAAGACATTTATTGCATTCTTTGTCTATCGCTAAATATCAAAAATTTAAAAGTGGTTGGTATGTGGTGGATTTGGGTACAGGTGGTGGTTTTCCGGGAATTCCATTAGCGATTATGTTTCCTGAAGTTCATTTTATATTGGTAGATTCTATCGGCAAAAAAATCAAAGTTGTAGATGCTATTGTTGCTGATTTGGAACTGACTAATGTGAAAACTGTTTGGGGCAGAGTAGAGCAGCTCGATGTGAAAGCTAACCTTATTGTGACTAGGGCAGTGGCTCCTTTAGCTCAATTAGTAGAATGGACTAGAAAAATTCTAAAAACTCAATCGAAAGGAATTATTGCTTTGAAAGGTGGGGACTTGACAGAAGAAATGGTGGGATTTAAAAGACGATCAACAATCACTCCTATAAATGAAATCTTTTCAGAGCCGTATTTTGAAACCAAGTCTATCGTTCACTACAAACCTAGTATGGTGATTAAATTGGACTAGAAATTATTTAAAGTTCTTCCACATCATAGATTCTTGAGGAAGATGACTCCTTTGAATATACTTAGCAGATGCTTTCTTATTGTAGAAGTTTTCAATTTCACCTTCCACTAAAAAATAAATCAATTGACCAACAGGCATCCCTGCATATACTCTCACAGGCATCATGCAAGAAATCTCTAAAGTCCAATGATTGCAAAAGCCTACGTCTCCTTTTCCGGCAGTGGCGTGAATATCTATACCTAGTCTTCCAATAGAGGATTTGCCTTCAAGAAATGGAACGTGAGCATGAGTCTCAGTGTATTCTAAAGTGCAACCTAAATATAAAGTGCCAGGCTGAAGTACATAACCTTCTTCTGGGATTTCTAAATGTTGGATAGGATTGTGTTTTTTTGCATCTAATACCGTATCTGTATAAATTGCTAAATGCTTACTCAAGTGTACATCGTAAGAGTTTGTACCTAAACTTTTGGAGTTAAAAGGCTCTATAATGATATTGCCTGTATTCATTTCTGCTAATATACTTTTGTCAGTCAGTATCATGCTTGAATTTTTCGCTAAAGTAACAAGATTATAAATGAAAAGAGTTGGTAATGGTACAAAAAAAAGCCCAAGACGAATCTTGAGCTATAATTGTGTTGCAACTTAAATATTTTCTTTATCTACAATTTCAAAAAATGTAGAAGGTCTTTTTATAAATTTTCTAAAAGCTTGTAACCAGTTCCGTGAACGTTGACGATAGAAAGTGTCTCGTCATCTCTTAGGTATTTTCTAAGTTTAGAAATAAATACGTCCATACTTCTTGCTGTAAAATAACTATCATCTTGCCATACATGCTTCAAAGCAACTTCTCTTTCAAGAATAACATTTTTGCGTTCGAAGAATAGTCTTAACAATTCATTTTCTTTAGTAGTCAATTTGGTGACTTGATCATTGAAAACAATTTTTTGGTTTTTGTAGTCCAATAATGTATTCCCAGCTGTGTATTCATCTAAAGCTGTTTGAACTTCTTTTTTCTCCACTCTACGAAGAATAGCATTGATTTTTAATTCAAGCACTTCCATACTGAAAGGTTTCGTGATATAATCATCGGCTCCAATAGTTAGGCCTTTGATTTTATCTTCTTTCATAGATTTAGCGGTAAGGAAAATAATAGGAACATCAGAATTGTCTTTACGAATCTCTTCTGCTACTGTGAAACCATCCATTTTAGGCATCATCACATCTAAGAGTACAATATCAAAACTTCCTTTTCTGAAAGCAAATAAACCTTCTTCGCCATTTTTCTTCAAAACGACATTGAATTGTTTGTGAGATAAATACTCTTGTAAAAGCATTCCTAAATTTGGATCATCTTCTACTAATAAAACTTGCTTGTTATTTATAGTTGCATTCATTCTAATTGTTTTTATATGGTAGGTATATATTAAACGTTGTTCCTTCTTTTAACTTACTTTCTACACTAATTGTTCCATTATGTGCATCAATTATTGATTTAACATAATTTAATCCTAAGCCAAACCCTTTTGTGTCGTGAATATTGCCTGATTGAACTCGGTAAAATTTATCAAAGATTTTATTTTGATTGTCCTTGTTAAGACCTATTCCATTATCTTTTACAGAAATCATTACACCGTTTAAAGTATTTTTTGTGCTGATTTGAATCAAAGGTTTTTTGTCATTATACTTTAAAGCATTATCAATTAAATTTTTAATTGAATTATTAAAATGCATTTCATCAATTTTTAAAGTAGATGGATTTGCTTTTAAGTCTAGCTCAATGACTGCATTATAATCTTCACTAATCAAGTCAAAATGATGAACCAAGGAACGTATTAAACCATGAATTTCTCTTTCTTCTAAATTGAGTTGTAAATCTCCTTTTTCTAATCTTGCAATTTGTAGTACTTGTTCAACATGATTTGCAAGTCTTTTGTTCTCTTCAAAAATAATTCCTGCATATCTCAATCTACTTTTTTCATTCGTCGAAATAGTATTGTCTTTTAACATTTCACTTGCTAATGAGATCGTCGCAATGGGAGTTTTGAGCTCGTGAGTCATGTTATTGATGAAATCTGTCTTCATGTCGGACAGTCTTTTCTGATGGAAAATAATTCTAAAACTGACAATAAATGCTACTATAATCATCAACATAAACAATATGGAGGAGATGATAGGCATTAAGAAAGAGTGAATTAGGAATTTCTTTTGTTCGGGAAATGATAATTTGAGTAATTTGTTTCCATCGATATAACTTCTACGAAATAACTTAGTAGTGTAAGGAGTATGATATAAAGCTCCTAAATCCGAACCTTTAGAAACAAACACAAAATTATTGTCTGCAAACTCTGTGATGCCATAGTGGAAATCCGTTTTTATGCCATGTAGCTCTAATGTTTTACGGATAAAAGGTTCTAATTGTTTGATGTCTATAATTTCATCTATCGGTCTAAGTGAAATCATTTCTCTGACGAGCATTTCTTGAAACTCTCTAATTTGAGATTTATAAACCTTAGCAAATTCTTCTTTATTGATAGGTTTCTGTTGTGCTTGAGGATGAGTGAAGGATTCTTGATGTGCTATTATACTGTCATTGATTTGAAATTGATTAAAATCTCTCATCGTATTGGTGTCTAATTGCATATCCTTAATGAGCTCGTCTATATAAGGTTGGTAATTGAGGTTTTCAATACCATAAGCGATTTCTTCCATGGATTCATAAACCCTTTGGTCAAAATCTGCCTTCCTATTTTCTATGGCTGCTTTAAGCCATAAAGTTTGCACGGCACTCACTCCAAGTAGGCCGACAACAATTAATACTAAAGAGAAAATAAATAATTTTCGATTCACCTTGCTAATTTATAAAGCATCTGTTGGATTTGAGAATATGGTTAACATAGCTTAACCAAGTCTAATAATATTTGATGGGAAATTAGATTTCTTTATTAGTAATCAATTTCTGAAATGAATAATTGTGTCATATTATTAAAAAAGGCTGTCGATTTTGACAGCCTGCTATAATGTATGGATTAAATTTAATTAGATGTTGGAGCTTGTCCAATCACTTTAAATTTAGCTTGAGCTTGAGTGATGAAATCATTGAAAGTATCGAGTTCATTAGGTTTTATTTTACCTGCGAGTTGAGTAGCTTGTCCAGCCCAATTATTGAATTTTTTCTCTAATTCCTCAGATTTGGTTGCATCGCCAGATCCTTTGTAAGTAGCGTATTCTACCATTAAAGATTTAAAATCTAAACAGAACTTAGTGACGTCTGGATTTTCAAAAGTGGGTACAGTAATATTATTAGCAATATCTGCAGCTGTCAATACAACAGAGTTAGCATCTGAATTTTCAATCGGTTGCTCTACTGTTACTGCTGGTGGAGTAGGTGCAGTTTTTGTTTTACAAGCAGTAAATGTTAGAAACATTGTGCTTGATACCATCATCATAAATAAAATTCTCTTCTTCATTATCTTAAAATTTATAGTAAAATATATTACACAATGTAAAATGATTTTTTGATAAATGTTATTTTTAAAGGAGTAATTTATATAACTTGATTCTTAAAATTGTAAAATAAAAATTGTTATGGGTTTAATTTCAGTCATTAAAAATGCAGGATCTAAAATTTTCGGTTTAGGAGATTCAAATGAAAAGAAGCAAGAAAAAATCATTGCTCATCTTCAATCTTATCAGTTGAATACTGAGGGTGTGCAAGTCACAGTAGAAGATGATAAAGTCCATCTTTCTGGATATGCAAAAGATATTTTTGATAAAATAAAAATTGTAGCAACAGCAGGGAATATTGATGGAATTGCTGAAGTGGAAGATCAATTGACAGTAGGAGAGGAAGTCGAAGTGAACTTGGATCCAGTGGTCGGTGACTCACAATATTATACAGTAGTAAAAGGAGATACACTTTCTAAAATCGCTAAGCACTTTTATGCAAATGCAAATGCTTATCACAAAATATTTGAAGCCAATAAGCCTATGCTGAAAACTCCAGATTTGATTTATCCAGGTCAAATATTGATTATTCCTGCTTAGGGAAATTTTAAAATATCATACATATGGCTTTTGCAGATTGTGAAAGCCATTTTTATTTAGTCTTATCAGAAGTTTTAACTTTCTAATTCTTTTAAGATTTTGCTCACATCGTTTTCTGTGGAAGTCAATTTCTCTTTGCAGATTTTAATGAGTTCAGCTGCTCTTTTAACTTTTTCTGAAAGTTGGTCTACAGAAATTTCTCCTTGTTCAATCTCTGAAACTATAAGTTTTAATTCTTCAAAAGCTTCTGTATAATTAGTTTCTTTATTCATTGGTGGTGTTTTTTATGATACTTACAATTTTTCCATTGAAGACTGTTGTTTCAATGACTTCTCCTTCTGAAATATCAGAAATATCTTTTAAAGGTTTGCCTTTGTAAAGCGTAATACTATATCCTCTTTTTAAAATATTGATTGGGTCTAAGTTTTTGATATTGATCTCTGCACTACGTATTTCTATGGTGCTTTGCTGTAATTTTAAATTAGAATACGCAGACAATCTTCCATGTAATTGTTGAAGAATTAATGAATGATGATTTAATCTAAAATTTGTTGATTGGTGAATTTGAGCTTTGAAATTATAAACAAGACTTGCATTTGTTCTGAGCTTAAATTGTGCATGTTCTGCCATTAATCTTTTTGCATGCTCTATTTGATTTCTATTGATTACAATAATAGTTTCTGTAACTGACTTAAATAGTTTGGCCTCAGATTGAATTTTAGTTTTTTCTTCACGAATAATCAGTTGTGCTTTTTGGGTAATATAATCTTTTGCTTTACCTACTGGTACGGAGAAGTTGTGAAAGTTTTGTATTAAAAACTCTGCAATTTTCGTAGGAGTTATCGCATTTTGAAAAGCGACCATTTCGGTAACTGTCTCATTAGTAGCATGACCTATTCCAGTAATAATAGGAATTGGAAATGTAGCTACAGCTTTAGAAAGCTCGTAATTATTATAACAAGAAAGTCCAACATCGCCACCGCCACCACGAATAATAGCTACGACATCAAAATGATGGATTACTTTTTTAATTCGTTCTAGTTGTTTAATAATTCCAGTGACAGCTTTTTCACCTTGTAATAATGAAGGAAATAATAAATGAAAAAACTTGTAATTCCATGGATTGTCATTTAAGACTTTAACGAAATCAGCATAACCTTTACTGGTCTCAACAGAAATTATTGCAATTCTTTTTGGTAATAATGGTAAGTTATGGCTTTTGTTAAAGTCAAATAGTTTTTCCTTTTGGAGTTGCTCAATAGTGTCTTGTTTTTCTTTCTCTAAATCGCCTAAAGTGAAACTTGGATCAATATCTAAGATTTGTAAAGAGAGTCCATAAATGGGGTCAAAATCTATTTTAGCTTCAAATAATATTTTAATCCCATCTCGAAGGGGTTCTTTTAGAATTTTGATGAAATTATTATTGATATTAATAAAATCGTCTCGCCACAGAATTGATTTGAGTTGAGCAATCACCTTTCCGCCAGACTTCTCTACTAGTTCAGGATAGCAATGTCCAGAGTGTTTGTAAAAGTTAAGTTTGTTCATTTCAGCTTTTACCCAGAATGAACTTTTATACCTATCGGTAATAGTTTTTTGAACACTTTTAGAAACTTCTAGAAGGCTAAATATTTTTTTATCATTGATAATTTCTGCCATGACGGTCGAAGTATTGAGCTGTTTTTTTAGCTCTTTCTCCATTTACTAAAGTAGGATATTTCTTATAATATAAAGATTTTTAGAATTCATTTTATTAAGTCTTATAAACACATCAGTACGGAGGGAACGGCATTAGATAGTCTTATTGTTACCATTTTAAAAAACCATGTAAAATAAGCTGTTGGATTATCTAGTGAATTTTGTAACTCATTGATTTATTATAGTTTTGCACGCTTTATTAAAAGAGTTGTCTTGTTAGTTATTTCTATTTCAATTATAGACTTCAGAATAAATTAATGTTGTCCAATTTTTATTTTTTCAAAAGTAATATTTAGAGTCTTATGCAAAAAGTGATCAATTTGTTTGATTTCAAACAAAAGATAGATTTCAAAATTGAAATTTTATCAGGTTTAACGGTTGCACTAGCTCTTGTACCAGAAGCATTAGGATTTGCTATAATTGCAGGATTGTCTCCATTGACAGGATTATATGCAGCTTTTGTAATGGGATTAGTAACATCCATTCTAGGCGGTCGTCCAGGAATGATTTCAGGTGCGACAGGAGCTGTAGCAATTGTGATAGTGTCACTTGTGAAAGATTACGGAGTAGAATATGTTTTTGCCACTGTAATTCTCGCAGGATTGATACAAATATCAGCAGGGCTTTTGAAATTAGGGAAATTCATACGTTTGGTTCCTCATCCAGTGATTTTTGGATTTGTAAATGGATTAGCAATTATTATATTTATTTTTCAATTCGAACAATTTAAAGATATTTCTGGTAATTGGCTCACAGGATCTAGTATGTATTTAATGCTCGGATTGGTCGGGTTGACTATGCTAATTATTTGGGGATTCCCAAAATTAACTAAAGCAGTGCCTGCTTCGCTCATATCTATTTTAGTAGTATTCGGTTTAGTTTATTTTCTAAAAATTGATACCAAAACTGTTGGAGATATCTCATCTATTAAAGGTGGTTTTCCTCCATTTCATATTCCTTCTATTCCATTAACATTAGAGACTTTAAGAATTATTTTACCTTATTCTTTCATTGTTGCTGGTGTTGGATTGGTTGAAAGTTTATTGACTTTAAATATTGTTGATGAGCTGACAGAAACTCGTGGAAATAGTAATCGGGAAGCCATGGCTCAAGGATCTGCAAATATTTTATCAGGCTTATTTTCTGGAATGGGCGGCTGTGCGATGATAGGTCAAAGTTTGATTAACGTTTCGAATGGTGCGCGAGCAAGACTTTCGGGAATTGTAGCTTCTGTAATGCTGTTGGTTTTTGTAATGTATGGAAGTAATTTGATTGAGAAAGTACCAATGGCTGCATTAACAGGATTGATGATTATGGTTTCAATTGGAACATTTGAATGGGCAAGTTTGAGAATATTGACTAAGTTTCCTAAGTCAGATATTATTGTAATGATACTCGTCACATTGGTAACAGTGTTTTTGCATAATTTGGCTTTAGCAGTTCTAACAGGAGTAATTATTGCAGCTTTGGTTTTTGCGTGGGACAATGCTAAACGGATTCGTGCAAGAAAACATATTGATGAAAATGGTGTAAAACATTATGAAATATACGGACCATTATTCTTTGCTTCTACAGCAGCATTCAATGAGAAATTTGATATCCTGAATGACCCTAATGAAGTGGTGATTGATTTCAAAGAAAGTCGAGTGGTAGATATGTCAGCTATTGAGGCGTTAAACAAAATAACTGAACGCTATTTAAAGCATGGTAAAAAAGTACACATTAGACATTTAAGTCCTGATTGTAGACAGCTATTGAAAAATGCTGAAAGCTTGATTGAGGTGAACATTATTGAAGATCCTACTTATAAAGTAATGTTGGATAAATAATCTGTTGCAAGATTGTAATGTTTAAGTTTTACTAAATAGAAATGATTGCTTTTCATTTAAACATTCTTCTGTCAAAAGGAAAGTCTGCAACTTCTTCGATTTTTATCTTTTTAAAGTCGGTATGATATGGATTGATGAGATAGTTGAAATCTCCTTTTACTACTGCAGATGGAACTTTCAAAACACAAGAAATTTTGTTTTCTATGAATTGGTCTCCAATATTCTGAGTTTCTTTTAAACCAGGAAAGTTATTCCAAGCTTCTTGAAGTTCGCTGATGTTTATTTCTTCAATTTGTAAAGCATCTGGAATTTCTATTACCATCATGACATATTCTTTGGGTAAGGTAGCTATTGTAAGGTGAACAGCTACTTCTGCCATTGCCAAAGCGCGACTATCAGCAGTATATACTATTTCTACCCCTTTCGAATTCCATCTATTACCGAATTTTGATGCGCCTTTACCACTAAGCTCAAAAGAAAATCTTCTTCTAGATAATCTATAAACTTTCATTAGATGAATATTCCGTAATCTATTCTGTTGAGCTCTGCCATGACTAATTCTTTACCGTAAGAATCTTTCAATAGCTCTGCTGGCTTCATGTTTTCTATGGCAAATGAAGGGGTATTGAGCCAAGTGTAGAACTGCTCAGTGGTATCAAATACTTCCTTGCCGTAATTAGTGACTTCTGCTAATTCAATAATTTTTTCGGAGTGGATAGGCTTGAAAATGAAATCGTTTTCGTTTTTGTGTCTTTGGAGGGTTTTTTTGGATAAATTCAAATAATCTGCCCAATCATCTTCTGTAAAGGGAGTAATATCTTTGATTTTGTCAAAAATGTAATAGGGTAATCCTTTTCTGATGGTATGAATGATGAGCATCTTATTATCAAAAAAGTCAGAATAGGTGACTTTTACACTAGGTAAAATATAAGAAGAGGGTTGAAGATTTGTAACATACGCTTCTATGGCTTCATTTACTTCTTTGTAATCTTGGTTTGGAATATCATAGCTCATCTCCGACAATTGTCCACTAATATACGACTTTTGTCTTAATTTGTTTCTTTCTCCTAATCTTTTTTTTAATTTTTATATTAATACAATATCGTCTGCTCCTGCAACAATAGCTTTTTTTTCTTTTGCCACGACTTCTTCTGAATCCATTTTAGCTAATGCTACGGCGAAAACCCATCCATCTATATCTATAATATCAAAGACTTCTCCTTTTTCGAAGCTTCTTAAAACTTCAGTAACTCCTACAGATAATAAGCTTTTCCTATTCAATAAAGCTTTTTTTGCTCCCTCATCTACTTGCACTCGTCCATATACTTTTCGTCCACTTGCGAGCCACTTCTGACGTGCATTAGCAGTTGCTTTTTTAGCTGTACAGATAGTTCCATTATTGCCTTCTACTGCTTGAATAATGCCGTTTTCACTTCTCGCTCCGAATATGACTGTTCTTATTCCTAAGCTAGTTGCTAATCTTGCAAAAGTTAATTTGGAAATCATTCCGCCTAATCCTACAGAGGTTTTATCCTTTCGAGCATAGCCTAAAATAGCCGGTGTGAATTTTTCAATTTTTGGAACAAGCTCATCGTTTGCATCCAAAACTCCAGGTACAGAAGTAGCAATGAGTAATAATTCTGCTCCAAAACCAATAGCTAATAAGGTGGCTAATTCATCATTATCAGAAAACTTAAGTTCTAGATTACTAACTACGTCATTTTCATTGGCAATAGGTATGACTCCATGTTTCCAAAGTTCTTGATAGGTATCTCTTAGTTGTAGGAATTGATTTCTATTGCTAAAATGATGTCTTTCACATAGGCTTTGAGCAATAGGAATTTGATGCGCTTCAAAAGCTTTAGCATATTTTCCTACTAAAATAGGATTGCCAATAGCTGCAGCTGCTTTTCTTTCACCAATTTTTCCACTATATCCTTCAATGAACTTCTTGCCTGTACCTACTGCTCCAGATGAAACAATTACGATATCAAATTTTTGATGTAATTCTGAAATTTGTTGGGCAATACTTGTCAATAATACCTCATCGACTTCCCCTTCAGCAGTGGTGATAGATGAAGTACCAATTTTGAAAACTAATACAGGTTTTGACATGATACGCGAATTTAGGAATATTCGCCTATTCTAAGAATGTTATTCAGTAGAAGAATTAATGAATCTAAAAAGTTTATAGTTGGATTTACACTATAATCCATCCGTTTTCTTTTAATAATTGACCTTGAGCAGAATGAATAAATACGCCAATTTCTTCGGAAGTGGAAGAAAGATAACTCTCATTGATTTTTTTATAGGTATTGTTAGTTGCTACTTTAGGATTTAAAGTGGGTAGATATTGCTGAAACCAATTGGCTATCGATGATGTACATTTAATGTCAATGGTTTCATTCACATGAAATATTCTTAAAAAAGTTTCTTCTATTTTTTTTCCTTTTCTAACTGTTTTTTGTGTCAACACTTTCACATTCCCACCCAACCAAAATACTTTATGATGTGGAGGAGTTTCTTTGAAAGATTTTTTCTGAACAAAGCTCTTAATCATATAGGGAGGATGTGTCGTTTTTGGTATTTTAAAGTCAAACCAAGACTGTAAGGTGTTTTCAAAACAGATTCCATGCATATAATTGAACAATGATTTCCTAAGTCCTTCACTAAATTTGTCATGTTGTGTTCCTGTCAAATCTTTAAATTCCAAATCATTATTTGCAAAAGAACCAATTCCAGCAGTAGTGATTTTGACACCAAACTTTTCTGGATTTTTTCCGACAGGACTGTGTGCCGTTAATGCAAATTGATGCCAAAAACCAGAATGTACAATGCCTTCTTCAAATAATTGACGGACTACTTCTAATGAATCAATAGTTTCTTGTACCGTCTGAGTTGGAAATCCATACATCAAATACGAATGAACCATAATACCTGATTGAGTAAAATGATGGGTCACTTTTGAAACTTGTTCTATCGTAATTCCTTTGTCTATAAGTTGTAACAATCTATCTGAAGCGACTTCGATTCCACCTGAAACAGCAATACAACCGGCTGTTTTTAATAGCAAACACAAATCAGCAGTGAAGTTTTTCTCAAAACGAATATTGGCCCACCAAGTGATGGTGAGTTCTCTTCTGAGAATTTCTAAAGCTAATTCTTTGAGTAGTGAAGGTGGAGCGGCTTCATCTACAAAGTGAAAACCAGTTTCTCCAGTATTGGAAATCATGGTTTCTATCTTATCGCATAAATGCTTTGCTGTGGTGGGTTCGTAACGTCCAATATAATCTAGATTGATATCGCAGAAAGTACATTTCCCCCAGTAACATCCATGTGCTAAGGTCAATTTATTCCATCTGCCATCGCTCCAAAGTCGATGCATCGGATTAGCGATTTCTATGACTGAAAGATATTTATCTAGTGGCAAATCACTATAATCTGGAATGCCTACTTGAGAAGTCGAGAAGTCTTTAAAAATACTTTTGTCGAAGTAAGTGACCTGTTCTTCTTTGTTGAGTGAAAGTGTTCTTTTTAATTCATCATCATTTATTTTCCCATCTAGCCATTGTGTCAACAGTAAAATAGGAGCTTCTCCGTCATCTAATGTAATCCAATCGAAAAACTCAAAAACTCTTGCATCGGTGACAGAACGTAATTCTGTATTTGGAAATCCGCCACCCATAATGACTTTTATTTCCGGATAATTTTTCTTTATCCATTGAGCACATTTAAACGCACTATATAAATTTCCTGGAAATGGTACAGAAAATCCGACCATTCTTGGTGAAAATTCTTCAATAGATTTCTTCAATAAATCTAAAGTGACTTCGTCGATATAGGTGTTATCTTGGTTTAAACTTTCATATAGTTCATCAAAAGTATGAGCAGATCTTCCAAGTCTTTCTGCATATCTGCTAAAACCAAAATTCTCATCGATATTTTCAATAATAAAATCTGAAAGGTCTTCTAAGTATAAAGTACAAAGATGTCTTGCCTTGTCTTGAATTCCCATAGAACCGAAAGCCCATTCCATTTCTTCTAAAAGTTCAAATCTTGAAGCTTCTGGTAAATAACTTCTACTACAAATTTGATGAGCTAATGTCGGTTGACCATTTTGTAAATATTGGATGACAGCATCTATAGTTTGGATATAAAAGATGGATAAAGCTGCAATTCTCTCACTATTCTCTGAAAGTTGGAGAGAAGGATTATTGACTACTGTTTCAAAGATATTTTCAATGCCTGCTTTACAAAAAATCTTTAAAATCACATCAATTCCCAAATCCATTTGTCTGGATTTAATGCCTTGAGTGTTTAAGAAACCTTTTAGATATGGAGTAGCAGGATACGGAGTGTTTAACTGCGTAAAAGGTGGTGTAATAAGTAAAATGGGTAATTTCACGCTATAAAGATAGAGAAATAAGAGATAGCTCTATTGTAGTATTTTTTAAGAAAAGTGCTTAGAAATAACTTTAATGCTGTTGCAAAAAATCAATCAATTGTTGCAAAGCAATCGATCTGTGGCTGATTTTTTTCTTTTCTTCTAAAGAGATTTGCGCTAAAGTAGTATTAGGTTGAAATTCAAAAATGGGATCATAACCAAAACCGCCATCTCCTTGTGGTTCTTGTGTAATTTGTCCATTAAAGATTCCTGTAAACTGATGTGCCACTCCGTCAATTATTAATGTAAAAACTGTTTTGAAATAGGCTTTTCTATTGGTAACGTTTTCTAAATTTCTCAGAACTTTCTGAATATTATCTGCATCTTTTTTTTGTGGTCCAGCATATCTCGCACTATATACTCCGGGTTCGCCATTTAAAGCTTCGATGAACAATCCCGAATCTTCCGTCATACAATTGATTTTAAATTCTTGCCAAATCGTCATCGCTTTTTGTAAAGAATTATCCTCCAAATTATCATGGTCTTCTGGGATCTCTTTTTCGTAACCAATATCTTTTAAAGAAAGTATTTCAAGATGTGAAGGAAGGAGCGAAGAGATTTCTTTGACCTTATTAGGATTACTAGTAGCTAAAACAATTTGCATGTCGAATTTTAAATTTCAGATAACTGAGCTAGTTTTTGAGCTAAAGCTATTTTTAATTCTTTAGGAAGATTGGCTAGTTTTTCTGGAGCATCAATTTTTAAAAAATAGTAATTCAGATGTTGAACGATTTCATAAGGTTTTAACTGTAGCTGAATACCGATGTTTTTTGGTTCAATTCCTAAAACCACCACTTTTTTAATTGGGAAGTTTTTAATCAGAAAATGGAATCTTTCTTGACCGGTGTATTTTAAAATAGATACTTTGTCCAAATTTGAATTTAAAACTCTAGGATTTTTGATGAGTTTTTCAATCATCATATCTTCTGCTTCTTCCCTTTGTGCTTCGTTTTCTTGGTAAATCCACAGGAATTCTGTGTCGGTTTTATTCAACCAAATTAATTCTTCTACATTTTTTATGAAAGAAGGGTAAAAATAAGTTTCCTTTTGCAACTCTTTGTCTATTTTTGGAAGACAAAATAAGAACCTTTTGTGTCTTATTGGAATTTATAAAAGATATAATTGAAACCATGTCCATCCCTGAGCTCAAAATTCAAAAAACTACTCATAGTAAATTAGACAACTTTGATTTTAGTAATATTGCATTTGGAAAGAATTTTTCCGATCATATGTTGATTGCAGAATATGCAGATGGACAGTGGGTGAGTAATGAAATCATTCCATATAGAAATCTTGAATTGTCGCCGGCTACTACGAGTTTTCATTATGCTCAATCTGTTTTTGAAGGTATGAAAGCACATCGTTCAGCAAATGGTGAAATTGTTTTGTTTCGACCAGAAGAAAACTTTAAAAGAATCAATCGTTCAGGTGCAAGAATTTCCATGCCAGCTATTCCAGAAGAAATTTTTATGGATGGGTTGAAAGCTTTGATTCAGCTTGATGAAAAATGGGTGCCTACAGGACCAGAAGAGTCCTTATATCTTCGACCGTTTATGATGGGTACTGAACCATTTATTGGAGTAAAAACACCGAATAGATATTTATTCATCATTATTACTTCTCCAGTAGGAGCTTATTACTCTGAAGATGTTTCTGTTTATGTCGATCAGGAAAATGCCCGTGCTGTACGCGGAGTAGGTGCTGCGAAATTTGCAGGAAACTACGCTGCTTCTTTGGCACCTGTTGAGCAAGCGAGAGCAAAAGGATATAAAGACGTACTTTGGTTAGATTCCGAAAAGCATGAACTCGTTCAGGAAGTCGGAACGATGAATATTTTCTTTGTAAAAAATGGAAATACTTTATTGACTCCTGCATTAGATGGTGGATTTTTACCAGGAATCACTAGAGATAGCATCATCAAATTAGGAAAGCATTTAGGATATCAAGTAGAAGAAACTGAAATCAATATTCACGATTTAGTTAAAATGATTGATAAAGGTGAAATTTCTGAAATGTTCGGAGCAGGAACTGCTGCAGTGGTCACCTTGATCAATAGATTAGGTTTTGAAGGCAAAGATTATTTGTTTGATACTTCTAAATATGTTGTCAGTAAAAAATTAAAAGAAACCTTAGTCAAAATTCAAAAACAAGAAATTCCAGATCCATTTGGTTGGGTGGTTCCTGTGAAGTAGTTTTTTAAGAGTCAGGAGCCAGGAGTCAAAAGTCAATATTTAAGATTCAATGTTTGATTTTAAATTTAATGTTTAATTATGCTTGAATTCAGCCAATTGCTTTTTACCTCACTAATTATCTTAACTTCTTAATGGTTCAATTTTAGAAATTTTATTTCTTTGTCCCGTAGATAGCGCAGATTTTCTCAGAAGAAAAGTCAGTAAAAATCATTAAGACACTCAAAACTTTACTTCTAAATGTTTTAATTTTAGCATTCGTTGAATTAAGCAAATATGGTGGTCTGTCGTCCGTTGACTCTTTTACCTATCAAACCAAACTGGCGTATCATCATCAGGATAATAATTGTAATTGACGGTGATTTCAGTATGGGCAGGAATTCTCTTTAATGCAATAAATTCTATGATTTGCTCTTCATAATAGGTTTTGTAAAGTGCGTTAGGTTGGTAGCTATGATTGTACAAACTACCATAACCTAAAGCTATTGCTATACATTTATGATCTTCTTCCCACAAAAAATAGTAATTGAATAAATAAGTCTGATCAATCAAAGGCGTATCCGGTGGAGCGCAAACAATTACGGGACAGACTTCAATTAGCGTATTTTCAGGAATGTCTTCTTCGCAAAAAACTCCCCTTCCTTTTCCTTCAATTTCTTGAATATATAATTTCATATTGGATGTTAGTTCAAGAGATTAAAGAGATAATTTTAATGGAGATTACATTCTGTCAGGAACGTTTATTCCTACGATATTAAAACCATCTTTAATGATTCTTCCAGTCATGACAGAAAGTGCTACTCTTTTTTGAGTGATAGCATCTCCATCATTGAAAATGCTGACTTCGGAATAGAATCGATTGTACAACTTTGCCAATTCATATACATAGTCAATCAATTTTGCTGGATTGAGTTCTAACGCTGCTAATTCAAGACTAGAAGAGTATTGTGACATCTTCAAAATTAATTCCTTTTCAATAGGTTCTAATTGTTCGATGGTTGGAGTTTCTAATGTTGAAAATTCTTTAGAATATCTTCTTAAAATACTTTGTGTACGAGCGTAAGTGTACTGTACAAAAGGTCCTGTGTAGCCATGTAAGTCAATGGACTCTTCTGGATTGAATAAGATTCTTTTCTTAGGATCTACTCTCAATAAGAAAAATTTCAAAGCTCCTAATCCCATCGTTTCGAATAGACTCAAAGCTTCTTCTTTTGAGAAATCATCTGTTTTGCCTAAAGCTTCTGTACTTTCTTTAGCAGTAGCAATCATATCACTAATCAAATCATCTGCATCTACGACCGTTCCCTCACGAGATTTCATTTTTCCACTCGGTAAATCGACCATGCCATAAGAGAAATGATAAACGCCATCTGCATAAGGTTTCTCTAATTTCTTTAGAATTTTTTGCAACACTTGAAAATGGTATTCCTGTTCATTCCCAACAACATAAATGGTTCTGTCCATTTTGAAATCATTATATCTCAAATCAGCGGTACCTAAATCTTGAGTGATATATACGGAAGTGCCATCTGAACGAAGCAATAACTTTTGATCTAAACCTTCATCTGTCAAATCTACCCAAACGCTGCCATCTTCTTTTTTGAAGAATACTTCTTTTTCCAAGCCTTCTTTGACAATATCTTTTCCTAATAAATAAGTATCAGATTCGTAATAAGTTTTATCGAATTGGACTCCTAATGTTTTATAAGTGACAGCAAAACCATCATATACCCACCCGTTCATTTTTTTCCATAATGAAATTACAGACTCTTCACTTGCCTCCCAATCTTGAAGCATTTGACGTGCTTCTTGCATGATAGGAGTTGCATTTCGTACTAAAGTTTTTACAGCATCTAAAAGTTCTTCCTTCTTGTTTTCAGGAGCTTCGTAATATCTTTCTACAGTTGTTTGAATTGGAGCAGTATTGGTATTTGTAAATTGACTCCAATCCTTATCTAAAGCGGCTTGCATTAAAGGAGCAGTTTGAGCTTGCAGTAGTTTTTCAAATTCTACATAGTAGTGCCCGACTAATTTATCTCCTTTCAACCCAGTATTTTCTGGAGTATCTTTTCCACCTGCTTTTTGCCAGGCCAACATAGATTTGCAAATATGAATACCTCGATCGTTCACTAGATTGCATGTATTGACTTGATATCCTGCAGCTTTTAATACGCCCGCTACAGCAAAACCTAAAACGTTATTTCTTACATGACCAAGATGTAATGGCTTGTTTGTATTTGGAGAAGAATATTCAATTAGTACTTTATTCGTTTTTGGTGCAGGTCTGCCAAAGTCTTTATTTTCAAAAGCATTAGAAAAATATTTTTTCCAGTAATCTTCAGAAATGACTAAGTTGAGAAACCCTTTCACAACATTATAGCTTTCTACAAAGTCTAGTTTTTCTAATTCTGTACCAATAGCATTTGCTGATGCTTCAGGATTCAGTTTAGTATATTTTAAAAGTGGAAAAACCACCAAGGTCAAATCTCCTGTAAAGTTTTTTGGAGTTTCATTAAAGGTCAATTGATTGCTTGAAACAGTTGTTTGGAAATTGTTATGAAATATTTCAATTACCGTGTTAGCAAGGAGTTCTTTTAGGTTTTCCAATTTATTATAATTTATTAATGATATTCACGGCACAAAGTTATTACTTTTGATGTCTAGATTGATAGAGTTTTTGAACTAAATAAATGAGAGATCGATATATTGACCTAATTGAGCAGACTTACTACTTTCCACAGGAAGGTTTTGATTTGGATGGAGACTGGCTTCGTTTCAACAAAGTTGATTTGAAGGAGTTGTTAGAAACTTATGGTTCTCCTTTGAAAATTAGTTACTTACCTAAGATTGGTGAAAATATTAATAAGTCTAGAAGGTGGTTTCATGAAGCCTTCGAAAGCTTGGGCTATAACGGTCATTATTATTATTGTTACTGTACTAAAAGCTCACATTTTGCTTTTGTTTTAGATGAAGCATTGAAGAATAATGCTCAGTTGGAGACTTCTAGTAATTATGATATCCATTTGATCAGAGCTTTATACGAAAAGAAAAAAATCGATAAGAAGATCCGTATCATTTGTAATGGATTCAAACCTAAAGATTATACTCAAAGTATTTTAGAGCTATTCAATGATGGCTACACTAATATTGTCCCTATTTTAGATAATATGGACGAATTAGATGCTTATGTAAATGTCGAAAACGATTTGAACATAGGTTTAAGAATGGCAGCAGAAGAAGAGCCCAATTATCAATTCTATACTTCTAGATTAGGAATCCGTCAAAGAGATATGATTCCATTTTATCTAGAAAAAATTAAACCTATTTCTAATTTGCATCTTAAAATGTTGCATTTTTTCATTGACTCAGGTATAAAAGATAGTGCATACTATTGGAGTGAATTGAATAAATGTTTGAGCATGTACGTGGAATTGAAGAAAGTATGTCCTGAACTCAATAGTTTAAATATTGGTGGAGGTATGCCGATCAGATATTCTTTAGGTTCAAAGTTTGATCACGGATACATCATTGAAGAAATTGTCAATAAAATCAAAAACTTCTGTGACGAAGCTGAAATTGAGCATCCAAATATTTATACTGAATTTGGAAACTTTACGGTAGGAGAATCAGGTGCGACCATTTTTGAAGTAATCGGTCAAAAAAAGCAAAACGATTCCGAGTTGTGGTATATGATCAATGGTTCTTTAATGACTACATTGCCAGATGCTTGGGGATTGAATCAGCGTTTTATTTTATTGCCTATTAATAACTGGAACCAAGTTTACCAAAGGACAATTATTGGAGGATTGAGTTGTGATGTTTCGGATTATTATAACTCTGAAGTGCATATTAATCAGGTGTATATGCCTAAGATTATTGGTGACCAAAAATTATATATAGGATTCTTCCATACTGGAGCTTATCAAGACTCTATTAGCGGTTACGGTGGAATTAAGCATTGTCTGATTCCCGGACCTAAACATATTGTAATAGATAAGGACGAGAATGGGAAAATGTATCATTATGTGTATAATGAAGAGCAGTCAGCTGAAAGCATGTTGAAGATACTTGGATACTACAGATAGTTGATAATCAATGTTTTATTTTCATTTTAATTCTAATTAATTTATTAGAACAGATATACTAGTGAAAAACGAAAAGTTACTTCTTTACTTATTGGCATTGACTAATTTCTGTCATGTTTTAGATATGATGGTCATCATGCCTTTGGGGAATGAGCTAATGGAAGAGTTTTCTATTCATCCTTTACAATTCAGTTGGTTAGTTTCCTCATATTCAATCAGTGCAGGCATTGCAAGTGTTTTAGCAGCTGCATATATGGATCGATTTGACAGGAAGATTCTATTATTATGGACCTTAGGTCTGTTTGGAATCAGTACATTATATTGTGCTTATGCTCCTACATATAATTACTTTTTATTAGGAAGAATATTGACAGGAACTTTTGGAGGATTGACGAGTAGCGTAGTTATAGCAATTGTCAGTGATTTAATTCCTTATCAAAGAAGAGGTAAAGCGATGGGCATTTTGTCGATGGCATTTGCTTTCGCATCAGTTTTAGGTGTTCCGTTGGGATTATTTATTGCAGATATTTGGGGCTGGCAATCTCCATTTTTACTCATCTTTTTCATCACAGTTACTATTGGAGTTGTGTTGGTTTTAGTACTGCCTTCAATGAGACAGTTTATCAATAAAACGAGTAAGAGAAATCCAATTGCTGAGATTAAAATGCTGTATAAAGACAATAATGCTATGGTCGCATTAGGCTTGGCATACACAATGGTGTTAGGACATTTTTTAATTATTCCATTTATCACACCTTATTCAATTAGGAATATCGGGATTTCACAAGAGACGATTAAATATATCTATTTAGTTGGTGGTGCATTCACTCTTATTTCAGCTCCATTAATTGGCAGATATGCTGATCGAATTGGAAATTATAGGATGTTTAGAATCATGCTAATTGGCAGTCTTTTTTCAATTTTTGCTATTACGCACTTAATGACAGCTTCTTTGTTTTTAATATTGATCATTACTACTTCATTTTTTATATTCTCAAGTGGAAGAATGATTCCTGCTCAGACTATGATTACAGGAGCAGTATCAGCAGAGATAAGAGGTGGCTTTTTGAGTATGAGAACTGCATTGATTGAATTTGGCGCAGGTACGGCATCATTGATTAGTGGATGGATTATTACAGAATTGCCTGACGGAAAATTGGACAATTATAATTACGTTGGATATTTATCTATAGTCATTGCTTTTTCTACTATTTATATCGCTTCTAAAGTGAGGAGAGTAGAATAAGTTTCTGTGAAATTGTTTATAAAAAGTAGCTTTTAAGTTTTTAGTTAAAGTATAATTCTTTACTTTTGTTTAAAATTCTTTAATATCATGATGACACGTGTTTTTGGAGCTGCAATTTGTGTTTTAAGCGCATTAGTTATAATTATAAATTTCTTTTTGTTCTTAAACAGTTCAGCACATTTTAATTATAATGCTGGTGTTAAAACATTAGCTCAAGCTGGAGTTTTTTATCCTTTCTTTGTTGGAACTATTACTTTGATTATCGGTATAGTTTTAGTGAATGATAAAGTTTTAGAATCAGAAGAACATTAATATTTCTTAATAGAAGATATAAAGAGGAGCTATTTGGCTCCTTTTTTAATTTGTAGTAATTCAGTAAGAATAGACAATTTTTAAGCCATCCTAAATAGTATATTTGTTTCATGATTATCATTCCCGCAATAGATCTCATCAATGGTCAATGTGTAAGGCTGACTAAAGGAGATTATGATACCACCAAAGTTTATAATACTAATCCAGTAGAAGTAGCTCAAGAGTTTGAAAATGCAGGTTTAACGCATTTGCATCTTGTAGATTTAGACGGAGCTAGAAAGAGAGAAGTGGTAAACTGGGAGATTTTGGAGCAAATTGCTAAAAATACGAATCTCAAAATCGACTTTAGTGGTGGACTATCTAATCAAGAGCAAGTGAAAAGAGCTTTTGATTTAGGAGCATACAAAGTAACTATCGGAAGTATCGCTGTTAAGAGACCCGATACTTTTAAGCAATGGATGATAGATTATGGCGCAGATCAAATGATTTTGGGCGCAGATGTAATCGATAGAAATATTGCCATTCATGGTTGGGAAACTGCTTCTGAAATCAGTATTCTCGATTTTATTTATGGATATTATCTCTGTGGAATTCGTCACGTAATGTGTACCGATGTCAGTAAAGACGGAATGCTCGAAGGAGCAGCAGTAGATTTATACCAAGAAATTCTTACTAGATTCCCAGATTTGAAATTAGTAGCAAGCGGAGGCGTAAGCAATCTACAAGATTTGAGAGACTTAAAAGAAGTCGGTTGTACTTATGCAATTGTCGGTAAAGCAATTTACGAAGGTCGAGTGACTTTAGAAGAATTAGTACAATTACAAAACGAACAATAGATAACATCCAACATTATACATTTACATTTTCAAAAATCATAAACCACTATGCTGACCAAAAGAATTATTCCTTGCTTAGATATTAAAGACGGTCGCACTGTTAAAGGTGTCAATTTCGTGAGTTTGAAAGATGCAGGAGATCCTGTGGATTTAGCTGCAGCGTATGTCTTACAAGGAGCAGATGAATTGGTCTTTTTAGATATTACTGCTACTATTGAAAATAGAAAAACATTCGTTGATTTAGTGAGAAGAATTGCAACAGCGATTAATATTCCTTTCACAGTAGGTGGAGGTATTAGCAGTGTAAAAGATGCCGAGCTATTATTGAATGCCGGTGCTGATAAAGTGTCTATTAACTCGTCTGCTGTCAAAAATCCACAATTAATTAATGATTTGGCTGAAAATTTCGGTAGTCAATTTGTAGTGGTGGCGATTGATACTAAAAAGCAGGAAGATGGTTGGAAAGTTTTTGTAAAAGGTGGGAGAGAAGAAACTCCACTTTATACATTACCATGGGCGAATGAAGTTCAAGAAAGAGGTGCAGGAGAAATTTTATTGACGTCTATGGATCATGACGGTACTAAAGGTGGTTTTGCATTAGATATCACAGGACAGCTAGCGCAAAATTTATCTATTCCTGTTATTGCTTCTGGAGGAGCGGGAAGCATCCAACATTTTGTAGATGTTTTTAAAGATTCAAAAGCAGATGCTGCTTTGGCTGCAAGTATATTTCACTTTGGAGAAATTACTATTCCTGAACTCAAAAGAGTATTGGAAACTCAAGGTATTATTGTGAGATAGAATTATATCTGACCTAATTCTCTTTTTCTAATTTTTTCGGAAATAATATGAGCAACTTCTAGAGCTTTGTAACCATGCTCTACGGATACTTCAGGGTGAGTATTATTAATGATAGCGTCTGCAAAACTATCCATTTGCATTTTTAAAGAATCATATTCAGTATTAGCAATCAGTTCAGTAGTAATGTATTTTCTCTCTTCATCTATTTGAGTAGGAATTGCACCATGCGTCATTTCATCTTCTATTGAAACATATTCTGCATTTCTTTTGATAAAGTCTAAATGAAAATATCTTCCTTCTTCAAATAATTTCATTTCTCGTTTCTTATTCGTAATAGATTTACTAGCATTTAAAACTGCTACGCATCCATTATCAAATTCAATTCTTGCAGTTATTGTATCAATATATTGGCTTAAAATCGCCACTCCATTGGCATGGATATATTTGATATTAGCTTTTACAAGATTCAATATTAAATCGATGTCCTGAATCATCAATTCAAATAAAACAGAATGATGCGCTTTCTTCAAATCAAATAAACCTATTCTGTGAGTTTCTATAATTTGCGGGACAGGCTCTAATTTTTTTACACTGATAAAGACAGGATTAAATCGTTCAATGTGTCCTATTTGTACTTTTACATTCGCTTCTCTCGATAGCTCGATTATTTGTTGCGCTTCAATAATATCTTCAGTAATCGGACTTTCAATAAAAACATGTTTGCTTTTCTTTAAAGCTTTTTCGGCATAATAATAATGAGTGTTTGCGGGAGTGACAATATCTATCACATCTACCGCATCAATCAGCTCATCTAAATTTTCAAAAATCTTTACGCCATAATCCTCCTCAATTCGCTGAAGCTTCTCTGAATTGTGGTCAAAACAACCTATTAATTCAAAATTGGAGGATTGTTGTAAATATTCCAAATGGATACTTCCATGTCTTCCAATGCCAATTAAACCAATTTTGAGTGCTTGCATATCTCTAATTTAATAACTCTGCATATTATACTTATCTTAAAATATTAACAATGTTCATTAATGAAAAAATCTTTCGGTAATTTTGCGCTATATGAACTCAGGTAAATCTGTTGCTTTTTATACATTAGGTTGTAAACTTAATTTTTCCGAGTCGTCCTCTATTGGTCGGTCTATGGAGAATCATGGTTTTGAAATTGTTCCTTTTGACCAAGCTTCTGATGTATATGTAATCAATACTTGCTCTGTAACAGACAATGCAGATAAGAAATGTCGCTATTATGTTAGAAAAGCATTGCGTAAAAATCCTGAAGCTTATGTGGTTGTAATTGGTTGTTATGCTCAATTGAAACCAAAAGAAATTAGCGAAATCAAAGGAGTAGACCTTGTGTTAGGTGCAGCAGAGAAATTCATGTTGCCAGAAATACTACATGATTTAAGTAAAAATCCATGTGGACAAATTATGGCATCCGATATTAAAGCAGCTAACTTTTTTGTAGATGCTTACTCTGTAGGAGACCGAACTCGTTCATTTTTGAAAGTACAAGACGGTTGTGATTATAAATGTTCATTTTGTACTATTCCCCTTGCACGAGGTAAAAGTCGTAGCGATACTCCAGAAAATGTGTTATCAAATGCTAGAAAGCTAGCTGAACAGGGAGTAAAAGAAATTGTTCTTACAGGTGTAAATACTGGCGATTACGGTAAAGGTTTAGATGGAGATTGGAGTTTTTACAGATTAATTCAGCTTTTAGATGAAGTAGAAGGAATTGAAAGATTTAGAATTTCTTCAATTGAGCCGAATTTATTGACGGATGAAATCATAGAATTTTGTGCAAATAGTAAAAGATTTGTCCCTCATTTTCATTTACCCTTACAATCTGGTTCTGACGAAATGCTTTCTTCGATGAGAAGAAGATATCGCAAGGATTTGTACGAAGATAGAGTTGCAAAAATTCGTCAAGTCATGCCTGATGCTTGTATTGGCGTAGATGTTATTGTAGGTTTTGCTGGAGAGACAGATGTATATTTCCAAGAAACAGTAGATTTTTTGAAGTCTTTGGAGGTTTCTTATTTTCATGTTTTTACTTACTCAGAACGTGCAAATACGAAAGCAGTAGAATTGGATGAAGTCGTTCCTCAAAAAGTAAGAGAAGAAAGAAACGCTACTTTAACTATTCTTTCTGAGAAAAAACGAAGAGCTTTCTACGAGAAATTTATAGGACAAACAATGACAATTCTTCCTGAAGACGAGGAGAAAGATGGTAAGATGTATGGTTTTACATCTAATTATCTAAAAGTTGCTATTCCTTATAACGAAGCACTCGTCAACCAATTAGTGAAAATATCTATTTCAGGATTTAGTGAAGATGGACTTTTATTAGGGGAAGTTCTGTCTGAAGTAATAGCTTAGTTTTTTAAAGAATCAATTTGTTTGTTTAACCACACCTGCACATATGTTTTTATCTGTGAGAGTTGTAGATGTCTAAGGACATTGCA
This sequence comes from Chitinophagales bacterium, assembly GCA_035515235.1. Taxonomy (GTDB): domain Bacteria; phylum Bacteroidota; class Bacteroidia; order Chitinophagales; family JADIYW01; genus JAMLHH01. The sequence goes on from DATJBS010000077.1 coordinate 29,638, forward strand.
TAAGATTGCATAGACTGACTATGTAAGAAAGAAATATCTTCTATATAATTCTTTTTAATAACTATAAAACCAATGTATCTATGTTGTTTTTTTCGTGTTTTATATGCTCTTTACAAAGACCTTTTTATGGTTTCACAAACCTGAAGCACATATTCTTTTTTCATTCCTATATATAAAGGTAAGGAAACTACAGTTTCTGCTAACTTCTCCGAAATAGGTAAAATAAGCTGATGGTCTTTTGGATAGGCTTCTTGCTGATGACAAGGAATCGGATAATGAATGCCAAAACCAATGTTTTCTTCTTGAAGTTTATGAGTCAATACCTCTCTTTTTTCAGTTTGGATGACCGCTAAATGATACACACTTTTAGAGTCAGGAGTGATGGATTGGAATTTTATCGATGTGTTTTCAAGCTCTTTTTTATAAAGATGCATGAGTTCTATTCGCTCATTATTCCAAGCATCTAAATGTGGAAGTTTTACAGATAGAAATCCAGCTTGTACGCCTTGCAAGCGCAAATTATATCCTACAAAATCATGTTCGTATTTATCCGAACGACCATAATCTCTTAACTGAGAAATTTTAGTTGCTATTTTTTCATGATTAGTAGTAACAGCTCCACCTTCACCTAATGCGCCCAAGTTTTTACTAGGATAAAAACTAAAACACGCAATATCTGCTATTGAGCCAATTTTTTGGTTGTGATACAATGCTCCATGTGCTTGAGCAGCATCTTCAATAACAGGAATATCAAGTTGGTGAGATTCAGATACAATTTGTTGAATATCTACTGGATTACCATAAATATGAACGACAATTATTGCTTTAGTTTTGGAGTTTATTTTTGGAGCAATTTCTTTCCAATTAATATTCCAAGATGATTCGTTTACGTCAACAAATATTGGTGTAGCTCCACATTGACTGACTGCCATAGCTGTTGCAATAAATGTATGTGCAGGAATAATGACTTCGTCTCCTTCTTGTATGCCTAATGCTTTTAAAGCTAAAAAAAGAGCTGCAGTGCCACTACTTACTCCAACACTATATTTTGTTTGACAATATTGTGCGAATTCTTCCTCAAATTTTGAAACCATTTTTCCAGTAACAAAATCAGATGAATTTAAACATGTGTCTAAGATATTTTGGAAAGCACCTTTTAAAGGATCATGAATGTGTTTTAAGTCTACAAAAGGAATCATTTACCAAAGTTTTTTTAAGTCTGAACCATCAGTATTACTTGGAGTTATCCAATGATTATCAGAAGAAGTAGATTTTTTTTTAAGCAATGCAATTGGACTCAGAACCAAAAAGTAAACTAAAGTCAATAACAGTTTTTGGACTATATTAAAAAGGAATTTAAAAGCTCCATGAACAATCTGAATCGTTTTTATTGCAAATTTTTCAGAGACGATTCCTAAAAATCCAATAACTAATGCAAAATATCCAATCCAAAATATCCCTGTCCAATACGAAAGTATATTCCAACCTATGACCATAGAAAGTAAGGGCAAGTAAGGATTGTTAATTGATTTTTCTTTCAATGTGATGTATATTTCTTGATTCTTGGTTCCTGACTCTTGACTCTAGAATAATGTATAAACAAAAGGAGCAACCGTACTTGAACTACCAGCAAAAACTAATAATGCCAATAAAATTAAAGTAATGACAATCGGAGTGAGCCACCATTTTTTGCGTTCTTTCAAAAAGAGCCATATTTCTTTTAAGTCTTCCATTATTCGCTATTAATCCTTTGAAAAGGTACGGTTTTTAAATTGTTCTTTAAATTTTTCTGGTTGTTCTTCTTTCATAAATATATGATTGTTGATGACCAAAATATCTATATCTGTTTGCATGAAACATGAGTACGCATCATAAGCGTTACATACAATTGGTTCGCCTCTCACATTAAAACTCGTATTGACTAATATTGGATGTCCATTGAGTAGTTCTACCTCATCTAAAAGTTGGTATAATCTAGGATTTGTCTCAGCAGAAACGGTCTGTGGCCTTGCGGTGTAATCAGTATGAACTACAGCTTGAAATAGACTTCTAGGAGTATCTAGTTTTTCCTTTAAAGATAGATGCTGAAAATTTTGAGGAAGTGGAATTTTAAGATCATCTTGTAATTCTACAATCCATTCCATATAGTTGGCTTTCTGTGGAAGTTTGAAATATTTATTTGCAGTTTCAGCTTTCAAAACTGGTGCAAAAGGTCTAAAATCTTCTCTGAATTTAATTTTCAGATTGAGTTTAGTTTGCATTTTGTCAATACTTGGAAGAGCTAAAATACTTCTATTACCTAATGCACGTGGACCAAATTCCATACGACCTTGCACCCAAGCGACTACCTTCCCTTCTGTTAAATATTTCGCTACTTTTTCTTTTAAAGAGTCAAATTCTTCTTCATGAGCTACAGCTTCGTAATGTCTTTTTAAGATTTTTATCTCATCTTCTTCAATATGAGGACCTAAATATGCACTCTGATTTTCTGTGAGGGAATGATAGTTTGTAGATTGCTCGAAGTAATTATAATAAGTGTATAAGGCTGCACCTATCGCACAACCACTATCTCCTGGAGAAGAAGGCACATAGATATTTTTAAAAAGCTGCTGATGTAAAATCTTACCGTTGGCCACACAATTCAATGCTACACCACCTGATAAACAGATATTTTCAGATTGAGTCAAATCTTTAGCTAATTCAACTAATTCTATCAAAAGTTCTTCTGTTACTTCTTGAATTGCCAAAGCTAGATTGCAATGAGTTTGAGTGAGAGGTTCATTATCCTCTCGTCTTTTACAGCCAAATAATTTCTCCCATTGAGAATCATTTATCATTCTCAATTGATATTGAAACGAAAAATATTCCAGATTGAGTTGAAATCCATCACTACCTTTTGAAGTGATAAGGTGTTGAAAAATGAGCTGTTTGAATTTTAGAACTTCTTCAGAATTTTTATTCCCGTAAGGAGAAAGTCCCATGAGTTTGTATTCACCAGAATTAACTTTAAAACCTAAAAAATAAGTAAATGCAGAATACAGCATACCTATAGAATGAGGAAAGTGAATTTCTTTCAGAATTTCAATCTCTTTTCCTTTTCCTTTAGATATTGTAATTGTTGCCCATTCACCTACACCATCTACTACAAGTATAGCGGATTCTTGAAATCCAGAAGGATAATACGCTGATGCTGCGTGACTGATATGATGTTCAGTAAAAAGGAGAGGAGTTTTTTTGGAATCTAGTTCTCCGATTTCTTTTAAATTTTTCTTGAGTAATGATTTGAAAAATATTTTTTCATTGATCCACTTAGGCAATGCAAATAGAAAAGACCCCAAACCTTTTGGCGCGACTTCAGTAAAAGTTTCTAAAATTCTTTCAAACTTCAAAAGTGGTTTCTCGTAAAAAACTATTGCATCTAATTGATGTAGTTCTATTCCTACTTCTTTCAAACAATATTGTATCGAATGTGTAGGAAATTGCTCGTCATGCTTGATTCTGGTGAACCTTTCTTCTTGAGTTGCAGCTATGACAATACCATCTTCAATAATGGCAGCGGCAGCATCGTGATAAAAACAAGAAATTCCCAATATGAGCATTGCGCTAATTTACTAAAGAGTTTTGATTCTCTAACCTTTTTTCAATGATAGGAGTTACGATTTCTTCCAAACATTTTGCCATCATTTCATAACCTTTGGCATTGTGATGACCATCTATTTTCCAATAATAATCTTGTGGATTTGAATGAGTCCTTTTTATTTCGTCTTCATAACAAGGTTGAAGATTATAAAATTTTAAACCAAATTTTGAGAAGCTACTTTCCATTTCCTGGTGAAAATCATAATTTATATTGTCTACAAAGTTGTTAGTATATGGAAATGTAAAACAAACAAGTTCAGTATTGTTTTTAGTACTTAATTCATTGAATCTTTTAAATAAATCTATTGTTTTTATTTTGCCAGCATTTAAGTTGTTTTTATTATTTGCAATGATGAATGAACCAACTGTATTTACTATGATTCTATATGTATAACTAAGAGCATAAATTTTCTCAAATTTAGTAGAGTTTTTATAATGGACAGTGGAATCGTTTATAAACCTTTCATTTCCACCTCTCAATAATATGTCATATAGATCATACTGGGTGTATTCTTGAATAATTATATCTGGATTAAATTGAATTAGTTTATCCTCGTAATTTTTAAAATTGAAGAATGGGTCTGAACCACAATTTCCAGCATTCATAACTTCAATATTCTTGAATTTTATTTTAAGTTTTTTACTTAAAATGTACACATATGAGGAATCAGAAGTAGTGCCATCACCTTCTGTGAAAGAGTCTCCTAAACAAAGTATCCTTATATTATTGTTCTTAGCTGTATCCCATTCAATATCAGAAAAACCTAAAGAATTATAATCTCTTTCAAAAGTAAATTCACTATTAGAAAATTCACCTTTACTTAAAGGGGCCGGCGTATGGTAAATGTTTGGGTATTCATATGAATATCTTTTATTTATATTATTACCTATAAGATTATTGATTTTGAAATTATAAACAGAAATTCTAAATAAACTTTCCATTACAAGTAAAATAAAAAACCATTGTTGTCCGGAATAAAAAGAGTAGCCGATTAAGGCTACTCAAAAATATCGTACTTTTGTAATTACTACAAAACATTAGAACGATGACTAAAAGTAACTATTTTTCTACAAAGTGTGTTTTCGGACAGCTGATTTCTTT
>DATJBS010000078.1:0-1969 GCA_035515235.1 Chitinophagales bacterium
AGTTTAAGAGACAAGTCAACAGTTTGTGACTGAATTGATGTAACAATGATTGATGCTAAAAGTAGTGTGTAGATTTTTTTCATTTTAGAAGTCTTTTGGGTGTATTGATTGTAGTTTGAGTTAATTTTGGTTGTAAATGTAGGGGTTTTATTTTACATACTCCTCCCCGAATTGTATGTTTTTCATAATTGTTTTTTCGGGGAAGAGATTTTATTGGTTGAACTAACCTCTAAACTCGCTCATCACTTACGCTTTCCTTCGTTTTATTGACTGATGAGTAATTAAAATAATATATCGTTTCTATTATCAATAGGATACTCACCAAAAGCATAATAAGTCCAAAGTATAGTGTAATATTCGTAGTTTTATTAAATACGAAAAAAATAAGCACAACAATATATGTAAGTAAAGGTACAAATACTTGAATGCTAAATATCTTCTTATTAAGCTTAATCTCTTTTTCATCTATAAGCTTTTCAGATAATAAGATGTTTTTCATGTTTTCTTCCTTGTTCTTTTCAAATAAAACAACTCTATCTTTTACCCTGCCAGATTCTTTATGAAAAATCAAAAGTTCATTATGAAGTAGTTTCTTCTGAATTCTTATTTCTGTGATGTTCTCCACATTAATTAATGAGGAATTAGAGGAGAAGAGTAATGTCCTAATTGCTAATATCAAATAAAAGAATGCGATAGAACCTGCATATATTGCAGGATGAAGACCTAAAGAATGATAGTAATTAACTGAGAGAAAAGTAAATAATGGTACAATAATAAAAGAGTATTTTATTGATTTAATTACGTTCCAGACTGACCTCCAATAAGATTTTCCATAATCTTCAATTAATTCATTGGTTTTTGGATTCTTGCTAATGACCAGTTTGTCTTCAAATATATGCAAGTATTCATTTTTGGTCTTAATTGTTGCTTTTAGTGTGTCTTCGTTCCAATTAAGCAGCTTGGCTGGTGTGGTATCTAAAGCGGCAGCTATTCTCTTAAGGGTATCCCCAGTAGGTTCTGTCTCTTTGTTTTCTACCCGTTGAATTGTCCTCAATGATAGTCCAGCTGTTTTAGCCAATTCTTCTTGAGATAATCCTTTGTTTTTTCTTAACTCCTTTACTCTTTGCGACAGTTTTTTATCTTCCATATTTTCATTTCTTTAATGACAAAAATACATTACATCAATCATATTTCATATAAAATCCTTATGTCATCTTTACGTCATCGGACATTTCGTAAATAAAAAGGCTTATAATCAGGTCTTAAGATAATGCGTCCCACCCATTTTTGTTTTCTTGCGAGTTGCATTACTGGCAGATACTTTCCTCAATAATAGCAATGCCATCTTGAAATAAGCCCCCGAATTGTAAGCCCTTCCACCATATCCTTCAGTAAACATTTTTTTTATGGCGGCAAATACGCTATAAGCTATCGCTTTGGGGAAGTTGTAGTTGATGTTAGCCAATTCGCTCAAGAAATACACATACTCTGCATATAAAAAATCGCTATTTGATACTTCTCTATTTTGTCTATCGTGTGTGGCAAACGCGTTGGGTAGATAGCCCACTTTAAATCTATGATATATTACACGTAGTATGTAGTTTCTGTCTTCGCCATAATGATAGAATAGAGGACTGAATCCTCCAATTCTTCTGACTGTCTCAATTGGGAGCAACCAGAATGCAGCATTTACAAAGGGAAGTTCAACTAATTGATTGGCGGGTTGAGGTAGTTGCTCAACAGTTTCTATTTTGGAGTAATTGGCAAAACCGTGGTCAAGAGACGTGCCATCAGACGAGAGATGTACAGGAGAGATTATCCCAAAGTTGCGATTCTTCTCTGCTACTTCAATTAGTTTTTCCAACATATCGGCTTCAATCCACGTATCTTGATTCAGGAGAAAAACATAATCGAAACTATTCTCTAAAGCATAAGCCATCCCCACATTGTTGGCTTTTCCAAAGCCAAG
>DATJBS010000079.1:0-51340 GCA_035515235.1 Chitinophagales bacterium
ATGCTAAACCCAGAAATCAACTAACTTTGTTTGATTAGCTTGTTTTTGAAAAAACTGATAATTAAAAATAAAAAGTCAATGTTTAGGCTACTTTTGATAGTCTAAAAACTTATTTTTAATTTATCTCGGACAACAATGATAAAAAACATCAAATTTATAGAGTTTTTATATCTTTTAGATTTAAATAAAATAGTGAAAAGTCTTAATATTATGTAGGTGTATATTATGAATATGTAGTGTTGGATGAAATTTATGTTTTTTAAATCGATGTTTTTTATAAATGGATATGCAAAAAATATAATTACAAAGACATAAATAAATTCTATTCCTTTTAAATTAAATTTTTTAATATTGTTTATTAAACCTAGAATACTTTTCATGTTTCAAGATTTTACTTAATTCTTTTTTCAATGATTGGAGTAACTATTTTCTCCAAGCATTTTGCCATCATTTCATAACCTTTAGCATTGTGATGACCATCTATTTTCCAATAATAATCCTTAAAAGTGGTTTGATTAGCTTTGATTTCTTCTTCGTAGCATGGTTGGAGATCGTAAAATTGTAATCCAAACTTAGAGAAGTTGTTTCCCATTTCTTTATTAAACTCTTTGTTTTCTTTTATTTTGAAGTGCTCTTTAAAAGGAAGTGTAAATACTATTAGGTCTGCATGATTTTCTTTGGTAAATTCATAATATTCCTTAAAAAGTTGAGCGGATTCTTCTTTCATTTTATCAACTAATTGAGGATAATCTTTCTGCCTAATTAAATATTTATCATATCCACCAAAAGCTTGAATGAGTATTCTAGATGTAAAACTTACTGCATATATAGGAGTCCACCAATAATTATTATAGTACTTTATAGTTTTGTCTTTTTGAAATCTTTCATTTCCACCTCTCATAACCATATCGAAAAATAAATCATTAGTAGTAAATGATTGAATAATGATGTCTGGTTGATATTTTATCAGTAAATCATGATAAAGCTTAAAGTCAAAGAACGGATCAGAGCCACATCTACCTGCATTGATGACTTCTATATTTGGACTTTTTTTGCGAAGAGATCTATCTAAATATCTTACATAGGTAGAATCTTGATCTGTACCATCTCCTTCTGTGAAAGAATCTCCTAAACAAAGAATTCGAATGTTATTTTTAGGTTCTATATTTTCTATTTCTATTTCTGGAATACCAATACTATTTATTTTTCTTACAAAATTAAACTCTTGATTTTTTAGGTGATATTCTTTAAATGGTTTTCTTGTATAATAAAAGTTAGATCCACTTTGTTGGTAAGATATAAATATATTATTAAGTGAGTATTGGTCATATATATTAGCTGGTTTAATTATCACCAAGAGAAGTTCAATGATAAAATATATCTTAGTGATGTACTTCAAGTTATCACTTATTTTTGTACTGAGAATTTTTAAATGATGTATTATTTCAATAAAAACAATTATGTAAATTGGAATCATCAAATTAATTGATTCTCCAAAGACAAGTTGATTGTTTTTAATTAAAACATAAAAGCAAATAGGATACAAAATAAGAGCAGTATAAAACCCATATTTCAAAATTTTATTGCTAAGAATAAAACTATAAATTTTATTGAATAGACGAATGAGCATATTTATTCTTGAATAATTGTGATAGTATTATTCTTTATTTTTTTAGGAATAAATGTTTGACTCTTTTGATCCGTCCAAAGAATTTCTATTGAATGTATTTTTGAATCTTGAGGCAAATACCAGATTTCTTGTCCAGCTCCTCCTCCTTGGCTATCAGTTATTTGTATCACCCTTGTTCTCTTAGTCGGTTTTCCTTTAGCATCTTCTGTAGTTAGAGTGATTTTAGATCCCAAAGCATCTTTCCTATATTTCCCAATGAGTTGAATGCGATAAAATTGTCCTTCATTTCCATTTTGTAAATAAGTTGCAATATTGTTTTTAAGTGCTGAGTTGACATATCCGCCTTTCATCCAAATAACAGGTTGTTGAGTTTTTATGCTTGGAGTTATCGTCATGCTACTCACAAAATTAGGTTGATGTTTGAGTTTCATCAATTGATAGAAATAATGGTCATCTAGAAATTGGTAAAAAGTCAATGGGTAATATTCATCCCAATTTTTTCCTCCACCGAATAAAATATATGGTCTAGAATTCCCTTTGTCAATATTCAAATAAGTATTAGAATAAGTCAATAAAGGATATTGTTCTAATGTGTTGGTTGAATTGAAATTTTCTAAATTCCACATGATCGGAAACTCATCAGGACCGTATGTGCCTGATAAAATATTAGAAATCACATCTCTATCATTAGTAGAATGATCAGTGTTGGCTATGACGTTGGTATTTTGATTGCCATTATAATCTCCAACTAAAAAATGACCTCCTTTATAAGGAGCAAAGAAATTATAATCTTTGGCTTTGTCTATAAAAAATGGAAATTTATCGCCAATAGTTTCGTGTATGTATGCATAATTAGAATAATTGTAAGTGCTCAATAATAAATCTAGTTGGTTGTCATGATTAACATCTATCGCAACACAATCTCTAATCTTATAAGGTTTAGTAATTAGTCCATATTGATTAGCAGATTCTACAAATTGTAGGCTGTCGGTTTGAATGTATAGTTGTGAACCATAATTTTCATTTCCCACAAAAATATCTAATCTACCATCTCCATTCGCATCTAAGAAGCAAGCACAATTTGCTCTCTGTGGAACATTAAATCCTATATCTTTTCCTAGATTAAGATAAGTGCCATCTCCTTGATTTACTAGGAGGGTAGGATATAAATAAAAAAGTCTACCTGATGACATTTTTCTCACAATAAAAATATCTTGTAGTCCATCATTATTAATATCGACAGCATACATTCTTTGACCACCAGGGATGCTATCTAGATGTGCTTCTTTTGTGATATTTTTCCATTTTCCTTTTTTGTCTAATTCAAATAATCGAATAGGTTCATTATATCCATCAGAGATTAGAACATTAGTAGAGTTTTGGAAACGATGAGTGGATAGTACAGCGCCTTTGTATTCAGGAAGATTATCTTTTTCATCTAATTGTGGAGTATAAATAAAATCTTTACTTTCTCGGTCTATCAATACAGAGTCAGTCACCATTTTATTGATCCAATGCCATTTCATTGCTTCGTTTACATCTTCAGTGATATAATTATTTCTTAGAAATGTTTGCAACGCTTTTAACTTTTCTTGACACTCTTTTGTGTCAGGATATTGGTCACAAGAAAGCCAATCTATAAATAGCTGTGTGGCTAGAAGTTCATTGGTATTAGGTGAAGAGGACAATTTAGAAACTTTGATTAGACTATCTACTTTGTTTTTGTTTCCTGCTAAAGCTTGATATAGTAAAGTAGTCTTTAATTCATAATCATGATCTTCAGAGTTTGTTTTTAAATGTAAATTCAACTCTTCCAGCATTTTATCTGCTGTCTTTTTTTCATATTTGTACTGATAATTGTAGGGAAAAGTATCTAATTCAATAGTTTTCCATAGTTCATCTTTAGTATCAGCCCAGGAGTAAAGAGGGAGCAAAAGGAACGAAACTATAAGAGTTAAAATATTTTTTCGATTCATAGCTTTAAATATACTTACTTCATATCAAAAAAAAAGCCCCAATCTTTCGATTGAGGCTCAAACACTACGAATGTTTGAAACACGCTTCTTTACTGAATCAGTAAATTCAGCTTATTTCTTATTATTCTTTGTCAAATTATCTACTTCTTTATTTACTGCTTTTGCTACTTCATCAGCTTTTTTGCTAGCTGCTTTCTTAGTAGATGCTGCTTTTTTCTTAACAGTTGCATCGATATCTTTTACTTCTTTCTTTACGTCAGAAGATGCTTTTTCAGCAGCTTTCACTACTTTATCTTTAGCTTCTTTTGCAGTTTGAGAGATTTGGTCTTTTTGTTCTTTAACAACTTTAGTTACAGAGTCTTTAGTTTCTTTAGCAGCAGTTTCCGTAGTTTTCTTTACTTCTTTAGCAACAGTTTCTGCTTTAGCTACTGATTCTTTCACAGCTTTCTCTGTAGATTTCTTAGCATCATTTGCAGCTGTTTCAATCTTAGTAACCGTTTCTTTTACTGCACCCTTAGCTGATTTCTTTGCTTCTTTTGCAGAACTTTCTACTTTATCTTTAGTTTCTTTAGCAGCTTTTTGCAAATTGCTACCTACTTCTTTTGCAGAGTTTTCTACTTTGTCTTTAGTTTCTTTAGCAGCTTTTTGTAAAGTGTTACTTACTTCTTTAGCAGATTCCTCTACTTTATGTGCTGTTTCTTTTAATTTCTCTGTTGCTTCTTTTGCAGATTCTTCTACTTTTTGAGCAGTTTCTTTTACAATTTCTTCTGCGTGACCCAATTGTTCCTGAATAAATGCAAAAGCTTTGTCTGCTCTTGTTTTCATTTCATCTACAAAATTTTCAGCTTCAGTCAAAACATTTGCTTTGATACTATCAACATCAACAATCTCTTGAAATCTTTCTTTCAATTTATCTTGATAATCTTTTAAATTTTCACGCTGACCTTCAACTTGTTGTTTGACATCTGAAGTGATGCTTTCCACATTAGCTTTTAGTTCTTCTAGCTTTGAATTAGACTCTTGAATTAGTTTGTCAAATGCTTCTTTGAATTTGTTGCTTTTTTCCATAATTGTAGATTTTTAATGAACTATTATAACGCAAAGTTATATCAATAATATAGGTTTAGATTGAATAGAGTATTAATAAAATAAGATGTAAAAGTAGTTTAGTAATTAACTGTTTATTTCGGATACGTTCTTTATATTGAATATATCTTAAATTAAGGTTAATTGCAATTACTTTGCTTTTTCTATCGCATTTTTAATAGAGTCTAACATTTTTATTACAGAAGTTTGTAATTCAGTTACTACTCTTTGTATCTCTGGTTTATAATCTTTTTTAAAAAGTTTTCCTTTAAGCAAATCATCAGAGACTGCTTCGATTTGCATTCTAGCCTGTCCTAAAAGGACTTGAGAGTTTGCTGCGATTTGTTCTACTGTTTCAGGTAAAATCTTAATATCGTTTTGGATACTAGCAATTTGTACTTTAACATCAGAGATGATCTGATCGACATTGTTTTTAATTGAATCAAAGTTACTCATAGAGAAATATTTATCTACAAAAATAAGAACAACTAATTTGAAATAAGTTAATTAGATATTATCTAATCTTTTACTTTTCATCCATATTATGTATTTCATCTGTTTTCTTGGTTGAAGTAGCAGGAGATTCTTTTTTTAAGACCAAAGCGTTTTTAATCTTATTTTTTTCTAATGCTATTTCAATTACTTCTTGAATCGTTTTTACATAATGAAAACTTAAGCCTTTTAAGAAGTTCTGATTTATCTCCTCAATATCTCTTCTGTTTTCATAACACAGAATAATCTCTTTAATACCTGCTCTTTTAGCTGCTAGCACTTTTTCTTTTATCCCACCTACTGGTAAAACAGTTCCTCTTAAAGTAATCTCGCCTGACATTGCTATATAAGGTTTGATGCGTCTTTGGGTATAAGTGGATGTCATGGCAGTAATCATGGCGATACCTGCTGAAGGACCGTCTTTCGGTGTTGCTCCTTCAGGTAAGTGCAAGTGCATATTCCATTCTTTGAAAGCTTCGTAAGGAATATTCAATTGATCCATATTGGATTTGATCCAAGTATGAGCTGTGGTAATGGACTCTTTTATGACGTTACCCAGATTACCAGTTGTAGTCATTCCACCAGTACCTCTAGAAAGTGAAGATTCTATGAATAAAATTTCTCCACCTACGCTCGTCCAAGCTAATCCTATAGATACTCCTACAGGTAAATTATTTGTGTACTCATCTTTGTTATATTTCGGTTTACCTAAGATGATTTCTAAATCTGCTTCTTGTAATGCCGGATTATATTCTTCTTCCATCGCTACTTTCTTAGCAGTATTCCTCATGACCGAAGCGATAACTCTATCTAAATCTCTTACACCAGACTCTCTTGTATAATCTTGAATTAATTTCTGAAGAACCTTCTTAGAAAGTTTCACTTTATCTTTTTTCAAGCCGTGAGCACTTCTTTGTTTTTCTAAGAGATGCTTATTGGCGATTTCGATTTTCTCTTCTGTGCTATAACCACTGATATAGATGATTTCCATTCTGTCTCTAAGCGCTGATGGAATAGAACCTAATGAGTTTGCCGTAGCTATAAACATCACTTTAGATAAATCGTAATCTAATTCCAAGAAATTATCATAAAAAGCACTGTTTTGTTCTGGATCCAAAACTTCTAACAAAGCGCTCGATGGATCTCCTCTGTGATCTCTTCCTACTTTATCTATTTCGTCTAATACAAAAACAGGATTAGAGGATTGTACTTTTTTTAAATTTTGGATAATACGTCCAGGCATAGCGCCTATATATGTTTTTCTATGACCTCTTATTTCGGATTCGTCATTGATTCCTCCAAGTGCCATTCTTACATATTGTCTACCTAAAGCTTTTGCTATAGATTTCCCTAAAGAGGTTTTACCTACTCCCGGAGGGCCTACAAAGCATAAAATTGGGGATTTTAAATCTCCTTTTAATTTTAAAACTGCTAAGTATTCTAAAATTCTGTCTTTGACTTTATCTAAACCGTAGTGATCGTGTTCTAAAATTTTACTTGCATGCTTAAGATCGAAATTATCTTTCGTCACATCATCCCAAGGTAATTCTACCAATAAATCCAACCAGTTTAAAATGACAGAATATTCTGCTGCAGCTGGATTGATTCTTTGGAGTTTGGAGAGTTCTTTTTCAAATGAGTCTTGTATTGTTTTAGACCATTTTTTAGTCAATGCTTTTTCTTTCAAGCGATTAATTTCTTGAGTCATTGTATCTCCACCTAATTCTTCTTGGATGGATTTAATTTGCTGATTCAAAAAATAATCTCTTTGCTGTTTATCGATGTCTTGACGAACTTTATCTTGAATGCTAGCTTTTAATTCTAAAAGTTGCAATTCGGAATTCAAATGTTCTAATACCTTTTGTACTCTTACTCTAATTTCAGAAATCTCTAAAATTTCTTGCTTTAAGTCAGTATCTACATGAAGATTAGAAGCAATAAAATGAGTTAGAAATTTGATTCTATTGATATTGTTGAGTACAATTTTAGATTCATTAGGAATATGAGGTGATAAATCAATGATTTTTGAAGCTAATTCCTTCATGGTCACCACAAATGCCTTGGATTCTTGCTTCTCTATTTCTACATCTTCTCCAAGATGAGTAACTTCTCCTTCTAGGAAAGGCTCAGATTGAGTGATATTGGTCAAATTGAATCTAGCTACACCTTGGATGATAATAGTGCTTCCACCATCAGGCATTTTTAGCATTTTGATAATTCGAGCAAGCGTACCAATCGTAAATAAATCTTCCATTTCTGGATCTTCTATTTCTACATCTTTCTGCGCTACTACTCCAATAAATTTTTGATCTCTATAGGCTTTTTTAATAGCTTTTAAAGATCGCTCTCTTCCTACCGAAATAGGTATAACTACTCCTGGAAATAACACATTATTTCTCAAAGGTAAAATAGGAAGGGTAGCAGGCATTTCATCCTTATTAAACTCTTCATCTTCATCGATAGAGAGCACCGGAATGATTTCTACATCATCTTCCATTATATCTTGTAAATTCAAATCAATATCCATTTTATAGTTTAAGACAATCTGTCTAAGTTTTAATTTTTTACTAATTACTTTATACTTTCAATTGATATGCCATACTCCAATAAGTGACAAAGTGATAGTGTTTTTTGAAAGTAATAAGATAAATCTGTCATTTTGTAAGTTAGCTTAAAAAAAAGCAAGGTCAAATATATAATGTATTCTTGTGAGAAATGTTATTATGATTAGCTTTGTAAAATGTATTTATATGTCAAAGCCATCCATATTATATTCATTGTGACATGGTTTGCAGGATTATTTTATATGCCCCGTTTACTGATATACACAGTGGAGTCTATAGAGAAAAAGTCAACAGATAATCTAATACTTATTAATCAGTTCAAATTGATGCAAAGAAGATTGTGGTATGGTATTACTTGGCCTTCAGCAATATTAACTTTAGTTTTTGGAGGATGGATGCTTTATTTGTTCGGTTCTATTCCTAATTGGCTCTGGATAAAATTGCTTTTTGTGGTGGGATTGTATCTATATCATTATTTGACACATCTTATTTTCAAACAGCAACAAAATGATGTCTTTAAGTATTCTTCTATGCAATTAAGAATATGGAATGAAGTCGCCACATTGTTTTTAGTAGCTATAGTCTTTTTGGTAGTAGTTAAAGATGGTTTGGTGTGGACTAAAGCTTTAGGAGGTTTGATCATCTTTATTTTAATACTTTTAGGAGCTATTAAAATCTATAAGAAAATCAGAAAAGCATAGAATAAATTAGAATTATACCATTTATTAAAATTTATTCTGCTTAAATAGATAAAATACTTTGAAATTTTTAGACAAAACCTATATTTGCACTATAATGAAAATTAAATCAACTTTTCAATCTTGGTGGAACTTGCTGAAATGAGCGAGCTAAGAAAGTTGTATATATAATCAACAAGGTAGGCTCGCCATTTGGTGGGCCTATTTTTTTGGAGTAAAATATAAAAAATGAAAGATTATCAATTAAAAATACATTCTAAACAAATACTAGCGGATACATTAACTCCGGTAAGTATTTACTTGTCTTTAAGAGATCGTTTTCATAGTACCATTATGCTGGAAAGTTCTGACTATCATGGTAATGAGCACACTTATTCTTATATCGCTGTCCAACCAATAGCAGGTTTTAAAATTCAGGATAATGTTTTTTATGCTCAATTGCCTGACAAAGATTACAGCCATCCTGTAGACCATAATAATACTGTGAGCTCTGTAGATGAATTTAGTTCAAAATTTGAAGTCGTTTCTGATCAAGAATATAGCTTTATTCATAAAGGACTTTTTGGATACATGACTTATGATGCAGTACAATTATTAGAAGATATTGAATTGAAGCAGGAGCAACATAAAATCCCTACGATGTTGTACAATGTCTACAAATACATAATAGCTTTTAATCACGCTAATCATCAATTGACACTCATTTGTACTACTATTAATGATGAGGAATTTCAACAAGAAGATTTAGATAGCTTAATTCAAACGATTCAACAAGCGACTCAACCTATTTATGATTTTAAGACAATAGGTGAGAAGACTTCTAATTGGACAGATGAAGAGTTTGTAGATATTGTAGAAAAAGGTATTGCTCATTGTCACCGTGGAGATGTATTTCAGATTGTATTATCGAGACAGTTTGTACAGAAATTTAAAGGTGATGATTTTCAAGCATATAGAGCATTGCGTTCAGTGAATCCTTCTCCTTATTTATTTTATTTTGATTTAGGTTCATTTAGAATATTTGGTTCTTCACCAGAAGCTCAATTAGTCATCAAGGATAATAAAGTATCTATCTTTCCAATTGCAGGCACATTTAGAAGAACAGGAAATGATGCTAAAGATGCAATTTTAGCTGAAGAGCTTTCTGCGGATCCTAAAGAAAATGCTGAGCATATCATGCTAGTAGATTTAGCTAGAAATGATTTAAGTCGCTGTGGTAAAGAGGTCAAAGTAGAAGTGTATAGAGAAATACAATTCTATTCTCACGTGATACATTTAGTTTCAAAAGTCAGTGCACAATTGCCCTCGAATTCTTCTAGATTCAGAATGGTGGGAGATACTTTTCCAGCAGGAACTCTCAGTGGAGCACCGAAATATAGAGCAATGCAACTTATTGATGAATTAGAAAATACTGACCGTTCTTTCTACGGAGGAGCTATTGGCCATATGGATTTTGATGGAAATTATAATCATGCGATTATGATCAGAAGCTTTTTGAGTAGAGAAAATACATTGACATTCCAAGCGGGAGCAGGTGTAGTAGCGGATTCTAATCCTCAAAGTGAATTGCAAGAAGTAGAAAACAAACTTATGGCACTTAATAAGGCGATTATTTTAGCCGAAAATATATAATCTATGAAAGTATTAATGATAGATAATTACGACTCCTTTACTTATAATGTAGTGCATTATTTGGAGGCATTAGGTGCTGAAGTAGAGGTGTTTAGAAATGATAAAATTTCTTTGGAAGATGTCAATCAATACGATAAAATTGTTTTGTCTCCAGGTCCTGGTATTCCTGAAGAAGCAGGAATTCTATTAGAAGTCATCAAAAAATATGCTCCAACTAAGTCCATGTTGGGGGTTTGTTTAGGACATCAAGCCATCGGTCAAGTGTTTGGTGCTGAGTTTTATAATATTGGAAAGGTCGTACATGGCAAATCTAGAAATACGATAGTCACTGTTGACGATGTTTTATTCAAAGGACTTCCTAAAGAATTTCAGAGTGGAAGATATCACTCCTGGGCAATTAAAAATCTGCCGGATATTTTGGAGATAACTGCGGTAGACGAAGAAGGAATTGTTCAAGCTTTTAGACATAAAGAATATGATGTCAGAGGAGTTCAATTTCATCCCGAATCTATAATGACAGAATATGGTATGGAAATTTTAGGAAATTGGTTGAATAAGGACAAATAAAAAAGTATGAAAAAAATTCTCGAGCAATTACATTCTGGAGAAATTCTATCTGAAGAGACGATTTATCTATTAATGAATCAGATTGGTAATGGTGCATTTTCAAATTTACAAATAGCTTCATTTTTATCAGCATTAAATATGCGTCCTGTAAGCGTTGGCGAGTTGAGAGGTCTGAGACGAGCGATGTTGGATTTGTGTATTCCTGTAGATTTAAAAGGAATGCAAACGATGGATCTTTGTGGTACAGGTGGCGATGGAAAAGATACTTTTAATATTTCTACTTTATCAGCATTTATTGTTGCTGGAGCTGGCATTCCTGTTACAAAACATGGGAACTATGCAGTTTCCTCTCATTGTGGATCTTCGAATGTTTTAGAATCTCTTGGAGTAAAATTTACGAACGATTCAGATAAAATTCATCGTCAATTAGACGAAGCAAATATCACGATTCTACATGCACCTCTTTTTCATCCTGCTATGAAATATGTAGCTCCGGCTAGAAAAGAAATGCAAGTAAAAACTGTCTTTAATATTTTAGGTCCTTTATCTAATCCATGTCGACCTGCAGTGCAAGTGGCTGGTGTATATAACTTGGCAGTAGGAAGATTATACTATTATTTATTACAAGAATCTGTGGAGAAATTTGCAGTAATTCATGCTTTAGATGGTTATGATGAAATTTCTTTGACAGGTGATGTGAAAATATTCTCACACAAGGGTGAGCAATGTTATAGTCCCAATGAATTAGGTTTTGATAAATTGCAAGCAGAAAGATTATCTGGTGGAGATACTATTCAAGATGCTAAAGATATTTTCTTGAAGGTAATTTCTGGTAATGGCACTACTGAGCAAAGAAATGTTGTATTAGCGAATGCAGGAGTATGTATTTCTACATTTCATGGAATCAGTATGGAAGAAGGAGTTGCTATGGCTGTAGAAAGTTTGGATAGCGGAAAAGCTTTCCAGTCATTGAAGAGTTTGATTAATATTCATTAAAATAAAACTCTTAACTTTAACACTATGACTCAAGATATAAGATGGCAACAACGTTTGAGCAATTATAGCAAAGCTTTAAAGAAATTAGGCACTGCTATTGATTATATTAAGAGTAGCAATTTGGATAAAGAAAATAAAGCTTTGAGTGATTTAATCAAACAAGGCTTGATACAAAGTTTTGAATATACACACGAGTTGGCTTGGAATGTAATTAAGGATTATTCTGCATATCAAGGAAATGTTGAAATAAGAGGGTCTCGCGATGCAGCAAGAGAAGCATTTTCAATGGGAATTATTTCTAATGGTGAAGTTTGGATGGAAATGATTAAAAGTCGCAACAAAACTTCACACACTTATAATGAAGAAACGGCTAACGAAATATTCAACAATATTTTAAATGAATATTATCCTGCATTTTTAGAATTTCATGAAAAGATGGATAGTATTAGCAGAGAGTAATACTAAAAATAAAAAGATGAAGTACGGTTTAAAAAAAAATGCGATTCAATCTATTCAGGAGGTATTTAAGCTTTATCCTCAAATCAATAACGTTGTTTTATATGGTTCTCGAGCTAAAGGAAATTTCCGTCCAAATTCTGATATAGACTTGACAATAAAAGGAGAAGACTTAAGTTTAAAAATCTTGTTTAAAATTGAAACGGATTTAGATGATTTACTTCTTCCTTATAAGATGGATGTTTCTCTTTTTAACAAAATTGAAAATCAAGATTTAGTAGCGCATATTGAACGAGTAGGAGTTGTGTTCTATGAGAAAGCTGTAAAAGTATATTCGTAGAGTTTATAGAATTGTATCACTCAACTTTTATCTTAAAATCTATATTTAAACCATTTATTAAAAATATACTGGACAGAGGAAAAGCTTTCCAATCATTGAAAAATTTAATAGAAGGGAATTTGTGATTTTAATTGTTTAATTCTGGAAATCACAAATACTAGAAGGAAAAGGAATTAAATTCATTATATTTGTACCATTATGGTACGCGCTTAAAACGAGAAATATGCTCATCATTAGTTCTAGAGAATTTAGAGATAATCAAGCTTCTTACCTTGACAGGGTGGATAATGGTGAGGAAATACTTTTACAAAGAGGTAAGAATAAGTCGTATAAAATAGTTCCCATTACTGAGGTTGATACTGTAATCAATAAGGAATATATACTAAAAGCTGATAAGGATTTGGACCGTGGCATTTCAGGCGAAGAACTTGTAAATAGACTAAAACCGAGAATCGAAAAATTATTTGATGAATGAAGGTATTGTTTCTACCAGAAGTAGAAGTTTATCTTTTTGACTTGATAGAAATTCTATATCACAAAGAATATTTTGGATTTAAAGAATCTGCTATAAACTATATTGTGAATCTTGAAATCGACATTAGAAATTTACTTCCAACTAAAATTAAGCGTCCAGCACCACCTTATTTTGACAAATTTGGAAAGAATATGCTTTATTCAGTTTTCGAAAAAAACAAAGTGACACAATGGTATGTATTCTTTAATGTTTATCAGAAGGAAGACAAGGAATTAGTTTTATTAGTCCGATACATTTCTAATAATCATATGATAGCTCAGTTTTTATAAATAGTAAATCAATCATTGAAAAAATTAATTAAAAATAATATCTGATGAGTATCCTACATAAAATAGTCGACCAAAAAAGATTAGAAATTGCTTCTGCTCAAAAATCAACAACAATAGAATCTTTAAAAGAGATGCCTCTTTTTTATAGACCTACGATTTCTATGTCTCAAAGAATTATGGAGAAAGGTAGTTCTGGAATTATTGCAGAATTTAAAAGACATTCTCCTTCAAAAAAATGGATCAATCAAAATGCAGATCCTGTAGAAGTCGTGAAAGCTTATGCAGAGGCTGGTGTTGCAGGTAGTTCGGTATTGACAGATGAACAGTTTTTTAAAGGTTCTTTAGATGATTTAGTTCGGGTGAGAGAAGCTGTGGACATTCCAATATTGAGAAAAGATTTTATTGTAGATCCTTATCAAATTTATGAAGCCAAAGCTAATGGTGCTGATGTTATTTTATTGATTGCATCTATTTTGACACCTTGTGAAGTATCTTCTTTAGCAGATATAGCTCATCAGATTGGCTTGGAGGTTTTACTGGAATTGCACGATGAGGCAGAATTGGGTCATGTGAATTCAGAGATTGAAATGATAGGTATCAACAACAGAAACTTAAACACTTTTGAAGTTGATATTGAACAGTCTGCAAGGATGGTAGCTAAGCTAGATGTTAAATACATCAAAATCGCAGAGAGTGGTATCGACTCACCGGAAACAATTAGTTACTTTAGGGAATTCGGATTTAACGGTTTCTTAATAGGTGAGAACTTTATGAAAACTAGTGATCCGGGTTTAGCCTGCAAAAAATTCATTCAATCAATATGAGATTACTAGTTAGTTTAGTTTTAGTTCTAAGTGCATTTATTACTCACGCTCAAGATATGCCTTCTGACAAAGGTGGTTTAGTGAGCTACAAGCTTTTTAGAAGTTACGATAAAAAGGGGATTGCAGAAGTTTGGAAAGAAAAAGGAATTCCAAAATTTATTGCGCCAGTTAAATATGGAGTAGATATTTATGAAATCGTTTACATGGCTCCTTGGGTAGACGGGACGATGATTAAAGCAAGTGGTTTATATTTTGTACCTCAAAATACATCAAAGAAAGAATTACCAATAGCTGTATATCATCATGGCACTCAATTAGAAACCAAAAGAGAATCATTTGACAATTCTGCACAACAAGGAATTTCTTTTGGTTATGCATCTGACGGGTTTAATGTATTAATGCCAGATTATTACGGAATAGGTGAGGGAGAAAAAGTTCATCTTTACCAACATTCTTGGTCAGAAGCAATGAGTACCATCTATATGCTATATGCTATAGATGAGATGAATGATGAATTGAATATTAAACGTTCTACAGATATCTATTTGACTGGTTATTCTCAAGGTGGACATGCTACTATGGCTGCTCATAAATATTTGCAAGAGTTAAAAGATCCAAGATTTACAGTAGTAGCTTCTTCTCCAATGTCTGGTGCTTACGATATGAGTGGAGCTCAAGCAGGAGTGATGTTTAAGCCTTATACTCAACCGTTTTATTTGCCTTATTTATTAGTTTCATATCAGCATGCTTATAATGCTTGGGATGGAGATATTTATGATGTTTTCCAAGCTCCTTATGATAGTATTATTCCTCCATTTTTTAATGGCGAAAGAACTTTCCCTGAGTTCAATAAAGTTTTACCAGAAGTACCATCAGATATGTTGCAACCTTCATTAGTTTCAATGTTTAGAAATAATGAGAGCATTCCTATGATGGAAAGAATCAAGGAAAATAATATTTACGAGTGGGTTCCTGAAGCGCCGATGTTATTGTGTCATTGCAAAGGAGATGAGCAAGTATATTATAAAAACTCAGAAGTTGCATATGATTATATGACTAAACATGGTGCAAAAGATGTCCGTTTGGAAGTAGTGAGTGAAGTTTTAGATCATAATACTTGTGCCCTCTTTGCAGTAATGGATACCAAGTTTTTCTTTAATAATGTCCGTGATGGTAGACCCAACAAGAAAAAATACGGTCCTCCATTGAAAAGAATGTTGATTAATATCTACAAACGCAAGCAAGAAAAGAAATTTGTAAAAGAATTGAATGAGCAAAAACGTAAAACTGAAGATTTGCGGGCTGAGACACAAAAATAATATTTTTGATGTGGTCGAAGCGGGAGTAGATTTTATAGGAATGATATTCTATGAAAAATCTTCTCGTTATGTTGTTGATGCTCTCTATCCTGAAGATGTTTGGTTTTTGCCAGATGAAGTAGAGAAAATTGGAGTTTTTGTCAATGCTAGTTTCGATGAAATCAAAAGATATGCAAAGCTCTATCAGTTGGATTTTATACAATTGCATGGAAGTGAATCACCAGAACTTTGTAAACAATTACAAGATGCAGGATATGGAGTTGTCAAAGCTTTTGGAGTAGATAATACGTTTGATTTTGAAAGCTTAAAACCTTTTAAAGAAGTTGCAGACTATTTCCTCTTCGATACTAAAACACCCGATCATGGCGGATCGGGTATTACCTTTGATTGGAGTATTTTGTCGAATTATACATTAGATATTCCTGCCTTTGTCGGTGGAGGTGTAAGTCTGGAGAATCTGAATGATTTATTGAGTTATGACTATCCATTTTTGCATGCAGTAGATATGAATAGTAAATTAGAAATTCATCCAGGGCTCAAGGATATAGAGAAAGTTCAAAAAGCAGTCGAATTAATTAAAGGATAAGTGAGAGTGTTAAGTACAATCATGTCATTCTGAATCTATAATGTTCTCCAGAAAGCATCTCAGTACGAATTGCAAAAAAGGACAATTAGCCATCCTGTCAACATTGTCATTCTGAACTTGATTAAGAATCAAAATAGATTGCGGACTGAATCCGCAATGACATTACAGTTAAAACAGAACTACAATGTCATTCTGAACCTTGTCATTCTGAACTTGATTAAGAATCAAAATAGATTGCGGACTGAATCCGCAATGACATTATAGTTAAAACAGAATACTCGTCCTTGCGAGGAACGAAGCAATCTAATGCAAATTGTCATTCTGAACTTGTTTCAGAATCCTTTCAGAATCTAAATAGATTGCGGACTTAATCCGCAATGACTACTGGAGAAAACTGTGGTTAAACCTCAAACCTCACACATCAAACTGTCTAAGATGATGCTCCAAATGCTTATAAAATAAATTATTCCATTCCCAGCTATTCAATTCACCGAAAGCATGAGACTCCTTCCATTCAAAATGTTCAGCGCCCAATTGCTGAGTCTTTTGGACGTATTCTATCAATCTGCTTTTTTCTTTTTCGAAATCTTTATTTCCATTAATAATGAAATAAGGTGCAGTTTTAATATCCGCTTGATACGGAGTTTCGCCTACAATATAGTTTTTGATAAATAATCTCATGACTCCACGCATCAGAAAATTAGGCTTCGGATGCTTGCCCTCTTCATACACTAATTCGTAAGTGACATTCAGGTGAGCGAGCATCTGATCCACAGACATTTTCCCCCATAAAGGTCGAGATTCTGGTGTCAAAAGATTGATTCTGTCGATGAAGGACTGTACAACAGCACTGTCAAAGATATTCGGTAAGGCCATTATTTTTGATTTTCTAATATTCTTTTGATCACCGCTTGGGCTGCCCATTCTCTATTTCCCGCTTGTTGGATGACGATAGACGCCTCACTATCTAAAACTCCATCGCTCACCACTACATTTCTTCTCACAGGAAGACAATGCATAAATTTTGCTTGATTGGTAAGTGCCATTTTCTCCTCAGTAATCATCCAATCAAAATCTGATTTCAAAATTTGACCATACTGCTCAAATGAAGACCAGTTTTTTGCATAAATAAAATCCGCATTCGCAAAAGCTTCTTCCTGATTTCTAAAAATAGGAGTATCCCCTCTAAAATCTGAAGACAAATCATATCCTTCTGGATTCGTAATTACAAAATCCACATCAGCACGATTCATCCACTGCGCAAAACTATTAGAAACACATTGAGGTAAAGCTCTTAAATGTGGTGCCCAAGTCAATACTACTTTAGGTCTTTTTTTATTTGTAAATTCTATAATTGTAGCTAAATCTGTCAGAGATTGCAAAGGATGCACCGTTGCAGATTCCATATTTACGAGTGGAACACTGACATATTTTAAAAATTGATTCAACACAAACTCTTGATAATCATTTACTTTGTCCGTTAAAGTCGGGAAGCTTCGCAAAGCAATCATATCAGCATATTCACTGATCACAGCTGCACCTTCCTTAATATGTTCCGCCGTTGTGCCATTCATTACGACACCTTCTCCAAACTCCATATTCCAACTATCTTGACCCAAATTCAGCACAATAGTATTCATGCCTAGATTTTGAGCAGCCTTTTGTGTGCTTAGACGGGTCCTCAAACTACTGTTCAAAAAGATTAAAACCATTGTTTTATTCTCGCCTAAATGTTTCCATTGAAACGGATTTTTCTTTAATTCTAAGACCTCTTGAGCCAATAATTCTACATCTTCAACATCATTT
The DNA here is from genome assembly GCA_035515235.1 of Chitinophagales bacterium. Classification (GTDB taxonomy): domain Bacteria; phylum Bacteroidota; class Bacteroidia; order Chitinophagales; family JADIYW01; genus JAMLHH01. The sequence goes on from DATJBS010000079.1 coordinate 17,777, forward strand.
GCAGAAAGAAAATTTTGCATCATACTATACTTTAACATTCGTTCTTAAAGGTACAATTAATCCCTTTTTAATCTTATATAAATCAAATATTTTGGGCGGTCGAGCGGGCTTTCACCTTGTTTCACCTCCGGTGGAAATCGGCTCTATCCCTACCGCGTCGTGTTTCATCCAGAATGTTAGAGTTATATGGTTTTCAAATTACTAAAATGCCACATTAACTAATTAGCACATTAACTCATTATCACATCATCTAATCTTCTCATTATCTAATCTTCACATCAACTCATCATCAAAAAATGTAACTTTGCACAAAATGAAAGAATAGCCCTAAATAACTATATGGAAAGTTCTTTGTTACTCATATTTAACCGATAAAAACAGAAAGAAAAATAGAATCGCAATGGCAAAAAAAGTATTGTTTATAGATCGAGATGGCACTATCATCCGCGAACCAGAAGATATGCAAATTGATAGCTATGAAAAATTATCTTTTCTACCCGGAGTATTGACTCAATTGGGAAAAATAGCACAAGAATTAGATTTCGAATTGGCATTAGTCACTAATCAAGATGGTCTAGGTCAAGCACATTTTACAGAAGAAATGTTCTGGGGTCCACAAAACAAAATGATGGAAATCTTAGAAGGCGAAGGAATCAAATTTACAGGAATACATATCGATCACACTTATGCTAAAGATAATGAGCCTACTCGCAAACCATCGACAGGAATGTTGACGGAGTATTTTTCTGATGACTACGATTTAGCCAATAGTTTTGTCATTGGTGATAGATATACAGATGTACAATTAGCTAAAAATTTGGGAGCAAAAGGTATTTTAATCGGCAGAAGTTCTGATACTGAAGATGATGACCTACTAGATTTAGGAGCGTTGAAAGACAGCTTGGCTTTGAAAACTGATAATTGGAAAGATATTTATGATTTTCTTAATCACCCTCCAAGAATCGGAAAAGTCAAAAGAACCACCAAAGAAACAGATATTGATATCATAGTGAATTTGGATGGAACAGGTCAAGCAGAGATGAATACAGGTTTGCACTTTTTTGACCACATGTTAGACCAATTAGCTAGACATTCTGGAGCAGATATTTCTATTCAAGTGAAAGGTGATTTACATATAGATGAGCATCACACGATTGAAGACACAGCAATAGCTTTGGGTGAGGCATTTAGAAAAGCATTAGGAGACAAGAAAGGCATCGAAAGATATGGTTCTTTATTGCCAATGGATGATGCATTAGCCCAAGTGGCATTAGACTTTTCAGGTAGAGCTTGGATAGTTTGGGATGCAGAATTCAAACGAGAGAAAATAGGAGATATGCCTACTGAAATGTTCTATCATTTCTTTAAATCTTTCTCAGATGCAGCAGCTTGTAATTTGAATATCAAAATAGAAGGAGATAACGAACATCATAAAATTGAAGCTATTTTTAAAGCTTTAGCTAAATCTATTAAGATGGCCATCAAGCGTACTGGTAAAGAATTGCCAAGTACAAAAGGAGTTTTGTAGTAGATGAATGTAAAGACTCATCTCGTAATTTATTCTAAATAAAATAATATAAGATGAAATTTTTGAAGTCATATCGGAAATCACAGAATCTATCAAAATATAAGCTATTTGTATTTTTGATAACGATTTTAAGCATTTCTATTTCAGAACTTTCAGCTCAGTTTAATTTTAAAGAAATAGATTATATTCCCGTAAAAACTAAAGGTCAATATCTGAAATATCCTTGGGCAGGCGGTTTGAACAGTGCTCAGATGAACGATCCTGATTTGAATGGAGATGGAATTCGAGACTTGTTAGTGTACGAAAAAACAGAAAATCGTGTTCTAACTTTTATTACAGTTTCATCAGGTGCATATAGACTCAATAGAGATTTCATTCCACATATTCCTCCGATTCAAGGTTGGGTAGTCACCAAAGATATGAACTGTGACGGTATCGATGATTTGATGACTTATAATAATGGTTCGATAGCAGTATATAGAGGATATCGAGATAATGATACTTTGAAATATGAGCTGTGGTTAGACGAGATAGACTATTTTGGAAATAGTGGCAAAATTAATTTATACGGTACTTTTGTTGATCGTCCAGCATTTGTAGATATCGATAATGATGGTGATTTAGATATATTGACCTTCAACGTTACAGCAAATAGAATTCTTTTGTACAAAAATCAAAGAGTAGAAAAATCTTTGGGTTGTGATACTCTAGTTTATATTCTAAATGATAATTGCTGGGGGAATATTTTCGAATCAGGCTTAAGTCCTGTTGTAGATATTAGAGATACTTGTACTTATAAAATCAACAATGGAAAATATAGTGAAGCTCAGAAAATGAGACACGCCGGTTCCACCTTAGAAGCTTTTGATATTAGAGGACGGGGAGTCATGGATGTATTGATGGGTGATGTTTCATTGAGTCTTGTCAATTATATGAAAAATGATGGAGACCGGTCTTACGCTTCTGTATTAAAACAGGATACTTCTTTTCCGAGTTATAATATTCCTGCAAGAGTAGCTTCATTTCCACTCACTACTTTCATCGATGTGGACCATGATGGCAAAAAAGATTTAATAGTCACTCCGTTTGAAGGACTTGGAGTAGATAATTATGAGAATGTCTTGCTGTACAAAAATATAGGTACAGATTCTGTAAAATTGTCTTTTCAGACGCGCTCTTTTATGGTCGGTGACATGATAGATGTGGGAGAGAATGCTACTCCTTGCGTCATGGATGTCAATGGTGATGGACTTAAAGACTTGATTATTGGCGGGGGTTATAGAAAAGATAATTCCATTCAATATCGCCTGCATTATTACAAAAACATAGGAACGAACACCTATCCAGTTTTTCAATTAGAAAATGATGATTTTTTAAACTTTAGCACACTTGGGTTGAGCGAACCACATCCTCATGCTGGAGATTTAGACAATGACGGAAAAGAGGATTTTTTCGTAGGATTATCTGACGGCAGAATCTTGTATTATAAAAATATTTCCACTGATAATAGCTTTCAAACCAATTCTCCTACTTATTTAAATTATAATGGTGCAGTTTTAGATATTGGTCAGAATGCTGCTCCTTTTGTCATAGATATTGATAAGAATGGTCAGATGGATTTATTGGTGGGCGAGTATAATGGTAATATCAATTTGTACAAGAACGTAGCTTCAGCTGGCAATATTAATCTACAATTAGTTACAGATTCTTTAGGGGAAATAACGACTACTTCACTGTATATGCCTTTTGGTTATAGCAATGTCTCTGTCGCAGATATCGATCAAGATGGACGTTTAGATTTATTGGTAGGTGGTTTTAATAATGTATTGCAATTTGTGAGCAATATTGAAGACAGCCTATTGCAAAAAGTTCATCCCGTCAATATTGAATCTATGCCCAAGCCAATCGGCAGAAGGTTGGTTCCTCATTTTACCAATATGACTTCAGAGAATGATGGAACTTTGTTAATAGGATTATTATCGGGCGGTGTAAGATGGATGAGTTTGAATCCTCCTACAGAGCAACCAGTAAGTATTAAAGAAAATAGCTTTAAAAGGTTAGAATTTAATATTTATCCTAATCCAACTTCAGAAAAATTAATGATTGAAATTCCTAGTTTTCAAATGAATATTCAATGGATGATCACAGATATGATGGGTAGAAAATGTTTGAGTGGAAAACTCGATCAGCCCTTATCTGAAATTTATCTGCAACATTTATCACCAGGTGGTTACCTTTTGAATTTGTTCAAAGAAGGTAGTGTTTTTGAAAATCGATTATTCATAAAATCAAAGTAAAATGTCAAATTATATAGCAATTATATCAGGTGGTACAGGGTTAATTGGAAATGAAGTCATTCAACAATTAATTAGTGATTCAAAGTTTGAAAAAATTATTGTTTTAAATAGAAGGTCGATTGCTTACTCGAATTCTAAGATTCAAGAGATTATAGTAGATTTTAATCATTTAGAAAATTCATTAAAAGACCTCCATCCAACTCATGCTTTTTGTTGTTTAGGCACAACCATCAAAAAAGCAGGTAGTAAAGAAGCATTTAGAAAAGTAGATTTTGATTATGTACTTAATTTTGCAAAAGCTGTTCATCAATTAGGTTGTCAAAACTTTAGCGTAATCACTGCTTTAGGAACGAATAAAAGCTCATTCATTTTTTACAATCAAGTAAAATTTGAAATAACGGAGGCACTCAAAAATGTTGGATTTAATCAATTAAATATATTACAACCCTCTCTTTTATTAGGAGAGAGAAGTGAAAGTAGATCAGGAGAAGATACTGCTCAGAAATTTTTTAAATGGACAAAAAACCTTTGGGTAGGTCCTTTGAAAAATTATGCAGGTATTCAGGGAAGTCAAGTAGCTAAAGCTATGATAGCTATTTCAAAATCTTCTAATGAAGGAGTTCATACTTATGAATCTGCAAAGCTTCAAGATTACTGATTTTAAGCTGTTTATTCAGTTAAGTTAAGATTTCAATGTTATTTAAAATACTTGTTCTTACTATCTTTACACCATAATATTAAAGTCCTTACAATGCTGATTCGTCCGAGAAGAAATAGAATGTCAGAAGCCATCAGAAATATGGTGAGCGAAACGAGTATTTCCGCTAAGCACCTTGTGCAACCATTATTTGTGGTAGATGGAAAAAATATCAACCAACCTATTACATCGCTTCCGGGCATGGCGCAATTAAGTATTGACCAATTATTAAAGGAAGTGGAGGATTGCATGAAGAATGGTTTGACCAACTTTATGTTATTCCCGGCAGTTAAAGAATCTTTGAAAGATTCAGAAGCTTCTTATGGACACAATCCTAGAAATTTTTATTTAAATGCCATTCGTTCTATCAAGCAAGAATTTCCTGAGACCTGTCTGATCAGTGACGTGGCGATGGATCCTTATAGCTCTGATGGGCATGATGGTTTATTAGTAGGCGATCATATTGATAATGATAGAAGCTTGCCTATTTTGGCTGCAATGTCATTAGCTCAATGCGATGCTGGAATAGATATCTTAGGTCCGTCTGATATGATGGATGGGAGAGTAGGTTATATTCGAGAAGTATTAGATGACCAAGGTTTTCAAAATACCGGAATTATGTCTTACAGCGCAAAATATGCTTCCGCATTTTATGGTCCATTTAGAGATGCCCTAGATTCTGCTCCAAAAAAGGGCAATAAGAAAACATATCAAATGAATCCTGCCAATAAAAGAGAAGCTCTTATAGAAGCACAATTAGATATGGAAGAAGGTGCAGATTTTTTGATGATTAAACCCGCTTTGCACTATTTAGATGTTATTCAGACGATAAGAGAGCATTTTAATTTGCCAGTTGTAGCGTATCACGTTAGTGGTGAATATGCTATGTTGAGAGCAGCTGCACAAAATGGTTGGTTGGATTACGATCAATGCTTGATAGAAACCTTGATTTCACTTAGAAGAGCAGGCTCAGATGTTATTATTAGTTACGGAGCAAAGGATTTTGTTAGGATTTATAAATAATACTGCTACATCAATACAAATTAGAATATTTTGTATACTTTAGTAAGTGATTTTAAAGTTTAGACAATAATTAACATTTACAACAGTATATTATAAATTAAAACCCTAGGACACACACACACACACACACATTTCTTAGTTATATTACATATAACTAAAGTCCCTAGGTAAGAGCATTTAGATGAATTTCTAAATGCTCTTTTTTATTTGTGCATCTTTTATTAGTAAATACCAATGAATGTTAGATTTTCATTCGTGATATTTTTGGGAAAAAAACATTTTCACATTTGAATTGAGTTTAATGCAAAAAAAAAGAGAGGACAAGCCTCTCTTAATATTTCAATCTAAAATTAGATTTTATTTTATTTCTAATACTTCTATATCGAAAAGAAGAACAGAATTAGGTTGGATAATACCACCAGCTCCTCTGTCTCCGTATGCCAAAGTAGAAGGTATAATTAATGTACCCTTGCCTCCAGCTTTAAATACTTGTAAACCTTGTTCCCATCCTTGAATGACACGATTTGCTCCTACTTGAACAGGAAATGGCTGATTTCTATCTTTAGAAGAGTCGAATTTTGTGTCATCTAATAATTTTCCAGTATAATGTACTACTGCAGTATTACCAGGCTGAATCAAGTCTCCTGAACCTTCTTCTGTCATATAATAAGCTAAGCCAGAAGGTAAGTAAGTCACTTTTAAATTCTGATCAGCAACATATTTTTCAATAATTGCTTTATCTATCTTACTTTGTTGTCCACGTTTAGCATCTTCTTCAGCTTGCAATTTTAATTGTATAGCTTTTTGATTTTCCATATAAGTAGCTTCATCTGTAGTTTCTACTACTTCTATATCAAAAATCAAAGGTGAATTTGGAGGAATAACTCCACCAGCACCTCTTTCTCCATAAGCTAAATTAGCTGGTAAGAATATTGTTCCTTTTTCTCCTACTTTAAAAAGAGGGATTCCTTTCTCCCAACCTTGGATGACTTGACCTATACCAATCTTAAAGGAAATAGGTTCGCCTCTGTCCACTGAAGAGTCAAACTTAGTACCATCAAATAATTTTCCAGTATAATGTACCGAAACAAAATCTCCACTATTTACTTTTGTACCTTCTGTAGATTTTTCTGTGACATAGTAAATACCATCAGGTGAAATATTAGCATTTAATATTTTGTGGTCTTTTAAGTAAGTTTCTATAGCAGCATTTCTATTGCTTGCTGCTTCAAATTTCTTTTCCATTTTTTCTAAAGTTTGTGCTTGAAGAGGGAGTGTACCTGCAGTTAAGAATATACAAGCTCCGACAGTGAGTAATTTTTTCATATAGAAAAAGTTCATTTAGTTCAGTGAAAATAATATTAATCTAAAGATTTTCATTCAAAAATTATAGACTTCTATTTGTTTTCAAAATGTATACCAAAAATCTTTATCAAATGAATATATTGACGTCTATGGTATTATTTGAGTTGCTCAGCTATGATTTGTTTAATTTCTTCAGGAATCTTACTGCTTTTCTGCGCGATTGGATCCGCACATACGACAATTCCTTGACCTGTTGCTACTAATAGTCCATCGGATTTTGTGAAAATTTGGTGTTCTATTGTAAGGCTACTATTGCCAATTTTTGAAATTCCACATTGGACAATCACTGTTTCAGGATAATGAATAGAGCGTAAGAAATTGCATTCTATTTTTGCAAGAACAACATACAATTTGCTTTTCTCAAAAGCATCCCAAATTCCAGTTTCATTAAACATGTGAATACGTGCAGATTCAAAATATTTAAAAAATACTGTATTGTTCACATGCCCTAAAGCATCTTGATCGCCCCATTGAACTTTAATTTCAACAGGATATAAAAACTTGATTTCAGACATAATTAAAATAACATAACTATTTTATAAAAAACAGCAGCGATTGTTGCACTTACGGGTATGGTTAATATCCAAGCCCAAAGTAAATTAATGGTAATTCCCCATCGTACTGCAGAAATTCTTTTGGTCATTCCTACTCCGATGATAGCACCTGTAATAGTATGCGTTGTAGAAACTGGAATTCCGAAATATTCCGAAATGTATAAAGTTGCAGCACCCGCAGATTCTGCAGCGACACCTTCCAGAGAAGTCACTTTTGTGATTTTTGTACCCATAGTTTTCACTATTTTCCAACCGCCACTAAGTGTTCCTAAAGCTATTACAACGAAACTTAAAAACGGAACCCATGCCCATTCATCTACGAATAAATTAAATCTATCTGTAGAGTCTATCCATTCCTGATGTCCAGCATTGACGTGATAATAGATGACTGCTGCGCCAATAATACCCATTACTTTTTGAGCGTCATTGCCACCATGTCCTAATGAGAATAATGCAGAAGATAATAACTGCAATTTCTTAAACCATTTATCAGCTTTTGCGGGATTACTCTTCTTAAATAGATTGACAATAAGCACCGTAAATACAAATGCCATAAACATCCCTATCAGAGGAGCTAAGAAAATGAAGGCGATAATAGGTAATACCTTGATATAGTTAACTACGTGCGCTCCTTCTGCAGTAAAACCTCCTGCATGCGCAAGTGCAGCTCCAATAAACCCTCCTAAAAGAGTATGAGAAGAACTCGAAGGAATTCCATACCACCAAGTGATTAAGTTCCAGGTGATGGCTGCAATCAAGGCAGCAAGTATAACTTCTAAGGTGACAAATTGTTCGTCGACAGCTTTTGAGATAGTGTCTCCTACTTTAAATTCGCCTATTAAATATTTAGATATAAAGAAAGCAGCGAAGTTGAAAAATGCTGCCCACAATACTGCTTGAAAGGGGGTTAGAACCTTTGTAGAAACTATAGTAGCAATAGCGTTTGCAGAATCGTGAAATCCATTGATATAGTCGAAAATAAGTGCTAAAACTATAACAGCAATTAATAATGAAGGTATTTCCATACAGTTGGGTAAGAGTGAAAAAGTTAGGAGTATTTCACTAAAATAGTTTCAATGACATTACCTACATCTTCACATTTGTCAGTTGCAGTTTCCATCAATTGATATAGTTCTCTTTTCTTAATGAGTGTTTTGATATCATTCTCATTTTCAAAAAGTGCCTCAATGCTCAAATCATATACATCGTCTGCCTGATTTTCAATACTATTAATTCTAATCAACGCATTACTGATCTCAGTAGACTTACTCATGTTTTTAAGATCTTTTACGATGATTCTTACTTGCTCACAAGCCAATTTAATAAGTTCGGACATTTTTTGAATAGCCGTATCGTTTGGATTGATTTTGAATAAGATGATTTTTTTTGCACAAGCATGAATATAATCAGCAACATCGTCTAATGCGCTTGCTAAAGTATGAATGTCTTCTCTGTCAAAAGGAGTGATAAAATTTTGGCTCAGTTCAATAAAAACTTGGTGAGTCAAATCATCGTTTTGATGCTCTAAATCTTCAATTTTTAAGGCATAAGTCGCTCTTATGTCAATGTCCGCATGTGATACCATTTCATCCAATAGATTACCCATGATTAAAACATTGTCTACTACTTTATCGAAAAGTTCGTAGAAAATTTTGTCCTTAGGAAAGAAGTTTTTGATAATATCATTTAAAAACATACTTATAATTTGATGTAAAGTTACAGTTTGAGAATATAAACCTGCCATAAACCAACTGTTAATTATCAACTTATCAAAATATTAATACTAAATGTTGACAAGTCAAATATTTGGCTAGATGGTTTAATATTTTTTTTAAAACCAAGTGAAAATAATGTGTTCGATTAGGGCTTGAATTTGTCTATTGAGGGTGTTTAATTCATGTATAAGTATCTGCATTCACAGCTCGAAAACAAAAAGGGTGACTGCATCATTACAATCACCCTTTTATAATATCTTCTAAAGAATTAGTTAAGCGTTTTTCTTTTTTCTAAATCTCTCGAAATCAAACATAATTGGTGCAGCTACGAAGATAGAAGAGTAAGTACCAATTAAGACACCTATCATCATCGCGAATGAGAAGCTTCTAAGAGATTCTCCACCAAATATGAATAGAATAGTTAAAGTAATTAAAGTTGTAAAACTAGTATTGAAAGTTCTGGACAATGTGCTATTGATCGCATTGTTCATATTTTCAGTCATAGATTTATTGTTTTTCTCTCCTAAGTATTCTCTTAATCTATCGTAGATAATTACGGTGTCATTCAGAGAATATCCAATCACCGTTAAAATAGCAGCGATGAAAGTTTGATTGATTTCTAAAGAGAAAGGTAATATTCCGTGGAATATAGAGAAAATCACAAGCATCAATATAGCATCATGCGCAGTAGAGATGATTGCACCTAATGAATATCCTAAACTTCTAAATCGGATTAAGATATAAAAGAAGATTCCTAAAATAGATAACACTACAGCCCAAGTTGAACTTTTAATGATATCTACAGAAATGGTAGGGTCTACTTTTTGTTGACTTAGTAAGTTGATTTGCTTGAAGTTTTCAAAAGTAGTAGCCGCTGGCAAATATTCTTTAACTCCATTAAATAAAGCTTCATCAGCCATATGATCACTTTCGGAGCTATTCTTGTCGATTAAGTAAGAGGTCGTAATTTTAAATTGGTTTTCAGATCCAATTGTTTTCACAATTGTACCACCACCAAATACTCCATCTAAATCAGATTTGATTTTTTGAGCACTTACAGGCTGTTCAAATCTTACTTTATATTCTCTACCACCTACAAAGTCTACACCTAGCTCAAATCCTTTCGTAGCAAAGGAAACAAAACCAAGAGCTATGATTATAAATGAAATGATATAATTGATTTTTCTTCTTTTGAAGAAATCAAAGTTGGTATTCGTTAAGAAGTTCTCAGTAAGTTTTGTAGAAACACTCATCCCATTACCTCTACTCATCCATCTCTCAATCATTAATCTTGAGATCAATAAAGCTGTAAATAAAGTGGTAAGGATACCGATGATTAAAGTTGTAGCAAAACCTTTGATTGGTCCCATTCCAATAAAGAATAGAATTAGACCTGTAATCATTGTAGTGACGTTACTGTCTATAATTGCAGGTAGGGAGAACTTGAAGCCATTGCTGATTGCTTTGGAAAGTGCATGACCAAGTCTTAATTCCTCCTTAATACGTTCGTAAATCAATACGTTAGCATCTACTGCCATACCCATAGTCAATACGATTCCTGCAATACCAGGCAGTGTAAGCGTAGAGCCCATAGTAGCCATGATCCCTATGATGAGGAACATGTTGAAAATCAATACTATTGTGGCAATAACTCCACCTGTGCTATAGAAGAACATTACGAATGCTACTACTAATCCAAATCCAGCCAGCATTGATAATAAACCTGCTTGAATGGACTCAGAGCCTAATGTAGCACCCACCATTTCTTCTTCTACAATTGTAGCTGAAGCAGGAAGTTTACCTATTTTAAGGATATTTGATAAGTCAGTAGCTTCTTCTTGCGTAAATGCTCCAGAAATTGAAGAGCTTCCTCCACCAATTTCTTCATTGACGTTAGGTGCAGAATATACTGCATCATCGACTACGATTGCAATGTTTCTTCCAACATTTGAACCAGTCATTTTTTTCCATTTGCTAGCACCTTCGTTAGACATTTTCATAGAAATAGTTACATTTCCGAATTGGTCTAAATCAGGGTTAGAGCTTACTACTGCAGCACCATCCATATAAGGCTTGTCAGTATTAGGTCTCTTTTTGATAGCATATAAATCAAAGACGTTGTTTTTATCACCTCTAGGTTTTGCACTCCACATGAATGCAACATCTTTTGGAAACTTGCCTTTTACGTTTGCAACATTTAGATATGAATTAACTTTTGCAGTATCAATATTTAGAGAGCTACCAATAACTGGACTTGCTAAAAATTGATTGTTTTGGTCAATAGCAGGAATTAAAACACTAAATAATGGGAAATCTTCGATTGCTTTTTCTCTTTCAGCTATCGAGTCTAATGGAGATTTTGTTAAAGCTGTATTAGAAGTGTCGTCTGTTTTAGTAGAAGTTCCTAAAATATCATCGATGGTTTGTGATGTACTCGTTGTAGCTTCTGAATTCTCTACAGAAGAGGTGTCTTTCTTACCACTTTTTGCAAACTGCAAATGCAACTTCAGCGCTTCGTTGGCATCATTGAATGAACCACCAATTTCATTGGCTTTATAAGTTTCCCAAAATTCCAAACTAGCCGTAGCTTGTAGCATCTTTCTGATACGAGCTGGATTATCTACTCCACCGATTTCTACAGTAATACGTCCTTTTCTAGGCTCTAATGTGATATTAGGCTGCATTAAACCAAATTGGTCGACACGCGTACTGATGATATTATACGTTCTTTGTATAGCATGACCAGATTCATCTCTAATGTACTTTAGGACTTCTTCGTCAGTTGAATTAGACTTGATGACATCACTATTGTTTCTATTAGCAAAGTAATATGCCAATTTAGCTGTAGGATTCTTCTCTTTAAGTGCTTTTACAAATAAAGTAATGAAGTCATCTGTGCTTTCTGACATCTTAGACTCTGCAATGTTGAGTGCTTCTAAAAATACCGGACTTGTATTATTGTCTGATAAAGAAGTCAATAACTCTCTAATATTCACTTGAAGTACTGCAGACATACCACCTTGTAAGTCTAAGCCCAAGCTCAATTGGTTTTCTTTTACTTTTCTGAAAGTAGATCCTAAGAATACTACTTCAGGTGCTAAAGAATCCAAATATCTATTCTTGAATTCTACTCTAGATTTATGTATAGAATCTTTATACAAAAATTGTTGAATAGGGTCGTCAGGAAACAAAACATTCGGATCTTGTGACATTACATTAGCTTCTGCTAAAGAGACAGCTTGCTTTTCAATCTGGTTAGCTTTCCAGGTAAAGAGTAATTGATAGGTGCAAATAGCAACTAGTAATAAAGCAATTATTCTAACGAAACCTTTTCCTTGCATATATGGGTAAAATCAGTTCTTAAAAAAGTTAAGGCGCAAATATACAGTATTTGACAATTAAATTTAAAATTAGTATGTACAGTTATCCACTTAATTTTTATATACTTTCTTGGTAATACAGTTTTCGGGAGTTTGTATCTGTATAAAATAGATTCCTGAAGGCAGGAAACTCCAATAAATAGTATGGTCTAAAGCGTTTTCTATCTTTTTATTATCTACTAATTGCCCTTGTGAATTATATAGTAAAACTTGTGCATTTGGTGATTTTTCTCTCAGCTGAAATGAGATAGATGCTTGATTTACTTGGAAAATGTGTATTAAATTTTCATTGTTACGGATATTAGTAGGAATTGCATCCATGTATATATCGTGTACAATATTACTATCTGTATTGATTTCGAAAGTCAATATCTTTTCTTGATATTGATCAGCAATTACTTTCAACTGAATTGTACCAGTTTCTATCGTGCCTATTTTGTAATCTCCATCAAAATTAGTGGTATAAATATATTCTGAATCAGAAATGCTGACTTTAGCTTGATTTATTGGAAGTAAAGTCTGACTATCATAAATGATTCCTTTCCATTTACTCGCTCTTTTATAATGAGGTTGAAGAATATATAGTCCAGTTTCTATATCTGAGGCAATAATTAATTCTGATTTAAAATATGGATAAATTCCCCAACAACCATAAAAACCTCCACCAGAAAATTTAGGAGAAGTATCATAATGACCAGCTAAAACAATATTGCTTGGATCAGAAGCATCTGCAATAACTACGCCTTCTGTATAATGAGAGAGTACTAAGTAATCATTTAGAACATGGACATTGTGTGGAATAGATTGTTCGTCAGGTCTGATTTTAAATTCATCAAGTAATTTGATGTCTGTCAAATCTGAAATGTCAAAAGCAGCTACAGTAGTGGCATTTTTCTCATCTGTAGTAAATAAAGTTTGACCATTATCCGAAAGCCATGAATTATGTGTAAATCTTCCTGGAGTATAAAACTGTGTAATTTTAGTCGGAAAACTTGGGTCTTTTACATCCCAAACTGAAATATATCCTTCATAAACATTACTTGCCCACAAAGTATCATTTTGTATAAATCCATCATGAATGTATTCGTTGGAGGTAAATCCTAAATATTCAGGTTTTGTGGGATTATAATTTAAATTGAAAATGACTGCTCCAGATTTTGAACCTCCAAACAAATATAAATATCCTTTCTCACTGATGAATAAAGTATGCGCTCTGTAAAGATTATTATTGGGTCCTTTGAAATTAAAGGTTTGGATGCTTGTATCGATATTACTGAGGTCTACGATAGTAACACCGATTTCTGTAGAAGAATTATCGTGAACGATGTATGCGTAATTTTTCCAAGTTTTAATTTCTCTCCAATATCCTGATGGGCCTTTGATATAATGAATTTCTTTGGGTTGTGCAGGAATAGAAATATTTACTATAGAAGTGCCATTAACTGTTCCGACTAATGCATATTCTTTGCCTTCTGGAGAAGTATATCCCCAAATACTGCTGAGTTCTTCTTTGTACTTCAGTTGCCCAATTAAGTCTATGTTTTGAGCAAATGAGTTAATTGAAAAACCTAGGAAAATCAATATTAAGAATGCTAATGGTCTGATATTCATAACTTAAGGAGTTATGTTAGCAAATCTACCTTTTTCGTATTTATAAATAGATACTTTATTGTTGGAATAAAATTGAACGCGATTGTTTTTCATTACTGGTGAAAAATCAAATCCAAAATAGTAAGGTTTAATATTTAAGTCAGAAGAAGTAGGATTATTCCAAATTGTATTCTTTTCTAAGCCTGTTAAGATGTAGTTCATCAAATCATATCCTAAATAAACATTTTCATTCTCTTCTTTTTGAAATTCATTAATGAATCTCGTAGAAAAGCTTTCGACATCAGCTTTAGATTTTTTTGCAATGTCAAAAACAGGAATGAAGATATCTGGATGAGGTTGAGTGGAGTTTTCTAATCCTCTTAAATTATTCCAAGAAGGCATTCCAAGAATATATGTAGGATGTGCAGCAGTGTAAAGTTTTGGAAGTAAACCTTTTACAAAAATCGCATTATTAGAAGGAACAAATACTATAGAAGTTGAGCTAGGATTAAAAAATGAAATAGTTTCTCCTAATTCATTGACAGTATTTTGAGTATTTGTGATAATAATAGGAGAGACATTGTAAGTCTTTTTGATGTAAGCTTCTGCTGTTCTCATAATAGCTCTTGCTGAATCTGTATTTTCCTCTTGAATAATATAAACATCTGCTTCTGGAATCTGAGGATAGATATAGTTGAAAAGTTGAGCTACTTGATTAGTGATATTAGGAATGATGGTATGATAATAAGGTGAAGACTGATTAATATCAGTAGCAAATGGACTATAGAAAGGAATTTTATTAGACTCAGAAAAATTTAAAATTTCTTTAGAAACTCTTCCTTCTGTACCGCTTATAATAATATCTATATCTGGGAAAGGTCTTTCATTGATGATTTTTTTGTTTTGAAAATCACTGTTTGCATCATCTAAAATAAAAACATTGTAATTCTTGCTTTTATTTTTAAAATCATCTACAGCTAATTTTAAGCCCATATAGAAATCTAAATTTTGCATGATTTCAGAACTTAAATTCATGTCAGTTTTGATTTCATATGGAGTATAATCCAATGGAACCTTATCTATCATAAATGGCAAAACAACCGCAATATTATAAGAGCTTTTTGCAGACTTATCATCTTTAGTCGGTATTTCTTCTTGTGCTTCTTGAATTGAATCTAATCTTTCTTGTTCTAATTCTTTCTCTGTTAAAACATCTGAATCTTGGTCTTTTGCATCCTTTTCAGTTTTTGGAACATAAATAGGAGTGGTAGACGAGCCGGACTTCTTCGAAGTACTACAAGCTGTTAGAAAAAGAGCTATTATAAAAATATACCATTTCATACTTATTCCCATTCTATTGTTGCTGGTGGTTTACTGCTAATATCATATACTACTCTATTGACGCCTTTGACTTGATTGATGATATCATTGCTCACTTTAGCTAAGAAATCATAAGGAAGATGGCACCAATCCGCTGTCATTCCATCTACAGAAGTGACCGCTCTCAATGCTACAGCGTTTTCGTAAGTTCTTTCGTCACCCATTACACCTACAGATTGTACAGGTAATAATATTACTCCTGCTTGCCAAACTTCATTGTATAATCCAGTTTCTTTCAATCCTTGAATGAATATATAATCTGCTTGTTGCAATAATTGTACCTTTTCTAAAGTAATGTCTCCTAAAATTCTGATTCCTAAACCAGGACCAGGGAATGGATGTCTATGTAAAATGTTTTCAGGTAATTCTAATGCAGCGCCGACTCTTCTTACTTCATCTTTAAATAATTTTCTAAGAGGTTCAATGATTTTTAAATGCATTTTCTCAGGAAGACCACCTACGTTATGGTGAGATTTTATTTTTGCAGCAGGACCATATACAGATATAGATTCTATTACGTCAGGATAAATAGTTCCTTGAGCTAACCAATGTACATCTTTGATTTTTTCTGCTTCTTGCTGGAAAATTTCTATAAAAGTTTTTCCAATAGCTTTTCTTTTTTCTTCTGGATCTGTAAGACCTTTTAAGGCAGACATAAATTCATTGGTAGCATCTACTCCAATCACATTCAATCCTAAATGTTGATAGCTATCTAATACTTCATCATACTCTTGGTGTCTTAGCAAACCATTATTGATGAAAATACAAGTCAATTGTTGGTCAATAGCTTTATGTAATAACAAAGCTGCTACACTTGAGTCAACTCCGCCAGATAAACCTAAAACTACTTTTTGATCTTTTACAGTTGCTTGAATTTCTTCTACTGTAGATTCTATATATGAAACAGGCGTCCAATCTTGTTGACATCCACAAATATTCACTGCGAAGTTTTTAAATAATTTCAATCCATCTGTAGAGTGGGTAACTTCTGGATGAAATTGAATACCATAGATTTGAGAATCTTTGATTTGATATCCTGCAACCGGAATGTTTTTAGTGTTCGCTAAAACAATTGCATCTTCCGGAAGCTCTACGATAGAATCCGCATGTGACATCCATACTTGAGAATTAGTATTTAATCCTTCAAATAAATCACTTTCTGCATCGATGAAATCTAAATTAGCACGACCGTACTCTCTTTTATTAGATTTCTCTACTTTCCCACCTAGCTGTTGAGCTATATATTGAGCACCGTAACAAATCCCTAAAATTGGAACTCTGTTAATATGTTCATGGATTGGGAATTGTAAAGCGTTCTCATCTCTCACAGAAAAAGGACTACCTGCTAGGATAATGCCATTAATATTTGAAAAATCAACTATTGTAGTATTGAAAGGAACTATCTCACAATAGATGTTCAGCTCTCTTATGCGTCTGGCTATCAATTGTGTGTATTGGGAACCGAAATCGTAAATTAAAATCTTAGTGCTCATTTGTGCGCCAAAGTTAAAGCATTCGATTCAATTAATTAAAAGTTTATTGCTGTTCTAAACATTCTATTGTTAATTTAGTTTTAAACAAAAAACAACTATGAGTATCTGGAAAGTTCATGTAACCGCTGAAGAGTTAAATGCAAACAAAAATGAAGATATGGTCAGCTATTTAGGTATAGAATTTACTGAAGTAGGAGCTGATTTTATTTCTGGTAAAATGCCAGTCGATCATAGAACAAGACAACCTTTTGGAATCTTACACGGTGGTGCGCATGTGGTTTTAGCAGAAACTCTTGGTAGCGTGGCTGCTAATCTTGTCCTCGAGCCTGGGAAAGGTCATGCTGTAGGTTTGGATATCAATAGCAATCATATTAAAAGTGTAAGAGAAGGATACGTATATGGAGTAGCTCGACCAATTCATATTGGCGGTACTACTCAAGTGTGGGAAATTAAAATTTCTGACGAAAATGAAAAGCTATTGAATATCAGTAGATTGACAATGTTTGTAGTGAAACACAAGTAGTTTTAATTGCTCTGATTATATAAAGTGATTTTCTATTTATAAGGGAAAAACAAACAACATAGGTATATAGTGAATTTATCTCAAAAGATGAAAAGTGGATAGGTAGATAAATCTACCATCATAGTATATGTTATCTGATGCAATGCTCTTGAGCATCTAATGAATTAATTTAAATAACTATCCAACCTTTGTAGTTAACACTAAAAATTTCAATTAATTAAAGTAATTTATCAAAGTTGTCTTTGTTTTTTTATTGAAAAATTAATCTTAAGACAAAAAAATAAATATGAATATGATCTCGTACCAAGTATATTTTCGCCAACCTGAATTGCATTATGTAGAAATAGAAATGAAAGTTTCTGTATCAAATACTGAACTTGTTCAATTATATCTGCCGGTATGGACGCCTGGATCTTATATGGTCAGAGAATATTCTAAGAATTTAGATCAATTCCAAGTTTTTAATACCTCTAAAGAAAATATTGCATTTCAGAAAATCTCTAAAAATTTATGGAGTTTTCAGCCAAAAGACGTTGGTGAATACAATATTCATTACAGAATTTATGCTAATGAATGGTCAGTAAGGACTAATCATGTAGATATTGATCACGCTATGCTCAATGGTGCTCCTACATTTCTCGCAGTAAAAGGTGCAGAAAATACAGCACATCAAATTATATTTCATCCGCATCAGAATTGGAAAGTTATTTCTTCTCCTTTACCAGAAGATGGAAATGAATGGATACGAATTGCAGAGAATTACGATTTAGTAGTAGATAGTCCGACAGAAATAGGAAACCACGAAGTGATGACATTTGATGTAGAAAATGTTTTACACGAAGTCGCTTTAGTGGGGAGTTCAAATCTCGATAGAATGAGTTTCTTGAAAGATTTAAAAGCTATCGTTAGAGAGGAAATTCAACTCTTTGGTACGACTCATCCTTGTAAAAGGTATTTATTTATAATACATCATACTGAAAATATTTACGGAGGATTGGAGCATCTGCATTCTTCTTTGAATATGATTCCTAGATGGAATTATGAACCACGAGACAAATATTTACAGTCTATAAGTTTGCTGTCTCACGAATATTTTCATCTGTGGAATGTCAAAAGAATTCGACCTATAGAGTTAGGGCCTTTTGATTATCAGCAAGAAAATTATACTCGTCAACTTTGGGCAATTGAAGGAGTTACAAGTTTTTATGATGACTATTTCCTTTATTTATCTAGAGTTTCTTCTATTGCAGAATATCTTAAGACAGTAGCGGAGAATATCAATAAAGTAGCCAATACTCCTGGAGATAAATTTCAGACATTAGCAGAATCAAGCTTTGATGCTTGGGTCAAATATTATCGTCAAAATGAAAACTCTCACAACAATCAAGTGAGTTATTATGTAAAAGGTGCGACAGTTGTAACTGCTTTAAATTTGTTAATCATCAATTCTACTCAAGGAACTAAATCATTAGATGATGTCATGAGAGCCTTATACCAAAATTATCTTCAAAATCCAGAAAAAGGATATTCTGAAGAAGAGCTTTTGACTGTCTGCGAATCAGTAGCAGGAATTTCTTTAAAGGAGTTTTTTGACCTGCATATTTTTGGAAATGAACCGATAGATTACTCTTACTATTTGTCTCTAGCAGGATTGGAGCTTTTCGAAACCAATGAAGAGCGTTATCATTTTGGTTGGACCTTAGCGAATAAAGATGGCAAATTCATTATTTCAAAAGTTGACATCAATTCAAATGTTGCATTGTCAGGATTAAATGCTGAAGATGAGGTTTTAGGATTCAATGGATATAGAATGCATGCACAATGGGAGAGAAGTCTATTTGATAAAAGTGTCGGCGATGAAATAGAATTAATAATTTCTAGAAATGGAATCATCAAAAACTTCACTCTAGAACTTGAATCCTCTAGAAAACATAAGTACACCATTCATTTAGATAAAAAACCAAGTCCACAACAAGCTCTTGTTAGAAAAACATGGTTGAGAAAGTAACCATTCAATTTATCATCTATCTCGACAAATGTATGTATCCATTTTGATGAATAACATCTTTGTTTTGTGGGCTAAATCCTTCTAAGATATAGAAGTAAACTCCTTCAGGTGCAGGCTTATCTTTGTAGTTTCCATCCCAACTTTCAGAGCTACTACTGGATTGGAAAATCATATCGCCCCATCTATTGATGATTTGTACATTGAATTCAGACAAACATTCTATGCCTTTTAGTTTCCACACATCGTGCGAACCATCTCCATTTGGTGTGAAATATGTTGGAGCTGTAACTACACATGCATTCACATCAACTTTGATTTCTACTTCTTGAGTACAGCCATTCGGTGCTGTACCTATTACAGTATATACAGAACTTGTGGTAGGTTTTACCACTATTGATGCAGATGTAGAACCATTGCTCCATAAATACTTATCTGCACCGCTCGCAAATAATGTAACTGGACTACCTGGATTTATCGTAGTGTCCATACTAGTAGTCATTTCTAATCCGGGAATCACCGTTAATGTATCTACGACTGTGCTATCACAACCTTGTTTATTGGTGAGTACTAATGTGAAAATGGTATCTTTTGTAATAACAACATTATTATAAGTAGAGCCGTAACAGATTTTAGAGCTTTGATAAGTTATAGAGGTCGGAATAGCTATAATTTCTACATCTACAATACTATCACAACCATATATAGAGGAGAGTTTTAATCGAATAATAGTGTCTTGCTGTATTATTGTGTTTTGAAATTTCTGACCAATACAGATATTCTGTTGAATCGTTTTTTGATAGGTTGGATAGAATGTCAGTTGATATTCAATGATGCTATCGCAACCAACTTGATTAGTATATTGAATATTGAAAACGGTATCTTTTGAATAAATTATACCATCTATTTTAATCAATTTTCCAATACAGCTATTTTTATTTACAATTTCTTGCTCACTTCTTAGAACAGTAACATTCAAAGTGACCGTACTGTCACATCCATAAATACTTGAAAATTGATGGATATAAGAACCTTCAGTTTTTATGATTTTGTTTCCAAATTCAATACTATCACCCGGACAAATACTTGCAGACTCAGTTTTTTGATAAATCGGTCTCACATTTAATTTAGTGGTTACCACACTATCACACCCACCAATACTGACCAAAGTATCTTTGTAAGTACCAGAAGCTGTATAAACATTTTGACCTATAGAGTAGCTTTTTCCTTGGCAAATATTAATAGTCTGATTGAATGTAAGTGTACTTTGAATACTTAATCTCAAAATGATGATACTATCGCAACCAAATACGGATTTCAAAGTATCTCTATAAACTCCTTGTTGACCGTAAGTGTTTTGACCAATTGTAATAGTTTGACCTGGGCAAATAGTAATACTGAGTTGTTCAGAAGTAGGGTCTTTTACGGTTAATTGAGTCGTAATAATACTGTCACACAAGAACTGATTTTTGAGCGTATCTATATAAACTCCTGTTTTATTATAGGATTTATTGCCTACTTGAAATACAGAACCTTTGCAAATCGTTGGGTTTAAGGTGATTTGAGATTGTGGTGCTACATTTAGATTTAAATAAACAGTACTATCGCACCCAGATATAGATTTTAAAATAGTAGTATAATTTCCTGATATCGAATAGGAAGAATCGCCAACTATAAATGATTTTCCTTCACAAATGGTAGCATTAATATTTCTAGTAATAGGTGCTAAGACATTTAAGTTGAGAAGAATAATACTATCACAATTATTGATAGATTTTAGGGTATCAATATAATTTCCACTGATAGAATATTGACTATTTCCTACTTGATAAAAAGTATTGCTACAAATAGTGGCAGAAATGTTTTTAATAGTTTTAGGTAAAAACCTCAAATTTAAAGTCACGATACTGTCGCAACCAAATTGACTATTTAAAGTATCTATATAAGAGCCATTTTGAGAGAATATCTGCCCATTCCAATTATAGGATTCTCCTTCACATAGAATTTTGGTGACAGAGATTTTGTATGCGCTTGTAACGGTCAAATTAGTGATGACAATACTATCACATTGAGCAGATGAAACTAAAGTATCTCTATAAATTCCTGAAGTGTTATAAGATTTATTGCCAACTTGAAAGCTAGCTCCTTGACAGATTGTCGGACTTAAATTGATTTGATATACAGGTGATAATTTTAAATTCAGAACAACTGTACTGTCGCAATTTTGTTGAGATTTTAATATTTTAGTATAAATGCCAGCAGCCGAATACGAGGTATCTCCCACATTAAAAGAATTGCCTTCACAAATTGTAGCATAAATATTCTTTTTGATAGGTTGCAAGACCGTTAAACTGAGAAGAATAATACTATCGCAATTATTGATGGACTTTAAAGTGTCTACATAATTTCCACTTATAGAATATTGACTATTTCCCACTTGAAAAGATGTGTTGTAACAGATGGTAGCAGAAATGTTTTTAGTAGTTAATGATACGAATTTTAGAGTTAATGTGACTATACTATCGCACCCAGCTTGGCTGATTAAAGTATCTTTATAAGTTCCGTTTTGAGTGATTATTTGACCATTCCAATTATAAGAATCTCCTTCACATAAAGTTTTGTTGACCGTAATTTTGAATGCTTTAATGACTGTCAAATTGGTAACAACAATACTATCACATTGTGCAGACGATTCTAGAGTATCTCTATAAATACCCGTATTACTATAAGATTTGCTGCCTACTTGAAATACAGACCCTTGACAAATCGTAGGTGAAATGTTATTTATAATCGGAGCTAGTACAGTAAGAGTAGTAATGATAGTACTATCGCATCTTAGAGAACTTGTAAATTTATTGGTGTAAACTCCAGAAGTGGTATAAGTATCATTTCCTATTTTTAAAGACTCACCTTCGCAAATTTGTACTACCTGTTCTATTAAATATATAGGGTTTATTCTTAATTCTAATATCACTAAGCTATCACATCCATTTTGATTCATAAATGTCTCTTGATAAGTTCCAGCTATAGTCAAGGTGTTGGAGCCAAATTGATAAGATTTTCCTTCACAAATACTTTTGTTGATATTTTTAACGACAGGAGGTCTTACTTCAAGATTCAATAAAATAATGCTATCACAACCCAAACTGTTTTTCAAGGTATCTCTATAATTTCCTGAAGCTTGATAGCTATTGGTGCCTATTGAAAAAGATTCTCCATTACAAATTGTTACAGATATATTTCGTGTAGTAGTCGGTAATACTGTCAAGAATGTTCGAATAATACTGTCACAAGAAGTGCTGGATGGTAATGTATCGGTATAGGTTCCACTGGTTTTGTAAATATGATTACCTACAATTAAAGAATCTCCTTGGCAGATATTCTTTTGTAGAGTGGAATTTATTGTAGGATGGACTATAAGATTCAACGTAACAATGCTATCGCAATTAGCTTCATTCACAAGTGTATCGACATAAGCTCCACTTGAGCTGATATCTATTCCGTTAAAATTATATTGCTGTCCTTCACAGATTTCTTGATTAATAGAAGTGTAGGTGATGCAAGCTTTTAGTTCAGAAAAGTACAAATTGTAGATTCCAAATAAAAGAAAAAATATAGGTGATTTTAATAGTTTAATATAGGACATTTTGTTTGTCTAAATTCTGAGAAGCCTAAAATAACAAAACATCTTCACACCTTAGTATACTTGTGATTTATTTTCTTTTGTAAGAATATAATTTGGCCGCATTGGAGGAGTAAAAGTGTTATCTAAAAGGAAAACTTGTTTTGCCGTTATCGGCAAGAATGATGTGCTTTTAGTGTATTTTTGTTAAGTTATTGCCGATAATAAATTTCTTTTTAAGAAATAAGACTTCATTATTTTTAATAATAGTAAAAAGAGATGTAGCTCTTAGATTTAATTAATAGTTGAAAGCTCCTCTCATTAAATCTCTTTCAGCTCTTGAGATTCCAATTTTTTCTGCTTTTTCTTCCCATTGGCTTACGCTTTTTAATACTTCATCTACAATATTTTCCATTTTCTTTTTGTCTAACCTAAAAAAGTCTCCAACGCTTTTTGCTAATTCAAAATCCAAAGCATTGTTGTCCATATCAATATTAAGAGCTAAACCATTTTTCTCAATAGAGGGGTTTAAATCATAAGCAGGAGATAGAATCCAACCTTCATCTGTTAAAATAAATCCATGATTTCGCAAATGATCGTCTGTATTGGAAATTGCAATATTAAAAACAATTCTTCTCCATAATTGACTTAGATTTTCGTCAACATTGGCACCATAAGTTTGAATGAAATCAGCAATGTCAAGATAACTTGCAGGATTATCACGTATTGTATCTTCGTTATTACCAGTCATTGTCATGGCTGATGAGAAATGTATCCTTTCTTCTTTATCTCTATCAAATCTTTTGGTAAAAAAGGTATGATAATTTCCAGCTATTTTTTCTTTTCTACAAGATATCATTGTTACTCCAGCTGCAGTAGCTAATTGATATGCTAAAAATTCCCAAGCACCTTTATCAATTGTATCATTTTTTGAAGGGAACTTAGCAATCCATAATTCATTTTTTTCGTCTAAGATATTCGCTTTCGGTCGTGCTCCTCCAAGAGAAGAGCCAGGAGCCATAAGTATATTTAGCCATTTGCTTACTTCGTTATTGTCTTCGTCATTTTCAAAACTTATTGCAGCATGTTGTAATTCTCGAATAGATGACCAAGGTGGTGTTGGGGTTTCATTATTATCATCTAAAAATGGACCTTCTAAATCAGTTTTAAAGCGTAACGCTCCCGTACGACTTCCGTCATAAACTCCTAATAGATAATCTATTTCATATAATACAGGTGTTTTTTCGTTACGTTCTTTTGCTAATTGTGCAGCTCTTCTTTTCATTAACGTTCGTCCCCATGTATCGGGCATGCTGTCTAAAAATACACCAAAATTGTCTTTTTTATTAGGGAATTGTACGCCTGAGTATAATTGAATTTCAGGATCAAGGAAATGTAGTTGTTGAGATTTTAGCCATAAATTGTCATACGCAAAACTGAATACCTTTCTTCCTTTCGCAAAATGAGCAGATAGCATACCGATAAGTATAGGATCAGATATACCTTTCCAATGAGCATAGACATATATATCGAATTTATTTTGCATCATCTTATTTCAACAATTCTAAATCTTGTAGTTTTCTTCCCAATTCATCATCAGAACCGAGTTTCAATATATCTTCTTGCAATCCTAATACTCTTAGCACATTAAAATATGCTCCAAAAGCAACACTTCCATCTCCTTTTTCTATTAAATATAATGTAGATCGAGCAATACCTGCACGTTCAGCTACTTGGATAGTTGTCAGTTTTCGACGTTTTCTCGAAAGTTTTAAATTTTCTCCCATCTCTTCTAGAAGTTGAATATACTTAGGAAAGATAATTTGCTTTTTCTTGCTTGCCATTTTAGAGAGTGTTTCTTATTTCATACAAATATAATCATTATGATTGAAATAGCAATCATATTTCATGTGAAAGTATTTTGTTCAATTTGTAGTAATAAATTTTAAAATCTCATTTTACTCCAATAAAAAAAGGACCTAAAAAATATATTTTTAAGTCCTTTCATTTTGTAGCGGAAACGGGACTTGAACCCGTGACCTCAGGGTTATGAATCCTGTGCTCTAACCAGCTGAGCTATCCCGCCATGGCTAATGTGGCGCAAATGTACAATCTTTAATTGTACAATTCCAAACCATTTTTTGAAAATCCTTAAATTTTTCTCATTTTTGTAGTTCATTAAAGACTCTGCATTGCCATTCAACTATCCAAAAACCAAAGAAGAGGTTGTTACCATCGAAGAATTATTTGAAGAAACAGATAATGGTTTAGCTATTGTCGTTTTTAACGATGATGTCAATACTTTCGATTGGGTGATTGAATCTCTGATGGAGATTTGTAAGCATTCCTTCGAGCAAGCAGAACAATGTGCTTTGTATATTCACTTCAAAGGTAAATACGCTGTTAAGCATGGCGAAGAAACTGAATTGATTCCTATGAAAGACGCTTTGCTAGACAGAGGAATTTCTGCTCAGATACAATAAATATTTTCCTAAGTGCCTATTTATCAATTGACTGATGATTATGAATTTCCTCATCCAGAAGGTGCCGAAGATGGTATTGTAGCTATTGGTGGAGATTTAAATCCAGAAAGACTTGTAATGGCTTATCTGCAAGGAATTTTTCCTTGGTATAATCCTAACGAACCTATTATTTGGTGGTCGCCCGATCCTAGATTTGTACTTTTCCCCGAAGAGCTAAAAGTCTCTAAATCGATGAAGCAACTCTTTAAAAAGCAGTTGTATAAAGTCACTTTTGATCAGCAATTCTCAACTGTTATTCGAAACTGTGCCAATCTGAGATATGAAAATCGAGAAGATACTTGGCTGAATAACGAAATGATAGAATCTTATTCAACATTACATAATATGGGAATCGCCCATTCTGTGGAGGTTTGGAACAATCAAAATGAATTGGTTGGAGGTTTATATGGATTGGCAATGGGTAAATGTTTTTTTGGAGAATCCATGTTCTTTACTCAAGCCAATGCTTCTAAATATGGATTTATAGCTTTAGTGCAAAAATTAATTGAGCAGGATTACGAATTAATTGATTGTCAAGTGCATAGTGCTCATCTAGAGAGTCTCGGAGCTACTATGATTCCAAGAGATATTTTTCTATCTCTATTAGATACATATATTGAAGAAGAAGTAAATGTCGGTCTGTGGACGGATTGGACTTTTGGAAATCTGAATTTGTAATTCAAGAGATTTCTTTAACCGCATAGATGGTTTAGTTTTTTGTCGTGTGCTTAGTCATCTTGTTTTAGTATTTTTAGCTCTTCAAGCACATGTTAGGAATTAAAAAGATAGATGGAGTAGTTTTTAAAGCGTTTATAGGACCTCTCTTATTCACGTTTGTGATATCAGAATTTATCTTTTTAATGCAATTTTTGTGGAAATACATTGATGATTTAGTCGGCAAAGGTTTAGAGTTCAATCTCATTTTACAATTACTAGGTTTATTTTCTTTTAAGGTGATTCCAATGGCATTACCTCTTGCAATATTATTATCCTCGACCATGACCATGGGTAATTTTGGAGAAAATAATGAATTAGTAGCAAGTAAGGCTTCAGGAATTTCTACCCTTAGAGTGATGGGTTCTCTGTTGGTTTTTGTGATGTTTTTAAGTGTCGGAGCTTATTATTTCTCTAATCAAATATTGCCGAATACCAATTTGAAATTCATGTCTTTATTGACAGATATTCGAAGACACAAACCAGCTTTAGACATTAGAGAAGGAGTTTTCTACAAGGGTATTAATGGTTACACACTAAAAATCGACAAGAAATCTCCAAATAATACATCCATCTACGACATCATTTTATATGATCATAGTTCAGGCTTTGGAAATGATAATGTCATCATGGCCGATAAAGGAGAAATGGCCTTAAGCGCAGATCAAAGGTATATGATTTTTGAATTGTATAATGGAAGACAATATCAAGACACTAGAAAAAGAGGAAAGAATTTCGAGAAGCTATACGAGCAAAACATCATCGAATTTAAATATTACAGGAAGATTTTTGACCTTAAGGAATTCAAACTCAATAGAGGAGGAAACAATCTTTATAAAGGATATTACGAACTTTTGAACTCTAAACAATTAAGATACGAGATAGATTCTATGAAAAAAGACATTGCAAAAATCCCGGATGCAATGAATGAGTACAATAAGAATTTTGTTTTATACTCCAAAGTTTACCAGAATATTAAAATAGATGAAGAGGCTGTCATAGTTGATTCTACAGTGAAAGACTCCGTTCAAATAGATTCTATTTTATATGGTAATCTAGTTACAGAAGGTCTTGTAGTTTCTTCTTTGAATAATATTAGTTCGATGCAGAGTTTTGTGGATATGCAAAAAGCGGATAATGAGCAGCGATTACAATACATTCAAAAGTTTCAAGTAGAATTGAACAAGAAATTCATGCTTTCCTTCGCATGTGTAATATTGATGCTTATCGGTGGATCAATGGGAGCTATCGTCAGAAAGGGTGGATTAGGAATGCCGATATTGATTTCAGCCTGTTTCTTTATGCTTTTTCATGTCTTAAATATGATGGGAGACAAGCTAGCATTTAATATGGTGGTGCCACCTGCAATAGGAGCTTGGTTGCCTACAATAGTATTATTTCCAATAGCTATCTGGCTGACTTATGAAGCCACTACTGATTCAAATACTTTGAAGAAAGAAACTTACGTAAAACTGTTTGATTCAATAAAAAAGCCATTTCAATATCTATTCAAAATTAAAAAATCTCAGTAATGTTGGTTTGGATTTGGTGGCTATTGTTGATAGTGAGTTATGTTGTTTATCCTTTGATAATGAAGGTGCTATCTCGAAATCAATTATTGACAAAATATTCTTTTTTTGAGAGAAACGAAGAGCTTCCAAGTATTAATATTGTCATGTCGATTCATAATGAAGAAAAAGTACTTCTTCAAAAATTAGACTCCATTTTTAAGAGTAAATACCCATTAGACAAATTTCATTTAATTCTTGGTTTAGATAATTGTACAGATAAAAGTCTAGAAATCGTGCAAGCTTATCATCAAAAATTTCCTCAAAATATTCATTACCGTTCTTCAGAAAGATTAGGCAAACCGGAAATGTTGAATTTGCTCATGAGAGAAAATACAAGAGCTGCTGAAGTAAGTATTTTTACGGATGCAAATGTGATGTTTACTTCCAATACACTTTACGAATTAGCGAAGTATTTCAAGGATACACAAATAGGATTAGTGGATAGTAAATTTGTTTTGAGCAGTCAAATCATTTCTCATGAAGAAGAAAAGGATTATCTGAATTTCGAACAACAATTAAAATATTATGAAGGTCTAGTTTGGGGAACTATGCAAGGGCCTTTTGGAGCATGTTATGCTATACGAAGCAAACTGTTTCAACCTATTCCTCATAAGTTTTTAGTGGATGATTTTTTTATAGGAATGAACGTTATGATACAAGGTTATGACGCTATTTTGAATCCTCAAGCCTTAGTTATGGAAGAAGTTCATACGAATTGGAAGGATGAATTCAAAAGAAAGAAGAGAATATCAGCCGGAAACTACCAAAATCTCAATTTCTTTGCACGAATTTTATATAAACCATTTACTGGATTAAGTATTTCGTGGTTTTTTCATAAAGTGCTAAGATGGTTGCTCCCCGTAGCTCTTGTGCCTGTTTTGGCATTAAATCTATTAGCTTATATATTTTTTGGTCAAAGCATTTTACCGTCCATGATTACTTTAACATTATCATTGGGGGTAGTGTCCCTACATTACATTTTACAAAGATTAAATTTGCATTCAAGAACAATTGAGCGCTTAAGTTATTTTATATACATCAACTTAGCTTTAGTGCAAGGTTTTATTTTTTATTTAAAAGGAATACAAACAAATGTCTGGAAACCAACACAACGCAAATGATGTTCAATTAGATTCTATAGAGTCTGCGATTGAAGATATTAAAGCGGGTAAATTAGTGATCGTCGTAGATGACGAAGACCGTGAAAACGAAGGAGATTTTATTACAGCAGCTCGAAATGCAACCCCAGAAATAATAAATTTCATGGCTACTCATGGTAGAGGCTTGATTTGTGCACCTTTGGATGAAGATAGATGTAAGGAATTAGAGTTGGAATTAATGGTCGGACGTAATACTTCCAATCATTACACTCCATTTACAATATCTGTAGACTTAGTAGGACATGGATGTTCTACTGGTATTTCTGCTTCTGATAGAGCTAAAACCATTCAAGCATTAATCGATCCCAATACAGATCCTGCTGTTTTTGGTAAACCTGGTCATATATTTCCTTTAAGTGCTAGAAAAGAAGGCGTTTTAAGAAGAACAGGGCATACTGAAGCTGCAACAGATTTAGCTAAATTAGCCGGTTTTGAACCAGCAGGAGTTTTAGTAGAAATCATGAATGAAGATGGCTCTATGGCTAGACTTCCAGATTTGCTAAAAATCGCTAAGAAATTTGATATGAGAATTATCTCTATTAAAGATTTAGTGACATATAGATTAAAACACGAACGTCAAATCATTAAAGAAGTAGAGATCAATTTGCCTACTAAATATGGTGACTTTACTTTAATTTGTTACACTCAAATTAACACAGGAGAACAACATTTAGTTCTTAAGAAAGGCGAGTGGGAAGAAGGCGATGAAGTCTTAGTAAGAGTGCATTCCTCTTGCGTGACAGGAGATATTTTGGGCTCTTTGAGATGTGACTGTGGAGATCAATTACACAATGCTATGAAAATGGTAGAGCTCGAAGGCAAAGGTTTGATTTTATACATGATGCAAGAAGGGAGAGGAATAGGTTTATTGAATAAACTGAAAGCCTACAAACTTCAAGAAGAAGGTATGGATACCGTAGAAGCTAATATCGCTTTGGGCTTTAGAGCAGACGAAAGAGACTTTGGTATTGGAGCTCAAATATTAAGAGATCAACACGTTACAAAAATAAGATTGATTTCTAACAACCCGAAAAAGCGTGTGGCTTTAGATGGTTATGGTATTGAAATCGTAGATAGTGTTCCAATCGAAATTATCCCTAATCAACATAATGAATCCTATTTGATGACCAAAAGAGATAAAATGGGTCATGATATCTTAAAACATTAAGAAATATTTTAGTAATATATTGAATACTCCTTTTGGCAACAAGAGGAGTATTTTTTATTTAGAGAAAAGCTACCGCAGTTTGCAAAATTAAATAAGTGAGCTTTTAATATTAACTGCGTAAGCTTAAGCTATACGATGCTTTCATTATGCAGAGCAATGCCAAAGTAACAAGACTCTATTTATCCTAAATGTCATCCTGCAAGAATCTCATTCCATTATGTAATTACTGAATATTTCAAATGAAATTAAACTGCATCTTGATTCTTGACTCCTGATTCTTGGTTCATAACTTTTGATTTTCGACTCTAAACCTGAGTTGATAGCCACCA
This sequence comes from Chitinophagales bacterium, assembly GCA_035515235.1. Taxonomy (GTDB): domain Bacteria; phylum Bacteroidota; class Bacteroidia; order Chitinophagales; family JADIYW01; genus JAMLHH01. The sequence continues at coordinate 48,413 of DATJBS010000079.1, forward strand.
TAAAAATACCCCGATTACAAAGCCTCCGGCGATATCTATTATAAAGTGACGCTTTAATAAAACTCTAGAAATCATCACAGCTAACATCATCAATAGAATCGCCACTTTGATATAAATATCTGTGACGTGAGAAAATAAAGTCAAGTAAACAATCGTAATTCTAGAGGCATGGAGACTAGGAAAACTGCCTGCATCTATTTTTTCTAAAATGCTTTTATAAGCTTGTCCATCAGGTCTAGATTTGTGAAAGAAAATCTTAATCAAGCTACCAATGATTTCATTGGCTAATAAGACCAAGAGCAAATAAGCATAAGAAGAAGTCGGACCTAATACAATAAGTGGAACAAAAAGTAATATTAATGGACTAGCCAAAGATGTAATATCTCTAGCCCATTCTTTAGACTTATAAGAGAAGAAATTATCTTTAGATGACATTATGCAATTTCGTGATATCTTTTAATGATTTTCCAATTGCTTTTGAAGAAAGTATAACCCGAAATGATGGTGTGATAGACTGTGACAATTAGACAAATGTACATTGTATAAGTAAAGTAATCTGTCATGTATTGATTATAATGTTTGTGCACCATAAACCATGCATAAACGACGCCTAAAGTAATCATTTGAAACACAGTTTTAATTTTCCCACTTTTAGCAGCTGCAAGTACAATATTTTTACTTAGGAATATAAACCTATAAGCCGTTACGACAATTTCTCTAATGAAAATTGGGATGATCCACCAAATAGATAACACATTTAGATATACAAATACTGATAGTGATATCAATACCAAAGCCTTATCTGCAATAGGATCAAGAATCTTACCTAGAGTAGTGACTTGATTGTATTTTCTTGCATACCAACCATCGATGAAATCTGTCGTTATCGCAATAAAACATAAAATTCCTGCAACGATTCGTACCCAAAATGATCCTTCTATAAGAAAAAATGGAGCTGAAATTGCTATCAAAATTCTTATAAAACTCAGAGTGTTAGGGAAATTCATCATCTTAATTGTTTATACAACGGAAAATTAAATAAATAACCGTTGATTACCAACTTTTAGGAATTGTCTACACGTTAAATAAGGATATTCATCCAAAAGGTTAAGCATATTTATAGAATGATATGATTTCTGATTCTTCATCCTAAACCGCGTCTTGATTCTTGGCTATTGGCTCATGACTCTTCTTCATAAAAAACTTAGAAATCATCCATAAAATAATAATCACCAAAACAGCTACACCTGTCAATGCAATCAAAGGAGCTACAATTGCAATAATAGAACCACCGATAGAAGCTACATTTTCGCCTGTAGCTACAGCGTGATTGCCTAATCCCCCAGTGAACTTCAATGAACTCAATCTAGTGAGACCTGTCCCGGCTTGAATAATTCCTGCACTTCCTCCACCCACTAATAATGCTAAAATCCATTGCCATGTTGGGTCAATATCGATAATTGTCGAAGCACTCACAATTGTCCCTGCAATCATCGCTGAAGGAGCTGCGATAGTATCCAATAAATTATCGAGGTAGGGAACATAATAAGCAGCAATTTCTAAAACAGAAGCAGTTGCAAAAGCGATTAATGCCGGCCATGAACTGATCCATTCTAGATTTTCTGCTAATGGCAACCACCCCATTTTGTGAGCAATACTCGCAATCAAAAGTGGAACAAATATCCTAAAACCACAGGCAGCACTCAAGCCTATCCCAGAAGCTATCCCGAATAATAATTGTGGATCAAAATTCATCTGATAAAATTACATTTTTTTAAGTGCGAAATTAAAAGTACGAAGTACGAATATCAAGTACAAAGTTAGAAGTACGATAATAATTACGAAGCAACTCTTCATCCTGAAATGTCATTCTGAACTTGTTTCAGAATCTCTTCAGAATCCAATCGTAGTAATCTCGCTATTAAGCATTCCGTCAATCTGAACTTTTTTCAACTCGTCATTCTGAACTGTCATTCTGAACTTGTTTCAGAATCTCTTCAGTATCCATTCGTAGTAATCTCGCTACGAAGCATTACGTCATTCTGAATTTATTTCAGAATCTCTTCAGAATCCAATAAATAGCAATCAATAAAGAGAACCTCCTAAAATTGTAAACGTGATATTCAATTGTTATCTAAGTTTTTTGCATCAGTTTGAAAATGAATCCCAGCATTGGGCAAAGTTTGTTTTTAGTTCCGATTTCTAATATAATTAAACAACCATCTTCCAGGGAAGATTAAGATTATAGGCAGGTATAATAGTTTTAAAATGTAACTAAGTATTTTAGACGATGTCTCAGCCACAGATTTTTTACTTTGATAATAATTGATAAGATTTTGAGAAAGAGAATCTCTGATTTTTTGCACTGAGTCATATTTTTTTATCTCTAATATTTGAGGGTGAGAATCCAAAAAAGATATTTTATACTCTAAGCAATCAATAGAATATTGAATTCTTTCAGGGCTCAACTGATTATATAGATAGTCAATTTGGTTATTCGTATCTGTATTGCCAGTATATATGGAGTCTACATGACTGTTAATCCATTCTATCACTGAATCCATCTTATTGAATGCGTTCATTTCACTTAGAACAAGTAATTTCTTTTGTTGATTACTATCTATTTGAGTAATTAACTGCTCTTGAGTGAGTATAACTGCTGGTTCTTCTTGTTTATCATTTTGATCTAAATAGTCATAAATTTTCAATCCGAGAAATAAACACAAATAAATAAGAAATACCAATCCTGTCCTAAATAAATTAAGAAACAAAATTCCAGTCTGATTTCATTGGATATTAGACTGTTAAATACAGATTTTCAAAAAAGAACCCCTTGTATTGATTTAGGAGGCGGCTCTATGTGCTCCGAAAAGGGCTGATCAAGCCATTTTTGAAGGTTGATTTTGACAAAAAGATTTAATCGAATAA
>DATJBS010000080.1:0-44424 GCA_035515235.1 Chitinophagales bacterium
TGGGGGGATTCGCAAGCGATTTCAGAATGACATGAGTGTTTAATTACCACACGAAAGGATTCGTGCGGTAGCGACGGATTCTGAAACAAGTTTACAATGACTTGATCCTTTTTTTCTTGGCTCTGCCTCGCGGCAGGGATAGAGGCTATAGCTCCGAAACGAAGTGGAGGACTACATGCCGAAAGCCCGTAAAGCCGCCCAAATAACAAAAAGAGACTACCTAAAATAGATAGCCTCTCGGTCTTTATGAAAAAGTTTGCGACTTACTGTATCGCAGATACGCTGGATGTTCCACTTGTTTTTACATCTATTGTTGGTTGACCTAAATAGCTTAATGTAGAAATGCCATTAAGGGAGCCTTTGATGCTTTTTGCTACATTCATTTCACAATTGGATGTGCCGTCCACTTTGATTTTAAGAGTTTGGATGAGTAAGTTTCTGCCTTTTACACGACTCATGCCTTGGACTTTAATCGATGCGTCATTGATGGTAGAAGAACCTTCTAATGCTGACAAACCTTCTACTTGAGCTTCGAGTTGTTGAATATTGTTATTGTTTAAGGAAAGAGTAGAATTACCTGAAACTTCTACTTTCATCAAATTTTGATTGAATCCACTTACGGTTGTTTTGGTCAGACCGTCTGTCTCGATACTCATTAAATCGGGAGTGTAAATTTTAACTTTAAAGTCTGGTCTTTTGTTCATATTAAAATCTCCATTTTTCATATCAATTTTGACTTGATTGCCTTTAGAAGTGACATCGATATATTCAGTAGAGCTGGTTAAAATTTTTCTAGTTTCGGAATAAATAATTTCTGTTTCTACAAACCCGTTGATTTTGATTTCGTTAAAGTTATTAGTAGGAGTGGCGTCTTCCCAACCTGCAGTGTAGTCATTCATCGCTCCTGTGTTAAGAGCCACAAGTTTGCCACCTTCTAATGTCCAAGGAGTGCTTTCCATTCTGAAATAATTATCAGAATCGAAGTCTTTAATCATTGGTTTTTTGTTGATGATATGATCTGCATCTTTGAAAATAATTACTTTTCCTTCAGGAATATATAGGGTGATTTCATTGTTTTGAAGTCTATATTTAGCATTTTTATTTTGGTTGGTGATATAATCATTAAAGACTAGGGTGTCTCCATTTCTATTGTATTCATACACAATATTTTGTGCGTTTTTTAGTGCAGATTGATCATTAGAGCCATTGGATTTGCGTTCTTCGAAAATATGTACATCTTGATCTGGACTTTGTGCAATATTTAATTTGACTGCGTTGTTGAAAATATCATTACCATCAAAGCTCCAATTGTTCCTTAATAAATTAATATTGACATCTGTAAAATTGATTTGTGAATCATTTTTCTCCGGATCGCTATAAGTAGTGATGTATAATGTATCACTCAATTGTTGAGCTGAAATGGTTTCTTCATTGATGATTTTATTGGTTTTTGCAAACTGTCTGATGGTGTCAAATGAACCTAAGAATGTAATCAGTAAAGCTCCTAAGCCAAGTATTGCAAACGTGATGCTTGTCGTTCTATTGAGTGGTTTTCTGTTTTTTGAGAATAATTGAAAAGGTAATAATATTAAGAATACTGAGGTTACTACCATTAAAACGATGGAAGCTGCAATGGTGATATATCCTAAGATATTGCTTTCAAATAGTGAAGAAGTCGTCAAAGATGCTGTAGAAATCGTAGTGATTCCAGCTATGAAAATTCCTGACACTAAAGATATTGAAATGATCAATGTGATAATCAGTAGGAATGCTTTGATCAATCGAAGTAAAACTTTGAAGATGTCCATGATGAAGTCTCCTATATTTTTACCTGCTTTTTTAATTCCTTCAGAGTTGTCTAAATTGTTGAGTGTATTGCTGACATTATTGAAGCCACCTTTGATGGTTTTTTCGATGTTTTCCAAATTGATAGGCTGACCTTTCATTTGAAGTTTTTCAGATGCAGTCAAAGCTTCTGGCATTAAAATCCACAGCACTATATAGACAATAAAACCGCTACCTAATCCAGCAATAATAGAGATTACAAAAAGTAATCTTATCCAAATCGGATCGTTGATTCCAAAATATTGGCTCAGTCCAGAACAAACTCCTGCAACGATAGTATGGTCGGAATCTCTAAATAATTTTTTATCCTGTTGGTCTTGAGTGGATTGAGTATAGGTTTTCTGATAAGTAGAATCATCTTCGCTGACTTCATAATGTTCTTCTGGTCTACCTAGCGTTTGAATCACTCTATTCACTTGTTCGATAGTAATAATAGTCAGTGTGCTATTATTATTTTCTTGTAGGAATATTTCTGAAATTCTCGCTTCTATATCTGCCATGATTTCATCTCCACCTTCCTCTTTTTGATAAAGATTTTTGAGGGTTTTGAGATAATCAGAAAGTACTTGAAAGGCATCTTCATTAATGTAGAATATTTGCCCGTATAGATTGATATTGAATGTTTTTTGCATGTTGGTCGTTTTAAGAATTGTGAGATGGTTGTGTGGTTTTTCGAACAGCACTTTCTAGTTCTTTCCAAGTTTGTGATAATTCTATTATCGCAGATTTCCCTTGGTCGGTCAGTGTGAAATACTTGCGTGGTGGACCGGAACTAGATTCTTTCCATACATAGGCTAGTAAACCAGCATTTTTTAGTCTTGTCAATAATGGATATACTGTACCTTCTACCACCAATAAATTGGCAGTTTTTAATTCTTCTAAAATATCTGAAGCATATACCTCGCCGTCAGAGATAATACCTAGAATACAGTATTCCAGTATGCCTTTCCGCATCTGAACTTTTGTATTTTCTATATTGATATTAGTCATAAGTGTATTTTATTTTTTGTGAAACTATAAGTGTTGGACTTTATCTATCTCTAATAGGAGAGATGGAAGTGTGATGTGATTTTTTGAAATTTATGATCTTCATTTTTGATTAGTTTCTATTGCCTACAATCTTGTTATGCAAATATACGTACATTAAAAGGTATTATGCAATACATAGTACTAAATAAATTTTGTTAAAAATTATAATTAATTGGAATTCAATAAATTATGTTGAATAATATTTTTGTAGAAAATAGATGTTTGCTAAATTTCTTTACTAAATCAGCTGAGAAATGAAACCAAGAGTTGAATACCTCGTACATATAGTTAATAAAAAACTAGTATTATGAAAAACCAAGAAGAAAAATCATTCATCAGTAAAATCTTTCAAGCATTACTCATTAGTGTAATTGTTAGCGGTATTGTTTACATTATTAAAAGATTGTTAGATCCTAATGATACTTTGAAAGATGAAATCGTACACAAAGCAGAAGACATCAAAGCAGAAGTAAAAGATGCAGTGTAAATCACTGAAATCGAATAGTTATTGACAATTTACCACATCTAGCAATTTCTCTTAAATTTTAACCTTATAAGTGGGATGTTTGATTATTTTTGATGAAAAATTCAATTTTGTCTAATTTTCCTACTTACGAAGGTATTTTACGTGCAGCACAAGTCATTAAAGGGATAACAGCTGTTACTCCTTTACAATGGAGTGAAAATCAATCTGAAACTTTTCATGCAAATGTATTTTTGAAAAGAGAAGATTTGCAGATGGTAAGGTCTTATAAAATAAGAGGAGCTTATAATTTCATTTCTAATTTGTCTCAAGAAGATAGAGATAAAGGTGTTGTATGCTCCAGTGCAGGGAACCACGCTCAAGGTGTAGCTTATGCTTGCAACAAATTGAAGATAAAAGGTGTGATTTTTATGCCTGCCACAACTCCAAAACAAAAAGTTAGAGCAGTTCAAAGACTCGGTAAAGATTGGGTTAAAATTGAATTATCAGGAGATACTTATGATGATGCTAAAAATGCTTCTATTCAATATGTGATAGAAAGTGGTAGTGTCATGGTTTCTCCATTTGATGATCAATTGATTATTGAAGGTCAAGGAACTGTAGGTTTAGAAATTTCTGAACAATTAAAAGATATTCAACCAGATTATTTCTTTGTGCCAGTAGGTGGCGGAGGTTTAATCAGTGGTTTATTGGTTTTCTTAAAAGAAAAATATCCTAACGCAAAGATTATTGCGGTGGAACCATTAGGTGCTCCATCGCTTAAGTCTTCATTGGATGCAAATGAAATTGTCACTCTTAAAGAATTAGATAGTTTTATAGATGGTGCAGCTGTCAAACAAATCGGAAAACTTAATTTTGAAGTGATTCAGAAATATGGTATCGATGGAATGGTCAATGTTCCTGAAGGCGCTGTATGTACAACTATCTTGCAGTTATATAATAGAGAAGCTATCGTAGCTGAACCTGCAGGAGCTCTATCTGTAGCTGCTTTGAATTTTTACAAAGAAGAGATCAAGGGCAAAAATGTAGTTTGTATCCTAAGTGGTGGAAATAACGATATTGAAAGAATGCCAGACATCAAAGAGCGTTCTTTAATTTACGAAGGTTTGAAGCATTATTTCATGGTGTCCTTTCCTCAGCGTTCTGGAGCATTGAAAGAGTTTGTCAATGATATTTTAGGTCCAGATGACGATATCACTTCATTTACTTATACCAAAAAGAATAACAAAGAAAGTGGTCCTGCTTTAGTCGGAATTGAATTAAGACAAAAAGAAGATTACGAACCGTTATTGAAAAGAATGGAAGGTTTTGGCGGTAAGTGTATTTTGATTAACGAAGATCCTTTATTGTTTAATTTGTTGATTTAAAAGTCTCAAAGTCCCGTATTTAAGAAACCAATATCGTTAAATAGAAAAATGTCATTCTGACTAAGGTGGTCACTGAGCAACGTCGAAGTGAAGAATCTCTGATACTCAGGTTTACAGTGAGCATGTCGAACTGCACTCGAAGTATCAAAAACATTGTAATTAAGAAATCCTTCACTTCGACAGGCTCAGTGACCGCATTCCACTAACGTTACTTTCAGGATGAAAACAATGCTTAACTTTAAGACATTGACTGTGATTGTCTCGGGCATCAAGAGTGATAGTCATTAAGTAAAGTGGCTTCGAGACAGTTCGTCATGCTCACTACATCTTTACATTTAGGATGACATTCGTAATTATCTTAATAGTTATAGAATAAAACCATTTGGCACTTCTTTCTTATATTGCAGTGCCAATGACAAGATGGATTGAAATATTTTGTATTGCCTTGTTACAGTGTTTGATACTGTTTCAAGGCAATGCTTTTTCTGAGAGTTTTGATACTCTAATTGTCAATGACGATTTTAAAGAAGCTAATCTAAGTAAGTACGTTCGTTACCTTAATGATAGCACCAATCAGATGGAATTGTCGGACTATTTGGAAGCGACATCGCCAACAGAAGCGACATTAAAAGTCAATTACAAGAATGAAGTTTATGCAGGTTATGGTCAAAATCAATATTGGTTTCAGTTTCATTTACTCAGTGAATTATCTAATGAAAAAACGTTTTTCCTAAATTTTGCTTATCCCAATGTAGATCATTTCATTGTTTATCAAAGAGTTGAAGTTAATGGTAAAGATTCTATTTTTCAGATAGCAGAAATGGGAGATGATTTTTTAGGAGGCAATAAATTACTCACCCACCGGAATTATATCATCCCTGTAAATATCCAAGCTCATCAACAAGTAGACTTTATTTTACAAGTCAAAAAGCAATGGGAGCCAGTCAATTTCCCATTATTTCTTACAGATGAATACTCTCTTGTCAGAAGAACAAATAACGACAATCTCTTTTTAGGCGTTACTCTAGGAGTTCAGTTACTATTTTCTTTGACCTTAGTTTCTTTATTCTTTTTTACAAGGAATTCTTTCTTCATACTTTATCTCATTCTCAATATCTTCAGCATATTTTACTTATTGAGTGATACAGGTATTGGTTTGCAATATATTTGGCCATCAATAGCGATTATTCAAAAAGTATTGACTTATATCTTATCTATAGGCATCATCTTAATGCACATCACTTTTGTGAGATTGTTTTTTAGAACTTCCTTGCATCTCGTTCGATTCAATCAATTTCTATTAGCGCTTTTGTATATGCTGATAGGCGCTATAGTTCTATTGGTGACATTTGTGTTAATTTTTCCGACTTCCAATTTACCTTATCAGATAGGATATATTATTCTGAATAGTATTTATTTGGGATATGGAATGATTATCCTCACCTTATGTTTATTTACTTTAGTACAAATTAGACGGAAAGAAATTATATGGATCACTATTGTAGTCATTATACAATATGCTAATTGGATCATACAGTTTTTAGTGAGAGGAACAGTTTTTCCTTTTGTGTTGAAGAGATTTAGTATTTACGATTGGAATTTTTTCCCAAGTCATATTTCTACGCCACATATTTCAATCTTATTAATTTTATTAGAAATTTTAGTGGTTACAATAATTTTAGCTATAAGTTTTTACACTTTTATTAAGGACAATTCTTCGGGACATTATAAGTTGCTGATGATGAGTAGAAATACCATTAATGCATATATTGAAGGACAGGAAAAAGAACGAGTTAAATTGACAGAAAGGATCAATGAAGGCATCGGTCAAGATGTAGAAATGCTGGGAGAGCAAATCAAACAAACTGTTTTACAAATTCAAGATGAAGAATTAAAGGTTAAACTTAAAGCTATAAGTGATGAGGTTCAATCTATTCATAATGAGATAGATAAGATTACTACTGATTTTGTGCCTTCTGAATATTTTAATAAAAGTTTTTACGATTCTGTCAAAAGTATTTTTAGTCCATTAAGCACTAAAGACATTCAAATAAAATATCAATTAGCATATCCTGCACCGTTTATTAATGACTTTAGTAAGGTAAATGTTTGCAGAATTCTACAAGAAATTGTTGGAAATATTAGTAAGCATTCGAATGCTACTCTCGTTCAGGTTAAAATTTATTACAATAAAAATCTGATCATTCAAGTGGTAGATGACGGGGTGGGTTTTGATATGGAAGAAACCAAAGGTGGAATTGGGCTGATCAATATTCAATCTCGAGTAAAAGGAATGAATGGAGAAATAGAAATTGAACCTACGAAAGATAAAGGAACTCGTATTGTATTTAAAATACCATTGAAAGATTTGAAATGATGAGGCTTCTATCCATATTATGTCTTTTAGTTCTATCTCTTTCATTGAAGGCAGAAACATTCAATTTTGACGAAAAATTTATTGTGGCTGAAGGAATGGATAATATTGAATATTATCTTTCGACTGATACCGAAATAAGCCCACAAGAGCGATACTTTCAAATGAAAAACTCCAAAATTGAGAAAGTGAAACAGTATTTGTTTTTCACTACAAGGTCTCAAAAATGGTTGTTTTTTAAAGTGTATAATCCTCAAGAGGTACCTTTTGAATTTTTGGTAGAAATGGGAAATTTCGGCTTGAATCAAGCAGATTACTATATTTTTCAGAATGATGCTATTATCGACAGTGGGACAGTAGCCACTAGAGGTGGATTGAAAACTAGTGAATATTATGATAGAAATATTGTCATACCGTATACTGCACAGCCTCAGAAAGAATATACTTTTTTAATCAGTATACAGACAAATGCGCCGATTTTTGACATGCCTTTGGTCATTTGGAAAAAGCAAAATAAATATGTCATCAGCCAAGGTATTGAGCTCGGTAGAGGTCTATTTTATGGTGTTTTATTATTTTTTGTCACTATTACAGGATTGATTGTCTTTTTGATTAGAGATAAAAGTAATATTTACTATTGGCTGTATTTGTTATCAGGAAGTATGTTGCTCTTTTTGAAAAGTGGAATCCCATTAGAAGTCTTTTGGCCGGGTAGAAGTTATTTAGATTTTATCATGAGAAATTTCTTCTTGTATTTCTATTTGTTAGTGACTTTGAAATTTTTGAAAGAATTTTTGTCTTCAAGAATTCAAAGCGGTTGGCATACGACTATTCTGGACATATTCATGGTTTTGGGTTTAGCGTTATTGATACTTTATATCCCTACGACATTCTTGAATGTTATCTTACAAGATACTTTGCTGATTGTACAAACAGTTTATATCAATATCACTAACTTATTGGTTTTGATATTGTTATTCTGGTCATTGCCAAAAGTGAAAGATAAAGTAGCTTTGACGATTTCCTTATTATACTATTTCTTATTTAGTGCTTATCTTTTTAATCCATTCATTGAATTTGGTTTTTGGACTGGAAAATTGGTAGGTCATTTTCTGTTGTATACTGGTGGATTTATTATTAGTTTATTGCTCTTGACTTTGACTTCTTTGAGGATGCGGTCAGTAATTATTCGTAATCAAGAAATGAAGTATGAACTAAGAAATTTGAATAAAATTTATAGCCATTCCTTAGTAGAAGGTCAGGAAAAGCAACGTAAACGTGTAGCCGAAGAATTACATGATGGGATTGGTGCTTTACTGTCTGCAATGAAAATGAAGATTTCAGCATTGAAAATTCAAATGACTGATTCGAGCGAAATCGAGCTGATTGATAGAGTTTTAGATAATCTAGATGAAAGCACGCACCAAGTGAGAGAGATGTCACATGAGCTGATGCCACCTACTTTAAAACGATATGGTTTGGAGGCTGCATTAGTAGATATGTCTCAAAAATATCAAATGGAATATCCCATTAAATTAAGTGTGAAAGTTAATTTGAAGAAAAATCAATTGGATCTTATTAGTGAAACCATCATTTATAGATTGATGCATCAATTATTTGAAACTCTAGTACATGGACATACTAAGAAAGCAGATATCCGAATTGTAGTTTTACCTTCCGTTTCTATGGCTACAATCCAAGTAAAATATTCTGGCGGTACTCCTGTAGGTCAAAATAATACCAGTGAATTCATAGATTTAAAAGCCTTGATAGATCTATTGCAAGGGAAAATTGAATTTATGATGAGTAGTATTTGGGACGACGAATTAAATATTGAAATCCCTATCCGAGTTTCGGAAGATTTTGAAGTAGAGAAGTAAGAGAGTAGTTGCTTATATCACTTTCAGCAATTGGGAAAAGAAGTTGAACATCTGATTAAATACATAAGGAGCAGTACCGCTTTGGAAAAATAACATGGTTAAGATTCCGAAAAGCATATGAAGTTTTCCAACTAGGCTTGCCCATTTGAATTGAGCGGCTTCTTTGGCCCAAAGGACTAATCCGATTTGTATCAATAAAGGCAAAATCAATAATAAAGAGATGCCGTAAAAAGCATGAGAGACTTTTGTAACTAAAAAATAATAAGCAATCAACAGTAAGAAGCTTAAAGTCAGGAGTTGAAAGAAGATAATTAAAACTTTGCTCGCATTGATACCAAGAACGATAGGAAAGGTCTTTGCGCCTATGGCATCATCACCATCAATATCTTGAACATCCTTAATAATTTCTCTCGTCATCGTCGTCAAGAATGCAAATGAGCCATATACTATCGCAGCTAGACCGATGCCTTGAGTAAATAAAATAATAACTGCAGTATCAAAATCATTGATTCTCAAATCATATAATGCAACAAATAGAATAGGAAGTGTAGCGCAAATACTAATGACAATATTGCCCACCAAAATCACCTTTTTGAGTGAAGATGCATATAAGTATAACAAAACAGACACTACTAAAGGAATCATTGAGATTTTCATTTGTTGAGTGGTGAAAATCAATATGAAACTTCCTATAATTCCTAAACTCGTTAATACCATATAAAAGGTAAAAGCTTTGCTTTCGTCAATGTGTTTTCCTATAATTAATTGATTGGGTTTATTGATTTGGTCTGTGTCTACATCGAAAATATCATTGATGACATAACCGCTTGCAGCAATTAGAATCGTAGTGACTAACAAAACATAAAAAGATGGAGCGTGCAAATAAGGCATGAAATCATACATGCGATAAGCTTCTACGTCTATGAAACAATATCTAAATAGTAATAAGGTCAATGCTAATACTATTAAATTAACTGGTCGTACAAGTTTTAAATAATGTATCATAAATTAGAATTGTACCATTTGTTTTGATGTTTTAAAATTATTTCGATAACTTCTCTTACACAGCCTTTTCCGCCGGCATTACTGCAAATGTATTGAGAAATTGCTTTCACTTCAGGCACTGCATCTATCGGGCAGGCTGAAGATCCAGACCATTCCATCACAGAAATGTCCAAGATGTCATCGCCCATATAAAGGACTTCATTTGCTTGAAAATTATTCTCTTCGCAGTATTTTTTCAAAACTGGCAATTTATATCGTATACCTGTGAAAACTTCAATATTGCCTAAGTTCTTCAATCTTGTAGTCACTCCATGTGAGTTTCCTCCGGTAATAATAATGATTTGAAGATTTTCTTGTAAAGCTGTATACATAGCATAGCCATCTCTTATGTGCATCGTGCGCAATAGATGACCATCTTCTGTACATAATATATTGTTGTCAGTTAATACTCCATCTACATCTAATACTAATAAACGGATGTCTGATAAATTGTCAAAAAAGGGAATCATGCTAGGAAGATAAAAGTAATAAATTAAATGACTTCGCCTACAATAAAAAAGCTTCCTAATACTAAGATTAAATCATCTTCAGCTGCATCTTCTAAAGCTTTATGATACGAAGATTTAGGGTCCTTATCTTTATAAGCTATTGGTAGATTGTTATTTGTGGCAAAATCGTAAAGTTCTGATAAAGGTAGTTTTCTGGGAAGAGGAGGCTCGCATAAATAATAAGAAGTATTGTGGTGGGGCAGTAGCTTAAGAATGCTATTGACATCTTTATCTTTTACAGACCCGTATACAATTCGTAAGTGACGAAATTTTTCTTGACTCAATTGATGAAGAATCACTTTTATCCCATCAATATTATGACCTACATCAGCAATTACTTTGGGATTTTGTTGTAGAATTTGCCATCGACCTTGAATTCCTGTGTTTTGTTGGATGTTTTCTAATCCGTCAAAAATATGCTTCTCTGAAATTTTCAAGTCTTTATAATATGATTGATAGACTTCTAAAGCGGTTAAAACTGTTTGAATATTTTCTATTTGATAATTAGCTAATAAAGGACATAGTACTTTATTGTTATTAATTATAAAGTGTTGGTTATCAATGATTTCAATGTTGTAAATTGAATCACTACTAAAGTATATTGGCGAACTCAATTCTAAAGCTTTTTTGATAAATACTTCAGCTGTTTCTTTTTGATATTGACCAATAATTACTGGTTTTTCAGACTTAATAATGCCTGCTTTTTCTGAAGCTATTTCAGTTAAGGTATTTCCTAGAAATTGCTGATGATCGTAACCTATATTGGTGATAATACTCAAATCCGAATCTAAAACATTAGTAGAATCTAATCTTCCACCTAATCCTGTTTCTATAATTGCAATATCGACGTTTTGATCTCTGAAGTATGCAAACGCCATCACTACAGTCATTTCAAAGAAAGAAGCTTTGATTTCGTCTGATTTCTCTATTAACTCTTGGTAATAATGAATGACTTTCTCTTCGGGAATCATTTCACCGTTGATTCTAATTCTTTCTCTAAAATCTTTTAAATGAGGAGAAGTATATAAACCCGTTTTATAACCTGCTTCTTGAAGAATAGAAGCTAACATATTAGAGACCGAACCTTTTCCATTCGTACCTGCAATGTGAATACATCTCAAACCTTTCTCAGGATGATTTAATTCTTCACAAAGTGTTAAAGTGTTTTTTAAGTCAGGCTTCATTGCTGCAGCTCCGATTCTACTGAACATCGGCAACTTAGCAAACATGTCTTCAAGAATTTCTTGATATTTCATGATTAAACTCTATGGAGTATAATTAAATGTTACAACACCAAACTGTTCTTCAGCACTTGTAGAAGATGGAGAGAATTTAATTTTTTTGGCAGCATTAATAGATAAATTAACCAAATATGTATCAGTAGTTGTAGATCCTTGAGAAGTATAATCTGCGGAAAGTACATTTCCACTTTTATCTACTGCAACTCTAATTTTTATAGTTCCTGTTGCTGTAGAAACGTTGACTAATGCTGGCTTATTCAGCATACTACGACCAGTCAAAGTATGATTTCCACCGATAGAGCTTCCAGAGCCAGAACCTTGTCCGCTTCCTGTACCATGTCCACCGCCAGTTCCTCCACCGGAGCCACCAGTTCCATTTCCGCCATTCATGCTGCCGGAAGGATCACCTTGATTTCCACCAGGCTTAGTTGTTCCTTGACCTGAACCACTTCCTGTTCCACCAGTTCCGTTTCCTTTATTGATTCCACTGATACCTCCTTGCATTTGTTTTGCAAAATCTTCTTCAGCTTTTCGTTTCCTATCTTCTTCAGCTTTGGTCTTTGCTTCTGCAAGAGCTTTAGCTTGTGCGTCGGCTTTAGCTTTGGCATCTGTTGCTTTTTGTATTCTTTCTTCTTCTTGCTTTTTCTTTTTCTCAATAGCAATTGCATCTGCATTGCTAGAAGTCATAGTATTGTTGGTATTCGTATTAGCTTTTGGTGTTGAGGGAGTTGCGGGTTTTACTTCAGGTACTTTTGTAGGTGTTGGGGTAGGAGGAGTTGGCGCTACTGGGGGCACATATGTTTCTGTAGGTGCCGGAGCAGGCTCTCCTAAAGAAGTATTATCATCACCTAATCCATATTCTGAGTTGCCAAAATCTAATTCAATTCCTCCACCACCAGGATCAACATTATCTTCATATCTGATGGTCCATAAAAACAAGATTAAAGCAATGCCTATACTGATAATTATCGTATAGATCAATGATTTTTTCTCGTTCCCGGAATGTTCTAAAAAAGCATTTGTAGCCATATTCTCTTAGTTAGGGGCTGTAGCCAATACCATTTTTAAATTCATATCTTTTACAATGCTCATCACTTTTACCACTTGTTCTAAGGGGATAGATTTGTCAGCTCTGATGATAATAGTAGGAGATTCAGCAGTGCCGATTTCTGCTTCAATTGAAGAAGGTATCATTTCAAAACTGACAGGATTTCTTTCTATGAAATACTCTAAGTCTTGTGTAATGCTGATGCTTATCGTTTTATCAGGAACCACTTGAGCATTAGAAGAAGGTAGATTTAAATTAATACCATTGGAAGTCACCAACGATGATGCGATGAGGAAGAAAAGCAATAAGAAAAACATGATATCATTTAATGATGCCACGAATACTTCGCCTTTTTCTCTTTGTCTTTTACCAAAATTCATAAATATGGTATTTATTTGCTTGCTGGTTCTTCTAATAAGTCTATAAAGTCAATAGCGCTTAATTCCATATTTCTCATTTCTCTATCGATACGATTTGTAAGAAAGCTGTAAGCTGCAAATGCAAGCATACCTATAAATAGACCTGCCGCACTTGTGACCATTTTGACGTAAAGACCACCTGAAATAGTTCCGATTTCAATACTGTTTTTGATAGAAATCTCTTGGAATATTGTAATTACACCAATAATTGTTCCTAAGAATCCAAACATCGGAGCTAAACCTGCTATCGTGTTTAAGATATTGACGTTTTTCTCTAATTTATTGATCTCTATTTTACCAGCATTTTCAATAGCGCTTTCAATATCTTTTACTGGTCTTCCAATTCTTTGAATTCCTTTGAAAATAATTTTAGCAACTGGACTATTTGTGGCTTTGCATAATGATCTTGCGCCTTCAATATTTCCATTGACGATATAGTCTTTGATATTTCTCATGAAATTTGGATCAATTTGACTCGCCTTTTGGATGGTAATAAATCTTTCAATAAAAAGATAAATAGAAGCTACGAGTAAGAGCGCCAAAGGAATCATCACTGGACCACCTTTGAGGATAATGTCAAATGCTGATTCTGTATTCACAGTAGTAGTAGCAACTTGTATAGAATCTATAGCAGAGGTGCCAGCTTGTAAGAAAAAAATATGGAACATATGTTCTAGCGGTTTTTTAGTTAACGTAATTCAATGAAAATATTATACCAAATGTATCAACTTAGATAAATTTAGAGATGAGAATTTTATCCACTACTTGGGATAACTCATTTGGAGGGTAGGCTTGTTGCTCTAAAATAAAGAAATTTACGACTTCGTTTTTGACTTCTTCGAGACTGAAATTAGTAATAGAAACCTCTTCTGGCGCACCTTTCCAGATTTCAGCACCGCTTTTGGGAGCTTCTTTTATAAATGAATCTATGATAGAATCCGGAAGGATTTTAGTATTTAAAATTTTTCTAGAATCACTCAATACTAATATGGGAATATGATGTTGTTTTGCCCATAATGCAATCAAATTCGTTCCAGCTTTTGCGATAAATGTATCTTGCATGATGATATCAGAAGACAAAATGATAAAATCAATACTGTTTTCCATTCTGCTCAAATTGTACAAATCGATCGCTTGAATGTCTACATTTTTAGAAATGATTTGCTTGACTTGTTCTTTTGCTTCTTTATCGTTGTTGCCTAAAATTTGTATCACTTTACTTTGAGCATGATGATAGACGCAAATTTCGACTAAAGACTGCATGGCATCACTGCTACCATAAAAAGCAATTCTTTTATTTTTTAAATTGTATAAGTTAAAAGCTATCTGTGCTGTTTTACGATCTACGTGTTTCCATCTTTCGTGAAATACTTCTAATAGTTCTTTCAAAACAATCGGTAAATTCTCGGGATTAGTTCTGAGTAAGAAGTGATTGATGAAATGATTGATAGAAACAATATTAGGTTGATCTATGACTAAAGTCTTTAGATTAACTAACATTTCTTTGGCAGAAGATGGAATTTTATTGTCTTGTAATAGACCTAATAAGCCTTCAATAATTTGAAAAGTATTTTTAGTAGTACTGACTTGCTCTTTAATACTCGTCAGACTAAACTTATCTCTAAAACTTTTAATCAAATCCATCTACTCGGTTTTTTTCCACTTAATATTACAACCTATACTTGGTTTTTGTATAGGGTCAATCGGTAAATCCTCTACAATAGACTGAAGTGCTGTTCTTAAGTCATCTCCGGTGAGATCTACATTGTTTTTTGGAGTAGAACCGTCTAGTCTTCCTCTATATACACACAACAAATCTTTATCAAAAACACTGATGTCTGGTGTACATGCTGCAAAATATGCTTTTGCTACATCTTGAGATTCATCGTATAGATATGGGAATTTATAACCAAATTCTTGTGCATGAACTTTCATTAATTCAGGGCTGTCTTGCGGATAATTTTCTACATCATTACTAGAAATCCCAACGAAATTAATGCCTTGAGGAGTAAATTCATTGACTAATTTGATAATTTCAGGATTGATATGAATCACATAAGGACAGTGATTGCAAATAAACATGATCACTGTTGCTTTTTCTCCTTTTACATCGGATAAAGATAAATTTTTACCACTGACGGTATCAGGTAAATTGAAATTAGGTGCTTTAAAACCTAAAGGAATCATATTTGTTTCTGTAGCTGCCATTTTAAAGGGATTATTACAAATTTAAGATAAACCATTGCATTCTTATAAGATTTTAAATTTATTAAGGATGCTTATGGATAATATACCATTTATAACTGGAACAGACTTTTTATTCTGATGAAGAGCTTATAGAAATTGAAGAATATATAATGGAAATTGAGAAGTAATATCTAATAATATATTTACTGACTTCATAAATTGTTTCTTTTCATTGAGATGTTTTTTACCGTCAATTTCCATAATTGAATTTACATTACATGACTTTAATTGACACATTTCTATCTCATTAACACATCGCCACATTAATTCATTGCCACATTAGCTTTAGCTCAATTTTCTAAAAAGTCCACCAAAAGTCATCATGCTCATCAAATCACTGACACGAATTTTTCCTGTCATGAAAGCTTCTTGAGGGTTGATTTTCCCAGTTTCTACTGCAACGTAAGTTTCATCGTCGGTTTCTACTGTGCAGTTAGGTGTTCCATTCAAGCCATCTTCAATGTTTAAAGTCCCGTTTAAAATTTTTACTGTATAATTTTTAGAAGTGAAACTAAAATGCATCGTCAAATCAGCAGTTGCAGCTTTTTCTTTACGGAATCTTTCAGGTAGCGTTGCAAATATTCCTTCAACCGTATCAACTTCTTGACTTTTGATACCTGACTCTTGGCTCTTATTGTAGGAGACATCATCAATCACCATTTTGGCAATAATTTCTAACATGATTTCAGAAGTTCCTCCAGCAATAGTACCTATACGACTGTCTCTAAAAGCTCTAGCGACTTTGTATTCTTCCATATAGCCGTAACCACCAAAAAACTGTAAACATTGATACATGCATTTGTTCCCTAATTCTGAAGCCATTAATTTTGCAATAGAACTTTCTTTTACTACATAAAGTCCGTCAGCATGCATTTTACAAGCTTGTAAAACAAAAGCTTTTAATACTTCAATCTCTGAAGCCAATTGTGCTACTCTGTGACGTAAAACTTGGAATTTATTAATGGTTTTACCGAATGCTTTTCTTTCATTCATGTATTTCAATGAATATTCTAAGACAGATTCACAGGCTGCATAACCAATGACTGAAGCAGTCAAGCGCTCGACTTGTAAGCCATTCATGATATAGTAAAATCCTTTTCCTTCTTCTCCCAAGAGATTTTTTACAGGAACTTTTACATCATCAAAATGTATTTCAGCGGTGTCAGATGCATGCCAACCTAATTTTTTTAGTTTGGTTTTTGTAACACCTTCTTGGTCTAAATCCACAACAATTAAACTTACGCCCGCAGCGCCTGCCGCAGGATTGGTTTTACATACTACTATAACATATTGGCCATATACTCCATTGGTAATAAATGTCTTAGAACCGTTAATAATATAATGGTCTCCACCTTTTACCGCTTTGGTTTGAATATTAGCCACATCACTTCCAGCTCCAGGTTCTGTGATTCCAATCGCTGCAATTTTTTCACCTGTTAGAGATGGCACTAAATAATTCTCTTTTAAATACTCTGAACCATGCTGCAAAATATAAGGAGTAGCCATATAAGTATGTACGGCTGCTGTAGTTGTAAATCCACCAGAAAACACTTTCGATATTTCTTCCAACATGACCACATTATAAAAGAAGTCTAAATTACTACCTCCGTATTGTTCTGGGTAGTTGAGTCCGAAATAACCCATCTCACCAAATTTCTTCCAAAAATCTCTGTCAATCTTTTGCTCTTCTTCCCATCTGTCAATATGAGGGATTGCTTCTTTTTGTAGAAAATCTCTGATAGACTTTCTAAACATTTCATGTTCTTCAGTAAAATAATATTGATGAATGTTACTCATGATATTTTGGTTTTTGAGATAATTGGAATTAAAGTGGAGGATGAATTTGTATTAGTTTTTAACTTTTCTCGTAGGAAATCTCTTCAATGACTATTTTTGCAATGATTTCTTTCATGATTTCTGTACTACCTCCACCGATAGTTCCGATACGGCTGTCTCTAAAAGCTCTTGCTACTTTGTATTCTTCCATGTAACCGTAACCTCCGAAAAATTGCAAACATTCGTAAGTGCATCTATCAGAAAGCTCGGTAGAAATTAATTTAGCCATAGAACTTTCTTTGACTGCATAAAGTCCGTCAGCATGCATTCTACAAGTTTGTAAAGTAAAATTTTTAATCACTTCGATTTCTGATGCTAATTGTGCAACTCTATGTCGTAAGACTTGAAATTTATTGATGGTTTTACCGAATGCTTTTCTTTCATTCATGTATTTTAAAGAATACTCTAAAATGTTTTCACAAGAAGCATAACTCAAGATAGAAATAGACAAACGTTCTAATTGTAGTCCACCCATCAAATAGTAAAATCCTTTACCTTCTTCCCCTAAAAGATTTTTTGCAGGAACTCTTACGTCATCGAAATGCAATTCAGCTGTATCGGAAGATAGCCAACCTAATTTTTTCAATTTAGTACGAGTGATGCCTTCACTTTCTAAATCTACTACCAATAAACTCACACCTGCTGAGCCAGCACTTGGGTCAGTTTTGCAAACTAAAATGATATATTGACCATAAACAGCATTGGTAATGAATGTTTTAGAACCATTGACGATATAATAATCTCCATCTTTAATTGCTTTGGTTTGAATATTTGCCGCATCACTACCTGCGCCAGGTTCTGTAATACCGATACACGCTATTTTTTCGCCTGTAATTGAAGGAGCTAAATAATTTTCTTTCAAATATTCCGAGCCATGAGACAGAACATAAGAAGTGGACATAAATACCTGTACAGCTGCTGTGATAGCAAATCCGCCTGAAAATACTTTTGATACTTCTTCTAGCATCACTACATTATAAAAGAAGTCTAAATTACTTCCTCCATATTGCTCAGGATAGGTGAGTCCGAAATAACCCATCTCGCCAAATTTCTTCCAGAATGCTCTATCTATTTTGCCTTCTTCTTCCCATCTGTCAATATGTGGTACTGCTTCTTTTTGTAGAAAATCTTGTATAGATTTTCTAAACATTTCGTGGTCTTCGTTATAGAAGTATTTGGTGATGCTCATAGTTTATTAATGTGCTAATGTGAGCTTACGCTCTGAATTTGTTAATAGATTAATGTGCTCATGTGAAGCTAGCGCTTTGTCAATGTACTCATGTGAAAAGTTTATTGGACTGTTTTGTTTTGTATTGAAGAGTATATGATTTTGTTGATGTGTTTTAATATTTGTTCGTTCAGCTGGAGAAGATTTATTGGGTTTGGATATTGTGGTGAATGTTCACAAATGAGTAACCAATATTTAGTTTCTTCAGCTTCTTTTATTGCAATTTTAAGTTTGTGTATAAAATCTGCTCTACTTTCAGCATGTTGAACTTCTCTGCAATTTGCACCTATAGATGTTCCTGATTTCAATAATTGGTGACTGATGACAAACTTTTTATTCAGATGAAGAGCTTCTACAAATTGAACAATATCTAACGAAAATTGAAAAGTTATATCTAATAATGGATTTCCTGACTGCATATATTGTCTCTTTTCATTGAGATGTTTTTCACAAGAAATTTCCATAATTGAATTTCCATTATATGGCTTTAATTGCCACATTTCTATCTCATTAACACATCGCCACATTAATTCATTGCCACATTAGCTTTAGCTGAGTTTTCTAAAAAGTCCACCAAAAGTCATCATGCTCATCAAATCACTTACGCGAATTTTCCCTGTCATGAAAGCTTCTTGAGGATTGATTTTGCCAGTTTCTACTGCAACGTAAGTTTCATCATCTGTTTCTACTGTACAATTAGGTGTTCCATGTAAGCCATCTTCAATATTCAATGTACCGTTTTGAATTTTTACAGTATAGTTTTTAGAAGTGAAACTGAAATGCATGGTTAAATCAGCAGTAGCAGCTTTTTCTTTTCGGAATCTTTCAGGAAGAGTGGCAAAAATTTCTTGTACGGTTACTGGTCTTGATTCATGGTTCTTGTCTCCTGATTCTTTACGTTCGTATGAAACATCTTCAATTACCATTTTGGCAATAATTTCTCTCATGATTTCTGAACTACCGCCACCAATTGTACCGATACGACTGTCTCTAAAGGCTCTTGCAACTTTGTATTCTTCCATATAACCGTAGCCACCGAAAAATTGTAAGCATTGATACATACACTTGTCAGCCAATTCTGAAGCTATCAATTTTGACATAGAGCTTTCTTTAACTGCATAAAGTCCATCTGCGTGCATTTTACACGTTTGTAAAACGAAAGATTTCGCCATTTCTATTTCAGAAGCTAATTGAGCCACTCTATGACGTAAAACTTGGAATTTATTGATAGTTTTTCCGAATGCTTTTCTTTCATTCATGTATTTTAAAGAATATTCTAAGATGGACTCGCAAGATGCATAACCCATAATTGAACCCGCTAAACGCTCGTATTGTAATCCTCCCATCAAATAGTAGAATCCTTTTCCTTCTTCACCTAAGAGGTTTTTTACAGGAACTTTTACATCGTCAAAATGTATTTCTGCCGTATCAGAAGCGTGCCAACCTAACTTTTTCAACTTAGTTCGAGTGATGCCTTCACTATCTAAATCTACCACTAATAAACTCACACCAGCAGGTCCAGCTTCAGGATTTGTTTTGCAAACCATAATGATATATTGACCATATATTGCATTGGTAATAAACGTTTTAGAACCATTTACGATATAATTGTCTCCGTCTTTAATAGCTTTTGTTTGAATATTTGCAGCGTCACTTCCAGCGCCAGGTTCAGTGATTGCAATACAAGCAATTTTATCACCCGCAATAGATGGAGCTAAATAGTTTTCTTTTAAATATTCCGAACCGTGATGGAAGACATAAGGTGTAGACATGCAGACTTGAACAGCAGCTGTAATTGAGAATCCACCAGAAAACACTTTGGATACTTCTTCGAGCATCACCACATTATAAAAGAAATCTAAATCACTTCCTCCATATTGCTCAGGATAATTGAGTCCAAAATAACCCATCTCGCCAAATTTCTTCCAGAATTCTCTGTCTATTTTACCTTCAGCTTCCCATCTATCGATATGCGGAATCGCTTCTTTTTCTAAAAAATCTCTAATAGAAGTACGGAACATTTCGTGCTCCTCTGTGAAATAATACTTGTTAATGTTACTCATTTTCTTATGATTTATGTTTTTTCAATGTGCTAATAGATTAATGTGCTAATGTGGAGCTAACGCTTTTTTGATGTGCTAATAGTTTAATGTGCTAATAGTTTAATGTTCTAATGTGTTTATATTATTGCCACATTTCTATTCATTAACCCATTACCACATTGTTTTAAATTAATTTTCGAAACAATCCACTCATTTTCATCATAGCTTCTAAATTTGAAATCTGAATTTTTCCAGACATAAAAGCTTGTTGAGCATTGATTTTACCAGTTTCTAATTGAATATATGTTTCGTCGTCTGTGGCTACAGTAGTATCTGCATTTCCAATATGACCTTCATGAATTTGAATTTTACCGTCTTTGATTTCTACCGTGTATTTTTTAGAACTGAATTGAAATTGAACATTCAATTGAGTGTCTTTTGCTTTTTCAGTTTTGAAACGTGATGGGAGAGAAGCCATAATACTTTCTACAGTAAATGCATCTTGACTCTTGGCTCTTGATTCTTGGTTCGTATCGTAGGACACATCATCAATCACCATCTTAGAAATAATTTCACACATGATTTCAGAAGTACCTCCACCGATAGTTCCTAATCGAGCATCCCTGAACAAACGAGCCATTTTGTATTCCTCCATATAGCCATATCCACCAAAGAATTGCAAACATTGATACATCACTCTATCACATAGTTCTGTAGCTTGAAGTTTAGCCATTGCAGCTTCTTTGACACAATAAAGCTTGTCATTATACATCCTGCAAATATTGTAAGTGAAGACTTTACAAGCAGTTAATTCAGTGGACATTTGAGCCACTCTATGTCTGAGGACTTGGAATTTATTGATGGTTTTACCAAATGCTTTCCGTTCGCTCATATATTGCAATGCATATTCGAGTGCGTAATCACTTGCAGCATTAGAAGCAATCGCTAAAGTCAATCGCTCTAATTCAAACCTTTGCATGATATAGTAAAATCCTTGATTTTCTTCTCCAACTAGATTTTCAGCAGGAACTCTTACATTATCAAAAGAAATTTCTCCAGCATCAGATGCTTTCCAACCTAGTTTTTTGAGTTTATTGGTGGTTACGCCTTCAGAATTCATATCTACGACAATCAAACTAATTCCTGCAGATTTTGCTTCAGGTTTGGTTTTACAGGCAACAACTAAATAATCCCCATTGACACCATTAGTAATGAAACATTTAGAACCGTTGATGATATAATCATCACCATCTCTCACGGCAGTAGTTAAAATTCCAGCGACATCCGAACCTGAAAATGGTTCAGTTATCGCAAGACCTCCGTGAAGTTCTCCTGCAATTCCTGGACGTAAATACTTTTCTTTTAGTGCATCACTTCCGGATTTATTGATGTGTGCTAAAGACAATAAAGTATGAGCCGTTATTGCTGCTCCAAATCCTGCAGAGTTACATTTGCTGACTTCTTCTATAAAGATGACGTCATACCAAAAATCCAATCCTGAACCTCCGTATTTTTCAGGAAATACAAGACCTAAGAATCCCATGTCACCAAATTTTTTCCAGATTTCGTGTGGTAATTCTCCGTCTTCTTCCCATTGGTCTACAAATGGAACGACTTCTTTATCTAAGAAGTCTCTTAGAGTGCGTCTGAAACTTTCGTGTTCTTCGTTAAAATAGCTTGAATATATGCTCATGATTTTGATTAGTAGATTGTTTTATAATGGATATATTATCTGTAAATCATTAATTTCTTTGAAGTCAGATAAGTCATTTGATACTAATGGAATGTTTAATTGAATAGCAGTTGCCGCTATGATTGCATCTGCAAGTTTTACGTGATTTGTTCGTCGTATTTTTGCAGCATGAACAGAAATATTTCTATCAGGTGATATAATTTCAATTGTTGAAAATCTATCAATAATTAATTTTACGTCATCATCAGAAAGCGATTTCCAACTTAAAATTTCTGTAAGAGTGATAGATGAAATACTAAAGTCATTATTTAATAGAGCATTCTCTACTTCTTTGTTTGAAGGAGCTGTTCCATTTAGATAATAAATAAGAATGTTGGTGTCTATCAGAAATTTCTTTCCCATTCCTCTCTTACTTTTTTGGTGTAATCATCTATTTCTTGAGTTGAAAACTTACCTTTTAAGAGACCCAATAATGGAACATCAGACTTCTTTTTTGATTCAGTAGTCTCGATAGTAACTTCCAGTGATTGATTACGCATATCGTCAGGCAACTGAATAATCAGTTGGTCTTTGTCTGTTTTAATATGTAATTTAATCACATTCATGGTATTCTAAAGATAAGTTTTTTTGTTGAGTAAAGCTTAATTGTCAAATGAACTAATCAATTTGAAATTCAAGTCTTAATAAATGGCTACTAAAGTTTTTCCCTAGTGTATCCATTCTTAAACTGCGAGAAGCTCCACCGTCCAAAGCTTCGTGACAGACAAAGTTGAGACTCTCCAAAGATTCCCACTCATATCTATCGACTTTTCCTTTGATTAATCCATTGAAATGAGATTTGACGAGGTCTGCTGTTAGATACTTTTTGAGCGTTTCGTAATCCTCTATCGAGTTCGCCATTACACCGATATTGCACATATTATTTTTGTCGCCACTACGTGCACTTGCTATGTCTATTAGTTTGATGATTGCCATTGTTTTTATTTTTTTAGTTTATTTTATTTATTTGGGGGATGACCGGGCTTTCAGCTTGTATCTCCACTGCGTTTCGATATCGCCTCTATCCCTATCCCAAAAGGTGTTTTAAGTAATTAATTTCATATCCTCAATAGAAGAAATAATTTGAAGCTTTGATTGAATAAATTGATTGTTGAAATCACTATCATAAGTTGCTAAATACTGAATATTATTCTCAAGACAACAGTTTAGAATTAGCGCATCGTTAGGTAGATAGTTGCCATTTGCCATGAGTTGAATCAAATGGTCAATGTCAATATTTGAATAGATAATATCAAAGTTTTGTAAAAAACCATTCAAGTCAATGGAAGAAAGTAGTTCTGATATTTTTCCTTTTCGTTTTAATGTTACAGGTGAAATATTAGAATAGAAGCCTATGATATGATAAATTACTTCACTAATGACAGTCTCATTAATCTGAAGTTTCAAATTTGGAATCAAAGCGAGTTGCTCTAATAATTCCAATTTAGAACCTTTGAAGTATTCTATCAAGACTGAACTATCAATGAATATTTTATTGATTATAGACATCTTCTTCATTTACGGTATAAGTGGAATTTTTAAAAATCCCAGCAAATTTCTGAATAGACCGTAAACGTTCTTGAGCCATCTTTCCCATTGCTTCTTTAGAATCAGAAACAGGTACGATAGTCACCTCAAAAGCAGTATTATTCTGCTCTTTTGGCATCTCCACGACTAATTTGCCGTCTTGAACTTTGACTATTGTTGTGATGGTCATATTACTAATTTACGATTTTATATTTAAATTTTTACTTCATGGTCTATTGTCATCCTGAAAGTAGCGATAGCGCAATGAAGGATCTTTTATTTAATGTACTCTTCAGAGATTCTTCACTTCGACGTTGCTCAGTGACCACCTTCGTCAGAATGACAGAGTTTTTTTTAAGTCCACGGTCAACAGTCCATTGTCCACCGTGATTATTATTGATTAGTTTATTTAGTCCACGGTCTACTGTCAGCAGTCCACCATTTTTGTTAATTTAGTTTGTAGTCTATTGCCACCGTATTTTTTGATTAAAGAGATTTTCTTAATGCTTGAATTGAAGTTATTAAGGATTCATAGCCATCATAAACTTGTTTGAAATTACTTTCTGAAATTATTTTTCTTTCTTTTGCTAAGTAAATACAACCTATTACTTCAATACCAGAACGTAAAGACATTCCTAAAAATCTTTTGAATTCTGGATTAGTTTGACCAGTTGAACCTTCAGCTATATTCAAAGAAACGGAATCTGCAGCTCTACGAATTTGACTTGAAAGACTATAAAGTTCTTTCTTTGGAAACTCGTCGGCAACTACATCAATTAATGACGTAAGCTGTACGCTTTTTTGCCAAACTCTTAATTCTTCAAATTTAAATGCCATATTTTTAAGTTTTTTCAGAACGGTGGACTATCGACCATCGACTGTTGACTAATTTAAATCTCCAAATAATTCACCACCGGTTCTATCAGCTCTCTAGGAATCAAACAAGGGAATAAACTCAACATGGCGCGATTCATATTTCCCCACCCTGGCACAGAGATGACACCCGGAGGTCCATTTAAACCTAAACAAGTAATTCCTGCAATCGCCATTTTGCCAGTTCTGTTGTCAGTATGTTTTAAAGCAACACGTACACCTAGTTCACTTCTTTGATTGAGCTCTTCTCTTTCAGGAATAGATACCGCTTGTTCGTGTAGTCCATTCACACCAATGATATTAAAACGAGATTCTACAATTTGTACAGGTAGTTTTGCCCAAATTTCTTTGACCGCTTTGATAAACATTTGCACTTTATCATAAGTATAAGGGTAGGAGAAGAAGAAGAATTGTTCAGTGACATAACCTTCCATTTGACCGATACTCAGTTTTAATTTTTCAGGTCTTGGTTTACCTTTGATACCACTTAAGCTCACTTGGTTTTCACCGATATCTTCAATTTGAACATTACTTAAATCGACCACAACGTCAGGAGTGATATAATTTTCAGGATCGTGAATTTCATAAACTAATTGTTCGCGGATGGTATTTCTAGATACTTTACCACCAGTATGTTCAGCTTTAGTTAAAACAGCTGTACAATCATCTTTTACATGAGCGATAGGATAGCCTAAATCCGAAAGGCTATAATTCATCGGCCATTCAGAATAAGCATTTCCGCCACTTGCTTGACCTCCACACTCCAAAATATGACCAATCGTAATGGCAAATGCCATTCTATCCCAATCTTCTTGAGTGGTGGATTCGTCAATCTTCCAATTGAACTCATGGGCTAAAATTCCCAATGCTAAACATGGATCGGCTACACGACCTGCAAGAATTAAATTTGCTCCATTGTCTAAAGCTTCTTTTACTTTTTGCGCACCAATGTAAACGTTAGCATGAGTCGGTGTGAATTTAGAATCATAGTAAGAACTATTGTCATCCAAATTGCTGAGTTCTACACCGTTTTCTTTAAACTCTGGTAAACGAGCTAAGATATCATCGCCAGTAATGGTAGCGATTTTTACTCCTTTAATTCCTTGTTTTTCTAAAATTGCTTTCACCTTTTCGGCAGCACTTTCAGGATTTAAACCTCCACTATTGGTAACGATTTTTATTCCTTTTGAAAATGCTATTGGATATAATGTTCGCGCATGAACTTCAATATCTCGAGCATATCCTAATGTAGGATCTCTTAATTTGTCTTTTTGCAAAATCGATAAGGTCAATTCTGCTAATGCATCGTGCATGAGATAATCTGCTGCTCCTTGCATCGCAATTTGTATGGCGCCCATTGGAGAATCTCCGTAGAATCCTTGTGCACCTGCTATTCGTGTTTGTTTGGACATGTGTTTGTTTTTTGGACCACTGACGACAGACGACAGACCACGAGGGTTGTGTCTTTAATCTTAGGTTTTAGTTATAAATCATTTTTTTTTAGACTAATGACGACGGACTACAGACCACGAGGGTTGTGTCTTTAATCTTAGGTTTTAGTTGTTAATCATTTTTTTTAGACTACTGACGACGGACTACAGACCACGAAGGTTGTGTCTTTAATCTTAGGTTTATTTATTTAATAGTTTTTCTAAATGCTTGAATGGATACGATTAAAGTTTCTATATTTTGATAGATTCTTTGAAAGTCTTCTTCATTAATTAATTGACGTTTTCTTCCGATGTGAAGGCAAGTAATCACTTCAATAGCTGAACGAAGCGCATATCCTAAAAATCTGTTTTGCTCAGGATTTGATTGACCTGTAGAACCTTCTGCAATATTCAATGAGATAGAGTCTGCTGCTCTTTTGATTTGTGAAGTCAGAATAAATAGCTCTTCCTTAGGAAACTCTCTTGTCAAGTTGTGTATTTCAAGTGAGATATCTAAAGCAGATTGCCATACTCTTAACTGTTCGAATTTGAAACTCATAGCTTTATTTTTTTGGTACTACAAAAACAGTGGTCTGTGGTCTATCGTCCGTCGTCTTCTTACTCCCCAACCCAAACCGCCTTCCTCTTTTCTTTAAATGCTTTAAGTCCTTCAGCGGTATCTTTACTTTGTAAGCATTGCATAAGCATAGCGTGTAAAAATTGATGTTTTTCAGCAGCGTTCTTGCTTTTCATTTCTTGGAAAGCTTTCAAGCCTAATCGGATAGCAGTAGGAGATTGTTCTTTGATCTCTTCTGTTAATTTCTGAACAGTACTTTCTAATTGGTCTTCAGTGACAACTTCTGAAACGATACCAATCCTTTTGGCTTCTTGTGCATCGATGACTTTAGCTCTGATACATAAATCCAAAAGATCTCTAGCGCTCATCAATGGTTCTAGTGTCGCCATGACTTGGAATGGGAAAATTCCTCTTTTAACTTCTGGTAAACCGAATTTCGCTGATTCGACTGCTACGACATGTGTACAACCGCCAATCATTAAGAAACCTCCAGCATAGACATCTGCATGAACTTGTGCAATACATGGTTTGTGTAATCCACCGAATTCATCACCTAATTTGACTGGTTCGGTCGGAACAGGAATGGTAGAGTTTTTCTCTTCGGAAATATCTCCTGCAAAAGCTTTTAAATCTGCTCCTGCACAAAATGTTAATCCGTTTGCTTTGATGATCACCACCCAAACAGAATTGGTATAATGACCATAAGCTAATGCATAAGCGAGTTCATTCGCTAATGGCATGTGAAATGCGTTGCGTTTTTCTGGTCGGTTGAGCGTAATCGTCAAGACATTGTCTTTCTCCTCAATGAGGAGATACGCAAATTGTTGCTCGTGAAAATTGGATATTTGTTCTTTGGTGTATAGCATTTGTGTATTTTTTGTTTTTAGACCGGGAACGATGTCGGTTAAGTGCTCGTAAATGGTTGTTGATATTTTGTTTTATATTTTCAAAGTTTTTTTGAGTTCATTAATAGTCAAAATTTTGTTTTTGCTTCTATGCATCATTCTATGACAATTAGCACATAAAACAGCCATTTCGGTATTCGGATTAACAGCATGTTCATCCTTGTAATATGAAATTGGAATTAAATGATGAACTTCTATAAAATCCTTTCCTAATTCACCATAAGTTTTGTAAAAATCAAATTGACATACTTGACATGATTTACCATGAATTTCAATAGTACTTTTTCTTAAAGCTAAATTTCTTTCATATTTACTCGAAAGTGAATCTTTTATTTTACCTTCTTTATATTCAATTGTTAGCTCTTCTTCCAGTGAATTTAAATCACTTTTAATTTGAATTTCTAGTTCGTCAGGATACATGTCTTCACCATCCATCATTATTAAATATAATTCTTTACCCTTTTTTATACCTTTTTCACTTAAAGTCCATCTATTTCTACCTGATTTAATTAATGGTAATAATAAACCTTCATCAATTAAATGTTTTCTAGCCCACTGGACAGCATTTGCCCATTTACTAGCACTATTTTCATATCTAATATTGACTTCATCATCAGTTAAAGCATCTTCAAAATAATAATATGTATTTTGATATGTCTCTTGTGCAGTTAAAGAGTATTCAGTATCCTTACATTGATACAATTCCTTTAAAATTGCTTCTTTTATTAATGCCTCTTCAGGTATAGCCATTTTCCTAATTATAGTTTTATTAATTTATATGGAGTTGATAAGTGGTCGTCTGTAGTCAATCTTCTGTAGTCTAACTCGGTGGTCAGTCGTCCATCGTCCGTCGACTAGTCTTTCATCTTCAACATCAATGTCCCTGACTCGACAAACTGCTTGGATTCTACATAGATTTCTTCGACAATTCCGTCATCAATAGCTTCGATGGTGGTTTCCATTTTCATAGAGATCATAACGAGTAATGGTTCGCCGGATTTCACTTCTTGACCTGCTTCAACGAGGACTTTGGTGATTTCTCCCGGCATAGGTGCAGCGTATCCACCTTTGATGATTTCCTCTTGTGGTAGAGAGAATCTCGGTAAAGCTTTATAAATGACATCGCCCAAAACTGGACAGTGAATCATGAAGTTTTGGTCGATTTGTGCAAATCTGAAAGTTCTGCGTACTCCATTGATTTCGATGACGTGATCGCCAGCATTTTTTGAAACGAGATAGGCTGAAAATGTTTTGTCTGCAAAAGATATAGAAAGCTTTTGCCCGTCTTGCTGATACTGAACTTCAAACTCAAAACCTTGATAAGCATACTTCTCTTTCTGTGCTTGAAAAAGATTGTTTCTAAAAAGCGCAGGAACTTCTGGAGCTAATTTTCTTTCGGATGCTCTTTGTGCAGAACGATAAACTTGTAGTGCGACGATAGAAATGTCTAAGGTTTCTTGTGAAGGTTTTTCGCCTTCGTATTTGAATACTTTATCTAAAAAGTGGGTGTCAAAATTACCTTCTTGGAACTGATCATTTTTAAGAATTGATTTCAAAAAAGATTGGTTGGTTGTAATGCCGGCAATCATCAAATCCGATAGGGCGTATTGCATTTTACGGATGGCTTCTTCACGATTTTCGCCATGAGTGATGACTTTAGCAATCATCGGGTCGTAATAAATGTCAATCAAACCTGAACCCTCGATAGCGCTATCATATCTGACACCTGAGATAGGATTATAAGACCATTCCGATATTTTACCACTTACTGGCAAGAAATTATTACTTGGATCTTCAGCATAAATTCTCGTTTCCATAGCGTGACCTGTAATAGTCAAGTCCTCTTGGGTGAAAGCAAATGCTTGACCTGCTGCGGTTTCAATTTGTAATCTTACTAAATCTAAACCCGTCACCATTTCTGTTACAGGATGTTCGACTTGCAAACGGGTATTGACTTCCAAAAAGTAAAAACTTTGATCTGGAGCTACGATAAATTCTACTGTTCCTGCATTATCGTAACCTATTGCTTTTGCGGCTTGAACAGCAGCGGCGCCCATTTTCTCACGAAGTTCGGGAGTCATAATAGGAGAAGGGCTTTCCTCTATAATCTTTTGATATCTTCTTTGGATAGAACATTCTCTTTCAAATAGATGCACTGCATTTCCGTGTTTGTCTCCAAAAATCTGGAACTCAATATGTCGAGCGCTGTCAAAATATTTTTCTATCAATAAAGTATCATCACCAAAACCATTGAGGGATTCGCTTTTTGCTGCAACGATAGATTTTTCTAGTTCTGCTTCTGATCTCACGATACGCATTCCTTTTCCACCGCCACCTGCAGAAGCTTTTAGTAGGATAGGAAATCCGATCTCTACAGCTTTTTTGTAAATGACATCATTGGCTTGATCTTCCCCTTGATAACCAGGAATCGTCGGGACATCATATTGCTGCATGATATTTTTAGCATTGATTTTAGAACCCATTTGAATAATGGCATCTGGATGAGGTCCTATCCAAATCAATCCTGCATCAATGACTTGTTGTGCAAACTCTGCTCTTTCGGATAAAAAACCATATCCTGGATGAATAGCATCTGCTCCTGTATCTTTCGCTGCTTGAATGATTTTATCACCTAATAGGTAAGATTCATTCGGTTGTTTTCCACCGATTCTTACAGCCTCATCTGCTTTTTGGACAAACAAAGCATTTTCGTCTGCATCTGAAAAAACTGCTACGGTTGAAATTCCCATTTCACGGCAGGTTTTCATGATCCTTAACGCAATTTCTCCTCTATTTGCAATGAGAACCTTATTGATTATATTTTTCATTTTTGATTTTTTTGACCACTGAAGATGGACGACAGACCACGGTTTTCGGTTTTTGTTTTAATTTTTGATTCTTGTTGTTTGGCTTCGAGAGCCTCAGCCAACATCGAGAGCCTTTACCAACTTGTCTTGATTCCTGACTCTTGGTTCTTGATTCCTGACTCTTGGTTCCTGATTCTTGACTCTTGACTCTTGACTCTTGACTCCTGATTCTTGACTCCTGATTCTTGGCTCTTATTTACATACGATACACTCCCCAAGCATTTGTTCCTTTGACTTCTTGCAAGTAGGTAAGTGATAAAACCAATCCCATTATATTTCTTGTATCGCGAGGATCAATGATTCCATCATCCCAACTTTGACCTGTGGCGAAAAATGCATTAGATTGTTTTTCGATTTCGCCTTTCATGTATTCTTTCATTTGATTGGCTTGGTTTTCATCATAAGTGGCACCAGATTTTTTAGCCCCTTCACGAGCGACCATTTCCATGACACCAGATAATTGTTCGGCACCCATCACGGCAATCATACTATTAGGATAGGAGAATAAAAATCTTGGATTATAAGCTCTTCCACACATAGCGTAGTTTCCAGCACCATAAGAAGCGCCCATCATAATGGTAAACATTGGCACTTCACTATTAGAAACGGCATTGATCATTTTTGCACCGTCTTTAATCATTCCTGCTTGTTCGTATTGTTTCCCTACCATAAATCCTGTGATGTTTTGAAGAAATAGGATAGGAGTATTGTTCATATTACAGAGCTGGATGAAATGTGCTCCTTTATTTCCAGACTCATTGAAAAGAACTCCATTGTTAGCAATGATAGCAATCTTAAAACCATGAATATGTGCGAAGCCACAAATTAAAGTTGAACCCCATTCTTTCTTAAATTCATGAAATTCAGAACCATCTACAATTCTTGCAATCACTTCTCTACTATCAAAAGGAATTTTCACATCGGCAGAGATAATTCCCAAAAGTTCGTCTGTTGGATAAAGCGGTGCTTGAACTTTTCTCGGTGTGATAGTCGTATCGGTATTGATATCTAAATTGTCCATCAATTCTCTAGCGATTCTCAAACCGTCCATTTCATCTTGAGCGAGATAGTCTGCAACGCCAGAAACTTTAGCATGCATATCAGCACCACCTAATGATTCATCATCTACAATTTCATTGGTTGCCATTTTCACAAGTGGAGGTCCTGCAAGAAATACTTTTGCATTATTTTTTACAAAAATCGTATAGTCCGACATTCCAGGGATATAAGCTCCGCCCGCTGTCGAATTTCCAAATACTACTGAGATAGTTGGAATTCCAGCTTTTGAACGACGAGTAATATCTTTAAAGTTATTTCCACCAAGATTGAAGATTTTAGCTTGGTCTGGAAGATTAGCTCCTGCAGATTCCACTAAATTGATACTAGGTAATTTATTTTCTAATGCGATTTCGTTGAGTCTTATCGCTTTTTGTAAAGTAGCAATATCAATAGCTCCACCTTTATTCGTCCCAACATTAGAAGTAATCATGCACATTTTGCCACTGACAAAACCTATTCCTGCTACTAGAGAACCCGAAGGTCCAAAACCACCTTGAACTCCTAATCCTGCTAATGGCATCAATTCTAAAAATGGACTATCCTGATCCAGCAACATTTCAATTCGCTCTCTTGCGGTCATTTTACCTTTAGAACGTGCTCTATCTATGTGTTTTTCGTGACCTTGGAAATGAGATTTTTTGAGATTTTTATTGAGTTCTTCTAATTTTAGAAGCATTTTCTGATAGTTCTCTTTATATGAATTGCTATTGGGATTTATTTTAGAAGCTATAATTGCCATATATGGTCGTTTGATGAAACTGTTGATGAATTGTTAGGTAATTGTCAACTAATTTAAGCAAAATGTTTTTTGTTGACCAAACGTTTGGTGAAAAATATTTCAACAAAATATAAAAGCAACTTATTAAGAAGTAACTAGATGAATTTGGTATTAGAAATTTGAAGTCAGATAGATTCTAAAAATTAACTCTTCAATCTAAAAACAGCAATTTCTGCATTGGATAAAAATCGAATTGGTAAATCGCTGACTCCAATTCCTTTGGAAACGTAAGCTTTTTCTTTTTCGTACCAACCTTTTACATATTTTCCACTTCCTTTAGGTAGGGCAGGAGTCCATCCAAAGAGATTGATTTGACCACCGTGCGTATGTCCTGACAAGATAAAATCATAAGGAATATGCCCATTGAGTTTTTCGTAAATCTGATCATTGTATCCCGGTTTGTGAGATAGGATAATATGATAATCGCTGGATTGATAATTTTTAATAGAGATTTCAATATCTGCATCACCATCTATATAGTCATCTATTCCTGTTATGGAAACACGTTTGTCATTAATGATCAACTGTGTGGATTGATTAATCAATAGTTGAGTATTGTTGGCTTGGTAGATTTGGCTGAGTTCATCGATTTGTGCTTCTGAAATAATTTCCCAATTTCCTAAAATTGCAAATTTTTGAATATTGATATCTAAGAGTTCTATAAACTGTTGAAAGACAGGCATATTGTCTTTATGATCAAAACTATCTCCAGTAAATAGTATTAAATCTGGCTGTTCTTGATGAATGAATTTTGCAATTCTTCTCAATCTTTTATTGATGTGTCTGATGTGTAAATCCGATATTTGAATCACTTTCAAATCGTAATCCTCCGAACTTGCTTTTCCTATATTGTATTCATTTATGTCAAAAAAGAACTGCTCAAACCATAGTATTTTGAGCCAAATGAAATCTGCAATTGAAAGGGTTTTATATTTTAAATAGATGATGCACCGAGCAATCCAATTAGAGCTATTTAATTTTATGAAGTTTAAAAACACTAATTTACTCGGCATAAGATAATGTTAGTTTGGAAGGCGAATGCTTGATATAATTATTTTTTAAAAATAAATTTAGACATTCTGAGTTAAACTATTCTTATAATTGAGCATTAAGAAGTGTAAATCACATAAGTTTTTACGTAGATGGAAAATATATTTTATTCAGGACAAGTTTTGTGGGCACAGATAGATGCAAATAGACATTTGAGACATTCGGCTTATGCTGATTTTTGTGCTCAGGCTAGAAGTAATCTTTTTAATCACAAAGGGCTTTCTTTGGAAGCGTTTTCAAAATATCAATTAGGACCGATTTTATTCAAAGAAACGACTTCTTATTTTAAAGAGATTAAGATGGATGAAGTTGTAAAAGTTAGTGTGGAGCTCACTAAATACAATGTATCTAAATCGAGGTTTTCATTTAGGCATGTTATCTATAAAGAAGATGGACTGAAATGTGCCACTATCGATGTAGATGGAGCTTGGATGGATTTGGAGAAAAGGAAATTAGCTGTGATTCCTGAGGAGTGGAAGCTGATATTTGATGATATTCCTAGGTCGAAGGATTATGTGGAGATGGCTTAAATAAGTACGAAGTTAGAAGTACGAGGTTAAAAGTACGAAGTACAAAGTTAGAAATACGAATAGAGCCGTCATTACAAAGTACGAAGCAATCTAAGCTAGAATTAAGATGTACGAAGTTAAAAGTTAGATGTACGAATTACGAAAATTAAAAGAAGAAAACGCTTAGTATATGAAAAGTAGGCGATTCTTAATCCGCGTCTGTACCCGACACAAAACTTGGAACGAAGATAAAACTTATAACTTACACGTCACCGTGCTATTGTAGAAGCATTTTCTTGTGGGCTCTAGAATCATTTCATAAACTTCATCATCTGCACTAATAAAAATCCAAGTGTCGAAATCGCTCCAGCAATCATCATAAACCACTTTATCAGATTTTTATATTTTGAAGTTATTCTGACTGTCCCAAGAAATGGAACACCTGATTTTTTAAGTCCGCTCACTAAAATATAAATGTCTCGATAATTTGCGTTCGTAAACACAATATGTTTTTTCTCGCTAACCCAGAGTCGAAGATTTTTCACAATTCCGTGTCGGTCATATTCTTCTTTTAAGTCGTAACCTATAATATCTTTAATGTCAAATTCAGATTGTCCAAAGAGCCATCTTTTTATCTTTATTTTCTTTGTTGTCAAGATAAGTGTCTTGTTGGTATAGTTGAATAAAAGTCCGAAGAGATATAGCGCAGTCAGTCCAACGAAAATTAACCAAATCCAGTTAGGATCGTTCTTTGTAAAATATTGTTTGATTGAAATGGTCGTTATAAAAACAAATGCTCCAAGAACTGTAAGTTCTAAAAAAGGTGTCAGAGGTCTTCCTTTAAAAACTGTTTTATCTTTCTTGTCCGTC
Source organism: Chitinophagales bacterium (assembly GCA_035515235.1). Taxonomy (GTDB): domain Bacteria; phylum Bacteroidota; class Bacteroidia; order Chitinophagales; family JADIYW01; genus JAMLHH01. Next base: position 34,771 of record DATJBS010000080.1, read on the forward strand.
ATTGTCAGATGCTATAGCCCACAACGTTTTGCGTGTATGAGAAGTAATCGATTTCAATAATTAAACTGTCTCAGGAGCGCAAAACTTTATTTAACCAATTAATATCCAATTTTTTGTAGCTCTTGTTATAAGGCATTTTTAAATTCTTCTATATTCAATGTTAGTTCGTTTGGTTTTGGAAAACTTGTCGGTAAAAGATCAATTCTAAATGGCAGCTCTATTCCAGATAACTCTTCAATTTGCTTGTCTATTAATCCGTTGTCATTGCAGTAGTTATAAATTAATTTTAAATAACGTCTGACAACCATCAATGGTAAAAACTGTCCACGAAAAGCCATCCATTCCATTAAATCTTTTTTTCCTTTTGAACTATTACAAATCTTACAAGCATAGATTAAGTTTTCAGCATCGTCCTTACCTCCAAGTTTTTGAGGGAAAATATGATCTAATGATAATTTATTTGCCGAACCACAATAATTACAAACTTGTCCTGTCTGCAATTTGATTTTTTCATCGTCAAATATTGTCCGCATATTCATTGTTCCATCTTTTAGTCCTTTGAATAATTTGGCTCTAATCATAAAATTAAACATCTCATATTTTTCTTGTTTTCTGTCAACAGCCGTATGAGCCATCGCCAAGTTTGCATATGAATAGTAAATTAGATGTCTAACTGTTTCGATTTTTTGTTTTGCCATTCCTTTATTTAATTGTCAAGTCCTTTTTCTGTCTGTTTACTCTTGCTTGAAACGAACGCCCTAAATTCAAATCTTTTTTTATAATTCTCAAATTAGCTTTGTCTTTATGATACTTTCTAAATTCTTGTTCTAGGTTATCGTTTTTGAGTTTGTTTGGTCCACCGTCAATTTGGATGTATTCGATTTTCTCAATATCTATTTTGTTTAGTTCTATAAATCTGTCAACAATTACAGAAAGTGTGTTTGGTTGTCTATGGTCAACGTTTAGTTCATCATATTTTGCAAGTTCTTTTGATTCTTGACATTTAACCTGTCCTTTTTTTGAGTATTTTTCAAAATATTCAAGTTTCACGCTTCTTAAATCGTTTTGAATTGCTTGTCTGCAAGCTTCTATGAATTTTGTAAAGTTTGTCCTCGGTGCGTTTATTCGTTTTGTGTACGAAAAATACTCTGTCGAACCGTCAATTCTTATCAATTCAAAAGATTTCGTATTGTACTGTACTTTTGCAATTCTTACAGTGTCAATACCGACCCCAATTTTTTCCTTTACACTTGGGTGAGTTTCAAGCAGGTTCATTATGTCATTAAAGTCTTTCGTAGTCAGCTCTTCTCCAAAGTTGTAAGCGTTCAAAATAGTCTTATAGTGAGTTAATGAGTCCTTTTTAGTCGCAAATTCAATTTCTCCTATTTTGATTGGTTTTCTCATTTGTTCGTTAAATTTTAAAAGCCACACAACTTGCTCATATGTCTGACTGAAGACTTCATTTATCAATATTTCAAATTAATAAATATTTCTAATAATTCATCAAAAGATTTTTTTTTTGCTTTTCTAGATTGAAATCCATGAATATTAAAAGTAATCAAGATTAGAAAATAGGCTTGGACTAGCCATTAATTATAAATGTTGTTGTGCATAGTTTTTATTCGGTTAATCTGTTTTTTAAGTCCATTCTTTCGTGTAATATTCTAATCACTTCTATTTCATTTTCTGAAATCAAATGATAAAAGATGATATGCTTACCAGATTTCAGTCCGAGTAGCTTTCTACTTATTTCAAAATATTCTTTTCCAATATCTGGATTTTCTCCAATTCCTTTGCAAGCAAATTTGATGGTCGCATAATATAAGTCAGCTTGGTTTTCAGACCATTTTTCGAATGTATAGTTCCAAATGTTATTCAAGTCATCTATGGCTTCTTGTCTCAATACAACTTTAAACATTCTTTCTTTTCTCTACTTTTAGGTTTTTAAGGTTTTCGTCAAAGTCAAAGTTTTCAACTCTAGGACTATTCAGTCCTTCTTGAATAGCATTTCTCAATGCAAATGTTTTACTTTCTTCATTTTCTAAAAGTCGAAGACCAGCACGAATTACTTCACTTACATTTTTGTATCTTCCAACAGAAACCTGTGAACTCACAAATTCGTCAAAATAATTTCCAAGTGACACCGATGTGTTTTTCATAAAAAAGTAATTTATTTAAAATTACCAATTTTTGGTAAAAATTGCAAATTTTTCAATTTTTCATTTTACAACCAACTCATTTTATTTCCATAGAAACCCCTTAATTTTTCCATTACTTCGATTTGACTAAATACTTGTAAAATATTGAACAATTAAAGCTCCGATTTCATCACGCTATCGATTTGACTGATTAATTCTTCACCATGTAAATTTTTATCAATGATAGTTCCTTTCTCATCTATAAGGTAGTTCATTGGTAAGGCGGTGATCGTATAATTATAAGCTGCCGGTGTTTGAAATCCTTCTAATGAAGATACATTCGGCCAAACTCTATTGTCTTTTTCTAATGCATTGATCCACTGGTTTTTATCTGTATCTAAGGAGATACCATAAATTGAGAATCCCTTATTTTTATATTTTTCATAAGTCGTATTTAAGGCTGCACTTTCTCTTCGGCAGGGTGCACACCAGCTAGCCCAAAAATCAATCAAAGTATATTTTTTGTTGATTGCGAACAAACTAACAGTATCTCCATTGGCTGTATTCATTGCAATTTCAGGCACTTTACCACCTACGGCGGTTTGCTGTAAACGGGTTGTTTTTTCTCTTAACTGATGAGCAATAGGTAATTGGTGATGTGTCGTTTCAAATGTGCTGACCAAACTGTCAAATAAAGAGATATAATTGTCTTTCCATCGTAAGGATGTTGGGTAAAGGGCAATGCTATTTCCCATTTTGTTTTTTATAAACCCATTGATCTCCTCCAAATGCAATTCATAATTGAGCAATTCTAATTTTCCTAAAGAGTCAATTTTTATTGGATCTGGATGATCTTTTTCATTTTCTTCGGAAATTTCATTTCTCACAGCAACCACCAATCGATTCAAGGACTCTTTTCTTACCTCTTCATATTCCAGGAGTAAATCTGTATCTTTTGAACCCGTAATTACTGTTATAGAATCGTTGACATGTATTGTGATTTGCTGATTATCATCAATTGCTAAGGGGATTCTTTTGTTTTCATTGATCACCAAAGTATAATAGTGAGGATCCTGAAAATATTCAGCTTTAAAATTGCCGTTCTCGTCCAAATAAATGGTGTCGATAAGTGTCGATAATTTTCTTTCAATATCATTTTCTTGATATAAAAGGATGAAATTATTTTCTGGGTTTTCAATCTGTCCTTGTAATGTAAATGTGGGCTTATCTTTTTGTGTACATGACGAAAAAAAGATAATGGTCAATATCAATAGGATTTTATTCATAGGAGAGTTTTGTAAATCTGGAGTCGTTAAATATTTAAGCTAATTACAAGTTATTTAATTATTTACCAATTAATACATTGTTACCTGTTGGGATTTCTACTCCATTCATACCATTGGTCAATCTCTAGAAAATAACCAAAATAATTAATGCTTCCATCATCAGAATGATATAAAATTGTTTTATCGAATCTATTTCGAGAAGACTCCATTTCTAGGTGCCGAAAATTAGTTTAGGAATGATAAAGGTTTAACTGTTTAAATCACTTTTTTATACTTTGCAAAGAAGTAATAATGTGCTTAAATCCAGATTCTACGGTTTTGTTTAGATGATTTGAATCAAAACTTCCACCCATTTCTTCATGCTCAAAATTGAGCCATTTTTGTTTATACCAACCCAAATTGGTGTTTTCCTCAAACCATGCAAATGCGCGGATACTTTTATGCAAACCTACCTTGCCGCCAGCATGTAGGATATAGACAAAAAGATGATTTCTAAGTGTTGGAGGAAATGTCACATCCATATCTATCTTCCAGCAATATTTATTGAGATCATAAGGGTTAATTAGTTTGTCACTTTTACTATGAATAGGTAGATGTTTTTCAATCGGAGTCGATCTAAAGGTGGTATTATAACGTCCAGCCAATTTTGGGTTGGTAGAAACTGGGTCGTATCCTTGTATAATTAATGGTATTTCAGAATAAACTGGATGATTTCTCAAGCGACTACCCAACCGAAACGCGAGAGCGCCACCTCTGCTTTGCCCTGCTAAAACAATCACTTCTATATTGACAGGATTAAATTTTGAAGTGAGTAGATTAAAGAATGCATTTTCTCTACAAGTTTTTTCTTCTGGATTTCTAAAGAAGCCAAACCTCGCATCAAATGCTAATACGAACAGAGTAGATTCTTTTGGAAATTCACCTGACTGAATGAGTTTAGAAGCAAGTGATTTAGCGTTTAATGACCTTGTATCCTCAAAGTTATTAGTTCCTCTAAATCCTTTTTTATAATTGTTTGGTTGACCGGTAAGTACATTGGTGTAGCCTTCGCCATAATCCCCCGAAAAAATCCAATCTCCCTTCACTGGACTATCGCTTTGCTGACCTGCAGATATGAAAACAACTCTCTTGACCTGATCTTTTGCAGGTTCACTCACAATAGATATATAAGTATCTTGCCTACCTGTTAAGCTAACACCAGCTTCACTCCAATAGGGTAGAGAAGGATGATCATTTCCTGTAGTGTTGGTGACTTTCATGAGTTGAATCTCCTGTGCAAATGAAGTCTGATTCAAATTCAAAAAGCAAAAGAGGAGAATTAGATATATTTTCTTCAATGTTTTAGCGTGTTTTTAAATATCGAATTATTTCAATGAATGGCATAGAAATTACGTTTTTTTTTAATCGGAATTGATTTAATAATTGCTTTTAGATTCTGAAACGATTCTGAAACTAGTTCAGAATGACAAGGTTCAGAATGACTGAGTGTTTTGTTTTACAATTGGTGTAGAGATCCTTTCAGGATGACATTAGAGATTAAGTCCAAACCGTCATTGCGGATTTAGTCCGCAATCTCAAAAGTATTATGATGAGATTCTGAAACGGATTCTGAAACTAGTTCAGAATGACAAGGTTCAGGATGACTGGTAAATTCCTTTAGATTCTGAAACAAGTTCAGAATGACATGGTTCAGAATGACTGCCTGAAACAAGTTCAGAATGGCTGCATGTTATGTTTTGTAATTAGTGTAGAGATCCTTTCAGGATGACATTAGGGATTAAGTCCAAACCGTCATTGCGGATTTAGTCCGCAATCTCAAAAGTATTATGATGAGATTCTGAAACTAGATCAGAATGACAAGGTTCAGAATGACTGAGTGTTTTGTTTTACAATTGGTGTAGAGATCCTTTCAGGATGACATTAGGGATTTAGTCCAAACCGTCATTGCGGATTTAGTCCGCAATCTCAAAAGTATTACTTATAGATTCTGAAAAGATTCTGAAACTACTTCAGAATGACAAGGTTCAGAATGACTGCTTGTTATTTTTTATAATTAGTGTAGAGATCCTTTCAGGATGACATTAGGGATTTAGTCCAAACCGTCATTGCGGATTTAGTCCGCAATCTCAAAAGTATTATGATGAGATTCTGAAACGATTCTGAAACTAGTTCAGAATTACAAGGTTCAGAATGACTGCTTGTTATTTTTTATAATTAGTATAGAGATCCTTTCATTTATGCTGAGCTTCGTCGAAGTAGGATGACATTTTGCAATAGATTGCTTCGTTTTTCGCAATGATGCAAGTTTAAGCATCTTGATACCTGACTTTTGAATCGTGGTTCTACCTCGCAGCCCGGATAGAACGAAATATCACCCGAAGTGATGAGGGAAGATGTAGTGAAAGCCTGAAATGCTGCCCAAGTTATTTACGAAAAATAAATTTTCAAAATATAATGTGTTATAACAATGTGCATGGTTTAGACATGATAAGTAAGAGTGGAGTATTTTTAAATTGTTGTAATGAAACTTTTACGTGATTAAAAAGTTACTTATATTATAGGTTAATGTAAAATAAATGAGTTATGAGTTACAAAATTGCTTCTTTAAAAGATCTTTCGGATCAAGGTCATCATATCAAAAGTCTTCCTTTTTCGATCAGAATTTTATTAGAAAATGTATTAAGAAATAAAAATGATTTTGATATCTGTCAAGAACATGTAGATACTTTGCTGAATTGGGATCCGAAGGGAATGGATAAGGAAATTCCTTTTAAACCTGCAAGAGTTTTAATGCAGGATTTTACGGGTGTGCCTGCTGTAGTGGACATGGCTTCGCTAAGAGCTGAGTATATAAGAAAAGGTAAGGATGGTAATAGGATTAATCCGGCTATTCCTGTGGATTTGGTGATAGATCACTCTGTACAGGTGGATTTTTTTGGTACTCAAAATTCTTACGGTAAAAATGTGGAATTAGAATATCAGAGAAATAGTGAGCGATATGAATTATTAAAATGGGCTCAGAATCAATTAGATAATTTTAAGGTGGTTCCTCCGGGAATGGGAATTTGTCATCAGGTCAATTTGGAGTATTTAGCTCAAGGTGTGATTGAAAGAGATGGTTGGCGTTTTCCGGATACTCTAGTTGGTACGGATTCTCATACGCCTATGGTGAATGGAATAGGTGTAGTAGGCTGGGGTGTAGGAGGTATAGAAGCAGAAGCTGCTATGCTAGGTCAACCGATATTTTTTGCCTGTCCTGAAGTGATAGGTCTAAGACTTACTGGACGAATTCCTGAAGGCTGTACTGCAACTGATATGGTGCTGACTATTACTCAATTACTTAGAAATGAGGGAGTTGTAGGTAAGTTTGTGGAAGTATTTGGAGACGGTCTCGATCACTTGAGTGTAACAGATAGGGCTACTATTTCAAATATGTCACCTGAGTTTGGTTGTACAGTAACTTATTTCCCTATCGATGATCAGACATTGGAATATATGCGAAAAACTAGTCGTAGTGATGAGCATGTAGAAATGGTAGAGCAGTACTGTAAGGAAAATATGCTTTGGAGAGTCGGAGAGTCAGAAATTGTTTATACCAATGTTGTTCACTTAGATTTGGCGAGTTTAAAACCTACGGTTTCTGGACCAAAGCGACCTCAAGATAAAATCTTAGTAGAAGACTTAAATGATAAATTCCAAGAGTTATTATATGAAGAATATAATAGAGAATATATAGCACCTAAAAATAGAAAAATAGAAACTTGGCTTTCTGAAGGTGGATCTGGAACTGAATTTACAGATGAGGAATCGATTCATCCTTTTCCGGACAAAACTCAAGTCGTGATGAAAGGTTTGAAGTCTGTCAAAGTTTCTCATGAAAATGAATCTTATTTATTGAATGATGGTAGTATTGTGATAGCAGCGATAACAAGTTGTACAAACACTTCCAATCCATATGTAATGATAGGTGCGGGGTTAGTCGCTAAAAAAGCTATTGAAAGAGGAATCCAAACCAAACCTTGGGTGAAAACGAGTTTAGCTCCAGGATCAAAAGTGGTCACACAATATCTAGACCGTTCCGGACTGTCTGAAAATCTTTCAGCATTAGGATTCCAAACTGTAGGTTATGGCTGTACCTCTTGTATTGGAAATAGTGGTCCATTGCCTGCTCCTGTTGCTCAAGCAGTAGTTCAAGGGGAATTAGTAGTGGCTTCTGTACTTTCTGGTAATAGAAACTTTGAAGCGCGTGTACATCCTCAAGTTAAAATGAATTTTTTAATGTCACCTATGCTGGTCGTAGCATATGCATTGGCCGGAAGAGTGGATATTAATCTTTTAACTTCTCCAATAAGTAATGATAAAAATGGACTACCAGTTTATTTGAAAGATATCTGGCCAAGTCAAGAAGAGATCAATGAAGTCGTTTCTAATAATTTATCTGTAAAAGATTTCAAAGAAGTCTATGAAGTGATTTTTGATGGTGACGATGATTGGAAAGCTTTGGTCGCACCGTCAGGTTTGGACTATCACTGGAATGACCAATCTACTTATATACAAGAAGCACCGTTTTTTAAAGATATTCCTATAGAGACTCATTCAGTAAAAAATATTATAGATGCAAGAGTATTATTGTTTTTAGGAGATTCAGTGACTACGGATCATATTTCGCCTGCGGGATCATTTAATCAAACCTCTGCTGCTGGACAATATCTGATGAGTAAAGAAGTCGAGCAGAAAGATTTTAACTCTTATGGTTCAAGACGTGGTAATCACGAAGTGATGATGAGAGGAACTTTTGCAAACGTGAGAATTAAAAATAAAATCACAGATAAAGAAGGAGGATATAGCAAGTATTTTCCTGAAAATGAAACAGATAGCGTCTATAATGTCGCTATGAAATATGTAGAAGATAATACTCCGCTCATCATTCTTGCTGGTAAAGAATATGGAAGTGGCTCATCAAGAGATTGGGCTGCAAAAGGTACAAGCTTATTAGGTGTGAAAGCTGTAATAGCAGAAAGTTATGAAAGAATTCACAGAAGTAACCTAGTAGGAATGGGAGTTTTGCCTTTAGTATTTATGAAAGGTGAAACTGCTGAAAGTCTACAATTGACTGGAGAAGAATCTTTTACAATTTTAGGTTTAGAAGAAGGATTGACACCATCACAAATTTTTAATGTTGTCGCAAAAGATGCTCAAGGAAATGAAAAAACTTTCCAAGCGCTTTCTAGATTAGACTCCTTAATAGAAATCGATTATTATAAAAATGATGGTATTCTTCAATATGTGTTTAGAAGTTTTTTAAAAGAATAATGAAGACATTGGATGATTGCATGGAATAATTTCGATGCGTCATCCTTTTTATAAATCAATAGCTTAAAGTAATTTGAGCTAGCCAAAGTTTAATATTAAATAGAGGAGGAGTTTTGTGGTACTAATCAATATGGATTAGAGACATGAAGCTTTTCCTCTTTTTTTTGATAGTAAGAACACTGGTGGTGTAATTTTTAGAGTAGATAATATCTATACATAAAGGATTATCTTTATAATACAAACAATAGTGCTATGACTACAATGACAATTATTATCAACGAGCGTAAAAAAGGCGGTAGAGCTTTAAAAGCATTAATTGAAGCTATGGAAAATCAGTCTTTTGTAGAGATAGTAAAAACTCCAAATGAAGATGACAATAGTCCGTATGATCCTGAGTTTGTAAATAAAATAAAACGTGCAGAAAAGCAAAAAGGAACTATTGTAAATCCAAATGATGTATGGGGAAGTTTAGGATTGAAATAAGATTAGAAGCAAAAAAGGATCTAGCTAAACATCTAAAGGCTGGAAACAAACAATCTATTAATAAGATTGACAAAATATTAAGGAATTAGCAGTTACGCCCTACACTGGTACAGGCAAGCCAGAGCAGTTAAAGTATGGATTGTCTGGTTATTGGTCTAGGCAAATCAATTTAAAAGATCGAATGATTTACAAAGTTGATGAAGATATAGTTACTGTAATAGTTTTTTCAGCAATGGGACATTATTCAGACAAATAAAAAAAGCCACTCAATACGAGTGGCTTTTTTTATTGAGATTATGTCTAGTCCTGAAATAGCGATACACAAAAAGAATCGTTATGAAAAAAGAAGAAGAAAGCGTTTATACCAAGCGCAGTCAAAAGGATTATTCAATGTCTTTAAAACTTGTAGTTGTTCAAGAAATTGAATCGGGAGA
>DATJBS010000081.1:0-23806 GCA_035515235.1 Chitinophagales bacterium
CCCTTGGGCTTCGTATGCACCCATATCCACTATACCGCTGTTATATATGCGTGGATTGCCATCCAAGTCGATGGTAATGTTGCTGGGTATAACTGCATTGCTACCTGCATTAATAGCGGGGCTGCAAGCTTGCAGACGGTAGTCGCCATTGGTAAAAGGGGCGGTGGTATAAGATGGGGCATTTTCAAATATCGGGTCTGAATCTAGGTTGCCTGTGCCAGTATAACCTCCCCGTACTATAGAATAAATTACGGTGGCATCTCCCAAAATCTCTGAAATATCTCCCCACTGATTGGAATTCCCCCAAACGATACAGTTGGTAAGTAATGGAGAGGAAGACAAATTATACATTCCGCCGCCAAAGGGAAAGGCCCTGTTACCTGAAAAAATACAATTGGAGAGTTCTGGTGCGGAAGAATTTAAATTACACATACCACCGCCTCTAATATCTGCCTGGTTGCCCGAGAAGCTGCAATTGACAAGTACAGGAGAAGAATAGGAATTATACATTCCGCCCCCGTTATACTCGGCACGGTTAGCCTTAAAGCTGCAATTGGTAAGTATTGGAGAGGAAGAAAAATTATACATTCCGCCACCATCTAATAAGGTTTGGTTACCCGAAAAGCTGCAATTGGTAAGTATTGGAGAGGAAGAAAAATTACACATTCCGCCTCCTCCGGACATATAACCAGAAAAATTATCCGAAAAAGTACAGTTGATTATGGTAGGTGATGAAGCTGCATTTTGCATCCCACCGCCATACAGACGATATAAGTTTATAGAATTTACCTTAATTGTTCCATCCCCATCGGCTTTGCCGGCTATAACTTTAAAGCCGTCCAGTACAGCCCTCCCCACATCACCTACTGAAATAATTACATGAAAGGCATTATCGCCAGCATAACCTACCGTACCAATATCTCCTGACAAGGTGGTAATATTGGTAGCCCAATTTCGGTCGGCCAGTATAGGGGTACCGGTGGCAGGAAATCCTCCGTAGATTTTTACATCTGCTTTTATTACAAAAGCATTGTCGCGGTTGTTGACATTTATAGTATTAAGGTTATTGGCGGGGCGCATGGGCTTATAAGTGCCAGCTGCTACCCATATTTCATCGTTAGCACAAGCGTTTTCTATGGTTAATTGTAAGTCGTCGCTGGCATTGGACCAACTGCTGCCGCTTCCATTGCCAGAGACCGTTGGTTTTACAAACCAGGTAATTACCTGTAGTTCGTGTGCTCCCATATCTGTAGTACAATGCAAACGGTTATTACCATTTATATCTGTATCTACACCACTAGGTATGGCTACATTGCTGCCCACATTTACACAGGGGCTGCCATTTTGCAGTTTATAATCCCCTCCAGTATTGGTGGTTCCAGCCTCTACTGGCGTTACAAAAAGCGGATTGGTGGTGTTGCCATTGAGGTTGCCATTGGTGGTAGCGGTAAGCCCCTGCACAAGCGAGTAGGTTATTACAGGTGTGCTGCTATTATTACTTATGCCACCATTGTTGCCATATATAATGGTATTGGTAATGGTGGGTACGCTGCTGGAGTTTCGCATGCCGCCACCGCCATTGTTATCATGGTTGCCGGCAATGGTGCAATTGATGATATTTACTGGCGAAGAACCATTAATCATGGCTCCTCCATAATTGGCATAATTTCCGCTAAAAAGGCAGTTTACTATCAAGGTAGCCGAGCCAGTATTGCACATGCCTGCACCAGCATCGCTTGCATAGTTGGCACTAATAGTACAATTGCGAATAGTGGTTTTGTTGCCATTGGCATTGTTATAGGCAAAAATGCCCCCGCCCGTATTACGTTTAATGCTATTGCCATTGTAAGTAAAGCTGCCGCTACCCGAAGCCCTGCCCCATTGCACGCTAATACCATCCACCACTACACTATCTGCACTTGCTGCTAGTCCAGCAATAACCATTACGTGATAACTATTATCTGTTTGAGTACCAAACGTTCCTATATCTCCACTCAGAATGGTAGGATTTGTAGCATAATTTCTTGTTCCACCACCACTAGGATAACCTCCATAAATTCTAATGTCGCCTCTACTAATCAAGAAAGTAGAATCACGATTAGTATTTGTAGTAGGAAAATAAGTTCCTTTTGCAATTCGGATTTCTTTGATGCTCGTATTATTATTGGCTGTAATAGTCGCTTCTTTTAAAGTTTTATAAGCAGTGCTCCAAGATGTACCAACACCACTTGAAGTCTTACTGCTATCCACATAAATGATAGATTGAGCACTTAAATTGCCTATAAATTGTAAAGAAACAATTGCTATTATTTTAAAAATTGGAAATAAAGTTTGCCTAATTATCAGAGAAAGGAATGTTGAAAGATTTTCCATAGGACAAGGAATTTGCAAGTATTAACGTCTTCCAAATTTCTTAAAAGGATACTATATAATGAAAATTCAAATGTTCCGATTCACGGAAAGGATGTTCCGATTTAGGGATTTACAATGTTTGAGAATGGGAAAAGGACGATTTGAAAACTATATTGATAAAAATCACATTATAAATAAGTAGAAATACTATTAGATGGATTTAACAGCAGACATGTCTTTGAAATGCTTTGGCGACATGCCTGTATGCTTATTGAAGGCAGTATAAAATGTAGTTCTTGAATTAAATCCGCAAGCTGTCATGACTTCATTTAAGCTGTCGAATTGATTTTCGTAAATCAATCTTTTTGCTTCGTTGATTCTGTATGAATTAATTAAATGACTATAATTTACTTTAGCATGTTTAGAAATTGCTCCCGAAACATACTTTTCGTTGCTTCCTACCTTTTCTGATAAATCAGTGATAGATAAATATGGATTGGTATAAAGCTTCTCTTTTTCTAATAAATCTATAATTTTCAAATAGACCTTACTTTCTGAAAGCGATTCTTTGATGGATGGTTCTGGGTTAATATTTAAAATGGGTGCTTCTATTATAATTTGAGAAGAATTTATCAACTCAACATTTCTAAGGTAAAGTTGATTCATTAATTTATTCCTATACAAAAGAAATAATGCTAAAAAACAAGCTAGTAATGCCAAAGCAATACATATTAAAATAAGAAATCTAGTTTGAGATTTTTTCTCTGATAAAGCCTTGTTGAATTTTAATATTTCTAAATCTTTTGAAGCTGTTTCATATTTTACTTGCAATTCATTAACTTCTTGAGTCGTGTTTTCATTGATGATTTTATCTTTTAATTCCGTCGCTTGAATTAAATAATTTAAAGCTTGTTTATAATTGCCAGTTCCTTTATAATAAGTTGAATATTCATAATATACACCGGCTAATTCTCCAGGTAATTGGAGTTTTTCTGCAAAAAGATAAGCACTATCTATAAAAAATTTAGCTTTTGAATATTCTTTGTTTAAATTATAAGCATGAGAAATGTTTTTATAATTCATAAAAGTCCCAAAGTCGTTCCCTGCTTTTTTACATCCATTTAGTGATGTGAAATATCTCTTCAATGCTTCAGAATAATTCCCCATATCTGAATAGACATTCCCCATATTTAAGTTAATTCTTAAAATACTTTGAGTAACTCCATGCAATTCAGCTAAATCCAGTCCTTCCTTGTAATAACTTAATGCCAAACTAAAAGAGTCTAAATTTCTATATCCTACTCCAACATTGCAATAGGCACCTATTTTAGTATCAATATCCTCTTGATTTTCAGCATATTCTAAAGATTTTTGATAATATTTTAGAGATTGTATGGTATCATTTAATTTTCTTTTGACACTTCCCAATCCACTATAAACATCAATAATTCCTTTTGTATCTTTTTCTAATTGATATGCATCTAATGCTTTTAAAAAATCCTTTGTAGCATCGGTATATCTACCTAATTCTTGATAACTATCTCCTCTTAAATAAAATATGGTGGTTTGATTTGGTATGGAAGATTTAAATGAAAGGAGTTCATTTGCAATTTTTACGACATCTTCATATTTACCTTGGTCATACCATCCTTTTAATTGAATTTGTTTGATTCGTATTTTTTCTTCTGTTGTAAGTTTAGAATAGTATTGATCCACTACTTCTTTTAATTCATTGTTTAAATCATTAGGTTTTGGAGATTTTTGATAGATAGAATATAAAAGCTCATAGTAATTGACCCATGCTGAATAATATGATGCTTTTACAATTTTAGGTTTAATTTTTTTAAGGTGTACAAGTGCTAAAGAATCTTGCTCAATAGAAAGAGATTGAATGATTTGAAGCATTTGATCAATTTCTTCTTTAGGGTTTTTGTCCTTTTTCTCTAATGATTCTATCTTTTGTAAAGAAGTAAGCTTACTATTTTGAGCAGAAGCATATTCATTAACTGAGAATAACATTAACAAAATCAATATAATATATACATAATTATTTTTGATTGATAGATAAATATTATTCTTCATTACGTTTTTTCTCTAATTAAAATTTGATTTGTACTTTTTTATTTTTAAAACTCAACTATAGATACAAATACTAAGATATAATAGAAAATCAAATGTTTGATAATATTTAATCTATAAAGAAATTATTTCTATTTAGAAATGTACGAAACGTCGCAGCCCGGATAGAGCGGAGTATAACTCCTACTCGATGCGAATCGTGTAGGAGAAGACGAAGGGAAAGCCGGAAATGCTGCCCAAAATATTTTATTTAGACCTTTCTAATGCTTGTTCGATATCAGCGATAATGTCTTTGATATGTTCTAAACCGACCGAAACTCTAATCGTGCCATTAAAAATTCCCGCTGCTTCACGTACCTCTGGAGCAACTTTGGAGTGGGTAGTAGATGCAGGATGAGTAGCTATCGAACGACAATCTCCAAGATTAGCTGTGTGAGAAAACATCTCTAAGCTGTCTAAAAACTTACGTCCTCTATCTATACCACCTTTCACGATAAAGGTCACAATACCGCCTCCTTGACGCATCTGCTTCTTCGCCAACTCATGTTGTGGATGCGATGGTAAGAATGGATAAATAGTGCGCTCGATTTCTGGCTGAGTTTCTAGCCATTGAGCTAATTCTAAAGCATTCTGAGAGTGTCTATCCATGCGGATATGTAGCGTCTCTAAGCTTTTAGAAAGTACCCAAGCATTGAATGGTGACATAGCGGGACCTGTCTGTCTACAAAATGCTCTTACTTCTTTTATAATCTCTTTTGTGCCCAAAACGATTCCACCTGTAACACGACCTTGGCCATCTAAAAATTTAGTAGCACTATGTGTCACGATATCAGCGCCGTAATCGCGAGGGTTTTGAAGATAAGGTGTTGCAAAACAATTATCTATATTGACTAATATGCCGTGCTTCTTGCCTAAATCACACAAAAATTGTAAATCAATTAAAACTAAAGCGGGATTAGAAGGCGTCTCAGCAAAAATCATTTTAGTATTAGGCTGAATTTTTGATTCCCAAGTTTCAGGCTTATTGATATCAAAATAGGAATATTCAATCCCCCATTTTGAAAAATAGTCTGAAAAAATACGCATGGTAGAAGAAAACAATGCACTAGATGCTAGAATATGATCTCCTTGTTGAACGAAAGGTGCCATACTTGCAAAAACGGCTGCCATTCCTGTAGCGGTAGCAAAACCATCTTCACAGTTTTCTAAAACAGCCATCTTTTCTATGAACTCAGATGTATTAGGATTAGAAAATCTAGAATATATATTACCTTGATATTCATCTTGAAAGAGAGCTCTAGCTTGCTCAGCATCGTCAAATATAAAACTTGAAGTTAAATATAATGGTACTGAATGTTCGCGATGAGCACGTTCATATTGTGTACGGATGGCTTTAGTTTCAAACTGCATATAAAATCTATAAAGGGGCAAATTTAATGAAAACGAAATTCAATCTTATGAATATTCTATTATGAATTGTATAAATCATTAAGGTCGAATAATTGAGCTTAAAAGTTACTCTACATCTCTCTTCATTCTAGGAGAGCTTAGTGGTGAAACGCTTGGAGTTGTAATAGTATTATTTGTTTTTGATGTACTAGGCTTAGCTGTTACACTTAATAAATCTAAGAGATGAATCATTTGTGTTGGCAATTGCTTCTTATCAAAATTGACCTCAATTTTATATTCATTTTCCCAATTGGGTTTAATAGAATACATTTCAGATTTGAAGACTCTTTCTGGTGGCAATGATTTCCAAAATGACGAACCGTTCCACGTGGCACTATTATTCAAGTCTTCTATCACTTCCACAAAGTATTCGCCAGTAAGTGCATAAGGAATTATATATTGAAATACGGAATCTCCTAAAATAGTAGTTTCAAATTCCAAACGATTATTTGAATGGAAAACTCTAACGATATAAGAAGTGTCTAAAGATGGAAGTTGAATATTCAATTGGAGCTGACCCCATTCCTCTTTTGGTGAATATTGAATTGGATAAGAAATGTTTTTAGAAAACTGACCTGAAGAAAATTGTACAGCAGAATCTAAGAACACTAAATGTCCATTGTAATTTTCTTGAAGAGAGAAATTCAGTAGAAAATTGAAATTTAAAGAATCGTATTCGACTTGTGAAACCAATAGAGAATCATTTGTGGATATTAACAAAATTCTTGAAGTATCTATATTATATATCGGAAGAGTAGAAATGAACTCAAAATCACGGTTTTCAAACGCTCTGAGAATTGAATCTTTTCTGTTCACCTGACCCTTTGGTAGGAATAATGAATTCTCAAGCTGTTTTGAAGGCTGTTTTAGCTTCAAAGTGTCAATGACCTTACTATTAATCGATAATACACAAGTAGCTGAAATAGAATCTATTAGAGTTAAAAAAGTGAACTTTTTAGATGTATAATTTTGGTCAAAAGGGAGAATTTTACTTGTTCTCAAATTTGTTAGAGAAATTGTATCTTTTTGTGGATTTAGCTCCTTATTCAACTCAATAGTCACTTTATGGTCTAATAAAGTACTATTGAAGCTCATTACCTTAAATTTTTCTACTTCAGGTAATGAAATTGGAATCTGTAGATTTTCAACTATACTATCTAAAAAAATAGTTGATTTATATTTACCAATCCATTCAGTAGGCAAATCATATAAGTAATTTGTATTTAGATCATTCAATACAAAAATCTGAAAAGTATCTTGCGGTAAATACTCTAATTTAAAAGAACCATCTTTAGCAACTTTATAAATATACTTAGGACGTTCTTTAGTAATAATAGAATCATCAGAGGCTGTATATAATTCTATAAATGTATTCTCCGGAATAGCTTGTCCATCCATTGAATAAACTCTACCATTAATAGATAAACTATCAATATAGTCTCCTGTAGAAAAAACATAAGACATATTGTCAATAATATTCCCTTCATTATTATCCTTTACAGCACCTCCAAAGAAAATACTATAAGTAGTATTAGAATCTAATGGAGCTTTAAAATGAATTTTTAGTTCAGTCTTTTTTGCTGTTATTATAGGCTCAGGAATAATTGGTGGAGAAATAATTACATTCTGTTTGATATTAGACACTTGAATCCACTCGTCAAAAATTATCAAGATATCCTTTGCTTTGAAATTTTTAACAAGAAATTCTGGCTGATAATTTTTAATTATAGGAGCTTGGGTATCTTGAATTCCGCCTTGAGGAGCACTTGGAGTAGCACATCCTACAAATAGAAAAAGGGCAATAAAAATATAAAACCAGGATTTCATTATCTACCAATATAGACCATCAATACGGAAATATCAGCTGGAGAAATTCCACTTATACGACTAGCTTGACCGAGTGTTTTGGGTTGCATTTTAATCAGTTTATCTCTAGCTTCATATGATAAAGAGGGCATTTTATTATAGTCCAACTTATCTGTCAATCTCACTTCATCTAATCTTATAAGCTTGTCTGCAAGTTCTTGTTCTCTTTGAATATAACCTTCGTACTTAATAGCTATTTCAGCTTGCTCTATAAATTCAGGATCAAAATCTTTCAATAGATTGTTGACCATAGGAATATTCTCCATCAATAATTCCAATCCGATATGAGGTCTAGAAACTATCTTATCTAATTTAACTTTTTGTGATATCGGTGCAGAATTAATACTTTCTAAGAATGCATTCACTTCATCTGGGGTGATACTTGTTTTCAAAAGCAATTGTGTAATCTCTAATGCTTTAGCTTTCTTATCTAAAACTCTATCGTATCTCTCTTGATCAGCAAGTCCTAATTCATAAGATTTTTCAGTTAATCTCAAATCTGCATTATCTTGTCTGAGTAGAATTCTATATTCTGCACGAGAAGTAAACATTCTATAAGGTTCGTCTGTGCCTTTATTAATTAGGTCATCTATCAACACGCCTATATAAGCTTCATCTCTTCTCAATACTAGAGCTTCTTTATTATTAATCAACAAATGAGCATTGATTCCAGCAATTAACCCTTGAGAAGCTGCTTCTTCATATCCTGTAGTACCATTAATTTGCCCGGCAAAAAATAAACCTTTAATCAGTTTAGTTTCTAGAGAAGGATTTAATTGAGTAGGTGGAAAAAAGTCATACTCTATAGCATAACCTGGTCTAAACATTTTGGCATTTTCAAAACCAGGAATTTTCCTCAATGCATCATATTGTACATCTTCTGGTAAAGAAGTAGAAAAACCATTCACATATACTTCTACCGTATCCCAACCTTCAGGTTCTACGAAAATTTGATGTCTATCTTTATCAGCAAATCTATTGATTTTATCTTCTATAGAAGGACAGTATCTAGGTCCTATACCTTGTATCCTTCCTGCAAACATCGGCGATTTTTCAAAGCCTGTTTTGAGCATTTCATGCACTTCGGAATTCGTATAAGTGACATAACAAGGTCTTTGTTTTTTGGGCTTGTCTGTTTTCTTGTAAGAAAAGCCGACTACTTTTTCGTCGCCGTCTTGAACTTCCATTTTACTAAAATCTAAACTCCTTCCATCTACTCTTGGTGGAGTTCCAGTTTTCATTCTTCCACTTTCAAATCCAAGCGAAACTAATTGCTCGGTAATCCCTCTAGCTGCACCCTCGCCTGCTCTACCGCCACCAAACTGCTTCTCTCCTATATGAATCAATCCATTTAAGAATGTTCCATTAGTCAAAATAACTGTTTTGGAACGATAAGGTATTCCTAGATTGGTGATTACTCCAACACATTTGCCGTCTTCAATGATCAATTCCTTGACCATTTCTTGCCACATATCAACGTTAGGTGTTTTCTCGAGCATAATTCTCCACTCGTTTGAAAACATCGTTCTATCACTTTGAGCTCTTGGACTCCACATAGCAGGACCTTTAGACTTGTTCAGCATTCTAAACTGAATCATAGTCTTATCTGTTACAATAGCAGAATATCCGCCAAGCGCATCTATTTCTCTTAAAATTTGTCCTTTAGCGACACCTCCCATTGCAGGATTACAGCTCATCTTTGCGATGACTTCCATGTTCATTGTAACCAATAAAACCTTTGAACCCATATTAGCCGCAGCGACCGCAGCTTCACAACCTGCATGACCAGCACCAACTACTATCACGTCATACTCAGGATATCTCATTTTTGTAAGCTTTATTTATATTAACTCTAGTTCCACGTGGAACTAAATAAATATCATGTAATTTCCGGTTCCACGTGGAACCCTATCTGAATACCGGGCAGTAAATCTTCTTGCCTCCAGCGTCTGATTCACCGAACTTGTAACTTAATCCTACCTCAAACCCATTAAAGCCACCAAAAGTATTTTTTGATGTGTTAATTGTGTTATCAGCAGTCACAAAGAGTTGAAAATCATTGAATTGCACTCCAGCCATGGCATTTACTGTGTACATGGAGAAGCCTCCAACTGGAGATTTGTACATTCTTAAATATGAACCAGCAAAAACACCAACTTTTTGAGTTTTGGTATTGATTACTTTGTATTTAAACAAAATCCCCGTGTAAAGTTCCATAGCACTACCTTGATTGTCCATCATAATAGAAGGTAAAATGCTCAAGTCTTTTACATCTAACTCTAATCCTGCATGCACATTATATCTCAGGCCTTGACCAAATGAAATTACATTATCATTATCTGGAATTAAATGAAAAGTAGAAGCTCCTATATATCCTTTGAAATTATCCGTGCCTACGAAAGAGTAAACCAAGCCTATTCCAGCATCAAGCTTATTCTTGGAAGGATAAGTTCCAACCTCACCACTATTCATATTTGGATTATAGAAAACACCATCATACTGATTCCCAAATTGCAAATCAGAATAATTATATCTTCTATTGACAAAAGATGCATTTGCACCAGCTGATAAGGTATGGTGATGATTAGCATCTAAAGCTATCCTATAAGCAATAGATAATGCCGCGACATTATCCATAATAGAATTTTCTCCAGCTATATGATTGTAAAAGTAAGCTCCTACACCAATATTACTGTTTTTAGAATACCCGCCGCCTACTGGAATATTTATATCGCCACTTGCAAAAACAGTCTTCATGCCTGCTTTACCGAAGGATTGACGGTATCTATCCGCATAAGATGCATTCAGTCTAAACTTGCCATCTATAAATCCTGTAAAAGCAGGATTGTAATATAATGGATTATAGACGTGTTGAGAGTAATGCAAATCTTGAGCAATTGCCTTTTCTACTAAACCCCATGTAAAAATGAAGGATAAAATAATTATCATTTTTCTCATCTGATCAGCGTTATTTGGCCTTTTTGTTCACGAATAGTATCATCTGCATAAGTTATCTTGGCATGATAGAAATATAAACCATCTCTTGCTGGGTTTCCTGATATAGTTCCATCCCATCCATTATTTAAAAGATCTCCTTCGAATATAAGAAACCCACTTTTATCATAAATGTTTGCTGTAGCTTCTGCTATACCCACACCATAAGCTAAAAACTTTTCGTTCTTATTATCTGAATTAGGTGAAAATGCGTTGGGTATGTATAAAGAGAATACTCCATCTACTTTAATAAATACAGAATCACTTGCAATACAACCGTTTTCTGTATCATTTACTACAACAGTTATTTGTGTATCGTAAAACAACTTAGCTGTGGTTTCACTGCAGGTTGAGCAATCCAATCCAGATATTGGAAACCATTGATAAGATAATTGTGATCCTCCACCTAAAGATTCGACACTTAATTCTACTATATCTCCTACTTGAATTTGTTCTGAAGAAGCCATAACACTTACAGAAAAAGCAGTGCCGGGTAAAACTTCAGTATTTTTAATTTTTACACAGTTATTTTGATCTGTAATTGTTAAGGAATAAGTTCCTGCTGATAAATTACGTAGTGTATCTAAATTCGATTTAGGGTCATTATTCCATTCATACAAATATGGTCCTACTCCTCCGCTAATTTGAGCATACAACTTAGCATCACTTCCACAAACTATTGGATCGCTAATAATATTTAAATTGATAGAATCTGGTTGTTCAATTAAAATAGCATCTGGATAAGTGAAGTCGCAGTTATCAGTATTTTTAATCACTAAAGAATAAGAACCTGGCGTCAATCCTGTAAAAAGTGGATTAGCTGTAAATGCCGCTCCATTTAAAGAGTATTTATATGGTGTTTTATCAGAGATTAAAGTTTCAAGTACTTTTATTGTACCATTATTTTGATCGTAACAAGTAACAGAGTTAATATCTAATTGTACATCCGTTCCTACACAAGCCAAAGCTGGTTTTACAAATAATACAGTAGAGAATATTAAACAAGATTTTAAAAATTTCATTAATTTTTATTAAAATTTAGGGCAATTCATAATAGGATATCTTTTGTTAGATTCTAAAGGTGCAGATTGATAAATAATAGAAGCTTCAAACGCTCCAAATCCATTATTAGCATTACTTAAGTCTGAAATTGTACGATCGTAGCTTACTGTAAACTGAATACCCTTTATTTGTATACCTGCAGAACCAATAATAGCGCCAGTACCTTCATACCAAGCTCCTACAAATACAGAAGTTTCAAAAGGATTGCTTTTACCTGCAAGTCCGTATGAAAAAGTAGATCCTGCAACCCAATCATTAATCCCTTGTTGCATCATGAAAATACCATTTGGATTTAACATAATTCGATCACTTACTGTATAAACTAATCCTCCGTGAGTATGAATCTTAATAGCTCTTTCTGAATCTGATGCAAAGAAACTGTCTTTAGGTTTCATTAAGTTAAACATAGAACCACCGGCATAAGCACTGATTTTTTCTGAGAAATTTGATGACCAAAATATTCCGGCATGCATATTCAAAGCTGTATAGGATGCTCTATCAAATTTTTCAAGATTAGGCATCGTTAAATCAAAACCATTTAAGCTAGAATTAAATTGAGATTCAAAATATAATTGAGAAACATCTAATCTTCTACTTTTAATACCAAACTGAAAGCCTGCACTGAGGTAGTGATTATTATTATAACCAAAACTTTTATGATAAGCAATTGAAGCCATGATATCATTCGTCTTTAAAGCTCCACCTGCTTGATTATCAGCTGATGCTATCAATCCTACTCCAAGTATATCTCCATTAAGTTTAGATTGCAATAATCCAAAATCAGCAGCTGCACTTAGCGTACTATAAGGTGCTGGAGATGAAACTGGTGAAGATTGAATTCTATAGTTAGCAGTCAGTCTATATAATCCTTTTAGTTTTCCAGTCAAAGCTGGATTCAAATTTAAAGGAGAGTTATAAAACTGATTGAATTTAAAATCTTGAGCAATAACTTGCTTGTTCAATACACTTATTGTAAAGATTCCGATAATTATTGCAAGGATTTTTTTCATAACTTATAAAAAACGAGTAAAAATATGAAGAATTTTTGATTAGAATAGAAAAGCTTGATATTTAACTGTATAACAATGATTTGAATAACATTCTGTATCTTCTTTCTGTCATACTATCATTATGAAAAACAACGCTAAACCGACCGTTATATTTCTTACATAATTCTTTAAAATGATATAATTCTTCTTTTTCCTCTTCTAAAGTAATCTTTCTGTAGTACTTATTCATAGAATCCATCCAAACAAATGGTTGAATGATTAAAGTCAGAGCTTGATTATTTACTAAATCAAAGAAATGATAGGGTTTGCATGTAGCAGAAGGAAATCCTGGCTGATCATAATATCCTACAGATTGATCTGTCTTTATATCGTATTGATTCAATGCTACAAATGATTCAGGAAAAGATAATCTCAAAAAATGAAATCTAGATGCTGAAATATCTGTTTTGGTGATTTTAGACAATTGAAGTTTTTCTTGTAAAATCAATTCAGGTTTGGTCAAAGATTGATAAGAAGGATGAATTTCAACTTGACCATATTGCATGAGTTTTTTAATCAGTAGCTTTTTCAATTCATTTAATGGATTCAAGCTATTATGTTTTCCTTGTTTCATCAGTATGAAAAAAGTAAACTTATGATCTGATTGATAATCTAACATATCAAAAAACTTCTCCGCAGGATCTTCGGTTAAACCTAGAATAATTAACCACCTTTTAAATAGATGAAAAAAATTGAACTTTAATAAATCTCCTATGGAAGCTTTAATATGTTGAAATAGTGGCCTTTGATCAATTAAATAAAGATGATCGATATCAAAAGAAATATCTTGTTCAAAATTGGACTCAGAACACTCCAAATTATTCGATTCAAGATAATTCTTCAATTTTTCTATCCAAATATCTACATATGGAAATTGATCTAAACCTGATGTTCTAGGAAACCATTGATCAAATTTTATTCTGCCATGTGCATCCTTATCAGTTTGTAGATAAGCGTCATAATGTGATAAACAATAAAATATTGCAGAAAAAATATCCAATTTGAACAAAGTGTTCTCTGTAGGAAATATGACTAAATCCTCTCCTTTACCTTTAACAACGGGATAGAAGTCAGTATCAATAGAATTTCTACTAATAAATGCTGATGCTTGAATAAAATCGTATTCGTATTTCTGTATAAAATTATATTCTATCACTATATCGTCCTTGCATACTTCTTTTACATTGTCAGTTATAAAATAATTGACTTTTAAGCGATTTCTAAAAATGATATCTAGTGTATATCGAAGTCTTTCGGAGGATATTGAAGTAATAATAACTACATTCTTCTTATTCGTCATAAATCCTATTTTTGTAATAGTTTAAAATGTCAGAACATTCTACATACCAAATATTATTGCCTCAATTTGAAGGTCCATTTGATTTATTACTATTCTTTATTGAAAGAGATGAATTAAATATACAAGATATACCAATTCACCAAATAACTAAAGACTTTTTAGCGTATATACATTCTTTAGAAAAAATGAATATTGAGGTAGCTAGTGAATTTATTTTAGTAGCTGCTACTCTGATGAGAATCAAAACAAAAATGTTGCTCCCTAGAAAGGATGTCAACGATAAGGGAGAAGAAATTGACCCGAGAGCAGAATTAGTTCAAAAGCTTTTAGAATACAAACAGTACAAAGATATCTTAGAAGTCTTCAAAGTGATGGAAAGCCAACAGTCACAGCTGTTTTCTAGAGGTGGTGTAAAACAAGAAGTCAAAGATTTATTACAAGTGCATGGACAAGATGGAGAATTAGAACCTATTAGTCTATTCAAATTGTATAAAAGTTTTCACAAAGTCATCCAACAACTCAATGACAGAAAACAAAAAGTAGAACACAGAATTATCCCATATAACTATACGATTGAAGAGGAAAAAGAAATCCTCTTAAATATTATGATTGAAAAAAGTAGCCAAAGATTTGAAGAAGTATTTGGAGCATGTGAAACAAAAATTCATGCAGTCTTTATTTTCTTAGCAATGTTAGAATTGATTCAACAACAATATTTCACTATAGAAATAGGAGAAGGATATAACAACGTTTGGTTAAAGGCATAAAAAAAGCCCAAATCCTAAGAAATGGGCTTTGAATATTATTGTATATTTTATTAAAGTCTGATTGCAACTCCAATTTTTGCCCAAGACATTTCCATACCACCTGTTTCAAAAGCAATACCAATTTTTGGACTGAAGTAATATCTAATACCTAAACCAGCTCCTGCTCTAAATTGACCTGAATTCAAATTTGTACCATAAAAGTCATTTCCGAATCTATAGATATGATATCCTAAATGTACTGGAAGATAAAAATCAACTTTATCAGATTTTAAATCTTTAGAAGTTTTATTGTCAATTAATTGCCAAAAATGGAAAACACCTCTAGCTCCAAAACCTATTCTTGAATATTTAGCACTAGAATTTAGTAAAGAGTTAAAACCTACATAGCCACCAACACTTACGTATTCATGTACTGCATAATCAAAATTCGCAGTAACACCCAAGTTTGTACCACCATAAGCTCCATATCCAAAACCACCTAAATTTAAAGTTGGTTGAATAACAAAATCTCCTTTTTCTACAGCTTGTACTGACGATAAGCTAAAAACGGATAAACACACGAGTAATGTAAATAAATACTTTTTCATAAATCTTAAGTTTAACACAAATTTGCTATAAGTTTCTTGAATAGTCAAGTCTTAAATCAAAGTCCTCTAATTTTATTTACAATATTCATTTTTAAATGGTCTGTACATTCTTTTCTTTTCAATCCTATATGGATGATTTGTTTCAAGGAAGATTGGTTCTCAAATTCGTTTTTACAGAAAGGACATTCTGATATAATATTATCGACTTCTTGCTTAGAATACCTATCTAATTCTCCATCTAGATAGAGCTCTATTTTCGTCTTAATTTCTTTACAACTATGATTTATTGCTCTCATAATATCTATTATTTATAACCCATACTAGAAGCATAGGTATTCAATTTCTCTTTTAAAATATTTCTTGCTCTATGTAATCTTGAACGAACTGTTCCAATAGGTATTTCTAAAATCTTTGAGATTTCCTCATACGAAAATCCTTCTATATCACACAATAGAATGACGGTTTTATACTCTATAGAAAGACTGTTAAGTGCTATAGTAATTTCATCTCCAAGCGTACCGTTAAAGATATCATCTCTAAGGTCTAATTGATGAGAAGAAGCAATTTCATCTTCCATATGAATATCTACTAACTCCTGATAATCAATGGTTTTAGGTTGCTTTACTGACTTCCTGTAATCATTAATAAAAGTATTTTTCAATATTCTAAAAAGCCAAGCTTTAGCATTGGTACCGGCTTCATAATGATGAATATATTTGAACGCTTTTAAGTAAGCTTCTTGTACAAGGTCGTTGGCATCTGCTTCATTATAAGTGAGATGAAATGCAAAATTATACAATGCATCTGCATGAGGTAGAAGCTCCTTTTCAAACAACTCTTGATCGTTCATGGTGATATTTAAAATAGTCTGCTCCAATTTAAGTCTATATAACTATTTTTACAAAACATGAATACGGAAGTAAAAAGTTCCAATCAATTACTAGTCTTACAAAAGTGTAGTCAATACGCTACCATACTTTGGTGTATTTCTATCGGATGGAGTAGTGCTATGGCTAATTCTATGATGGTGATTACTTCTATTTTAGTGTTGATGAATTTGTCGTTTCAGCCTCAAAAAATAAACTTTAAAAAAATATTTACTCACCCAATTATTCTTTTATTTTTTATCATATTTCTAAGTGTTTTTTGGTCAAAAGACTTTATTTCTGGATTAGATAACACTAAATCTTACTTACCGTTTCTTTTATTTCCATTGGTTTTGATATATTGGAATAAAGTTCAACCACAAGTAATATTAAAAGGGGTCAAATATTTATTGTTTAGCTTAGTAATTGGATTAATCTTCACTTATCTATTAAATATTCTTCCTTCAGAAACTTCTTTTAATCTTCTTCAAAAATTTGGTCATTTATTCAAACCTTTTACTAATTCTAATAAAAGTTTATTCGGTTGGTATGTTCCTATAATGGAAAGAATACATTTTGCTAATATTTTAACATATTGTGGAATTGCATCTATTTTTCTATTTTTAAAAAATAAGAAAGTCACTTATTTACTGATAGGTTTATTTTTTGTTACAAGCCCTTTTATACTTGGAGCAAGAGCTTCTATGATTGGAGTCATCTCTTTTTTACCAATACTTTTTATTTATGCAATCAATCAATATTCTAAAAAACTTCAACCAATCGTTTTAATTATTGGACTCATATTAATCAGCATCTTTGCATATATCTCCTATCCTAATATTCTCTCCCGATATCATCAAACTCAGTATGAACTAGAATCTTTAAAAAATCAATCTTTCAAAGAAAAAGATTATCAGCACTTTGCAACTCTAACCAGATTTGTCTCTTGGAAGCATTCTTGGAAATTATTCATAGAAAAACCTGCGTTTGGTCACGGAATCGGTACTTATTTAGATCAATATGAATACAATTATCAACTTGAAAATAATGATTTACCTATGACTTACCATTCACAATGGTTGTATTTCTTAGGAGTTTTTGGAATCATCGGTTTATTTATTGTATTATGTAGTTGCATTTATTTTGGGTTTCAATTAAAAACTACATTTTCTACTATTTATTTCTGTTGTTTTAGTATTTATGTCAGCGTGATATGGTTATTTGATACTGGCTTATTACAGAAAAAAGAAATGATGGCTTTTGCACTATTTTTAAGTTTTGCTACATGTCTGAAAAAAACAGAAAAATCCTACATATAAGTTCTGCTGATATTTGGAGAGGAGCAGAACAGCAAATTATTTATCTCTATAAAGGTCTTCAGGAAGCTGGAAATCAACAAATGATTTTTTGTATTAAAGATGGATTATTAGCAAAATATTGTTCAGAAAATCAAATAACATATCAAACCTATCAAAGAAATACTGGTATAAATTTTCAATTAGCACTCTTAATTAAAAAATATACTAGAGAAAATACTGTAGATATTATACATATACATGATCCTCACGCACATCATGCTTATTTGACAGCTTATATTCTTGGATTAAAAGTCCCAGCGATTCTTCATAGAAGAGTAGATTTTCCTACTGCTCAAAATGGATTTTCTGCTTGGAAATATCAATGTAAAGGAATTAAAAAAATCATTTGTGTTTCTAAAGAAGTTCAAAGAGTACTAAATGTAAATTCTTCAATTGGAAAAAAATTAGAAGTTATTTATGATGGTGTAGATATTGAGAAATATCAGAAAATCAATGGTCGTAAAATATTAGAACAAGAATATTCTATTCTACGTGGAAAAATAATTATCGCAAATATTGCTGCTTTAGTAGACCACAAAGATATTCCTACCTATATAAAGGCTGTACACTATTTAGTCAAAGTATTAGAAGTAAAAAATCTGCACTTTCTAATTATTGGTGATGGAGCAATGAAAAATGAACTCCAACAAATGATAGCAAATTATCATTTAGGAAATGTTATCACGATGACTGGAAATAGAATAGATATCCCACAAATTTTAAACGGTATTGATATTTATACTTTCACTTCAAAATTGGAAGGTTTTGGTTCTACTATTCTTGAAGTAATGTCTGCAAGAGTGCCCATAATTGCTACTAATATTGGAGGTCCAAGAGAAATATTAACTCATAAAAAAAATGCTCTATTAATACCTGTTGGAGATTATATAGGATTAGCTCACCAAATAGATACTTTAATCCATCATCCTGAAATCGCTCAGCAATTAAAAGAAAATTCTTTTCAAAAAGTCCAACAATTCAGTGTGAAAAATTATACTGAACAAATAGAAAATATTTATCATCAAATCCTATAACATGAAAATTGGCTTATTCTTCGGTTCATTTAATCCTATACATAATGGTCATTTAATCATTGCCAATAAGATGTTGGAAAAAATAGGATTCGAAGAAGTTTGGTTCATTCCTTCTCCGTTGAATCCATTTAAAAAATCAGAGGATTTATTAGATTTTGAATTTAGATATCAGATGATTCTTTCGGTGATAAAGAATGAAAAATATTTAAAAGTTAATCCAATAGAAAATACACTTTCTAAACCTTCCTTTACTATTGATACTATAGAAGCTTTAGAGAAATTATATCCTGACTATGAATTTGAAATAATAATAGGTTCAGATAATTTAGAAAGTTTGCATTTATGGAAGAGATATAATGATTTATTGCTCAAATGCCCTATACATGTATATTTAAGAGGTTCGGCAAATACTGATAACCTTCCTACACTTTCCAACGTATATATTCATTCTTTACCTCTTTTAGATATCTCTTCTACATCTATAAGAAAGAGCATCAAAGCAGGTAAAAGTGTAATTGGAGAGATAGATTCACAAGTGGCTGCTTTCATTCACAAAAATGGGTGGTATCTATAGCACTTATAAACATTACACTTATAACATTTCTTAAAGTGCTTACAATCAGCAAAAAATAATGAACATTAAAGGCTTGACAAGTGTATCAATATATGGTGTGGAACAGAGAGTGAAACATAGCCGATTGTTAAGAACTCATTCAGAGTAGGTCATCCACATTAAAATGATGTTCCACACACATCTTAAATACATTTCACGGCTTATAAAAACACCCTCTACCAACATCGATATTTTATGGAAATACTCTAAAAGTCATGTTAAGTAGTTGAACTAACAAGTTGTGGACAAACATTAAAACTCATTGATTTTATTACCTTTGCACTACATTAGATATGTGGATAGAAACGGACAAAAATTTAGTAACGATAAGTCCTAGCATTTGCGAATATTTATCTTTCACCAAATCCACAGTCGTAATGATAAAGTATAATAAATTTAATTTTAATTATTCTATTATAAATCTATTATTATGGAAGTAACACAAGAATTACAAGATAACATCGAGACGATTGGATATTTAGATATTCCGGTAGATCCAACCTTGGATTTATTTGCTGAGATTGAAAAATTGAAGAAAGAAAAGAATGCTATCTTGCTAGCTCATTATTACCAAGATGCCGATATTCAAGACATAGCCGATTTTATTGGAGACAGTTTAGCCCTTGCTCAAAAAGCACAATCCACTGATGCCGATATGATTGTTTTTGCTGGAGTTCACTTCATGGCTGAAACGGCTAAAATTCTAAATCCAACCAAAACTGTTGTTTTACCAGACTTGCTGGCTGGCTGTTCTTTAGCAGATTCTTGTCCGGCTGATCAATTTTCAGCTTTTAAAGCAAAACATCCCAACCACGTTGTCATTTCTTACATCAATTGCTCTTCAGATATCAAAGCTTTAAGTGATTTTATTTGTACTTCGAGCAATGCAGAGTATATCGTTAACAGTATTCCAGCTGACAAAGGCATCATATTTGCTCCTGATAGGAACCTAGGAGCCTATTTGGCGAAGAAAACTGGCAGAGATATGATCTTATGGGATGGAGCTTGTATAGTTCATGAAATCTTCTCTTTGGAGAAAATCCTAAAATTGAAAGAACAAAATCCAGAAGCTTTAATTATCGCTCACCCCGAATGTGAAGCACACGTTTTAGAACATGCTGATTTTATAGGCTCTACAACGGGTTTATTGAAATATACGATGTCTAGCCCTGCTCAATCCTTTATCGTGGCTACAGAGACAGGTATACTGCATAAAATGCTAGAAAATAGTCCTTTCAAAACCTTTATTCCAGCTCCTCCGAATAATTCTTGTGCATGTAACGATTGTCCTTACATGAAAAGAAATACATTGGAAAAAATATATAATTGTATGAAATACGGTCAGCCAGAAATCTTAATGGACGAAGAATTGAGATTAAAAGCTAAATTACCGATTGACAGAATGTTAGAACTTTCTGCACAAGCAGGACTATAAAGTTTTAGATTTCTTTAAGCTTAAAATATAATGGCTAAAATTTTATTTAGATAGAATTTTAGCTATTTTTTTGCCCAAAATATTACTGTAATTCTCCGCACCTTTATTATTCATGTGGTGATAATTGTAGCCGTTTTCCACAGTGAAGAATTGAGGATATTCACGTGGGTCAGCTAAATCAATTTTACTATTTTCAGGTAAATGCTCGTAAATAGCTTTTAAAAGTTGATAATCAGTTCTTCCTTTAGGAGGCATTATAAATAGGAGTTGAATTCCTTGATCCTCACATTTTTTGTATAAATTCAAGTAAGTATCTAAATACAAAGGAATTGGTTTTGTTCCAGGGACATAAGTAGCAAAAGAGTTGCTCCATAAGAGTTCTAGACTATCTCTTTTCAGTTGATTTTCTTTATAATCAATTTTAGAGAGTTCATTATTTTGCATTTTACTCACTATCTCATCTGGTAAATCCTTTCTTAGAGAGAGATACTTTTCTTCATCATCATATGGAAAATATCCATTTTTTCTCTTACCTAAGTAGAGAGAATCTGCTAAAACCGGTTTTACGTGAAACTGAAGTAGATCATCCATCATTTCAAGTTTCAACATGTTTTCCACCAAAGAATTCACATAAAATTTTGAAAATTGTCTTTTAATTTTTGATGGTAATTCCATTTGATACAATACTCTAATAGAGAAAATTACGCTTTTAGGATTTTGCCAATAATTCCATTCTTTCGTATGTAATATTCCTTTATAAAATAGAGGATCTGAAGAAAGACTTAAAAAGATATACTTGAGATTTCCTTCATTTTTATTTAATAAATTTTCAGTCACCCATACCTGTAAAGGTAAGTTGTATCCATCGTTGCCTAAATTAAATGATCTAAGGTCCACACCTGATTTCTGAACGATACCATCGATAATATATGGATCTATATGACGATACTCTAATGAACCGCCTACATAAGCTGCATTGAACTTTTCTGGATGGTCTAAGAAATATTTTGATTTAGTATAGAAAGTACTATCTCCCCAACCAAATGGTGAAACAAAAGATCCTATTCCAACAGTGATTACAAATATGGCAAAGAGAAGTATGAGCGTATTGATGATTAACTTTTTCATGGATTAGAATTGGAAATAAACAAATTCGCTTTCATTAAATACACCGAACCAAACAATAGAAACTAGCATGAAAATATAAATCAACCATCTAACCAATTTCTTCTTTTCTACGATTTTATCTTCTATTTGAGTGTCACCAGAAAGTGCCTCGGTAAGGAATAGAATAAAGACAAAAAATATTCCAAGGAAAAAATTGACTTCACCTTTATGTTCGACTACCTCTGAAAAAAATCCGGCTTCGCCTAACTTAAATATATTGGTATACATTTTTCCAGCTACTTCTGTCCAGCTGATATCTAAACCTTTTGCTCTAGTATGATCGACTACGCTTTGAACTCTAAATAACATGAATCCAAACATCAATGATAAAAAAGTAATCAATCGATGAGCGTTATCTGACAATATTTTTTCAGACCATTGGTAAGCATTACTTGGTTTGATTTGACGAAGTATATTGAATTGCCATAAATATCTGATGGCCATCATGACTCCTATCATAGTGAAGGATAAAACCATCGGCCAGTTTGCTCCATGCCATAAACCACAAATTGTCAAAACAAAAATGACGTTGAATACTACTTTTAAACCTGTGGATTTGTATGCACCTAAATAGAAGAATACATAATCCGTCAACCAAGTGGATAAGGAAATATGCCATCTCGTCCAGAAATCTGCTAAGTTTTTTGCGAAGAAAGGACGTTTAAAGTTTTCCATTAATTTGATGCCCATCATTCGAGATGCTCCAATAGCAATATCAGAATAGCCAGAGAAATCACAATAGACTTGTATAAAAAATAATGAAGCTCCAAATACTACTGTCCATCCTGTAGCTTGTTCATAATTATCAAAAATATGACTGACATACATAGATAATCTATCTGCAATCACTACTTTTTTAAACATTCCTAAAGCCATACGAAGCATACCGCTTTTCATACGTTCGTAATCAATATTCACTGGCTTGCGCAACTCAGGAATTAATTGATTCGCCCTTGGAATAGGACCCGCTAATAATTGAGGCCAATAAGAAACAAAAAGAGTGTAAAAAGCAAAGTTTTTTTCGACAGGTGTAATGCCTTTATATACGTCTAAAGTATAAGCAAGCGTATGGAAAGTAAAAAATGAAATACCAATAGGAAGAATAATATTATTGAACCACGGCTCAGGTACAGGATAAGTAAAACCTATAAGTGTAAAAATTTCTCTAAAGTTATCATCAAAGAAATTCAAGTATTTAAAGACAACTAGTTGAGATATATTTAAAATAATACCAAGAGCCAACCATATTTTACGCTCTTTCTCAATATTACTTTCGTTTATTTTTTTAGCACTATACCAAGAAATACCCGTACTGAACATCAATAAGAAGACGTATTTGGGGTCGTAAGACATATAGAAATACAAACTCGCTAGAAGTGTAAAAAACCACCTATGCCTTTGAGGAAGTATAAAGTAAATACTTAAAAATACCGGAAAGAAAATCAGGAATTCTAGGGAGTTAAAGAGCATTGTTGCTAGAGTTCTTCAGTAATTTGTATGATAATTTGACAAAAATACAAAAATATGTTCAGCATAAAATTCAGAATATAAACATCTTACGATAAAAATTCATTTCTAGAGATTTTGATATTGTCTCTTGAATTCTCTATCAACTGATATTCAAGCTTTTAAATCAGATAATATAATATATTTACCGATTTAATGAATGAAATTAAATATTTTACTGCATTGTTGTCCGGAATAAAAAGAGTAGCCGATTAAGGCTACTCAAAAATATCGTACTTTTGTAATTACTACAAAACATTAGAACGATGACTAAAAGTAACTATTTTTCTACAAAGTGTGTTTTCGGACAGCTGATTTCTTT
>DATJBS010000082.1:0-2697 GCA_035515235.1 Chitinophagales bacterium
TCCGATGATTTATCTGAAGAACAAAAGGAACAAATGAAATCACAGATAAAAGCTGCTTTTGGTGAGGAAACAATAAAAAGCAATATGGAATCAGCTTCTGCAATTTATCCTGACAAACCTGTAAAGAAAGGGGACAAATGGATTATCAACACAAGTGTTGATGGGGATATAAAAATAAAAGTATCTACCGAGTATGAATTGGTAGATTTCACTTCGGAATATGCATTAATAAAAGGAAATGCAATAATAGAGCCACTTGATAGTGAAGCTGTAGGTATGCTGCCAATGGAGTTTGATTTTTCAGGTTCACAAATAGCTGAAATTAAAGTGGATATAAACACTGGGTGGATTATTGAGGCAAAAACCACTCAAGAGATTGAGGGAGAGATTGAGATGAATATGGGAGGAAGTCAAGAGGGGAATGAAGGAGTAAAGATTTCGATGAAAATGGTGCAGGAAACTTTGGTTACGAACTAATATAAAACAGAAAGAATCAAAAACACCCAATAAAAAAAGTAAGAAGATGAAAGCCAGAGATATAATATTTTCAATACTATTTATAGTTTTGACAGTTCAAACTTTAACCAACAGTAGCTTATTAGATTTTAAAAGTTCAAGCAATTTGTTTTACTTTATTTTAGTCTCATTAGCTGCTCTAACTATGGCAATAACAAGTGGTATTGACTTGCGTGGCTTGAAAGAAAAGAACATAAAAAATTAAATATAGGATTAATCACATTCTCTATTGTGGCACTAATACTACTCTTGACAGCAATTGATTATAGCAATTTGAGTTGGTCGAATAATGGGAAAAACTACATAATTATACTTTATGTGATTTTTAGTAGTGTGTATTCCATTCGAACTAAAAAATGAAATTCTAGAAATAAAATTAATATCATTCAAGTGCAATTATAGATGAATGGGTTGTGATGGCAAACATATCCATTTGTTGATTGTGTTGAAGGGTAATAACAATTAACTCAGATTCCCCACGTACTCTTTACAGAAAGATACACATTTGTTGTATATTCACCTGTGAAAAATAAATGCACATGATAAATTTCACAAAATCATTAGCATGAATAGATTTGGCTTATTCTTGTCACAACATTGACACCAACCTGACACTTCAATCAAGAGCTAATTATCATACCTTTGTTGAAAACTAAGATAAAGGCTATGTACAATAAGGATTTTAATAAAAAGGTAAAAGAGCTAAGAGTTAATAATAACCTCTCTCAAGAAGAATTTGCGGGGTTGTCAGGGTTGAGTGTAAGGACAATTCAAAGGATTGAAAATGGCGACACAAATCCCATTGGAGATACCAAAAGAAAAATAATTAGTGTCCTTGAATCATTTCCTAATAGAGATTTCAGCAACAATTCTGAAAAGTTAAAAGAAAGTAGTTTTTTCAAGAAATTGAAATTTGCATATATTGTTGTAGTTCTTGTTTTTGCAATATTAGGTATTTTAATAGGAATGCTTATTCATAGTTATGTGTTATTTATTTCAGGAATCCTTATAGAACTCATTTGTCTTACTTTGCTCACCATTTCCACCATTTATCATATAAAAAACAAAGGTTTTAAAAAAGGAGCTAAATATCTTACAACTACTATAATTGCAATTATAGTAGTTCTTTTTCCTTTAGGGATGCTACTTTCAGGTGGGAAAGGTACACAGCAGACACATGAAAATGGTAAAACAACAACGATAAAGAGGAGCCATTTTGGAAAACCAGATACAACAATAGTTTACGAGAGCATAGATGATCTTAGGAAAAAAGGCCCTTCTTAAAATTATCTTATACGAGAACGGAATAAGAAGGCCCAATAGAAAATGAAAACTTCAAAGCTCATCTTATTGCATACAGTAATGATATCCACCCTCTCAAATAATCCACACTGTTTTTACATTCCTACAAATGCCAATTTGTAAATAACAGCTCGTCGTTTTTTACAATTCAATAGAATATCCATCGAAAAACAGTTAGAAATCAAATCCACGGTGTAGGATTAGACTTTCAACTGTTGAAAACGTAATCCACGGCCGTAGAAATGTTTTGAATCACTAAAATGAGACTTTATTGAGTAAATATGAGAAATAAATGTGGCGAAAAAGGGGAAAGTAGTCTAATACTGAAGAAACAACAGATGATAATACAAAATCCACTGCGAGATTTGAATTTTTAGGCTTAAATGGAGCGAATTTGAGCAATAAAACGAAGATATTGTGTTTTCAAACATTTTCTAGACCGTGGATGCAAGTTTCAACTGTTTTAATCATTTTCTATGATAAGAAAATGTTTGAAAAAGATATATAGTTTTTGCAGGTGTACAAAAGTAATTTTATAATGCAGTAGAGAGAATTCATGAATTCTCTCTATTGCAATATACCTACTAAGGATCAGCTGCAAAACTATGTGTTTGAGTAAAGAGCAAGTTTATTAAAAGATTTTGGTAGCCTTTATATTATTATTCTAAATCTATTTTTTTTGAAATAAGGTAATAAGGTTTGAATTGTGATAATCTATAGCGGGTTACTAAGGTATGCAAAGGATTGAATCTAATGTAGAATAATTCAATTTAAATTGCAAAAATGAGAGTGAAGCAAAAATATTTATCAAACAAACTTAAGATAAAATAGTTAGGAAAACCTTAGTAATAGAGATTACCTATACTCCACAAACCTTAT
>DATJBS010000083.1:0-60771 GCA_035515235.1 Chitinophagales bacterium
AATATTTCAACGAGTATTGTTATAGGATAAATAGATCACAAGCAAAAGGAAGTATTTGGCACAATACTATCCTAAAAATGCTAAGTCATCAACCTCTAACTTTAAACTTAATTACACGGAAGCTAAACCAGTAAGTCTAAAAAATGATATCATTTATTACATCCTGATTCTCCATAGATTTTTGAGAATGCCAATATTTAGTAAAAGTCAATGCAAAATAATTGGGTAATACTATCCCGTAAATTGGCAATTCTAAACTCTCTGCAATTAATAAATAGATTAAACCTATTCCTAAAGAGTTTCCTTTTTTAGAGCTTAAAACTTTATCGACTAAACTGAATTGATATGCACCATATACATTCCCTTGATTTTCAAATGCTCTTTCTGAAAAAATAACGTAATTGAACACTTGAATCTGCTCAAAAGCTGATTGGTTTTGATAAACTCTCAACCATATTCTTTGAGAGATTCTTTCTATTTGTTGAACGATGGTATTTTCTTCCAACTTAGGATCAAATACTTTAGAGATTAAAAAGACCGCTTTTAAAAGCTCTTTCTCCTCTTGGTCATGCCATAGTTGGAGTTCATTATACACTTTAAACCACTCAAATTTATTGAGCAGTTTTAAAATTCTTTTTTGAAGTAAATGATTTCCAGATTGTAAATAATTCTCCAATATTGGAATACCTACTTCTCCAACTTCTTCAATTTTGTCAAATACATGTTCTACTACCTCACTATCATCATCGTCAAGTAAATGTATTAGAGCATTATATTCAGACTTATTGAATTCCAATTCTTATTTGGCTTTTTTCTTTCCTTTAAAAGCTTTTTTGGGTGGAGCTTCTGCGATTAATTTCTTGCAATCTTCTTCTGTTAAAGTTAATGGATCAGTGGTTTTAGGAATTTTATAGTTTTCTTTTCCTTGTTTGAGGTAAGGACCATAACGACCATTCAATACTTCGATTCCAGATTCTTCAAAAGTTTTGATCATCTTATTCGCTTCTACAATTCTTTTAGCTTGGATGAGTTCTATTGCAGTAGCTTCATCTATAGAAAATGGAGAATCTTCTTTTAGAGATACAAATAATTTATCATGTTGAACATAAGGACCAAAACGACCTAAATTAGCTTTGATAGGTTTGTCTTCAAATACACCCACTATTCTTGGTAGTTTGAATAATTCCATGGCTTCTTCAAAAGTAATCGTGTGAATACTTTGATCTTCCATGACACTCGCAAATCTTGGTTTCTCTTCATCATCTACAGATCCTATCTGAATCATTGGTCCATAACGACCTATTCTTGCGATGACAGGTTTACCAGAAACAGGATCGACTCCTAGATGTCTTTCACCAGTAACTTTATCAGTTTGTGCAGCTGAAGTTTCTACTTCTTTATGGAAAGGTTGATAAAAATCTTTCATCACTTTTACCCAATCCACTTCATTATCAGCAATACGGTCAAATTCTTTCTCAATACTTGCAGTAAAGCTGTATTCCATGACTCGCTCAAAATGCTCTGTAAGGTAATCATTAACAAGAATACCGACGTCAGTTGGCAATAATTTACCTTTTAGAGAACCTGAAGATTCTTGAACTATTTCTCTTTTGATTTCTGTTTCGGAAGCATTCAAATTCAAAGTGACGATATCTCTTGGTTGCCCTTCTTTCGTTTCTTTTTTGACATAACCTCTATTGACAATAGTGCTAATAGTAGGTGCATAAGTAGACGGACGACCTATTCCTAGCTCTTCCAATCTTTTCACTAAGCTAGCTTCAGTATATCTTGCAGGTGGCTGTGAGTAGCGTTGTCTAGCTTCGATAGTAGAGTAAGTCAGTGTTTGACTTACGTTCATTGCTGGCAACATGCCTGATGCTTCATTTTCTTCTTCATCATCAGTAGATTCCAAGTAAACTTTTAAGAATCCTGGGAATTTAATGACTTCTCCTTCCGCTCCGAAAATTTCCGATCTATTAGAAATATCTATTTTTACAGATGTCTTTTCCAATTGAGCTTTACTCATTTGTGAAGCAACTGTTCTTTTATAAATTAAATCATATAATCTCTGCTCATCACGAGTACTGCCTGCCGCGTCTACATTTAAATAAGTAGGTCTGATGGCTTCGTGAGCTTCTTGAGCCGATTTATTCTTTGTAGAATATTGAGTTGGATTGCTATATTCTGGACCGAAAGTTTTAGTGATATGATCTGCAGCCTCTTCACGTGCTTGTTCTGATAATGAAGTACTATCAGTTCTCATATAAGTAATCTTTCCAGACTCGTATAATTTCTGAGCAACAGACATGGTTTTCAAAACGCTGTATCCTAATTTTCTACTTGCTTCTTGTTGTAAAGTAGAAGTAGTAAAAGGTGCCGCTGGTGATTTGATGGCTGGCTTGACTTGAATATCAATAATAGAATATACAGCAGATACACAAGCTTCTAAAAATTCATTTGCTTCTTTTTCTGTTGCAAATCTTTTATTTAACTCCGCTTTGAAAGTTTTGTTGTCCGCTTTAAAAATTGCGACTACTCTATAAGCTGCTACGCTATCGAAAGCTTGAATACTTCTTTCTTTTTCTACTACTAATCGAACTGCAACAGATTGTACTCTACCTGCAGAAAGATTTCTATTGGATAATTTCTGCCATAAAATTGGAGACAATTCAAAACCTACAATTCTATCTAATGCTCTTCTTGCTTGTTGAGCATTCACTAAATTCAAATCTAATGTTCTAGGATTAGCTACAGCTTTTTTAATAGCTTTTTCCGTAATCTCATTAAAAACTATTCGTTTGGTGGTATGTGGATCAAGCCCTAAAGCTTCACAGAGATGCCATGAAATAGCTTCTCCTTCGCGGTCCTCATCCGTCGCTAGCCATACTTCAGCTTTTTTTGAATGTTTGATTAAGTCGTTGACTACGGCCTTTTTATCTTCAGGAATTTCGTACACAGGTGCGAAATCTCCTTCCAAATCCAAGCCGATTTTATTCTTAGGCAAATCTCGAATATGACCATAGCAAGACTTCACTATAAAATCGCTCCCGAGGATTTTTTCTATAGTTTTTGCCTTTGCAGGGGATTCCACAATCAATAAATTATTTGCCATAATCACAATCTTTAGAGTGCAAAGAAAAAAGTTTTAATGAGTATTTTCTAACAACAGCACAAATGATTACAATATTATCAATTAGCTAACATCGAATATCACGTATAAAGTTGCTTTTTTAAGATAGTAAAACTTCTCTAATTAGAACTTTAATAAATTGTTTGCTGATTTTTTTCTTTTAAAAATGAAGAAGTTTATTAGACCAGACTTCGACAGGCTCAGTGACTGCGGTTTTTGCTAACATTTTGAACCATTAAGAAATTAAGAGAATATCCTAATTTGAAGAATATAAATTTTAGGAAGTTAAGGATAGTTTGCTGAAGCAATATGTCAATCCTACTTCGATGATGTTCAGCATGACGTAGTATTGAAATTGAAACATTAAGAAAGAATAGCAAAAATCAATAAAAAAAATCATCGATTATAATTCATCGCTTTGAAAAATCGTCATTGCGAGGAACGAAGCAATCTCTTATATTAGTCCACGGTTTTAAGACCACATTTGAAGTACAAAATTAGAAGTACGATTTACGAAAATTGTCATTGTGACAAAGAAGAAGTCTCTTGATTTACACAGATTCTTCACTTCAATAGGTTAAGCTTAAATGAGTTTTTCTATTCATACTTTTTTTAGTAAAAAGTATGCAAAAAATCGCGCTGGATTTCTCGGCGACCCACTTTCTGCTCAAAGGCTACATCTTCAAAACTCCTCCTTCTTCTGTGCTCTGCCCAGATGAAGTCGTCAAACAGTTGAAGATGTTACGCCTTTTTCACAGAGTGGGTGCCCGCCTGCAAAATCTAGGCGCATGGAAGTTGGACGTCTATTGAATTAGATATCAATCTAAATACTTTCAAACCTAGATCAGCGTTCGAAATTCTTTACTTCAGCACCACAGTATTTATTTTTTTCATCAAAATGATAAAGATTAAAGATTAAGAAGTTAGGAATTGGATTCAATTTGTGATGACTATTGCTCTGCGAAAATCTGCGCTATCTGCGGGAAAACAATAAGTAGATCACAGTATTTGTTAAGCCATATATTGAGCTAAATTAAGAAGGAATAGCAAAAGTAACTTATAATTCATCACTCAAAACTCATCACTATTTTTTAAAATCTTTCAAATCTAGTACCCCATCAAACACAAACTTTACCGGACCTTCTAGCCATATATTAGAGTAAGCGCCATCTTTTTCTTCGAAATAAACATTCAAAAGACCTCCTTTGGTTTCTAAATGAATTGGTCCATTGTGCATATTAAACTTCTCAGCAATACTTAATGCCGCAGCAACTGTACCTGTACCGCAAGAATATGTTTCATCTTCGACACCACGCTCGTAAGTACGCAAAGCGCAAGTGTGTTCATTTTTTTCTACAAAATTGACATTGATACCTTCTTGTTTAAATCTATCATTATATCGGATGGATTTGCCTCCATTATACATATCAGCATTTTGAAGGTCGTCTACAAATTTGACATAGTGTGGCGAACCCGTAAATAAAATATAATCTTCACCGCTCAGCTCAATATCATTGACATCTATCATATTCAATTTAACTAAACCTTCTTCGTTGATTACATAATCGTGTGGCCCATCGATAGCTATAAATTGACCTTTGGAACCTGCTATTTTATTATTCATCACAAAAGCAGCAATGCATCTTCCTCCATTTCCACACATCGTGCTTTGCCTACCATCTGAATTATAATAGACCATTCTAAAATCAAACCCGTCGGCATTCTCTACCAACATCAATCCGTCCGCTCCGACACCAAATCTTCTGTCACAAATGCGTTCGATGAGCTGAATATCATCTTTGGGAAACTTAAAATCTCTATTATCTAAAATGACAAAATCGTTTCCTGTGCCTTGATATTTTTGAAAATTGAAATGCATGGATCTTAGTCTAAAATTGAATTACGAATTTACTGAAATTTATTTTCATAGTGCCCAATTTGATTTTTGAGCTACTAATTAACACAATAATCACGTTAAATGCTTAACTTTTATTAACGGCCAAATGGGTTTTTATAAGAGTACTTTACATGAATAGGAACGTAATTTGTATTATTCAGTTGGTTTAAAAATCTACATAAATATGAAAAAATATTTTAGCTATGTTTTAATCGGGATATTTAGTGCATGTACTGTGTTACTGGTTCAGTCTAAAATTGATTCCAAAGAAGCTCGTATCTTATTAAGTGATAAAATCACAGACAACTATTCAGTTCCTGCAGCATTCACGAGTCTTAATGGCGGTTTGCCTTCCGATGCTTTTATAATAGCGTCTGAAATTACAATGCCTGCAGTAGTTCACATAACGACCAAGGCAAAATCATCATCGATGAGTCGAGGTAATCCAATGGATTTATTTGAATACTTCTTTGGAGAACCAATGCCCAACCAAAGAAAACAACCTAAAGCTAATGATGGACCTATCGTTCCATTGGGAAGCGGTTCAGGAGTAATCGTTTCATCTGACGGATATATCGTTACTAACAATCACGTATTAGAAGGAGCTGAAGAAATAGAAGTTGTCTTACACGACAATAGGAGTTTTAAAGGCACAGTCATAGGTACAGACCCAAGCACAGATTTAGCATTGATACAAATTGAAGCAAAGAACTTAACGGCTCTAAAATTTGGAAACTCTGATGCCACCAAGGTAGGTCAATGGGTTTTAGCAGTAGGTAATCCATTCAATTTATCTTCGACTGTAACGGCAGGAATTATCAGTGCAAAAGCTAGAAACATTAATTTATTACAGCAAAAAGCTGGAACATTTGCTATTGAATCTTTCATTCAAACAGATGCAGTCGTTAATCCTGGAAATAGTGGTGGTGCTTTAGTAGATTTAAACGGAGACCTTATTGGAATAAATACAGCTATCGCTTCTCCGTCGGGAGTTTATGCAGGTTATGCCTTTGCAATCCCTTCTAATCTTGCACGAAAAATTATAGAAGATTTAAAAGAATTCGGTACCGTACAAAGAGGATATATGGGCATTTCTATGGGCTCTGTAGATGACAAATTGGCAAAAGAATTGAACTTAGAGAAAGTACAAGGAGCATATATTTCTGACGTTCAGAAAGGAAGTGGTGCTGATGATGCAGGATTAAAAGGTGGAGATATCATTACAAAAATTAATGATTTCACTATCAAGACTTCTCCTGAGCTACAAGAAATAGTAGCAAGATGTCGTCCTGGCGATAAAATACAAGTCAACTTTTTGAGAGATAATCAAATGAAAACTACTTCTGTCACATTGAAGTCTAGAGATAATAGTACAAAACTAGCGAGTAAAGAAGATTTGAAGAATTCTACTCAAAGTACTATTGATCAATTAGGTATCGAAGTAGAACCTATCTCTATTAGTGATGCAAGAAAAATAGGTTTAAGTGGTGGACTTAAAGTCAAAAAAATAAATAACGGAATCATTAAAAATAGCACTGATGTAAAAGAAGGATTTATCATCACAGCTATCAATAAAAGACCCGTGACGACATTAGAAGAATTAGAAGCAACATTAAAAGCAAGTATAGGTGATGGCGTTTTATTGCAAGGAAAATATCCAGGAGAAAACGGTAGTAGATACTACGCTTTTGGATTTTAATTGTTTTGGTTTAATGGTTAATAAAAAAATCCCAATTCGTTTGAATTGGGATTTTTTTTGTATTGTATTTTAAGTTTAATTACTCTGTACGAACTGAGAGTAACGGAATTTCAATTACTTTTGCTGTGTCCTGAGTTAGACTTTTAGAGAATATTTTTTGCAATAATTTACGTGGGTGAGTAAACATTACCAAAATTGTAAAATGTAAATTTTGAGTATAATCTCTTAAATTATCTGCAAGGCTTTTATCAATTCTAGATTCTATATATTCAAAACTGATTCCTTCCACTTCTCTTTTCTCCACATCTTTGACATCCGATAAAGCAGACAATTGAACAGCTTCTAGAGGTAAATTGAAGAAGGTTTTAATATCCTTCGCTTTATTAGTTACAGTTACTAAATCATTTAATTCAATAGCTAAGACTAATTGTTCTATTTTTTGAGCTTGCCAATGTGGCGGAATTAAGAGTAAAGGGTAAGTAGAGTTGTTTAATACATCTAAACTATTTGTTCCCATCACTCTATCAATCAATCCTGTC
Organism: Chitinophagales bacterium; assembly: GCA_035515235.1. Classification (GTDB taxonomy): domain Bacteria; phylum Bacteroidota; class Bacteroidia; order Chitinophagales; family JADIYW01; genus JAMLHH01. The sequence continues at coordinate 7,266 of DATJBS010000083.1, forward strand.
ACACCATGTGTCCCCATGACAATAATAACTGTATCAGATTCATTAGCTCTCATCAGCACTTCATCTACAACTCTTTCTCCTCTTTGCAGAAAAATTGAAATATTTACATCAGATATACCTGTCAAGGATTTGGCCACATCTATTTTAGACTGAAGGCTTTCTTTAATAGCATTTTCATCATCTTCTGTCCATTCCATTGGAATATCTCTTGCAATTAAGAGGTTAATCACATGGAAGACTTCTATATCTTCACGATTATTCTGAGCTATAAACATTGCTTGTTGTAAAGCAATAAAAGCATTTTCAGAATGGTCAAAAGGAACTAATATTTTCGCCATTTTATAAGTTTTAAATTATTGTATTAAAATAGGACTAATCTTAGAGTTTTGCTATGATTTTAGTTACAATTCATATTGCTTAACTTCTATTTAAAACCACTTGATACAAAGTCAAAGCAGTTGCCACACTTACATTATAAGAATCAATATTTTGAATAGGAATTTTATAAAATGAAGTAATTTCTTTTTGTACTAATGGACTAATTCCGACATCTTCTGCACCCATTACTAAAGCTAAAGGAATATCTCCTTGTATGTCGGATATGCTAGAATCTGTATGTGCATGAATTCCAACGACTTCAATACCATTTAACTTCAAATCTTTTACAGCTGCTACTAAATTAGCCACTCTACAAATAGGAATGTGCAACAATGCACCTGCTGAAGATTTGATGGCATCAGCTTGTAAAGGGGCTGCTCCTCTTTGAGGGATAATAATTCCATGTACTCCAAGACCGTATGCCGTACGGGCAATAGCGCCAATATTTCTCACATCAGTAACACCGTCTAATACAATAAAGAAAGGTAATTCACCTTTATCCAAAACATCATTGATGACATCTTGGAGCTCATAATATTCTATTGCACTAGTTAAAGCTGCAACGCCTTGATGATTTAGGTTTCTAAATTCTCTTTGTAATTTATCTTCAGGGACTATTTGAAAATGAATATCAATTTGACGACACAATTGTTTGATTCTATCTATAATATCACCTTTCGCATACTTAGAAATTAATATTTTGTCGATTTTCTTATCGCTTTCTATTGCTTCTAAAACCGGTTGTCTTCCTATGATATATGGAGTTTTTGACGTCATAATCACAAAGTACTGAAATTTGGAGAAGATTATAAAATCAATTTATGAAAGATATAATAATAGAGGATTTATTTAACTTCTATATTTGAGGTTATAATAAATTTAGTCTAAATTATATCGATATGGCAAACGAAAAATTGGAGATACAATTAGGGCAAATACAAGAAACTCTTTTATTGCCACTTACCGCTAGAATAATAGAAACAAAACATCGAAATGGAATCTTATCTGACCCTAAATCAGTTGAGATTGGTGAACAATTAAATTTCGATTATCGAGAGATAGAAAATAAATTAACAGAAATAGGCGTAGCAGGTTTGGCAACAAGAGCTGTCCAATTCGATTTGCAAATAAAAAAATACCAAGAGCAATATCCCAATGGGAAAATTTTAACTTTAGGCGCTGGATTAGATACTTTTTATTACAGATGTGATAATGGTCAAAGCATCTGGTATGATTTAGATGTGGACGACTCTATGCAGCTCCGCAAGCAATTATTACCTATCCCGAATGAAAGAGTACATTATATTACTAAATCACTTTTTGATGTCAGTTGGATAAATGATATCGGCTCTATTGAAAATGGACTGCTCATACTAGTGCCTGGAGTTCTTCCTTATTTTGAAGAAGAGGAAGTGATGAATTTCTTTAAAATTATTGCTCCCCAACTCAAAGAAGCTTATATTCTATTCGATGTGATATCTAATTTTGGAAAATTTATTATTAATAGAAAGTTCAAAGATTCTGAAATGACCAATGTTCAATTAAAATGGGCTGTTTTAGAAAGTCAGCAATTAGAAAACTGGAGCCCAAATATAAAAATAGAAGAAACAATACCCTACTTTAGAGGAATCCAACCCAAAGGAAGATATCAGATACTGACCAACATCTCAATGAGAGTAAATGATTTCTTATTGATTGGACAGATTATCAAATTGAAATTTATTTAACTATAAAATGTCTCTTTTATTTCCAAAGTTCTCAGTGATTACTATAGTTTACAATAGAGTAAAAGATATAGAATTTACACTTAAAAGTATCACTGAACAGACTTATAAAAACATAGAATACCTCGTTATTGATGGAAATTCTAACGATGGTACGACGTCAGTTATTGAAAAATATTTAAAGAAAATCGATTGTTATATTTCTGAAGAAGACCGTGGTATTTACGATGCTATGAACAAAGGACTTCAACGCGCAACTGGAGACTATGTTCTATTTATTAATGGTGGCGATGTTTTACATGAAAAAGATACTCTTGCAAAAATTGTCAATCAATTTTTTAAAAATACCCAAGAAGTTCCCGATATTATTTTTGGAGAATGTATGCTAATTGATTCGAATAGAAAAAATGTACAAACGAGAAGTGCTTATAGAAATCAAATACTTCCCGAAAAGCTTCACTATTATTCCTTTAAATTTGGAACAAATGTTTCTCACCAATCCTTCATAGTCAAAAGAAGTATTGCACCACTGTTTAATTTAAAATATCAATGGAGTAGTGATGTAGATTGGATGCTGAACTGTATTAAAGCTTCTGAAAAGACATTAGGCACCTCAGAAATTATTTCAGACTTCGTTATGGGTGACCTTTCGGAAAAAAATAAAGTAAAGTCATTAAAGGAAAGGTTTCTTATCATGAGGCATCACTATGGAATCATTAAAACTCTTTATTATCATATACGTATCATAGCGAAGAAATAAGGCACAAAAAAATAGTACCGATACTTTTACTTTATAATTATAGTATTTTTGAATAAAATAGATAAAATAAAACAATAAAAATGTTGAATAGATATAAAAATAAAACATCCAATAAGCTTTCTCTTTATTTCAATGTGATTGTATTTGCAATCATATCTCTATTTATTTTCTCCTGCAACTCTAACAATTTAGGCTTAGAATCTAATAATGACGAATTAGGGTTTAGTAAATTAGATAGTATTACACTTCAATTAGAACAAATAAAAGTATTATTTCCTACGGTAGAACAATGGGAAGAATCTGGAGCGATTCGTTTTACAAAAGACAGTGCTATTATATCAGATAGAAATGGTGAAATGCTTTTAGAAAAGACTTTTACTATTAATATTGATGCCACTAAAGAAATAATAGTAGACCAACAATATGAAAATATTTTAACTATAATAACTAGTGGAGATAATATTGACTTGACTAGTTTGAATCGATACACTTCCCCATGGAAAATTATAGAAGTATCTAGTTCTAATAAATACAGTAAGAAAGCTTACACCATTGATGAAATAAAATCATTCCCATCTACATCTATCCAAGATGTCTTAGATTATATCTTTCTACAAACTAGAACAACACAGAGTGAATTTGACTGGAATAAATATCTAAAACAGTCCAAATCCATCAATGAATTCCCCTTTGATATTAAAGTCTCTAAAATAACTATAAGATTAAGAGGAGAATATCTCAATGGCGAACCTTTCAAAAAATACATAGTATTTAATATCAAATAATCTATTGAACAATCAGCTTTTGCAAATAGTTGTTTTGATTGCCATCTGATATTTTAATCAAATACATGCCTTTATCTAATGAGATTTGTTTCTCAAAAATCATCTGATTTCCAGCTAGAGTCTCACGGGATAATAATTGACCATTGAAAGAAAATATTTCTAGAATCTTGTTTTGAGAAGAGATAGATGGAAGTTCTATTTTAAAACTGTTAGATGTTGGATTAGGATATATTTTCACAGAAGTAGTCCTATTGCTTTTTATTGAAGTAGGTACTGTAAATACTGTAGTGTCGTATTTGCATTGAGAAGCATACATGAAGTTTACTGACTTTTCCAATACTGTTTCCGGCATTAATTCGTCATATGGATGACCTATTCCTTCAGCAATATATTGTTCTACTCTTGCTCCAATATTATTCAAATAAGGAGCATAAATTTTCATCCCATCAAATCTTCCTAAATGACAAGCTGCAGTATAAAAACAGCCATGACCATAAGGAACTGATGGGTCTAATGTATAATGAAAACCAATTACATCCAATTCTTTCTTATCACCTATCCAATTTACATCTGTTATTGCTCCACTACAAACGATAAGATTTCTAACTGTATTTACTGAACCATATTCTAAATGAGTAGAAGTCGTTCCCTCTATTCCTCCTAAAACTTTTGCGTTACCTTTCCACATAATATTCAAGGAGTCAGAGTCGTCTAAATAAGCAGCATGCATCACCCCTATACCACCTGCAGAAGATCCATATAATGTGATATTATTAGTATCTATACGATAGGGGTTATTATTTTCTGCTGCATCGTATTTGATATACCTTATACTGCCTCTAATATCTTGCGAACTTCTTAGAATAGCTTTATACCAATTAGACTTATCTGCAAATTGCAAAATGGGATTGATTACTCCGTCGCTAGAATATTCTAATCTATACTGAATAGCAATAGATACATAGCCACGACTTGCAAATTCTTGGCTCATATTTTTCATCAAAAAAAACTCTTTGCTCCCTTCAACAAATGAACCTCCATGTACAAAAAATATTACAGGACGTTTTGAAAGAGTGTCTGAACTTAGACTGGGCATATATACGTCCAAAAACAAATCTTGCTCCTCCCCTAGATTATTGATATTAGATCCGTATTTGATATTCTTTATGACAGAAATATCGCTAAATATCTTCTCTTTATACCTAGTTCCTTCACATTGGGAGAACGCACAAAAGCTGTACGATAAAAAGATAATGAATACAAATAGAGTTCTCATTTAAGATGTTTTAATTAAAGTTAAAAACAAAATAGCACTATATCATCTTTCAAAAGTAATATCCAAGACTCTAAGTTATTTTAATAAAAAAACCAATCCATTTCAAACTAATTGAAACGGATTGGCTATTAAAAATTATAGTTCTATTGTTTTACAAACTTGACATCTATTGCTTCAGATGTAGTTTTATTGACAATTGAAATCACATACGCACCTTGAGCATAGTTAGAAGCATCTATTTCAAATTTGTTCACTCCTTTAGAGAATGTTTTCAAATCTGAAGTCATTACCTGACCTAATAAATTTAACACTTTAACTTGGAAAGTAGCATTGCTTTCACTGACGTACATTTCTACATTTGTTTTACTATCTGTAGGGTTTGGATATACTGAAATCACGTGAGTAGCAGATTCATCTAACTGATTTTTGCTGACATCTATAATAATAACATTACTGTATTCAAACTTGCCATCAAAGTCAACGATTTTCAGTCTGTAGTAGTTATTTCCCTCTACAAATTCAGGATCATAGAAGCTATAGTTTTGAGGTAAAGTACTATTACCGTTAGCTCCTACTATACCAATAGCACTATATCCATTTCCATCAATTGATCTTTCAATAATGAACTGATCAGCATTTTTCTCACTAGCAGTCATCCAATTCAGTACATTATTCTGTCCATCATGATATCCAGTAAATGATAGCAATTCAATTGGTAATACAGGCGGTTCTAAATTTGTCTTGAAAATAAAGATCTGTCCACTACTACCATTATCATCGTCATCTTCTCCTAAGATTTGAATCACATAAGTTTTACATTCATCCAACTGATAGGTTTGAGTAAATGTAGTAGATGGTGAACATCCTATACATGTTCCGAATGGTACACAATTGATCAGTACTGCATCAGCTAATCCATCACAAGGTGTAGCGTCTTCATAAATAGCTAAAGCTGTATTAGAAGAAATATTTGTAACGCTGTATACAACAGTTAGTGTATCAGGCTCTCCATCAGAAGTTTCACCACATTCCGTACTGAAAGTAAAGTAATTGGCAGAAGATGAACCTCCAGGGATACAGTTTCCATATATACCACCTCCATCATTAATCGAACTTCCATCTTCATCCAAGTTCCAACATTGTGGGATATCATATTCTAATGATGGCATCACTGAACAGGTAGATTTAGGAGCACATTGAGTAGAGATACACATTCCAAAGTTTGGATAAGTAGGATTTGCCGCTCCAGCATCATTGAATACTTGAAGATAAATTTGCTCTCCAGGAATTGCAGCAATATCAAATTCTACATTTCTTCCAAAACCTCCATGATCACAACCTAAGAATTGTAACTGACCTGTACATGGATTACCTCTATAAGCACCTATTACAAGTGTAGAGTTATTAGCTCCACTAATACCAAATTCATCATTTCCTTGAATTTTCACTCCTCCTTCTGAATCATCAGGAACAGTAAATTGGAACCAATAATCACTACAGTTAGTTCTGCTTCCACAACTTAAACCATATGGAGATCTTGTAGCACAATCGATATCTGGGCTTCCATCAAAAATAGTATATGTAGTTGCATAGAATTGCGCTTTAGCTGTACATCTATTTTCTCTTACCCAAGCTGAGATATCGTAAGCACCTGATAAACCACAAGGCTCATCGTTAGGTATTACAGCACAATCTACTCCTTGAGCGATATAGTTATCTATAATTCTGATGGTATAATTTCCTCTATCATCAGAAACAACTGGAGCATCACCACCATCTATTTGTAAGAAATATGTTCTTCCAGGGATTAGACATTCATTTTCATAGTCAAAATTAAAGTTTGTTAGATTATCAGCAGTTCCAAGCTTGGACAATAATGACCAATTAGGATTTCCACCGGTACAGATATTCGTCGCTCCTTGAGGCAATTCATATATCGTCATGTTTAAGTCTATCGGATTAGAAGACAAGCTTCGACCTTCAATTTTCACATAACCATTTGGGGGTGCTACAAATTTATACCACATGGTTTCATCATAACCACTTGTAAAAGGATCTTGAGGTAATGGCGATACGTTCGGCTCGCCTAATTGAGAAGTAGCACAAATATTATTATCAGTATAAGCTCCTGCTCCTACGGTCAATGCTTGTGCTGAACACACGTTATCATTTGCACCAACTGTATTTAGGGAATGTGTCACTGAAACATTGAAATTAGTTCCTACTTCACCAAATATTCCCAAATCTTCTCCTTGAACTTGTAAGAAATAGAAGGTATTAGGTTGCAATCTAAAGCACTCTATAGACAATGAATTATTACCAGTTGTAACATTTGCAATACCAGAACTTTTTCTCTCTGTTAAATTCGTCCATACTGGTACTCCTGCTGCACAAGCTGATGCTCCAGAACCTTGATATAGTGTAAATGTTCCACTTATTCTATCGTTAAATGGAGAATTATTTGTTACTGATATTGTCCAATCTCCTGTCTGAGCTGGAGTTCTAAATCTATACCAAAGAGTTTTATCATATCCTGTAGCATTGATATTATTATAATTACCGCTCACGTTTGGCTCTCCTACTTCTTCAGTTGCACAAATATTATTTTGATTAGCTGCAGTTCCAGTAGTATTATTTATTGTGCCTAAATCATAAGCATAACAAATCATATCATGATTAGGAATGGTCGCATCTACATGCTTAATACTTAAAGTAAATGGCCCTACATCATCACCTCCTAAATCAATACCATCTACTTGAATATAGTACCATACATTATCATCTAAACAACTGAATGTTCCGTTATTCACTCCACTTGAACTACTCATTCTTGTGAGGTTATCCCAAACTGGAACATTACAATTATAAACACCTGTTGTAGATCTATAAAGTATAAAGTTAAATCGTGTAGATAAATCTATCTCAAACTGACCTTCCCATGATGGTCTAAATTTAAACCAAACCGTTTCGTCGTAATCATTAGAGGTTACATCATCACCTGTACCGCCCATATTTCCAGAAGTATTAGGTTCCCCCATTTCTTCCCAAGAACAATAATTAGTTCTATTGAAAGTAGCTGTACCATTTCTAATTAATGAAGTTGTTAAGTTTTCAGCGTCACAAATCAAATCATTAGATGGACCAGGACTTCCTGCACCATTATCGGTAACAGTAACTATAAAGTGTCCTTGATCCACTCTTCCAGGTGCTATATCATTACCATCTACTTGAATATAGTATTTAGTGTTTGGCAATAGACAAGTATAACTTCTACTAGTATTAGTTCCTCCAGCAGATACTGATTCACTTCCCTCTTGAATAATCTTTGAAGTAGGCGCTTCTGTAACTCTATAAGTTGGATTGGTTCCATTATTATAGAAAATTGCAAAGTTAGGAGAGAAACTTTCAGGAAACCCTGGATCGTCTTGAACTCTGACAGTAATTATTCCTGGTTTATTTGGAGTGGTGAAATAATACCAAACAGTTTCATCTTCTAATGCACTTTGATGATCAGAAGTATTAGAACCATTATAGCCACTTTCCACTCTAGGTTCATTATCATCTGCTGTAGCACAAAGATTATGACCTTTTATAGCTAGTGAACCTCCTACAGCTAGCATACCATCTAATGGGGCAATACTGTCTACTGGAAGTGCATTTTGTATTTTATCATTCACTGGTCTTGTGCTACCACTTCCGTCATCAGATACTTTGACATTATAAATAAAATTATCATCAAAGCCAGGTATAGTAAAACCAAAAAGACTAGCATCCATACCATCTACTTGTATAAAGTAATTCCAATTAGCTGATGGGCATGGAAGCGTAACTTCTGCATCCCATTTAGTAGTACCAAACACTGCTGCTGCACCAAAATCTGATGCGACTTCTATTAGACCACCAAATCCAGCACTACAAGGATTATATGAAGCTGACTGTCCCTTATAAACCGTCAAACTAGGAACAGAGAAGAATCCTGCACTAATTACAGTTTCTAATTTCACTTTGATTTCACCAGGATTCACAGGAGTACGGAAACGGTACCACATCGTCTCATCGTATTCAGGCTCACTTTGCACTGCATTTTGAGTAGTGTTAGGTTCTCCTAATTCTTGAGTAGCACAGAAATTGTTATGATTGAGTCTTTGTAAATTACCTCCAGAAGATAAATTACCTAAATAACCAGCAGCACTTGTCATCGATCCACAGATATCATCATTTTCTGCAGCCATAATAGAGATACCATCCATAGAAACTTTTACATCAAAATCTCCCATGGTAGCTCCAAATCCTGGACAAGTAGTAGAGCCTGAAACTCTTAAGAAGTATTCTGTATTAGGTCTCGGACAATCTATTTCAATTTTTTCACTTCTATTATTATCCGTTAGAGGAATTAAGCTTATAGGAGTTCCTTTTCCTACTTTAAGTAGTCTATTGAATTGACTATTGCTATACATTTGACTATTACAAGATATTGGATTAAAAGCTCCTGAATACTCAAACAACTCTATGTCAATATCAAAGCATGGATCTGGATCTGGATTATCTACAACTATAGTAAACTTACCTGGAGCTAATACTCCTAAATTCAATCCTGTTTTAAATCTATACCAAACACTTCTTTCTTGATTATCAAACAAGCTGAAGTTCCATCCTGAACCACCTGGCTCATTAATCTCTTCAGTTGAACATCTATTATTGTCTTTTGAACGTGTTTTTGTATTACCTGGATTAAGATTTCCTAAATTGATAGCATCACACAGATTGTCATTTTTCTGAGGCGCTACATCTGATCTCGCATCTCCTGCAAGATGAGTAATTTTCACTCTAAACTCTCCCGTTGCACATAGGCTTCCCGGAAGACAAGCTACAGTATTATTAGAACCATCTACCTGTAAGTAGTAATATCTTCCAGGGACTAAACACTCTACGGTAACTTCCTCATCTTCTAAGAAAGTAACAATTGCAGGATCATAATCTTCAGCAAACTTAAATCCAGAAGAAGCCAAATTGCAATTCTCACCAGGGAAGTCATAAACCGCCAAGGCAATATCAATTTTATCATTTCCTGAATTAATTCCTTCAATTTTCACTTTGCCTGAAGAAGGTGCTCTAAATTTGAACCACAAGGTTTTCTTAGCTGTAACACTAAATACTAAACCACTCATTTTTTCAGCTACTTTACCTGAACCCTCAATATTAGGCTCAATTGTAGCACACTCGTTATTAAATAATCCGGTAGTTCTATTTGCACCTACGCCTAATGTGTTTACATTCATTATTTCAAATGCATCACAAACATTATCATTCAAACTCGCTGGAACTGTAGCAAAATCTTGTACAGAAATTCTGAAATCTCCAATTACATCTTCAATATCAGCTCTAAAACCTGGCAATCCTAATGTTGGGTCATTTTCTCCATCCACCATGATATAATATTCTCTACCTGGTATTAGACATTTTGCAACCATATATTCATCAAAACCATTTGTTCCAATTCCTACATAATCTTCATCATTTAAAGGATTATTCTCTACCAATATTCCATCATAGCTAGAACTATGTTCTGCTAAAGTACCTTTAGCCAAACAATTACCCATTGTATAAAGCGCTAATTGCAAGTTCATTTCCTCATGATAGTCAGGATCTGAAACCGTCAGAGCAGCGTTAGGAGAATTAGGATTGGCTTTGTCTCTTTTATTAATTTGATTAATATTTTCTGCTCTAATTTTCACTTTCCCAGAAGGAGGTGCAGTAAATTTATACCACACTGTGGCATCTGAAGAGAACCACTTAGAAGGAACAGGATCATTAATAGCTGTAGCACATAAATTACTGCCTACCATCCAATTTAAACTTCCATAAGACCTTGTACTTGGATTAATAGGCAATGTTTTTGCACCACAAGGTTCGTCATTTCCTGCTGGCATAGTACCCATAGAAGCCATGTCATACAAACCTGCATCTTTGACTTGTAGTTTGAAATAACCCATAGTACAATCACCACCATTTGTAAAGTCACACAAAGGATATTCTCCACCGTCCACTTGCATGTAATACATTTTGCCAGGATTCAAGCAGGTAGCTATTAAACTATTGCCTTCATTGACAAGATTGTTTCTAGTATCTAAAATATCATAATAGGACAAAGAAACATTTCCTGCATCTAAATAATCTAAAGCGTCGTGATCTCTAGAAATAATTGGAGTCCATAGATATCTTGGAGAGCTGCAATGAGGATTTAGATTTGCATCGCCTAGAATAGGTTCCCAAATTGCAATTTGTAAATCAATATCATTATCCGCACTTGGGCTACCTGCTGGTGCAGATTGAGCAGTGACTAAAACTGAACCTGAAGGTGGTGCTATAAATGTAAACCAAACATCTCTTTCTGTAGGTTGACTTTGATCTGCTATAAATCCAATAGTCGGAGTAGAACAAAAGTTATCAAAAATAGTAGTAGGTGCTAATGTTCCTCCAGCAGCAACAGCTCCTAAGTGAATAGCTCCACATGGATCATCATTAACAGGTACACTTCGAGTCGTAGGTGCAGTTTTAAATTTCGGTGCATAAACTCCTTCAAAACAAGGAGAAGCTCCAGCATCTTTTACTTGAACATAGTAAGTAGTATTAGGCTCTGGACATCTTAGTCTAAAGATACCCGGCATAATAGATGCCTTATTTATTGTTTCCCATGGCAAATCATATTCTGATTGAATTTGTAAGGAAGGATATACGCAATTATTGACTTTTGATTTATAAATATTGATTTTAGTATTGAATAATAAACCTGTACAAACCGTCCCTCTCACTCCTCTACTACCCGTATAATCATCATGATCCCACTCTAGCCATTCAGCAGGACTGGCATCTGTAGTAAATTGATACCAAACTGAAGCACTATGCGATCCTCCTGTACCAGGTCCTCCGACTGAAACATCTGGTTCTCCAGGGTCTGCAGATTTACATTTGTTAGAATGTGGTAGTCCAAAGAAAGGAGCACCAGTCATTGGTGAATTTGATATTGTTGTTGTTTTATTCAAGCCGCTCACTACAGAAGTAGGAATTACGGAAGCATTACAAATTTGATCTCCTGGACGGAAAGCTGATTTTTTAACTTTTACATTAAAATCTACATAGCTACCAATTCCCACAGGATCTACTTGTAAATAATAATTGGTATTAGGTTTTAAGCACAAATCTTTAATACTTGCATCTCCAACACCTAATTCATCTCTATCTAAATAGGTCAAATTATTATAATCAGAAACTCCATCTCCACAAGTTCTTACTGTATTTGCAGATTCTTGATAAAGATAAATTGCTGGATAAGTCAATAAAGAACTTGAGCTTAATCTTTCAACTACTACATCATACAAATGAAATAATGTGTTTTCTGTGACATAATCAGCAGCAGGTGTTCTGAATTTATACCAAACTGTACTATTTAAACTAGATAAGGCAGTTGTATGATCAGGATCTCCTCCTGCAGTAACGGTAGCACATCGAGTGGTTTGATTATTGATGACTAAGTCTGTATTATTAGAACTGTTTAATACTCCTAAATTTCCCATTACACCAGGAACAGTAGAACTATCAGCTTGACAAATAAAGTCTGGTCCTGCACTTACTCCATTATCTATAACTCTTAATTTGAATGTACCTGTTTCACATCCGGAAAATATACCGCAATCCAATCCATAAGAAGCTTGAATTTGTACATAATACCATGTATTTGGTTCTGGACAATCTATCACCGCTGTCTGACATCCTCCTCCAAATAGACCAGCTTCATCCACCAAACTTAAACCGGCAAAAGTATTACAATTGAAAGCTGGAAGTTTTTTGTAGACATTTGGAGAAAAATCTATAAAATTAAAAGGAAAACCACAAGAAGCATTTTCGTCAAATGCTTGTACTTTGATTTCTGAACCTACTATAGCTCCAGTTTGGAAAGAGAACCAAACGGTAGCATCATCTCCACTAGCTTTAGGTTCATTATTACAACCTTCAATATTTGTTGCATTATTATTATTCAATGTACCTGGGACTGTGACAGTTTGTCCTAATCCTAAACTGCTAGTAATTAACTGAGTTCCAGTTTCTGCATTACAAATATCATCGTAAGGATTTCGAGTATTATTCATACTCACTGTCAAGTTAAAATCTCCAGCGACACCACCACCAACACCTGCAACAGCATTATAGCCATCTACTTGTACGTAGTAAGTAGTATTAGGTTCTGGGGCAAACTTTGCAGTAGCATTATCTGGACCTCCACCTATTGAATAACCTCCACCTGTAACTACTTCATTAGATGAAAGTGTAGCATAAGTTGGACAGCCAGAAGTTGCACAAAATTTATAAACTCCAACAAATGCATCTAAATCAGAAATTGAATTGACTTGAACTGTCACTTCACTTCCTATATTATTACCTGTAGTGAATTTATACCATACATCTTTATTAGGACTATTAGGGCTTCCAGATCCGTTAGCACATCTAGTAGATTCTCTATTTATAGTAAAGGAATCATTTCTATCTAATTTACCAGCAGTATTTAATCCTGCAGAAGCATCTGTTCTAACTGTCTTAGGCGAACAAGCCGGTAATGTTCCCGTATAAGTTCCTAAATCATAGGCATCACAACGATCATTAGGACCATTCTGATACCCACCATCTTTAACTGTTAATCTAAAATTACCTTCATAGTAACCAACACCAAGTGTCCCACCTTCATCTTCTATTTGAATATAATAAGTTGTATTTGGCAAATAAGTTCCTGCACATGTCGTCAATAAAACCTCAGCATCATTATCTATTAAATGAGTCCCATCATCTTGACCTACTTTTAAGAGATTGGCATTAAAATTATAACCAGCACAAGTAGGAGCAATTCCAGTTTGTCTATATACTGCAACCCATGGAGTCATATTATCTCCAGCGTTTCTGTTTTCTACTAATATAGAAGCTCTATTGCTTATTGTAGCACCTGTCGTAAATTTATACCATACTGTTCGTCCCTCAGTTTCGTTAGGTTCATCATTGCCACAAAGATCTTCATCCTTTGCGCCTACATTTGTCCCATTAATACCACCTGTACTTTCACAAAAATCTAAATTAGCACTAGCCCCACCCATAGCAATTTGTGTAGCATTGCAAGCTAAATCATTAGCAGGAGCACTACTTGACCCTGTTAATTTCCATTCTACAGTTATAGAATAAGGAACTGGTGAATTTGAACAATCACTATCTGCAATCGATGCTGTTTTTGGGAATCCTACCATTGTTCTCCAAGTATTAGTACTTAGACTAAAATCAGGTACAAAACAAGCGTTCACCCAACCCCAAATCGCATCACCACCAGCTAAGTCATCTTCTTGAAGTCTAAACCTCCAATCAAGAAATAATCTATCATCTAATTTTACGTCTGTATTACAACTAGTAAATGCTCTGCAACCAGGAGAATTATTATTTGTAATTTCTTGACTACAGTTATCCCAACCACCTAAACCGAGATTATTAGAATGGTCATAAGCTTCTAAATCCACTTGAAAATCACTATCCCCAGTTGTCCAGCCGTCACAATCATGAGATCCTGAAACACACCATTGAGCAACACGTAATTGAACAGAATAGTCTGCTTTAGCAGTATATGAACAAAAAAATAAAACAACTAAAATAAATAATTGCTTATTAGAAATTGTATGTATAAACTTATCCATAATAAGTTATTTAATAGAGTTAGATATATTATTCTGATAAATTGGTGTCATTGAAATCTCATTCAAATGTTCCAATAGTTTTTCTGTATTCAGATTATAATCTGTCCAAAGAATCGCAATAGTTGGAGAGAAATAAAAATGATAAATGGAAGGATTCTCAACAATTGTTTTCACAAAAAGAGAATTGAATTCTATTGCTTTAGAATCAAAATTGAAAACTATTTTTTTATACGATGCTAACTTGTCCGTTTTAGAATATTCTTCAATTTGTTTCAAACTCAATAACTTCGGATGAGTTCTCATTTCTTGGTATTCAATTTTAGCCAAATTATCTAAAACTTCTAAGCTGTCCTTTATTGTTTTCAATTTTACAGAATGAATTTCAGCTATTTGAGCCGATATATTATGACTAGTAAAAACTATTACTAAAATTGTTAATATTTTTATAAATGCATTATTTTTCATGGTGCTATTTTTTATATTTTACAGTAATTTTTGAATAGGAATAGTCATTAATTCTTCTTAAATAGATATTTTAGTCTTTAAAAGATATGAGAAGTAATCAATTTATAATTAAACGCAATCTTCATTTATGATAAAAATTGATGGAGTCTCTATCAATGAAATTGTTCTTGTTATTTATCTATTTTTAAAAAAAAATAAAATTCTTAAAATTTGAAGATTTATTTTAAAATTTAAAAAAAGCTCAGTGTAAATTTTTATTCTCATATATTATTTTTGTCAAAATGAAGGAATATTATTTTTGTGTTAAAGATAATTAATGGAACTAACAAATTTACATATTACTAAAAATATTATACGCTATAGAGATTATCATTGTAACTTCTTAATTTATATATCATAAGAATGAATCCGTATAGTATTTGTCTACATAAATAAATAAAAATAATTTATAATTATTTGCAATAAAATCAGTTATATAATTTGAGTTGATGTTTGATATTTAAATAAATAATTAAAAAACTTTGTAAATGAAGATGAAACAACTGGAAATACTTAATTAGGATATAGTTTAAATTAATTAGTATTTGACTTTTCTCAATTTTTCTATTAATGTTTTAATAAAAGAAGAATTAGTACAATTTCTAGTGCTATTTTACGAATGGTTGAACAATTATTACAGCTATTTCACCTTAAACATTCAGTATATTTATTTTAAAAGCTCTTATTTTAAAACAATCATCAGTTCACCATTCATGCCATACACCTTTCTACATCCTGGATTCGTATTACCTTTTGCAAGGTGGTTTCCAAGATTTTTAAGTATTCCGGCATTGATTATGGGAAGTTTTGTACCGGATTTAGATATTATTTATAGATTTTCAGAAACGAGATATCATATTTTCTCCTACTCTACTACAAATATTCTTTTTGAGTTATTGCCTATTGGAATTATACTGACTTACTATTTCAAACTGATTATTCTACCTATTTCTAAAGTTGGGACAATAGATTTGCATCCAAAAAATTATTGGGAACATTTTAAAAAACTTCCAAAAATTGCAGCGAGTGTCTTATTGGCAATAGGTGTACATCTATTTTTAGATCAATATGTGCATTTCAACGATGCTCAAAGCATGAGCAGAGAAATCGGGCAAAACTTAGGTTATGAACCTGAAGATTTCAATAAAATATTTCAAATACTCTTATATCTGCCTCAAATCATAGCGAGTGGAATTGGATTGATTCTAATGATCATCATGAGCTATATATATCGCAAAGAAATTCTTCAACACACTCCATTTTTACGGCAGCACTGGTTTCTTGCTACTATCCTATCCGGACTCGTGATACTAAGTTTTACATCTATGAAAGTCATTAAAGTAGGTATAGAACATCGTACGCAGATAGATAGCATATTAATAGGAATCACTTGTGGACTGATGAGTGCATTTCTTTTGACTCCAGTAATATTATGGTTACTTCAAAAAATAAAGATAGATTCTAGAATTACCCTACCCAGCATCTTTATCATTAGTATTTATATGTTAGGTCTACCTGTCAAAGAATTTCTAGCTATTTATATTATCAAAGGTGTCTTTATCGTATTCATTTCTATTATTGCACTGACCATCATTGCTTATGTAGACAACAGAAAAATTCTATTTCTTATTATTTTAGATTTCATCTTATCCTTGATTCATCCATTTACAAGTTATTTCACTTTCTTACTACTTTTCAAAAGCATACTACTTATTGGATTGTATCTTTCTAAACAGCACCTTCGGACAATTTTCAAAGATTTATTGATTGGTATAATATATGGCAGTATCATCAGTGTAGCTTTTTATGCTTCGAACAAAGGTCTAGGTGCGGGAATTATTGCTACTATGTCTATCGGCGTGTTTTACATAATGTCGTATAGTCAAGATATTTCACCACAAAGAAGCAAATGGATTTCATTTTTACCGAAAATGGCTACTATTATCTTAATCACCACGATCTCTTCTAAATTAGGTTTTCTGTGTTTTATTCTTTTGGTTTTCTTATTATTGATATCAATAGTGAAAAAGAATCTTAGCTTAAAAAATATAGATGATTACTTTTACTACGGCATCGTTCCATTAGCAGCTACCTTATACATTATAAGCCAATTCAGCATTTTGTACGGTGTATTTAGCGCAAGTCAAATCTTATTTATTTTGATTTTAGTATGGATTCAGACCAATCGTTTAGAAACTATGAATATCGATGGAAAGTAAAAATATTGTTCACGGTTTATGGATTAGTGGGAACTTGTCTTCGTTAGAATTGCTAACGATTCACTCGTTTTTAGAACATGGATACCAATTTTACTTTTGGACTTATGAAAATACTCTTCAAAATTTACCTCCAGGAGTAATTATAAAAGATGCTGGAGAGATTATTAAGGAAGAAGAGGTTTTTCAATATTCTTATGAAAATCAATTTGGACACGGCAAAGGAAGTTACGCTGGATTTTCAGATATTTTCAGATATAAATTGCTCTACGAATATGGTGGTTGGTGGACCGATATGGACATCACTTGTTTAAAAAGATTGCCTTCAACAGAGAATTACTTTTTCCGTCAAAACAAAAAATCTGCAGTTGGTAATTTAATGCATTGTCCTAAACATTCTGAAGTGATGCTTTGGTGCTATGAACATGCAAAATTGAAAATTAATGCTCAAAACACTAATTGGAGTTTGCCTATTCAGATATTGAATGATGGTATTGAAAAGTTTGAACTGAAAGATTACGTTGAAAAAATTTCAAATAATGATTCATGGCTAGAAGTGTCTTCTCTATTGAGAGATAATAAAATACCTGATCATTATTATTGTATTCATTGGATGAATGAAGAATTTAGAAGATTAGATATTTCTAAAGAGAGATTTCCTGAAAAAAGCAATTTGTATCAATTATTAGAACGATACAATTTGAAGAGATTTCCGATTCAATCCATTACAGAACGGATTAGATTCTCTATTACAACTAGTGCTTCTTATTATTTACTGATAAATTTAAAACATCTGCCGGCTTATCTACGCCAGAAATAGAGTGTAAGATTTCAAGATATTGCTCAGCTACTTTCGTCCAACTGTATCTATCAAAAAGTCGATGAATAAGATCTTCGGGGTATTGATAATTATTTAAAAACTTATCATAGTAAAAATTGGCTACTGCCTCACTAATCTTGTTTTCATCTCCAAAAGGAACAAAATTCCCGTTGACTCCTTCTTCTATTAAGTGATGATTTCCGCTTACAAGTGTAGATAAAATATACATTCCTCTAGATACTGACTCTAAGACTACCATGGACATGGCTTCTTCTCTACTTGGCAGAATCAAAATATCTGCTTTCTCATACGTTTTTAGTACATCATAATGACTCACTTGTCCCATGATTTCGATATTTCTTATATCTAATTTCATCGCTAATTTTTCCACTTGAGATTTCAATGGCCCATCTCCTATCATGGTAAAATGTACTGGAATTTTCAAATCGTTGATGGCTTTGCAAGACCTTATAAATGTCAAAGGGTCTTTCTGCTCCACTAATCTTCCTACGAAAACTATCTGAATAGTCTTTTTACTGCTATCAAAACCAGATTTATATTTGTCCATCAACATTCCATTAGGAATCACTAGATTCTTAGAATGAAAGCGTTCTCCTAAAAATCGATCTGCAGTTATTTTCAAATCTTCTGTAAGCACAATGTTTTTAGAAGATAATTTCATAATTTTTTTGATCCATGGAAAAGCCAGAATATGCCACGGCAACATTTGCTTGGGTGCAAACCATGGAATATCATGTCCATGACTCAATACTACAAAAGGAATGTTCCATCTACTTTTCACATATTTTGCAACAAAACCGCCCGGCATCGTAAAATTAGCGATACAAACGTCAAATAATTTATCATCTGGAAGTTCTTGAAAATATTGAAGCGCATGACGAGCCCAAGACATCATTTCTAAAGGATTGGACTTAAAGGTGACTTTTCTACGAGATTTTAATCTTACAATAGTCAGATTCCCTTCTGAACTATACTCCGGTTCACCAAAAAACCATGTCGTCACAATATGTACCTGATAGCCCTTTTCTGCAAACCTCTCTCCCAAATGCTTAGTCACAATACCTGCACCACCCCCTAAAGGAGGATATTCGTAATTCAGTATTAATATTTTGGGAAGTAGAGGCAAATCTATATTTTAAGATTTAGATGAGTTTAGAATCAAAGATTAAAAATAAAATTAGTGATTTCTTAGAACAAAAAAATATATTGTTATTAAAAGAGCGATTCAAAGTATATTAGCGACAGAATAGAAATGAAGGAAATATTATTAGCTATAAGAATAAAGGATTGGTGGTATGCAATAATAGCTCCGGTTATAGCTTTTTACTTCATAGGATTACAATATTCTGAGGTTTCCCTTGAACTCCATCATATTTATAAAGCATTTCTTCTCTTATTACTATCTATTAGTGTCGCTTCATTTGGATTTTATCTCAATGAATGGACAGACATTGAAGAAGATATTAAAGCAGGAAAGAAAAATCATGTTGCTGAGTTTAACAAAACAAAAGCATTTTCAATATTTTTTTCCATCATCATTTTAATTTTAATCAGCAGTATTCTTTTCTGGCAATACAGAATAGCACTTGTGCTAATTGTGGTTCAAATACTCTTATTATCAATTTACAGCTGCCCGCCAATTCGGCTAAAAAGAAGTCCATATATCGCTGTCATTTTAGATAGTCTATATAGCGGTACAATATTTTTCATCATTGCATTGTTGTATTCTAATGCCATACTTACCTATAAATTAATCCTATTCACTATTATTTTTGGACTTTGCAGAGGCTTAAGAAATATTATTTTTCATATTGAAAAAGATATAGAAGTAGATCAAAAAGCTGGTCAAAAAACCATTGCACATCTCGTCAACAGTCAAAAACTATATCGATTACAGAGCTTTCTATTTATACCAGAAGTCCTTAGTTTACTTTTGATTGTATATCCAACTTCATTTTACACTTTTTACATTTTACTCTTAGGTGTTATTATCTTATTAGTCAAAATAAATTATTATCATTTTTATGTTTCCAACGAAATTACCAAAAAGAAAAAATGGTTAGCTGAAATCAATACTATTTATGAGGTATGGTTGCCTATTGCTGTTATTATAGGTACTATTTATATCTGGGGCGCAAAAGCAATCTTTCTTAGCTGTATTTTTATCGCTTTATTGTTTCCAAATACATACATAGTATTCCATGAACTTTATTTATTATTGTTAAACATCTATTTTGTTGGTTATAAAGTATTTTACTTGATTTCTGATTTATATTTTATACATACTAAACCGCATTTTGATATTGGTAAATGGTGGCGAAAATTGAGAGGAAAAAATGAATATATCTAATCAAATAAATGGTTTATGGATAAAAGGCAAACTATCTCCATTAGAGGTGCTTACTATCCGCTCATTTATTGCAAATGGTTATGAGTTTATTTTATGGACTTATGACCAATTCCACATTTACAATCAAATAGAAGGTGTTATCATCAAAGATGCTAGATCAATCATTCCTGAAAATCAAGTATTCAGCTATAAGCTGAGCAATCAATTTGGACATGGCAAAGGTAGTTTTGCAGGATTTTCAGACGTATTTAGATATCAGTTATTATATCTGAATGGTGGATGGTGGGTAGATATGGATGTCACATGTATTAAAAGAATGGAGTTTAATACTCCTTACGTTTTTAGGCAAAGCAAACATTCTAATAATTTTGTAGTAGGAAATATCATGTGTGTTCCTAAAGGATCAGATCTGATGAAAAAGTGTTTTGAAGAATCTATCAATACTGTCAATGCAGATAATCAAGATTGGATGTTGCCGATAAATATTTTGAATAAAAACATACGAGAAGAGAATCTAGAGAAATATATTTATTCGTTTTCCAATGAAGATAGCTGGCCTGTAGTCAGTCAATTATTATCTCAATCTGAATATCCCCAGAATTGGTCTGCAATACATTGGATGAATGAAGAATTTAGACGAATCAATATTCCCAAAGACATTTATCTTAAGGAAAGCTTATTAGGTCAATTTTATGCTCAATTTTCTTTAGCAGAACCTATCACTTCTAGGGCAGAGAAAATTAAATATACCTTTAAAGTCAGTAGATTAAATTACGCAATTATTCATTTTAGAAAAGAATCTTTTATATCTAGCATGTATTATTTATGCTACAATCTGTTTTATTTAGTTTCAGATTTCTATTTTCTGAAGATTAAACCGAGATTTGATTTTGGATATTATTTCAAAAAAATGTTGGGGATAAAAAGAGAAGATAAGTCATGAGTAAAAAATCTATAAAAATCTTATCTGCAGAACCGGATACCTTTTTTGAATATTTAAAAAAAATATGGGAATATAAAAATTTAATTCTCTCTTTTGCAGTTAAAGACATCAAAACAAAATATGCACAAACATTCTTAGGGATTTCTTGGACACTCTTACAGCCACTTACTGGTGTTATAATATTTTCCTTGTTTTTTGGATTTGTTTTAAATATTAGAGAACCTCAATTCTCTTATCCAGTTTTTGCTTTAATTGGATTTAGCGCCTGGAACCTATGGTCTTCAATCTTTTTACAAGGCAGCCATAGTATTTTTGAACAAAGAAATTTGATATCAAAAATATATTTCCCAAAGATAATTTTACCTTTATCAAAAGTAATTACGAGTAGTTTTGATTTTTTAATATCTTCATTTTTATTGATTTTCTTAATTTTACTTTTCCAAGTAGAAGTCTCTTGGAGGGTTATTTTATTGCCTTTATTCTTTCTTCTTCAAATCGCTTTTGCTGTTTCATGTGCTTTAATTTTATCAGTAATTAGTATCAGAAAAAGAGATTTCTTTCATATTATTCCATATATATTAAATTTTGGAATTTGGTTAACTCCTATTTTCTATACAATACAGATATTTCCTGAAAAATGGCGTTTTATATTTAATTACAATCCAATTGCTTTATGTATAGAAGGGTATCGTTGGTGTATTTTTGATAGATATCTCTTAGACCCAAAGCTATTTTACAGTATTCCAATTATTCTAATTGTGATATGCGCTGGAATTATATTAATCAAAAATAACGAAGACCAATTTGTAGAAAAAATTTGATTCTTCATTAATAATAAAATTGAGTATTTGAATGTTAGGTATTTCTTTAAATTATTACATAATTCAGTAGAAGTTAACATTAGTACCTTTATCTTTAAAGGAAATAAGAAGTAAAATGTTGGACAATATTGTACATCCATATAACAAGGAATTATCGGAAATAGGTTATACTGTTTTTGATTCTTTGGAGGAGAATATTGTTACAGAACTTTATGATTTTTATCAAAGCATTCAATCTCCACAATTATCAGGATTTCACCCAAGTATGTTTTGGGAAGACGTCAATCTCAAAAAGAAAATAAGCAATAAAATAAGTACTGCATTAGAAAATTGGGTAAAAGTAAACTTCCCTGACTACAGAATTCTTTATGGCAACTTCATGGTGAAGGAACCAGGAGAAAATAGCATCATGAAAATTCATCAAGACTGGTCTTATGTCGAGGAGACACAATATCAATCATTTGCAATTTGGTTTCCACTAAGTGATTTGACTCAGAAAAATGGTGCATTATCCATGATTCCTAACAGCCATCTATTTGACAATCACGATAGAGGTCCAGGAGTTCATTGTCCATTTTATGAAAATGAAGATTATCTTATTCAAAATTTTGGAAAAAATTTATACTTAAAAAAAGGTCAACCCGTTGTTTGGGAGCATCATCTATTACATTTTAGCCCGCCAAATCTTTCTGAAAATACTAGGATAGCTGTGACTGCAATCATTGTTCCTAAAGATATTCCTGTGTATCATTACTACAAAAATGAAGAGAAAGATCTGTTAGAACAATTTGAAATAGAACCTGATTTTTATTTTAATTATGAAATAGGCAAAAGACCGGAAAAGTTTGCAAAACTCTCTCAACAAAAGAAAATTTCTACTATTACATTCACAAAAGAGAGTTTAATGAAAACTTTAGAAGATAAACAAGATAATATTCAAATGAACTGGTTGGAAAAAATTAAAAATATATTCTCATGAGACAAGTATTAAACGATCAAATCCAAGAAAAACAATTTCATCAAGATGGGTTCATTACTTTAAAACTATTGAATACTAATCAATTGGATCAGCTCCAACAAACAATTAATGAGCTCAATCAATCTCATATAGATCAATCTATTGAAGAAAACTCTTCTTATAAACTGAGTTATTTCAATGGAGATTTAGAATTCAAACAAAAAGTTTTTAATACTTTATCTGATTTTTTCCAACCAACCATCAATCAACATCTTAAAAATTACAAGCCATTAATTATTAATATTTTCGATAAAGAACCGGGTAAAGGTGAGGTAACTATACATCAAAATTGGACATTTGTAGATGAAGAAAAATTCACTTCTGTTTCTGTTTGGATTCCACTAGTAGATGTGTCGAGAAATAACGGAACTTTAGAAACTGTAAAAGGAAGTCACAAAGTATTATGTCAACATAGAAGTCCTAGTCTTCCTTGGGTATTCGATGAAATCAATGTTGTCTTAAAAGAAAAATATTTAGAACCATTTGTCATCAAAAAGGGAGAAGCGGCTATCATTGACGACGGCATATTACATTGGTCTTCTGACAATTATTCAGATCATGTAAGAACAGCTGTCCAACTCATTATGATACCAGAAGATGCTACAGCTATCCATTATGTCAACAAAGGGGATCATGTCGATATTTATGAGGTCGATCCTTTGTTTTTCATGCAATATGATATGAAAAACATCCCTGAAGGCTACAACATTATTGGAGAGATGGAATTATCTCTTAAAAAAATGAACGAAAAAGAATTTGTAGATATAGTAGCACAAAATGATCCGACTATTTTAGAAAAATATGAATCAAAATCAAAAGAACAAGCACCAAAGAAAAAAATAGGTTTTTTAGAAAAGGTATTTGGAAGTTGATAAATTATAGAGGTAACTATTCTTGGATTAAAATGAGGGATGGATTTAATTGGAGTTGACTTGGTTTAAAGTTGTTGAAATCTTGTAATTGTTTTTAATAAGAACCTAGTTTGTTTATATTGCGTAACAATCAAAGCTCTATGGAAGCTGAAAAAGTACTGGAACTCATTAATATTTCAAAATCATTTCTTCATCAACAAAAAAGTACTTCATCTAACAAAGAGGAAGAGCAGCTTATATTGGAAGGAGTCAATTTGTCGATTAGTAGAGGTACTATTACAGGAGTTATTGGCACTAATGGCAGCGGGAAAAGTACTTTATTAAAAATTATCGGAGGAATTCTAAAGCCCAATACCGGTAAAATAATTGTTCGAGGAAAAGTAGTTTCTATATTAGAACTTGGAACTGGTTTTATACCTGACATTAATGGTCTTGAAAATATTAAATTTTATTTTCAATTATTAGGTTTTGGGAAAAATTACAATAGTAATATAGTACAAAACATTATAAACTTTAGTGAATTAGAAAGCGCTATCAACGAACCAATCAAACATTACAGTAGTGGAATGCTCATGAGATTAGCTTTTTCAATTATTGTACATCTGCCTGCTGATATTTTTCTATTAGATGAGGTTTTTTCTGTAGGAGATCAATCCTTTAGAATGAAATCCTTAAAAAAAATTAGTGAACTATCAAAGCTCGGAAAGACATTTCTACTAGTAACTCATGACCTGTTTCAAATACGAAATATCTGTGATAATATAGTATATATAAAAGAAAACAAGCTTAAATCAAGTGATCAAGTAAATGAAGTAGTTAATAATTATATAAACAATTTTAAACTAGATAATAAAAGTTTAAAAGTTCATGAAAATATATGTATTTGGGAAAACCCACTAAACAATCCTGTCGTATCTAAAATTCAAATTACCAGTAATAAAGCATTTCAATCTTACGATATTTCTGACCATTTATCTGGAGAAGTAGAAATAAATAAATTAACACCTGGAAATGTATTTTTCACTCTTGTATTCAATTATGGAATAGACTTGGCAATATTGGGAATTAGTCCGAATTACTCTGAACACAATTATACATTAGATGGAATTGGCATCAAAAAATTCAAGTTTGAATTCCCTGCTTATTTTTTTAATTCTGGTATATTTTCGATTAATTTATTCATTTATGATATAGAAAATGATCTCTCTTATAATATTGATGATATTGTGAGATATCAATTTAGCAATCGAAACGTAAATGATAAAAATTCTATAGAGAATAAATTTTCGGGGCCTTTCTTCATAAAGAATGTTTGGAAGAATAATCAAGACTAGTATCTTTAAATGATTCCATTACATAATAGTCATGACACGGAATAGTTTTTTATTATATTTCCCAACCAAAAGGATTTGGTAAGCAAATGAATAGAATATATTGTATTACTCATTAAAATGAACATGTTAAAGTATCTACGTTGGTTTCCAAGAATTATACTTCCAAAAAGTATAATACATCTGCAAAAATCTAAAGTATTTTGTATGTCTCCATGGCTACAACTAAATGCTCAGGTTAACGGATTTGTTCTACCATGCTGCATGTCCACAATTGATAATGCAACAAAACTTTCCGACTTGAATGAAAATGCAGACTTGAATGTGGCATGGAATTCTGAGAAAATGAAAGAACTTCGCTTAGCAATGCTTTCTGAAAAGAAAAATAGTCTTTGTAATAATTGTTATAAATACGAAGCTTTGGGAAAGGAAAGCGAGCGAATGAAGTATAACAGAGATTACGAAAATCGATTTGACCGTGTACTTAGAACTCAAAAAGATGGTTCTTTAAAGGATGAAAAAATCCTTATACTAGATATGCGATTCTCAAATAAATGCAACTATAAATGTAGAATATGTAGTAGTGAATGCAGTTCCTTATGGTATGAAGAAGAAAGACGATTAGGCTTAGAATCAGTACAAACGTCTCCAAAGAAAAAATTTATCCCATCCAATATACAGTCATTTTCGCAACCCTTCTTTAGTAGTCTTGATGGTATAGAAAAAATTCATTTTGCGGGAGGAGAGCCTCTTGTTATGGATGAGCATTATCAAGTATTGGAGTATCTTATAGAAAATAAAAGATTTGATGTTGAAATCTCTTACAATTCTAATTTTTCTACCCTTAAATATAAAAACTGGAAAGTCATAGATCTATGGAGCCAATTTAGTAAAGTCCAAGTATGGGCAAGCTTGGATGGAATGGGAGAAAAGGGTGATTATATGAGAAAAGGACAGCAATGGAATAAAATAGAAGAAAATTTCAGAATCGTAGAGCAAAATTGTCCTAAAGTCATGGTTGGAGTAAATGTAACGGTGAGTCTCCTAAATATTTTCCACCTTCCTGAGTTTATCAGCCATCTGATTAATAATAATTTCGTTCATCAGGACAATATTAACTTATACTTACTCTTTGGACCGGAGTACTTCAACCTCACGCATCTTCCTATAGAAGTCAAAGCAGAAGCTGAGAAAGTATTAAATAATTTCAAAGAGGGTTATTTGCAAACAATTCAACAACCTGACAATATCAATAAGCATATTGATGTAATTATCAATTATATGAACAGTAAACAGGGAGATCAACTTCCTATCACTAAAGATTGGTTAATTAAAATAGATAAACTTAGAAATGAGGACTTTGTAAAAACGTTTCCAGAACTAAGTTTTATCAATGAAGTGAATTGATATTATATTTCTGATTTATACTTTTGAGTTTCAGCAATGTATTCCTATTTTAATTGCTGCTCTAAAACAAAATCCTGTACAAACATATTAGAAACAATAGAATGTCCTTCTTTATTATAATGTTTATCTACTAGAATAGGTGGATTCCCTCTCCAATGACAAAATCTTTTATCATAATGCTCTTGGTCAGTAACTAAATCCCAAAGAGATTTTTCTAAATTAATAAAAGTCGCTTCAAAATGAATAAGACTTTTTATTTTTTTGACTTTCACTTCAAAATCGTCAGGACGATATCCAACATTATAAAATACAATATTATAATTCTTCGATACCAATAAGTTATTCAAAGATAAGAAAAAATGTTTTTCAGCTTCTTGCTCTGTGAGGACCCTTTTGTAGTCTTTTTTCTTTAATAATACTCTTAATTCACTTTTGATTTGATTGGAATATATTGGAAAACCAACTTTAGAATAAAACTCCCAAAATAATTTTGGTGAATTTACTTTATCAGAAAATTGCGAAATACCCACATGATTAATAATTTTAAAGAGATTAGACTCATAGAGTGCTGGGTGAATAATTATACTATCATTTTGATTCAAACAAAAAAATGGGGTTGGGATCTTTGAAAAAGCTGGAAGAAAACCATTTATTGATCTTTCAGCTGAGTATGGAGAAACCTGTATTGCAATTGTATTAATTTTTTCATTAAGGATTTCATTTTTTATTTTTATTAAATACTGTGAATATCCGTAACCTACCATACTTGCATTTATCAATTGCATTTCTAATCCTTTAGAAATTAAATATGGGAATGACTCTTCAAAATAATTTGCATCCCCAAAAGTGAAAGAATCGCCAATAAAAAGGATTTTACTTTTATAACTTTCTTCTCCTTTTGATTGAAATCCTACCCTTTCACCCTTATTATTTAGAGATACAGGAATTGAATCTCCCCCCGGAAAGAAAATAAAACCATTAGAATTAGCTTTTCCTTTTAAGCCAAAGACAATATCACTTTTATAAATGCCAGTAGAGTATAAAGTCTTTCCTTTACTGATTACAGAAAGAATTATATTTGAATAGACAACTATGTATATATTTAACAAAAGAAATAAAACCCCGATAAAAAAAATAACAGCTTTTAATCCACGTCTTTTAATCCATTTAAAAAAGACACTAAAATATCTCATAGATAATTATATATCATTATTTTTTGAATGCTTTAGTGCCGCTTTACACATAGCTTTTAATTTTCGTTCATTAAGTTTTAAATCTCTATAAGTTTCCATTCCTAGAAAAGGATATTTCTCAGGAGGCTTAATCTCAAAATTTTCATTGTAGTAATAGTCAAGATT
The DNA here is from genome assembly GCA_035515235.1 of Chitinophagales bacterium. Taxonomy (GTDB): domain Bacteria; phylum Bacteroidota; class Bacteroidia; order Chitinophagales; family JADIYW01; genus JAMLHH01. Next base: position 35,575 of record DATJBS010000083.1, read on the forward strand.
GACATGATATTTTTCTACCTCGCCAGTTGGTGTATTTTCATCTCTAAAATAATGAGTAAATGGCGCTTGTTTAGGTTGTACAAAAAAGTTTGCACCTAGTCTAAGGTCATTACTTAGATTGGGAGGCGAGCAATGTATGGTAGCGCTATCGAAGAATAAAACCTGACCAGCTTTCATAGGCAATGGAATACAATATTCCCACATCATTTCTTTGTACGGCTCAAATTGCCATGGAATATTCAATGATCGGTGTATATTACCAAATAAATGACTTCCTGGCAGTACATAAACAGCTCCATTTTGGATAGTTGTGTCAGTCAATGCACACCATGCGTAAACTGACAAAAATTCGTCTTCATTCACATGAGAACTATCTTGGTGCGGGCTCAGAGAACTCTCTTTGGAAGGGGTCTTAACTACAAATACTCCACCAATCAACTCGGCGACATCAGGATGAAAGTATATACTCAGTTGCGGTTTGATATATTTATCAATGCTTGTTTTGGCTATATTCCTAATTTCTGTACTTGAGGATCTCCCACTACTCCAAAATAGCCCATCTACAGAATATTTTGGATGGTTTTGTATCTCTTTGAAAGAATCGTGTAAAGCCGAAATTGAATCAACATCTAGCAAATCTCTTACAGCATAACCTCGTTGCTTAATTTCATTTTGAAGAGAATTATCAAGAAAAAAATCAGCATCATATTTTTTTAAAAAGGAATCATTATTTGCTTGTAATTCTACAGGTTTTAACCACTTTAAAAACGACATAGAAACTAATGTTTATTTAATTAAAGGTAGTTAAAAACAAACGAAGATTTTATGGAAATATATTTTAATTTTATAGTCAAGCATCCTCTTTGGGGTTAAGAATAACTATAATTATGTCAAAAAAAATAATTTTTAAAGACCAGTCCTTACAAGAATTATATCTTCAGCAAGGATATGTTGTTTTGCCTATTCTTAGCAAAGAAAAAATTGAAGAGATGTTAGATCTGCATCAATCAACTCATCCAAGTATTGAAGATTTACCTAATTGCTATAATACTTCTGACCATGTTCCCTCTCTCGAAACAAAAAGAAAGGTAAAAAATGAAATATCAAAAGCTTTAGAACCCTTATTCAATAATTACTTGAATGGATTTAAGCCCATTTATGTCAATTTTATTGGCAAAAAAAAGGGAGAAAAAAGCAATAGAGATTTACATCAAGATTATAGTTTTTGCAATGAACTAGAATGCGATGGTTATAATATTTGGATTCCACTTCAAGATATTACAGAGCATAATAGCTACTTTAGTATTGTTAGAAACTCTTACCGATTTTTTCATTCTTTCAGAGGAAGACAAATACATCATAGATTTGAAGATATCTCTGATAAAATAATGGAAAAGTTTTGCACCAATATTTATCCTAAAGCAGGTCATGCATTAATATATAACACTGCAAGCATTCACTTTACTCCAAATAGCACTTCTAATGATATAAGGATTGCTATCTCTGCCATGACCATACCGGAAGAAGCAAATATAAATTTATATCAAACTTGGAAAGACACAACTGACCAGTTAGAACGTTTTGAAGTTGACGATGAGTTTCTCCTTGAATATCCTGCCTGGAAAAAAATTGAAGATATTGAATCTAAAGAAATTTTTTCTTATGATAATTCTCAATTAGATTGGAAAGCATTTGAAAATGCTTATTACCTATATAACACGGATGTAAAACGTCCTAGTTTTTGGAAAAAACTTTTGCGAATGGAATAAGTTAACTCATCATAAATCTGCACCTTTTTACTGAATACTTTATAAGTATGTAGAAAAAAGGACTAAGACTTAATTAGAATAAGTTTTAGCCCTTAAATTGTAAAAGGAATTTATGATTTATATTACAAGAGTGCCTTCCATCATTTTCTCGTACATATCATCATATTCCTGTTCAGTAAAAGTAAGAACCGTTTCCTTAGCATTACCAATAAACTCTACACCATCCATATAATCTGGCTTACGTAGCACATCCAAAGTGTAATAATTATCCTTATGAAACTGATATATTTCTAGTTCGTTGTCATTTACATCTAATGTTTTGGAGGTATAAAGAAGTAAAGGTGCTTCTTGGGGAATGAATGCATTCAATGTAGCTAATCGAACTGAATTACTAAAATTGGGTTTTGATCCATGAATTAATCTATGATGAAAAACTAATGCTTCTCCTGCTTTCATCTTAATTTCAACAGCATATTTATCCCAAAGATGTTCTTTAATATTTCTTATCGGTGGCAGAAAATCTGGGGTTTTTCGGATTTGGTGCCATAATTTATGACTACCTGGCAACACAAATAGACAACCATTTTTTTCATTGACATCTATAAGTGGTGACCAAGCTGTAAAAGTATCATATTTGCTTTCATCAGTAAAGTTGACCCCCTGATGTAAATCAAATACACTTTCTTTTCCAGTTTTCTTGACTGCAAAAGAACTAGATATAAAATTGCAATCAATAAATAGTTTTTCGGCACGTTTAGATGCGATACCTTTAATCAATTGATGAACTTTTTCTTTGTAAGCTAAATTTTGACTCATGATAGAAATATAAAACCCTCTATCCTCCAATTTTGAGTTGAGTGCTTCATGGATATTATTTAGCTCTGCAATGTCTTCTTCTGTGTAAAAAGGGACTACTACATAACCTTCTTTATCATATCGATCTTGTAGAATCGGGTCTTTAAAAATAGGACGCATATACAATGGATTTAATCCTGCAAATTAATAAGTTTTATTCTAAATTCCTTTTCAGAATAATTAGGTTTTTGAACTTTAAAAACTCCGAGTGAGGGGTAAGATTTTTCTGGTCTATCCAGCTTGTCAAATGTGAGCCAAAAGTTTTTATCTACCTTAAAATATTCAACTTCATCTTCTTGAATATCTTTGTGTTGAAAACATGCCCATAATTCAGCTTCTTCAGGCACTAATCCTGAAACTATAGCAGGTCTGATTGAATTAGACAGATTTGGCCAAGAAGCATGAATCAGTAAATCATCGTAAACTACTAATTCTCCAGCTTTAACTGGTACATCAATTAATCCTTCTTCCAAAATAGGAATATAAGGTCTATATATGAAGTCCACTCCAAATCCTCTATGGTATTTAGTCAGTCGGTGTGTCCCATTATAGACGCGTAGACATCCATTTTCTTTAGTTACATCTACTAATGGTAACCAAATATTTACTGCTCGAAATCTACTTTGATCGAGATGGATATCATCTAAATGTAGATGAATTTTAGTATCTGGAGAAGCAATTTTAACAATATAAGTATGTGCTATTGTCTTATAACTATCAAAAAGAGCTTCTGTCTTTTCTCCTAATAATTCGTGTAATCTTCTATCCACTTCTCTTCTATATTCGATTTCTTTGCTATCTATAGAAGAGTAAAAAGGAACATTCAATTTAGGATCTAAAGAATTGAATATTTCTCTACAAGTTGCCAACTCATCTTCATTTAGAAAAGGAATTTTTACATAACCCTTGTTTGAAATTTGATTCTCTAAAATATCTGATTTGAAGATTCTTCTTGTCATATTCCTTTATTTATTTCGTAAGAAATGGCTAGGTTTTCTGTCGGTAAGATTGGATTTGTAAAAGGTACTGTTTTAATAAAAGTATATTGATCAGGCTGGTCTTTTAATCCAAAATCAATGAGGAAATTATCATCCACTTGATAAAGACTTGCTTCTTTTTTGTCTGGATTGAAGTAGTAATGTATCATGGCAGCCTCTTTGGGCAAAACCACCAAACCTACTGCAACTCTTGGATGATTACTTAAATTGGGTAAAGATCCATGTGCTAATCGATGATCGAAAATGATAGCATCTCCTTTTCCCATATTGATATTACTGAGAAAGGTTTCCTGAACTTCTTCCAAATTTGAACGATATGGAAAATGAGTATTTGAACCTCTGATTTGTGAAAGAAATTTATGACTATTCTCCATAATTTGAAAAGAACCATTACCTAAATGGGTATCTATCAAAGGTATCCAAATGGTAAGACCAGCAAACTTACTTTCATCCACTAACATCCAATCTTGGTGGACAGAAACTGTACCTTTATCACCAGGCATTTTAACAAGATAATATCCATATACAGGTCGATAATCGAGCAATAAATCTTTTGCTTTTTCAAAAAGAATTGGTCGAATAAAACTATCTACATGTTTTCTATACTCTTTATCATTATTCCAATGCGAACTATAAAAAGTATCATCTGAGGCTGCTGGAATAGAGGATTGAAATTTGGAAAAATTCTTAATGTCCTCCTCATTCAAAAAATTAGGTATAATCAAATATCCATTCTCTCTGAATAGTTCTTCATGTTCAAAATTATTAAAAGCAATTCTCATTTTACTAATTTAGCAATCAATTGATCATTCAAAAATAGCATATCATTACATGAAAAGTTCGTTTGTAAATAATCTTTTGGCTGATCACCCATCATGTATTGATTAAAGAAATACTTATCTACAAAATGTGTTTCTATTTCGTTCTCGTTTTGATGATAATGTAAAAGTTTTGCTTCCTTAGGCTTCATAGTGAAATTAAGTGCAGGGCGAGTATCATGAGTTAGGTTGGGCAAAGAGCCATGAAATAACCTATGATCATATATCACCACTTCTCCAGCTTTAAGAAATAGAGTTTGAGTTTTAAATTTATTGCTGGATATTTTTCCATCATTCAATGCCTGAAATAAAAAAGGACCTCCTCTAAAACTTAAACCTAATTGATGACTTCCTTCCAAAACAATTAGTGGACCGTTATTAGTATTTGTATCTACTAATGGGCTCCAAAAAGCGAGAGAGATGTAATTTCTTTCATCTACCATAGACCAATCCATATGCAAAGGAAAATTGCCTTCTTGACCGGGCTCTTTTACTACGAATGAAGCATAAATAGGATCATAATCTTCAATATATTGTTGGGAAAGCGGATAATATATAGATTGAATCAAATCGTTGACACTTTTTCTATACTCCAAATTATTATTGGTAGAAGTAGAGTGAAAGCCTTTTTGATCAGACGGTTTAGAATCATAAAAAGCTTCTTGTAAGGTTTTTAATTGTTCTTTTTCGAGTAAAGGTATTACCACATAACCTTTCTCTCTAAACTCATTTTCTAAAGCATCAGTTTTGAAAATTTTCCTTTCCATGTTTACTTAGATTTAGATAAAAAATAATCTTTAGAAAAATTGAACAAAGTGTAAGGTTTAATAGAATACTGAAGTTTTTCAGAAGTGCTATAACTAGTTATATCGTCATTTAATGCATATTGAGTAAAGAAATCAGGTTCTACTTGAAGTTTTTGTATTGTATTTCCTTTCTCAGTTTTGAAATAATGCAAAATGGCTGATTCTTGAGGAATCATTACATTCGAGACTGCTAATCGGTCTTTTGTAGAATTATTATCAAACGAACCATGAATGAGTCTTTCATCAAAAATAACTGCATGTCCCTTTTTGACTTCAAGTAATTGCGCAAAAAAAGTTTTGATATACTTTGAAAGATGCCAATAAGGACCTTCAATATTTCTTCCTCTGTAGGGAATGTCAAAGTGGTGTGATCCTTTGATGACTTGTAGAGCTCCATTTTCTTTATTAGTATCAATCAGCGGTATCCAAACATTTAGCGCTACGTAATTGCTTTCATCGACAAATGTCCAATCTTGATGAAAGTTTAAAGTGCTTTTTTCCTGTGCTTTTTTAACCATAAAATTGGCGAAAACAGGTTTATAATTGATGATAATACTTGAAAGTTTATTGGGAATAATAGACGAAATCAATTGATTTACTTTTTTTCTATAATTTTCGTCGCTATGCCAAATACTAGTATAAAATGCTTCTTCTCTTTTAGGTTCAATTTTTTTATGTTCACTCAAAAGGAAATTTACTTCATTTTCGTCCAATAGAGGCAAGACAACATATCCGTATTTTTGCAAAAGGACGTTGAATTGCTGGTCGTAGAAAATTGGTCGCATGAAGTTTTGATATTAATATTTAGTGAATTTAATTTCAAACCAATCAGCGGGCATGAACTCAGATTTACCTTCAAATAGTTCGATTTGGTTTTTAGTTTCAAAATCAGATCTTACGGATATATCATCTTGAAAATCAAAACTTTTAATAAAATTGAGCTTAACATCCATTTTCCTAATGGAAGAGAGTAAAGGGTTTAAACTCATTACTTGATATCTATAATGCTTATTTATTTGATCAATTACCTTTTTTATTTCTTTCTGCTCTGATTTGTTATTGCTCTCACGGACATAAAAATCTTTTATATAGATAAAACCTCCTGGTTTAAGAACACGATATGCTTCCGACAACACCTTTTCAGGAGAGTTTGAGTGTCCTAAAGATTCCATAAAAAATATGCCATCAAATATATGGTGTTCAAATAGGTTTGATAAGTGATGAAAATCACCTTTAAATATTTTTATTTTTGAATCTAGTCCTTTCTCTTGAATAAATTGCTTAGCTTTTTCTGCTTGCTTATCAGAAATAGTAACTCCAGTAATTTTGCAATCTATTTTATGGGCAAAGGGAATAGAGACTCCTCCCACTCCACAACCTGCATCTAAATAATGTAATCCAGTTTTTAGATTCAAACTTTGCAACAAATAATCAATTAATAGATCATCATTTGTTGGACGGAATGCTTGAATAATGTTTCCATAGCTACGTTCGTATCGTTCGTCCCAATCATTATAATATTTACGAACTTCTTCCGATGAAAATGATTTATTAAACATTGATGCTTTTGTATTTATCCATAAGTTGATCGGGATTTAACCCATCAAAATAAAAAGGTTTTTGTTCTAAATATAATTCTTGAGAAGGTCTTTTTCCTAAAGTATTTTGAAAATAAAAATCACCCTCTGCCTTATAGATATCAAACATTCCTTGAGGTGTATTTTCATCAACATAGTAATGCAAAGAAGGGGCTTCTTCTGGTATCAAACCTACATTAAAAGCAATTCGTGAAGTATTGGTTTCGTTAGGGAATGAGCAATGTAAAACACGCAAATCAAAGATAACAGCTTCTCCTTTTTTTGTAGGCACTAAGGTCATGTTTTCTAGAACAAATTCATCAGGAATAGTATCATACGGGACAGGAATTCCTTCACCTCTAATTGAATTTGTATGTTTATGACTACCGTCTAACATATACATAGCACCATTTTTCTCATCCACATCGCACAAAGACACCCAAAGTATTATAGACTGAAATTTAGACTCATCTGTTAAGGACCAATCACAATGCAATCCTACCCTACTCATGTTTCCTGGATCTTTGACGAGATATGTACAAATAATAATTCTATGTTGATCTAAAATACTAACGACTTTCTCTTCAATTATTGAGGTGATTTTTGCATGAGTTTTTGCTCTATAATCACTTGATTCGCTAAACATGGAAGAATGATAACCTCCTCCTAATCCTGAGTCGTTGTTATGATAGAAAGCTAACAATTCTTCAATTTCAACTTCATCTAAAAACGGCACTTTGACATAACCATTTGTATCAAAAACTGATTGTAATTCGGAATTTTTAAAAACGTTTCTTTTCATAAACTCATCCATTTAAACTGTTTTAAAGATACTATAATTGATTAGATATCTGTTTTAGAATTTCTTTTAAGTACTGAATCAATCACAAAAAAATATACAAATACTTGTAAATTACAGATATGAATAAAATATAAAAATTGATATAAAATTTATTTTGCTCTTCAAACTTAAGACAAATTAATTCAGCTATGAATGACAAATATCACTTTAGAAATAAACTTATCTCAAATTCAAGAGAATAAAACTTATATTAGATTCACCTAAAAACTCTGATCTAATTTTAAATGCAAGAATTTATAACTATACTTATTTTTTGTATTAGTATTATCATTATAAACATAATCTACATTTATGTTTTTTTCAATAAGGACTATAAATCTACTTTTATTGTACAACTTGAGGACTTATCAAGAAATTTAAATTATGATGTCATTAAAGATGATAAGACTTTTTTTTCTAAAGTAATTGAAAATAAAATAATACTTGGAACTGATGTCTATTTACAGTTGGATATCTCAAAACTAACTGAGTTATATTTCAAAGTCTATTTCAGTAAAACTATCACTTCAACAAATACAAATAATTTCCTTAAGAATTTTATTTTAATAATTTCAAAACTTAGTTTAATTATTTCAATTGTTTTTTATTTGGGGATGTTTATTTTTATTTTTTCTGATAATGAAGGTTTCATGATGACTTCTTTTGTTTCGATAATGATTCTTTTTTTTATTTCATTATTTGTTTTATTACTATTATTTCTTTCTTTTAAAAAATCTATTTCTTCATCAAAAGAAAACTTAATAGTAGTAGATACTAAATTGATTCAGATATTGTATTGGTATTTCCCAATTAGCATATTGAATTCTTTATTAAGACCCATTGATTATACTAGGTGGCTTTTTAGTAAAAACTAATATGAAAATCTCCAATAATACTATACTGATTACAGGAGGTACTTCAGGTATAGGGTTAGAGTTTGTAAAAAATCTTTATTTAGAAAATACAATAATTGTTGTTTCAAAATCTGACAATAATTTAAAAGAGCTACAATCTAAATATCCTAAAATTCAAATTTTAAAATGTGATTTAAGTATTACACATGAAGTGAAAAATTTAATTGAGATCTGTCAAAATAAGTTTTCACCAATTAATATACTTATAAATAATGCGGGTATTGAATTGAATTACGATTTAGACAATGACAACGAAATCTTTAGTAAAATAGAGCAAGAAATTAATGTTAATTTTACGAGTCCTATTTTGTTGATTTCTGGTTTAATTCCAATATTAAAAATGCATTCAGAAAGTGCTATTATCAATGTCAGTTCTGGATTAATATATGCTTACAAAAAGAATGCTGTGGTATACTCTGCCACTAAATATGCTATTCACGGTGCTTCTATATCTCTAAGAGAACAATTAAGAGGAACTTCAATAAAAGTCTTTGAATTAGTCCCTCCATTGACTGATACACCACTCACAAAGAACAATCCTCACAAGAAAGTCTCTTCTAAACAAGTAGTCGATGAGTTTCTAATAAGTTTTGAAAAGGATGAATTGGAAATCAACATTGGAATTATTAAGTACTTAAAATTTATGCAGGCTTATTTTCCAGATATAACTAAGAAAATTATAAATAGAAGAAGTTTAAAAACTTAGCTATGCTCTTTTCTTCATCTGTTTAATACCTACCTATATATAAATATGTCGACCAAAAATCAACCTCCAGCAATCTGTTCTAAAGGGAACTTTTCAGTAAAAAAACTATTTTTGGATAAACGAAATTCTTTTGAAAAATTCTAAAAACTTTATCGTCTTCGCTTTTATAATTCTTTGTTTACTAGTCTTTAGTAAATTGGGTTTTATATTTTACGAATCTTTTACTGAACCGTTTTTTAAATACATAAGTAAAGGCGACTTCTTTAATGGACATCCAGATGCTATGGTAAATACTTTTGGATGCTACATATATATAGGTGACATTTTTGAATATATAGCGATTAAATGGAATGTATATTTGTTCGAAATGCTAGTTTTGCTTTCAATTTCATTAGTGTTTTTCAATACTTATTTATTAGTCAATGAATCAAAAAGCAAACTTCCTATATATTTAAAAGTCGGACTGTATTCATTAACCTTTATTGTTGTATCTCAAGTCGAAAGTGCTAGAGTCACTATTCTTCTATCTGGCATTTCCACAATCCTGTTATTCTATGACAGCCAATCAACTATCTTAAAAAAGATTTATTATATAGCTTGTATCATCTTAGCATTATCTATTAGGATAGAAGGTGGGGCTTTATCCATCATTTTTATTTCTATGATTTACTTCATTTTATCCAAGAAATCAAAAGTTCAATTTATAAAATTAGCAATAGTTATTTTACCAGTTATCCTTTTCTATGCTAGAGTCAACACTCCAATGAATCTACAAGAATCCAAGTATATTCAATTAAGACCGTATCAATTTACCTTATGGGATTTTAATAAAAATCAAAACATAGTCTTTAAATCAACTATTGACTCAACTATTTATTATACCTCTTTGAATTTCTTTTTGTCTGATAAAACCAAAATGAATCCCGAATATTTTAAAGAAATCGGTGTTTTAAAAAATGATAAAAGTCCAACAGATTTTCTGAGAACCATCAATCAAAAAAAAATTGATACTTCTCAACTACATATCGATATCTATAAGCAATTACTTTATTTCACAATAATAGTTTCATTTCTATTCATTGTACTTTTTTCGACACAAAAAAGACAAGCTGTAATTATTCAGATTTCAGGTCTCTTGACGTTGTTAGCTGTTTGGATTTTAATGAAAATGGAGCTCAGAGTTCTAGAGCCTTTCCTATTAATTATACTTTTATTTTCAATTTATATTGGTCAGCTTCAAATTGAAAAACGAGATCATAAAATCACCATTCTCTTCAGTCTTTTAATCATCATTGCTAGTGCTTTAAATTCATTTCAATATTATTCGTATCAGAAAAGCATTGCAATCAATATGGATAAAACCATAGCTTACTTGAATGATTTACCTGAAAATTCTAAAATAATTGTCAATTTACTTCCCTTAGTTTATTGGAATAATACTGTTTTGAAAAAAGATCCTGTACTCAAAAACAAGCAACTGCTTTCAATAGACAATGGACTATTCTTTTTACAAAACAATTACGAAAAATATTTGATCGAATTATACGGTTCAAGTGAATATGAAATTGTTTTTAAGAAAATAGCCGAGGATAATTCTACTTATTTAGTATCAGATAGTAAAAGGATGAACCTGCTTAGCAATTATGCTCAACAAGTTTACGGAATTGAATGGAAATATTCAATTATAAAAAAGTTTAACATCTCTGAAAATGATATCTATGTTTATCAGTTCAATAAGAATTGATTCTTTTTATAAAACTGTAAAGCAAATTCATTAGAGCCAACTTGATTCCAATGACCATCATTTTTGAAATAAAGACTATCTAAAGATTTTACTCCTGAATGAATCATCAGCTGATATCCGTCTATAAGAGTTAGTTCATTTTGACTAGCTATCCAATACAGCTCTTTTTGAATTTGAGTTTTTTGATCCTTTAGATTCATTTTCAGCCCATTTAATTCAGGAATTGATAATAAGACAACCTCTTTATTTTGATCTTTTATAGTATTAATTAATTCCATGAATAGTTGAAAATTATTTTGATACTTATCTGTTAGATATTTCTCATTGATTATTAATGTATCATTGCTAATTATGAATTCATTTTGCAAAGCATTTTGATTATATGTATAGTAAGTGTGAAACTGCTTCTCTAAGAATTTTCTAAAAATGTAATTGCAAATTTTGGAAGTATAAATAAATTCCTTTTTAAATAAATGCATAAAATCTAAATCATTATTTAGAGATTTTTTTAAATCTAAATCTACCTCTTCTTGGCTAGGGATATCATCATAGTATTTATACAATTCATGATCTTCATCTTGATGTAAAACAAAAAACTTTCTTTTTAAATCATTTCCAAAAACTGCAAAAATTACTCCATCAAATTCAAAGTTAGAGTCAATTATTTCATGATAAATCTGATTCCAATTTCTAATTCCTCCTCCATTCACAGAAAAGGAGTATAATTCTACTAGAATTGAGTCTTCCTTGTACATTGTATTTATTTCATCTACCCAAGTCCTTTGCAAAAAATATCCGTCTGTAAAAGAATCTCCAAAAACAATCCATCGCTTTACATTTGGTGATTTTTTAGGTGAAAAATCTATTGCTGTATGGAATCCATAATTATTTCCTTTAAATGTGTTGTTAAAAACCAACTCTTCCCCTGCATATTTATATACTGTAGCTTCTTGTTGATTCCACTGAAATCCAATTTTTGAGTTAAAGCTTCCGTGTTTATGATTAAAATGAGGATAAGGGCTCAAATAAAATTGCTCAACAGGACGAAAACGATCACTATCTAAGTAAGATGATTTAACTCCAATTAATGCAACCAATTCTATAAAAAGGAAAATCAATGAAATCGAAATTAAAACTAATTTGGTGTCTGCAAATCTCTTATAAAACGAAATAACATATATAAATAAATATGTAGCAAAAGGAATAAGAAAAAATAGTTTGTTCAGTTTTGATAAATCATAAGAAATATACCAGCTTAACCATAATATTGGCGACAATAATATAATTGCATGAATAAGGATTGTTGTCTTTAACTTATTTTCAATCATTTATTTATTAATTTGCATTGAAAATTAATTTTCATAGAATTTTAAACTAAGTTAGAATATACAGTCTAACATTTTAAATAAATCAGTATCCATATTTTTTTTTGATAGTTTTGTTTTAAAAGTTAATTTCAAAGATGAAACATTTCAATATGAGTTCAATATGAAAATATTATTTATAGGATTAGGATCAGAACAACTAGGCATCAGCATTTTAACTTCAATTTTAAAGAGGGAAGGGCATGATGTGCAGCTAGTTTTTACTGCTTCATTGTTTCATGATAGATTTAATTTAGAAATTCCATGGTTAAGTAAATATTTTGATGAAACTAAAGAAATTATAGATGAGATTATAGAACATCAACCTGATGTCATTGCTTTTAGCTGCCTAACAGCAACTTTTCAATGGGCAATTGCTATAGCAAAAGGAACAAGAGCTATTCATCCTAATATAAAAACAATATTTGGAGGAGTCCATGTTTCTGCAGTACCAGAAGTATGCCTTGAATATCCAGAAGTCGATTATGCTGTAGTTGGTGAAGGGGATGTTGCAATAACTGATATAATAAAAAATATTGAAGAAGGTGTTGTTGATCAACCTATCAATAATACACAATTTAAAGCGACTGATGGAAGTATCATCAAAGGCAAACAAGTAGGTTTTTATCAAGATTTAGATGAATTACCTTTTCCTGATAAGACAATTTGGGAACCACATGTTAACTTAAGAGATAATTATTTAATTATGGCGTCTAGAGGATGTCCATACACTTGCTCATTTTGTTTTAATAATTTTTTTGCAAAACTTCCAGATGGTAAAAGAGGAAAATTTGTTCGCCAAAGAAGTGTAGATAATGTCATAAAGGAATTAAAATGGGCAAAAGAAAGATATAAGATTAAAACTGTAAAATTTGAAGATGATGTCTTTACGGTGAATAAAGCTTGGATTATTGAGTTTTGTAAAAAATACAAGGCTGAAATTGATTTACCTTTTAATTGTTTAATTCATCCCCAATATTTTGATGAAGAAATTGCTGAAATGATGAGTATTGCAGGTGTCAATTGGATTCAGATGGGCATTCAAACTATGGATGAAAATTTTAAACACCAAAACTTAAGAAGATATGAAGAATCTAATCATATCATTAAAGCACTCGAGCTGATAGAGAAGTACAACATTAAAATTAAGGTTGATATCATGCTTGGACTACCTGGTGAATCAATTACATCTCAAGAAACTACCTTAAAACTATTTAAAAAACACACTCCTAAAAGAATACAAACATTTTGGACTTCATTCTTACCTGGAACAGATATGTTTAAAAAAGCTGTTGCCGATGGTACTGTAAGCAAAGAAAAAGAACACGATTTAGTGCACGGCATTGATTTTTATTTTTATAGAAATAAGGATAATATTAAAGAACTTCAATTGGCCAAACAATACATTAATTATGAATTTATTTACAAGATACTTCCCTTGTTACCCAACTATTTTAAACAAAGAATTGAAGCCAAATCTGTAGCAAGAATACCAAAATTTATCAAAGTAAATCTTGGGACTTTAATGGATATGTTTAATGGACTTCAAAGCTTAAATACTGACTTTATTTATTACGGAAACTTTTACATTCAAAACTTAATCAAATTTACCTTAAGAAGATTTGGCTATAATAGTTATAAAATAACGAAAGCAAATAATAAGGTGCTTAGTATAAATAATGAAACAAATAAAACATCAAAAACTACCACTCCAACAGAAAGTTTAACTCATTGAGCTATATTCGAAAAAGATAATTTAAAGGTGCTCTTTCAAATTTATGAAATCAATTATTTCACTACTACCATCGAATTTCATCAAAGACACTTGTACTTTCTTTCTGTTTTTATTTTTTTTTCTTGCTCTATTTTTTCAATTTCCATATCATGGTTCTCTTCCAGGGCATTGGGACACTTGGTTGCACTTATCACTTTACAATTACTATTGGGATTATTTCAAATCTCTCATCAGTCATCAAGATATTTACTACGCTATGTGGCCAACTCAAATTCCCTATTTTAGGTATGGTGAGATGTCCTTATTGAGCGCGATGTTATATTGGCCTTTTAAGTGGATCATAAAAAATGACTTATGGGCTTATTACATACACATCTCTAGTATTTATGCCCTTGTAGGATTTAGTATGTATAAACTTAGTTCCTTATTTATCAGAAATAAATATTTAGCAATTACTGGAGGCATATTATTAACGACTAGTAATTATTACTTAGCGAGTATTGATCAAGTCAACGTCATTTCTGCATACCCTTCAATTCTATGCGTATATTTTGTAATAAAATGGACAAAATCTAAGCAAATCAACACTCTACTTTTAGCTAGTCTTTTTTATGGATTGCAGATATACGCTTCAGGTTATTTATTCTTTTACTTAAATATTGCACTAGCCATTATTGCAATTTATAATTGGAGCTATTTAATCTCTACAGAATATTTGAAGAGGATTTTATTTGCGGTTATCATTGGAATCGCTATCATTTTTCCTTATCTGTATTTTTATCTTTTTAAGAGTCAAGAACCTTATTGTTACAATGCAGGAAGAAATATTGATATAGTGAGTGCCTTGAGTATAAAGTGGGCCTATTTTAGCAATAGCTTGCCATATAACATATTATATGGTAATCGCTTAGATAGAAACTTATTGGAAAACATTAAGAGTATCAATTTGGGGTTTATTTTTCCACTAATAGCTTTTTGTTCTCTTATTTTTCTTCCAGCTAGCAAAGAGAAAAAAATATCAATGAGCTTATTGATACTTTTTTTACTCCTTGGAATTGGACCAATAATAAAAATATTCAATTTCACTTTTTCATCACCTATTTACAATTGGATTTTAGAACCCATTCATATTGACAAATTTTTAAGAACACCCGTTCGAGCTTTCATTCCAATTTTAATAATATTAGTATTATTTGTCTTAAAAGTCTTGGAAAAAATCAATCAACGGAGCATTATTGTAATAATTATTTTTGGTATTTTAATAGAAAACATTCCTTATAGATTTCAGTATTTTGATAGTAAAATCTATCTGAGCGTTCCTGATAGTTTATTGAGATTTACTCAAGATATGCCTAAAGAAAATGTGCTTTTAATCTTACCTTCTACTCGAATGACAGAAAAGAAAGTAAACATCAATTTAGGCGAAGTCAATAGAGAGTACATCTATATGTATTGGCAGACTAAGTTTGAAATAACAATGATCAATGGTAGTAATGGTTTCGTCCCCTATTCATCTATATCCCTTTACAAATCGATAAACAAAAGATCTATTGAAAAGAAAAAAATCAAAATCAAAGGAAAAAAGGTTGATAATCTTTATTTACCTTTAATGAATATAGAATGATATACTTTTGATGCGATGAAAATAAAAGTTGATCATATCCTATCGGGTATATTATTGATTGTAATTGTTGTATTTTTCACTAGAACATTCTCCAATATTTTTACATACAATTTGGATATTGCAGGTCATGAGCAGTTTCTTGTCAACTATATACAAATACTGTATAATACAGGAGAACTGTACTTTAACTCTTACATCTTTCCATATTGTCAAAATTTATACACTCCTATATATTTTTTAATGAATGACGCAGTTCTACAGTTAAAAAATACTTCTAATGAGTTAGACATCAGAAGTATTTATATAGTAGGACGTTATATTAGTTGGATTGCTTGCATAGTGAATGTATTTGTTATTTATTTCATAGCAAGACAACTTAAAGTTTCCACAACAATTTCATTAATTGCTTGCGTCTTCTATTTATTTAATATTTCCAATCATTCATTTGCTGCTAGACCAGATTCTATCAAAGATTTACTATTTTCTATCAATGTTTTGTTTCTGATATTGTATGTCAATAGACATCAAACAATATATTTAGCTAGCTCTATTTTGTTTAGTGTGGCAAGTATATATACAAAACAAGACAGTTTGATATATATCTATGGGTTTTCAATATTTTTGCTTTTGATAAGAGACTTTAAAACATTTATTTTATACAACTTTTTGGTTACCACTTTTACATTGGTAATTTTCTTTGTTATTAACTATTATACTAATGGTAAGTTTTTAGATAATTTATTTAATACGAACATTGAATTTTCATGGGTTTTTTGGGATAGATGGGTTCAACAAATCCTGTTATTCATAAGAGTAACTTGGCCTTCTTGGTTGATTATAATACTAGCCTTCACATATAGAAATAATATTTATAAAATATCAGCTTTAATTTCTCTAGTTTTTATTGTAATTGTTTTATTAGTAACCATAAAATTTGGAGCTGCTAACAATTACTATACTCAATTATATTTTGTATTTTTTATAACCTCCGCATATTCTTTAAATCTTATTTTAAAGAAATCAGAGTTTAAAACTATAAAACTCATAAGTATATCTTTGGTATTATTGAGTTTGTACAATTTAAAATTCCCTGCAGCCAAAGATCTAAAAACGGAAAAAATATTTAAAAAAGAGTACTTAGAAATTAAGGAGGTATCCTATCATTTAAAATCCAATTATAATGGATATACTTTTCTCATTTTAGATCAATCTTTTGTCCCATTTATGCCACATAACATGATGTTTATAAATTTTAGTTTAGTTTATTTTGATTTTTTATACTCGAAATATGGATTTGAAACCGAACAGAGACTAATCATTTCTAAATCTTACGACAATGAGTACATTAGAAATCATATCCAAAACATTGACTATTTAATGTTGAAGGATAATGAAAGAAACTCTATCCTATTTAATAAAAAGTATAAAAAAAACTATCAAGCAGTAGAAAATTATAAAGAGTATAATATCTATATCAACAAGCTACTAGTTCAATGAATATTTACTTTTTTATTAAAAAGTCGCCTATCACCAAAGCATCTAATCCGCTTCCATAAAATGTAGAAATAGCCTGGATAGGATGTTCTACGATAGGTTGATGATTGACATTGAAACTTGTATTGAGAGAAACTCCGTGACCGATTAGTTGCTTTAAGTTTTGTAGATATTGATAATACAAGGGATTTTGTTGTTCATTCACTGTTTGAATTCTCGCTGTTTGATTGACATGAATGACTCCAGATAAGATATTTCCCACTCCTTCTTTTGCACTATAATTTATAGTCATATAAGGAGCAACTTCCTGTTTCCCCTCAAAATACAAATCAAAATCTTCTTCTAAAATAGATGGACAAAATGGTCTAAAACCTTCTCTAAATTTTATTTTTTGATTGACTTTTGATTGAATGTCTTTCAATAATGGATTGGCTAAAATACTTCTATTTCCTAAAGCTCTTGGACCAAATTCCATTCTTCCTTGAAACCATCCAATCACTTTCTCATCAGCTACTAATTCTGCAGCTATTTTTGCAGGATTTTCAATCTTTTGAAATTTAACTCCAATCTTTTTAATGCTTTCTAAGATTTCATCATTAGAATATGCTTTCCCCCAATAAACTTCTTGAATTTTTTCGGGGATAATACCTTGAGAAACATTCGCTAAATAAGCAGCGCCCTGAGAAATTCCAGCATCTCCTGAAGCAGGCTGAACAAACAAAGCTTCGACTTCAGGCATCTCCAAAATCTTTTTATTGGCAGCACAATTGAGTCCAACTCCTCCAGAAATACAAATATTTTTAATTCCTGTCTTAGCAATATATTTTCTAATCAAACTCATCATGGCTTGTTCTACTTGATATTGAGCAGAAGCAGCAAAGTCTTTATAAAACTGAGTATATTCTTCTTGAGGCAATCTTCTTTTCCCAAATTTTTCGATCAACTTTTCACTATAAATTGCTTGTTGAATGTTGGGCTGTGGTTGTCCGGGTTCTATTTTTTGTATATACTCTAAATTGAGCTCAAATCCATTTTTATCAACTTTCAAAATATCTGAAAGATCAATATTTGGTTTCCCAAAAGGAGCTAAACCCATCAATTTATATTCATCGCTATCTCTTACAAATCCACAATATTGGGTGAACATTGCATAAAAAATCCCTAAGCTATTTGGACGTTCTTTTCTTTCTAAAACTTCTAAATGATTTTCTTTTGCATGAGTGACTTGAGTTCCAACACCATCTCCAGAGTTATCAAAAGTAAATAATAATGCTTCTTTAAAACCTGATGAAAAATAAGATCCAGCTGCATGGCAATCGTGATGATGAAACCTCATTAGTTGAGGAGTGTGCCCAAAATTTGTCTCAAAGAAATTCTTTAAAACTTGCTCATATTGCTCACCCCAAGTGCTTCCGTGTGTAGCTACTATTGCAACATCTTGAATAGAAATTTGAGCAATCTCTAAAACTTGACGAATCGCTAATTCTGGCAATTGATGTGGGGAAGATTTAATTCGATTGAGTCGTTCTTCTTCTACTGCTGCAATAATTTCCCCATTATAGGTCAAAACAGCCGAAGCATCTCTATACCCTAATCTCACGCCTCCATTAATTCCTAAAATATACATTTGTAGTTAGACCTCTTTATTGAGTACAAAATATTTACAATAAGCTACTTCAAAAAATAGCACCAATAAAAATACTATAAATCAAATTGATATCCTTTTTTCTTCAATGATTCTCCTATTTGAGTTCCTTTTACTTTTGCAGGAGGTATTTCAAATTCTACAATTTTCATATCACCGGCAAATTCATTAAAAGCACCTTCGGATAAAACTCCATTTTGGTTGATGACTAAAGATTTTCCAATACTTTTTTTCCCTTCATAAGGTCCGCCTACTATATACCCAACACTTGTAGCACTCGCAATAATGATATCATGCATAGATGCTAATAATTTAAAAGGCTTGATCCACTTTTCATAATAAGGCTCATCGATTTCAGTAACATGATAATCTACTGTCCAAGATGAAGGCGAAAGAATTATTTGAGCGCCCATTCGAGCAAGTGCATGACCTAGATGAAGAGCATCTCCATAATTATCTGCACAAATATTTAAACCAATTTTTCCAAAAGGAGTATCTACCACTTCTAACTTCTGTCCTATTTCATAATATGGAAACTCTACATTTAAGAGATTGATTTTACGATGTTTTAGAATGATTTCACCGTTTTGATCAATTAGAATAGCAGAATTGTAATTTTTATCTTCTACTTTTTCAGATAATCCCAAGCAAATCATCAATTGGTGCTTTTTTGCTAAATCACAAAAAAACTCCGAATAAATACCTGGAATAGGTTCACTCTCAGTTAATGCACTGGGATGTGTCCAAGCAAAATCTAAAGTTTCTGGAAGTAATATGATATCTGCATTTTGAGCGACTGCTTTTTCAATCATTTTTTGAGCTCTCTGAAGATTCCTTTCCGGTTCTCCTCCCTCTACTAATAATTGTCCTAGAGCTAATTTCATACGTTATATTGAATGACTTCAATTGAAATTACAAATTAGCAAAAAATATAGTTCTACTTACTTCAAAAAAATGTTTAAATCAAATTGGTTTCCCAAAAAACCGATAAATCTTATCAATTACTTCAGATTGTTCACTATCAGTCAAACTGAAATAAATAGGCAATCGTAAAAGTCTGCTGCTATCTTTCGTTGTAAATTTATCTTCCCCCCTAAACTCTCCAATATTTTTTCCAAAAGCAGAAGAATGTAACGGAACGTAATGAAAAGTTAATTCAATTTTTTCATTCGCCATAAAACTCGTGAGTTTCTCTCGTACTATATTGTTTTTAACTTTTATCCAAAAAATATGAGCATTATGATTAGCATAAACAGGGATTTTAGGTAATTCTATTAGGTTATCATTTTCTAATTTTAGTAGATTCTCATAATATGTATTCCATATATCAAGATATCTTTTACAAATTTCTTTCGACTTACTTAGTTGTGCCAATAAAATGACTGACAAATGCTCCGCTAATATGGCATTTGTGCCAGCACTTTGCCATTCATAAAAATTTACATTCCCTGCAACAAAATCCTTTTTATTAGTACCAAAGAAATAAGATTTATAAAAACTTTCAACTAAACTTAAGTTGTTGATAGTAATTCCTCCACCTTCATTACAACTAATGTTTTTCATAAAATCGAAACTGATAGTTGATATATCTCCAAAATTCCCTAAATATTGGTCTTTATATTTGGCAAATATACCATGAGCATTGTCTTCAATCAGTATTATTTTATTGTCTTTACAAAAGGGTATTAATAAATCATAATCACAAGCTACACCACCATAATTTATTGTAATAATTGCTGAAGTGGAGGGTGAAATTGCATTAAAAATTGAAGTGCAATTGATGTTCATTGTTTCAGGGTCACAATCAACAAAAACACATTTTAACCCATTAACTATTACGGCATTTGCTAAAGAAACAAATCCATAAGAAGGGATAATAACTTCTGAACCCCTAGGAAGATTCAAAGACATAATAGCCAATTCTAATGATTGAGTACATGATTTTGTTAGAGAAAAGTTGGGGTATCGAAATTGTTGAATAAAATATTGACTGACTTTATTTCTTATATTAAAATCATAATTATGATAGAATTCATTTAAGGAAGATAATTCTTCGTTAAACAAATTATTTTTAAAAAAATGTATCATTCATATAATTTAATCCCATTTAAGAAGAATCCCAAAATTACAATTTATTCTACCTTATTCTGATTCAATTTTAAGAATATTCTTTAAAAATTTCATTATGGAAATCTTTAGTAATTATATGGATTCCTCTGTACTTTTCAAATTATTTGCAGAGAATCAATCTTATAACATAAATTAGAAATTTCCTAATGAACTGAGCAATGGTTTTTGTAAGTTTTATGTTCAGTATTTGTTCCTCTGAAAAAAAACTTGAAATTATAATATTATATTTTGCATTTTTTTATCTTTAATAATAGGCGCTGAATTCAAACAGCTTATACTTCTTTCTATTAATAAAATTTAAAAATATGAAACCTAAAGAGATTAGAAAAATAGATTGGATTAAATATAATATTTACTTTTTTTTAGAACATCTTTTTGGCTTAAAAAATTTCAATAAATACTTTGGTAAAAATCGTAAAGAATTATATCAAAAAATTGATTCTTATTTACCCGACTCACTGATAGGCAGAAAAATAGAAGTGGAGGAATTATCTTCTAATATTTCTAAGGAAGAGTTTATGGAAAAATGCTATAAAACTTCTCGACCAAAAGTATTTAAAGGAGCTGCTAATGAATGGGGTGCAGTGAAAAAATGGAATTTAGACTTTTTTTCAGATAATTATGGTGATAAAGAAATCATTCTAACAGACAACATAGGTCTAACTGATCAAGAATTCGAAATACTCACTCTTCGAAAGTATATTAAACAATTAAAATCTGGTGGTTTAAAATATCTTAGGTTTTCTGATGTCGTCAAGAATGATAAAGAATTACAACATGATTTTGACTTACCATGGTTAAGAAATTTTACTATTCCATACTCTTGGGGCGAAGAGCCTAAAATGTTCATGGGAGCTAAAAAATCATTGACCCCTTTACATGTTGGTTTTAGTTATTTTTTGTTTATTCAAGTGATGGGCCAAAAAAAATGGATAATATATCCTCCAGAAAATCGTATTTTTCTAGATGCAAGAACAGATAGAACCTTCTATTTTTATAGCAATGCAAACCCATATCATCTGTCAGATGAATCTTTCCCATTACTGAAATATGCTGAACGTTATGAAATAACACTTGGTCCAGGAGATGTATTATGGATTCCTTCATTCGCATGGCATCATGTAGAAAACCTATCGGACACCATTGGAATTAGGTTTGGGACAAGTAATGTATTCTCAGCATGGAAATCATCTAAACAATTAACTAGCTTGATTTTTTTCGCCACTAAACCTAATATTTTAACACACCTATATACTTCAATTTTCAAAAAAAGCACTCATATTTTCAATAAAAGTCAAAGAAAATAACATTATAATTTACATTAAAACACGCTTTATTTTCATCATTAAAAGCATAGTTTAAATTAGAAAAAGTTAAAAGTATCTATTGTGAAGTGTATATTCAATCTAATTTCATCATTCAAGAATATATTCCAATAATGAATTCTTATAGCATTTCAATTGTAACTCCAATATTTAACGAAGAAGAAATAATTGAATCTACAATAATAAAAAATATAGAAATACTAGATTCTAAAAATATTAATTATGAAATAATTGTAGTAGATGATGCTAGTATAGATAATAGTCTAGTAATATTAAAAAGACTATCTAAAAGTTATCCAATTAAAATTATCGCACACCATATAAATCTTGGTTTTGGCGGAGCAATAAAAAGTGGAATTGAAGCTGCTAAAAAAGATTATATTCTATGTTTACCAGCTGATAGTCCTCTAGATAATGATATATATTCTGCATTTGAAGATAATTTAGGGAAAGCTGATCTTTTAGTGAGCTATAGGATTAAAAGATTGGGATATACTTGGTGGATGAGTTTAAATAGTTATATATATCATCAATTGATCTCTTTGATTTTTAGTATGAAACTAAAAGATTACAATTGGATACATTTATACAGAAGAGAAATATTTCAAGAAAACAAAATTAATATTGAATACAATAGCATTTTTATGCTTGCAGAGGTCTTAATTAAAGCAAGAAATAATTCAAATACTTTTATTGAGTTCCCTGTTAATCAAATACAAAGAGTCACTGGAGAAGCTAGTGCTGCAAAATTAAAAACAATCATCAATACATTAAAAGACCTTATTCTTTTTTATCCTAAAAATAGAAGTTCTAAAAAGCTATAAATTTAAACTATTATAACTGTCATTAATCGAAACATAATTAACTTTAATGGACAGAAAATACTGACCCAATAAGCAAGAATAGGGTAGCTAAACACATTAAAAATTAATATGCTTAAATTAAACAATTCACCTTCATAAGTATGGTAATAATTAATGGCAAATCTCATCCAGATAAGATCTATCAAAGATGCACAAAATGTATAGCTGATAATACTATTCCTGGAATATCTTTTAAAACTGATGGAGAATGTTCTCTTTGTGATTTTCATGAAGAACTTTGTAAGTTGTATCCTGAAAACGAGGAAGCATTAACTAATTTAGACAAGAAAATCAATAAAATAAAACTTGAAGGAAAGGGCAAAAAATACGATTGTATTGTTGGATTAAGTGGAGGAAGAGATAGTACTTATTTACTTTATCTAGCTGTAAGAGTATGGAAATTAAGACCTTTAGCTGTACATTTTAATGATGGTTTTGATAATCCTACAGCTGGGGAAAACATGCTCAATGCTGTGCGTATTTTGGGAGTAGATTTGAGGACAATCACTTCAGACTTTAGAGAATGCAAGGATTTGAAAATCATGGACTTAAAAGCATCTACACCGATGTTAAATAACGGTACTGATGTTGGGATTGGTTCATCATTATATGGAGTCGCATATAAAGAGAAGATAAAGACTATATTATATGGACAGAGTTTCAGAACAGAAGGAATAAGACCCATATCTTGGGCATATTTTGACGGAGACTTTCTTCGTTCCCAACATAAAAGATTTGGAAGTTATCCACTTCGAAAATGGGAACCAAATAACCCAGGATATAATTTAGGAATAAAAGAAATGCTTTTTTATTCAGTTGCACATAGAATAAAGACGTTCGCACCATTTTATTATTATCCCTATGTAAGAGAAACAGCAGATAAAATAATAAGTGAAGAGTTAGAATGGGTATATCCTGGAGCCCATTATTATGACGATTTATATTGGAGCCTTATTACTTATGTACATCGAACAAAATTCAATATCGACTTTAGACTAATTGCTTATTCTGCATTAATTAGAAGTGGTCAGATGAAAAGAGAAGATGCTATCAACTCAGTTAAAGAACCTTATGTTTTAGAAGATGAAAAAGTCATCAATCTATGTATAAAACGATTAGGTTTAGAACGTAAAGAGTTTGATAACTATATGAAATTACCACCTAAAGATTTTTGGGAATATCCAAACAGTTATAAAATCATGAGAACATTTAAACTTCCAATTTGGGCGCTAAGTAGGTTAGGGATATTTACAAAAGTAGTCTATGCCAAATATTTCTCTTTGCCTTATAAATAAAATACAAATAGTAATATACTTATTGATTAGAGCATTTCTTATTATTTTGCTTTAAGAAGCATAGAGTCCGATTTTTAATCTAAAGTACCAATAATGAAAAATAATATGGAACATTATTATATCCTTATCTAAATAATTTATAAATTTAAATACATCAAACTCTTTACTTTACATTGAATAAAAAAAGAGACTATACTATATCTACTTTTACGTGGATTGCTCTATATACAAGTTTTGTATATCTTTTTTTAATAGACCTAAGATTATTTACATTTTTGTTATTAATATTAGTGATAACTTTTGAGCAATTCTTTCCACACAATCGAAGTTGGAATAAACCCGACATGCAAACATTCAATAATATTATTTTTAATTTTACAAGTACTTTTACTAATCTTTATACAATAGCCTTAGTGCTAATTATTACGCCAATAATTTTAAGCAAGATGTCATGGGACTTTTCAATTTGGCCAAGCGAATTATATTTCCCAATTCAAGTTTTGATTGGTCTATTGTATTATGATTTTATATACTATTGGTATCACAGAATAAGTCATGCAACATTCAAGTTCTAAATGCAACTTTTGTTAGTAATAAAGATTGAAGATATTTAATAGGAGAAACAAATCCTAATCGTTTTCTTTCTCTGTTGTTGAGTTTGTTTTGAACAATTAGCATTTGTTCTTCTGTGATG
>DATJBS010000084.1:0-2082 GCA_035515235.1 Chitinophagales bacterium
TCTTTTCAAGTTATCTGCAACTCTTTATGGGATCCTTCACTGCGTTCAGGATGACAGAAGGACCTTTATTCACAGCGTCTCCATACTAAAGACCATATGGAGATGATCTCTATCGGTTTCATAATTACAACATTCGAAATCGATAATTCCATTGATTGATCTGCTATTTCGTGGAGGCACTCCACTTGAGGCGCAATACGCTTGTTTAGCTGCACTTTTTACACTCTCCACTTTCAATGTATATTGACTGGTGCTATAAGTGGATAACTGTTGAGGAGATGGGGATTGATTAATTGAATTATTAACACTTTCATTTAAAACCTCAAGTGTTTGAGTTTTGGTAGGCTCCACTTCAATAATTTGAATGGGGTAAAGTTTGATAGAAAGCGTAACTTGACCTGTTGACTGTGCATACATTGAAAGCTGAACTAAAAATAACATGGCAGCTATAATAAAAGGCATGATATCCATAGTAGTCTGTTTTTAAGAGTTAAATTAAATTGTTACATTTCTCTTGTGTTTTCTTTACATTTTATGAATTAAATAAATTTTTGAGTAAAAAGAGTGTGTCGTTTACTAATGAATTATAAATATAGGCAATATGTTTTACATTTGCAAATAAAAGTGATATAAAGTTTCAATCTATCAGTAGATTTAACTAATAAAAAAAATTTGAAAGCAATGTAATTCCTTGTAACTCTCAACATCTCATTTAATTAGATTGAATTTACGTTAAAATAAGAAAAGCGAGATAAAAAAAAGCAACTACCTCTTTAGGGCAATTGCGTTACATAAATAACAGATAAATAGAAGAGTTGTTGGATTTAAAACCGGTACTACTCTTTGGATATTTCATAAAAATCAAATATCTTAATCAATTCCGGTATCGATTGAATATCTAATTTTTCGAAGATTCGTGTTTTGTAAGTACTTATTGTGGAAGCATGCAGATTAAGATTATTCGAAATCTCTTTCATGGGTTCGCCGGCAATTAAACGTTCTGCAACTTCCATTTCTCTATTAGTGAGTTTTTCTAATGGATTAATGATAGTATTGTCATCGTTACGAAGATTGCTAAAAATCAATGATTCTTTTACATCTTCGCTCATATAACTACCCTTATCCAGCATTTTGGTTAAGGCTCTGTTTATAATATCTTCATCTGCTAATTTGTGTAAAAAGCCATCTGCACCCATTTTTAAATAGCGGATGGCGTAAAGACTTTCGTCTTGCGACGAAAAAATCATCACCTTAGTTTGTGGATTCTTAAGCTTAATAGCCTGTAAGGCTTCTTGAAAATTACCGTTCGGCATATTCAAATCTAATATAACCAGATCGAACGATTGATCTTTAATAATATTCATGACCTTTTGGTAATCATCCACCTCCGTGACAATAGAATCCGGTCTCAACTTTTTGATAATTAAGGAAAGTCCCAGTCGGACCACTCCGTGATCATCGGCTAAAAGAATCTTTTTCCCCATATCTTTTATATTAATTATTAATTTCTGCTTATAAAGTTGTACAATTTCTACATGTTTTTCAATGAAAACAGGTTAAATCAAAATCTAATAAGCAGATTTATTGAGTTCTCTGATTATCAATCTGATTGTATATAAATCATCCGCTAAATGTTGTTTCTTTAAACTTCTTCTCTGAAATATTGATCTCGTACGCAAGTTACATAAAGAATTAATATAAGCCAATTATTTTTCAGTTAAATTTATGCATAAAAGATTATTTTCACGGATAAGGTCAAATCTTATTTTCATCAAATATAAAAGTTACGGTAGTTCCTTCACCAATTGTAGAAGAAACATCCATTTTTGCACCCAGTTTTTCAACAAAATCTTTTATCACAACCAAGCTCAAACCGGCTCCTTTCTCATGCATAGATCCCAAATAGGGACAACCATTTAATGTGTACAGATTCTCTTGCACCCGTTTATTCATGCCCATCCCATAATCTTCTATCAGAATGGTACATCCTTCTGATTCTTTACTGACAATCATTCTCACTTCGCCACCTTCGTACGAGTACTTTATAGCATTCCCAATGGTTTGCTTCAAAATAAAAGTCAA